>CAJMPJ010000030.1 GCA_905215155.1 uncultured bacterium | reverse complement strand
AAATGGCGGTATTTAATTTCAAGGTATGCATGGACTACCGTTTACCTTTCCCATATGTGCTACTGCACTGGAGAGATTGTCAAATACAATCCTGTTAGGAACTTTTCCCATGTACTCAAAGATATTTTTCATTCCCTGGAGCAGGCATTGCTGGTTCTCACCACCAAATATCTGACAGTAGGAATGATTGCTGAAGGGAAATGACATCGTCAGTTTCAATGCATCTGTCATCTCTCCAGAATTATTGATATAAGAGAAATGTCCAAAGTCTATCTGTGCTTCACCTGGCGGATGATACAGCGGAAGATATGCTTTCTGCTGTGATTGAAATAATTCCTTTTTCTTTTGAGATACATAATACTGAACGGTGCGGAGTTTTACTTCAAGCATTTGCGGGTATTCAGCCAGCAACCGTTCAAACACACGCTTTGCAGTATGACGCTGTTTGCGTGGAGCTTTTAAATCATCAAGGAGCCATTGATCTATGACAGGCTTCAGTGGATCCAATAGAGAGGTTGAATCCTTTGGTGGATGAAGAGGCTCATTGAAGTCCTCCATGTCCAGGTATTTTTTAACAGTTTCATAGTGATAGCCTGTCCGGCGCATGATTTCACGGATGGAAATCCCTTCACTTTCGTAGAGACGTTTGATATACTTGATATCATCCGTTGATAACATTCCTTTCTTCCTCCTTAAGTTCTCGACAAACATAAGGATAATGGATTTGGAAGGGTGTTACAATGGATTTTTTGATGCAGGGAGTGTTACACTTTTGGATTGCATTTCGTTACAGTTTTATTTTACACTAAACAAATCCACAAAGCAGGAGGCTTTCCTGTTTTTTTGCCTAAACAGAAAGAGGGTGTCACTCCATCACCTTATTTTGGTGATTTTGCGACACCCTCTTTTGTGATGGTACTTACTATGGAGCGCTTACAGTCAATGCATACCTTGAAATTAAATACATAAACGGTAGTCCATAGGTACCTCGCTTCTAGCTAGTTTTTTTTGAGATAATGTCCTTATCTTTAAAAAACTACGAGTTTTACGGAGATACCTATGGACTACCGTTTACGTTTTTTCTGTCAAAAATCAATTCAATTCTTTTTCTCTTCTCTCTCCTTGCGAAGCGCGCGGAGTCCCAACCGGATCAGCTCCACTGTCGCTTCAGATCTGGTCTGGAAACGGTTCTCAAAACGAAAGTCTTCAATTTCTTTAAACAATTCATCATCAACAGAAACGGTATATCTTGGTTTATTTGTAGCCATATCAATCACCTCGTCTATAAATTATTCTAATTATACATCAGTGAACCAGAGAAGTAAAGATGTTATGCAATAAGGGTATTGACAGTGAATCGGTGAACCAATATAATTAAACTGTCAGGTTCAGTGAACCACTGGACGGAAAGGAGAAGGAATCAATGGGTACACGCTTGAAACGGTTTACAATCTCTCTAACGACAGACATGGAGGCTGAGTTGAAGGCAGTCAGAAAGAAGTATTTTGGAAATATAACTCAGAACGGGATGATGAAAGAGTTAATTCGGCGGGGGTTGAAAGCCGTGGCGGCAGATGGAGGAATAGAAAAAATTAATACATGTGATCACTTATCAGGGAGAGACAAAGAGTGAAAACCGGATGGTGATTTAAAGAACCGTTTGTTTCATTTGGAGTGCTGCATTCGGAGTGTGGGGCTGGCTCTGAATGGTCTGTCTGGTTAAGGTCTGCTAACAGGTCCGGCGGCCCTGTATGAGATTCCGGAGAGAAAGATTCTCCAAACCTTTCCATGCGTTTTTCAGTTATTCTGATATGTATCAATTAGTTTTAAAATCTATCCAAGTTAAAATAAGAGATAAATAGTGAAATATAGTTCGAAAAAAGAAAATTTTTACACAAATTTTATCGACAATAAAATAACAATGGAAATAGCATATCTTGTACCTCCTTTTTTGACATTCAATAGATGTAGTATTTTTTGTGGAAATTCACAAAAAATATAAACATTTTAATCAATAGTTATAAGAAAATGTCGAATTTTGCGATTAATTTTACTTTTCAAATAGTTGGAAACGGCTTATAGTGGTTACTAGAAAAGCAGAAAAAAAGGAGGGTTTTCTATATGACAGACGCTGAGAAGCTGCGGATTATAGAGATGGAGAACGAAAGGTTAATGGAAGAAAACAAGAAGCTCCACAAGGTGATTGAAAGGTTGAACCAAACGTTGAACAGATTGCTCGGCCGGTACATAAGCGTTGACAGGATTGCCTGACCTGGGATAAGTCAGGGAGTGCGGCGGCACTCCCGGGAGTTTCCCAGTCAGGGATCAATCCCTTTATCTGAATTCGTCTTGTCATCAGGAACCATTCCCTTATTTTTGCGGACAAGTTCCCAGATTGTCTGGTGCATCCATTCAATGGTTTGATTCAGCTTTTCATTTTCTATTTCTAATTCGGTAATGCGATCACCCATACGGGCGATAATCTCCCGGTTATTATTAACCTTGTGCGGCGCCAATAGGCGCTGGACATAAGGAGACGAAGATTCAATAATATGTAGGGAAAGCATCTCGTCCCTTGCTTCACAGGATAGATCCATGAAATCCTGGTAGCTGATAGATAAGGCGTTCATTTCAACCTTACATTTTGGACACACTGCATTGCGCTGAAGCTGATAATATCCATAGTAACCGCATTTCGAACAGTAGTACACGGACAATTCTCTCATTAGTCTCCTCCTTTTTTCTTAAATTTTATGTAAAAACAGTCTACTCCTATAATATATAACGCAAATCAATGGAAAATGTAACGCAAAAATTGTAGATTTTACAAAAAAATCATAAAGAACACACAAAAAAAGCCCGCGGCGCATAAGCGCGTGCGGACTTCCTTTATTTGAACGGATGAATCTTTTGTAATTTTAATCAATTGTTATCTTACTGAATAATACCATTTTCATCAACTACAAATACGTTGTCGTTGTTATCTTTATAATCTTTGTATCCTGCGCCCAGTTCTGGTTTAACAACAGATTTGGAGGTGGAAGATGCAGTCTGAACCACACCGTTTGTATTTACCAGATAATTAACACCGTTAAGAGATACGGAAGCCAGTCTTAAATCAGAGGATGCTTCCTTTCTTAAACCGTATTCATAAACTGTTTTGTCAAGGATACCGGTATAGCCCTGTCCCTTTTTGGTTCCGGAAGTGTGGAAATACCAGATCTCGTTTTCATCTAAGTCTTCGTTATAGATTGTCTGCTTTCCTGTATCCATGACACCGTTGTCTGCAAAATGGAAGTTTGCAATGCTTCCATCTTTTAAAGTAACGACCTTAAGACCAGTCTGCATTTCACCTTTTGTATTAAATCCATATTTCTCAGAATTGATAGTAAATAATTCAATTCCTTTTTCTGCATAGTAAGGAGCACCGTCTTTAAAGAAGAACCAGTAAAGTTCATCTTCTGTGCTGACACCGGAAATGCCTTCGATTTCTCTCCAGCCATCTACTCTTGCACCGTTATCAGGATCGTAGTACTGATATCCTGCTGCGGAACCTGCATTGTCGTTTGTATTTTCGGCCGCTTCTGAAGGGGTAGCTTTTACCGGAAGTTTATACCAGCCAGTCTGCATTTCTCCGTTTACGAACGTATAGTAAGCACCGTCGATCTTTTTATCAACTTCATCTTTTACCATAACGCCGTCTTTATCAAAGTAGTACCAGGAGAGAGGGTTCTCCGAATCTTCGCTTACACTGTCAAGTTCAAACCAGCCGGTTTTCTTAGCGCCGTCGTTTTCATCGCCAAGATAAAAGGTGTTATTATTAATTTCAACTTTACCGGTCAGCATCTGACCCTGCTCGTCGAAATAATACCATTTATCATCGATCTTCTGCCATCTGGATTCAACCGCCTTGCCGTCTTTTCCGTAATAATGCCAGAATACTTCCGGAGCGTCAGGGGAGTCCCAGTAGTTATCGTTGTTCACAGAGATCCACTGATTTGTGACTCTTTTTCCGCTGTCATCAACGTAATATTCGTCGATTTCCTGACTTGTTGCGATTTCGCCATCTTCGTCTAAATAATACCAGTCCTCACCGTATTTTTTCCATGAATCGGTTGCATAGTAATCACCCTCTTCATAAAATTTCCAGGAACCGTTTTCTTCTACCCAGCCAATTGACTTTGCATAAGCGGTTGAGGCCGTGCTAAAGAGACCCAGCTCTGGAGCTGCGGCTGCTATTACACCGGCAGCGGATAATACAGCCATCAATTTTAAGTGCTTTTTCATAAATATGTTCTCTCCTTTTTTGCAATAAGTTTTATCGTGGCCGAAAATCCATAGTTGCATTACTCTGCGATTATAACCCACCCGAAAGGTTTAAAGATAGTGTGGTTTCATGGCAGATATGGAAGGAGATAACATAACAAGAAAAAAGATGTGATTTCCCAGGGGCTGCCCGTCCGTTTACGGCCGGTAGAAAGTAAGAAAACTTTAATAGGAAAATAAAGGTTGGTGTGGTATAATCACAAACAGATAAAAACATTCCTTACAAAGGAGCGATGAAACATGAGAATGAAAGTATCCAACTATATTTCCGGGAAGCTTTTGGAATCCGGGATCAGCCAGGTATTTACGGTCACAGGCGGAGGTGCCATGCATTTAAATGATGCACTTGGCCATGAAAAAGGGTTAAACTGCCTGTACAACCATCACGAGCAGGCATGTGCCATAGCAGCAGAAGCCTATACCAGAATCCATGGAAAGCTTGCTGCGGTCTGCGTAACGACCGGCCCTGGAGGGACCAATGCCATCACCGGAGTGCTTGGCGGCTGGCTGGATTCCATTCCCATGTTGATCCTGTCCGGGCAGGTCCGCTATGACACCACGGCCAGATGGTCTGGCGTGGGCATACGTGCGATGGGAGACCAGGAATTTGATATAGTAAAAGCGGTGGACTGTATGACCAAATACAGTGAGATGGTTATTGAACCCATGAGAATCCGTTACTGTCTGGAAAAGGCCATATATCTGGCGCTCTCCGGACGCCCCGGCCCCTCCTGGCTGGATATTCCTCTCAATGTCCAGGGCGCTTACATTGAAACCGAAGATTTAATCGGTTTTTCCCCGGAAGATTATGAAAATGGGGGAGACGGCTGGGCAGCCGCCAGTGAGGTGAAGATAAAAGAAGACCAGGCAGGATGTGGGGAAAAGCGTCAGATTCTGCCAAAGCCTGTGACAGCACAAACAGCCAGAGAGATTCTTGAGAGAATAAAGAGTGCGTCCCGTCCGGTCCTCAATGCCGGCAACGGAATCCGGATTGGACAGGCTCATGAAGTGTTCCTCCGGGTAGCAGAAAAGCTAGGGATTCCTGTGGTGACAGGCTGGAACAGTCAGGACTGCATTTACGAAGATCATCCCCTCTACACCGGAAGAGGAGGCGGAATGGGCGACCGGGCAGGCAACTTTGCCGTACAAAACAGTGATTTGGTTCTGTCTCTGGGAAGCCGCTTAAGCATCCGCCAGGTAGGGTATAACTATAAAACATGGGCCAGAGATGCCTATGTGATCGTCAATGATATTGATCCGGAGGAATTGAAAAAACCATCAATCCATGCAGATATGCGTATCCATGCGGATGTAAAGGATCTTCTTACCGCGTTGGAAGCGGTTCTGGATACAGAATATGAGGCAACTGGGAAAGCACCTCTTTTTAAAGGCGGAAAAGGGATTGGTTCCATGAACTGGAATGAGACCTGCCGCATGTGGAAGGAGCAGTATCCGGTCGTCCTGCCAAAGCACTACCAGCATGGAGCAGATGAGAATACTAATATCTATGCATTTATCAATGAGCTCAGCAGAAGGGCAGAAAAAGGCCAGATCACGGTAGTGGGGAATGGTTCCGCCTGTGTGGTTGGAGGACATGCGTACCTCATGAAGGAGGGACAGCGCTTTATCACCAATTCCGCAGTAGCCTCCATGGGCTACGACCTCCCGGCTGCGATCGGAGTCTGTATGGCAGATTCTTCAAAGGATATTATCCTTGTGACCGGTGACGGAAGCATACAGATGAATTTACAGGAATTACAGACCATTATCCATCACCAGATGCCCATTAAGATATTCCTGATCAATAACGGCGGGTATCACTCCATCCGCCAGACCCAGAAGAACTTTTTCGGTGAGCCTTTGGTGGGAGTGGGCGATGACAGCAGGGATCTAAGCTTTCCGAATATGGAAAAGCTTTCGGCAGCCTACGGGTATCCATATGTTTCGATCCGCCATAACGGAGAGATGGAACAGGGAATTGAAGCAGCATTTTCCCAAAAGGGACCTGTGATTTGTGAGGTCTTTGTAAGCAGGGACCAGAATTTTGAGCCCAAGTCATCGGCAAAGCGTCTTCCCGACGGAACCATGGTATCCCCGCCTTTAGAAGACTTATCCCCATTTCTTCCGGAGGAGGAGATGGAGCGCAACATGATCATACCAAGGTTAAAAGGGTAAAGATACCATCAGGGAAGTTTAGGAGGAAGGACGTTGAACGTAGTTGTAACAGGGGCCACCAGTTTTCTTGGAAGAGCATTGGTTGACCGGTTATTGAAAGACGGCAATAAAGTGTATGCAGTTGTCCGGCCCGGCTCTAAGAACCGAAAATATATTGATACAAATCGGCCGGGGCTTATACAGATTGAGCGGAATTTAGAAGAGCTTCATAAGTTAGATGACGTAATAAAGGAACCATGCCAGGCATTTTATCATTTTGGCTGGGATGGTTCGGGAAGTGAGAACCGTTTGATACGAAAGGTGCAGCAGAAGAATACAGAGGATTCCTTAAAAGCTCTGGAAGGGGCCAGACGGCTTGGCTGCAGGCGTTTCCTTTTCAGCGGTTCCCAGGCCGAATACGGAATCCATAAAGAAGCCATGACAGAGGAGACGGGTTGCAGTCCTGTTTCCGAATATGGTCTGGCAAAGCTTGCATTTTTAAAACAGGCAATGGATCAGACAAAGAAATGGAGACAGGAAGGAAGCTGCAGCATGGAATATATCCATGCCAGAATCTTCAGTGTCTATGGACCCGGTGACCATCCCTGGTCCCTGGTGGAAAGCTGTATCCGGTCATTTTCCAGAGGAGAATACATTTCTCTGGGAGAGTGTACACAAATGTGGAATTTTTTATATCTTGATGATTGCATCCGGGCACTGATACTTTTAATGGAACAGGAAAAGGAATCGGTTTCCGGAATTTATAATGTAGCAGCACCGGAACAGGAGAACCGGCCGTTAAAGGACTATATCCGGATGATGTATGAGATCCTGGGATTTCATGGAAGCTACAGCTTCGGAAGAAGAAAGCCCAATGCGGAAGGACCTGCAAACCTCATTCCTGATATAAAAAAGCTGAAGGCGGCCACCGGTTTTGAGCCGGAGATTTCTTTTGCTGAGGGAATCCGAAGAACGTATGAAGCAGAAAAACATTGACAGGAAAGGATTTTTGTGGTATGAGAGATAGGATTTGTATTGTATGCGGCAGTCCTTTGGGAGAAACTCCTTTGATGACTCTGGATCATATGCCGGCTTCCGCTCAGGATATTCCGGAGAAAGAAGAACTGGCAGAGGAAAAAGGAATGACCCTCCGGCTTCACCAGTGTGAAGCATGCGGTCTGGTGCAGTTTGACTGTGAGCCGGTGGCATATTACAAAGACGTCATCCGGTCCGGTGGTTTTAGCACCACCATGGTGAATTTAAGAAGACGCCAGTACCGGCATTTTATAGATACGTGTCATTTAGAAGGAAAAAAACTGATTGAGGCAGGCTGCGGACAGGGAGAATTTCTTTCTGTGCTGTCGGAATTCCCGGTAAAAGCTTACGGCATTGAGAACCGGGACAACCTGGTGGAACTGGCAAAGGAAAAGGGGCTTAAAGTCTGGAAACAGTTTGCAAAGGAAGGACAGGTCCTGGCCCCGGCAGATGGAAGTGCATGCGGTCCCTACGATGCATTTTTGTCCTTTAATTTTCTGGAACATCAGCCGGAGCCTGTTTCCATGCTTCGCTGCATGGCGGACAACCTGACAGAAGACGGTGTCGGTTTAATTACGGTTCCGAGTCTGGAGTATATTCTTCAGTATGACGGTTATTATGAACTGATCCGGGATCATCTGGCCTATTATACCTTTGAGACTCTGCGCTATGCGGTGGAAACGGCCGGTTTTGAAGTTCTGGAAGAAGAGATGGTCAACCGGGATACCTTATCCGTAATCGTAAGAAAAAGAAAACAGACGGGCGGACAGACAAACCAGGAAAAAAAGGCAGAAAAGGTCGATGTATCCGGCCTGATAAGAAGCCAGGATGCCATTGCCCAAGAGATGAGGGAACTGATCCGGGAACTAAAGGATCATGGGAAAACCCTTGCTGTCTGGGGAGCCAGCCATCAGGGCTTTACCCTTGCCTCCACCACGGACATCGGATCCTTTGCGCAGTATATTATAGATTCGGCCCCCTTCAAACAGGGGAAATATGCACCTGCCTCCCATCTTCCTATCGTGCCTCCGGACCACTATCACAGGAATCCGGTGGATGCCATATTGATCGTGGCTCCCGGCTACACGGAAGAGATTGCAGGTACTATAAAGGAAAAATTTGGACAGAATACCGATATTCTGGCATTGAAATCCAATCATCTGGAAAGGATATAAGAAAAACCTATGAAAGCTTTTGTTTTGATTGAACCTGGAAAAGTAGGCTGGTATAATGCGCCGGAACCTACACTCACTCCATATGGAGCAATTCTCCGCCCCGTTGCGGTAACCCCTTGCTCCTCGGATGTCCATACCGTATACGGCGGCGGCTCAAGAAAGGCCCCCAATCTGGTCCTGGGTCATGAATGCGTTGCGGAAATTCTGGAAACCGGAGAACTGGTACAGGATTTTCAACCCGGTGATCTGGTGGCGGTTCCTGCCATTACTCCCGACTGGAGAGCGTTGGGAATCCAGGAAGGTAATTATAAGCACGCTTCCGCACCCTTTTCCGGACATCAGCTGGGACGTTCCATGCCCGGGGTATTTGCTGAGAAGTTTTTGATTCCGGATGCAGATACCACACTGGCTAAGATTCCGGAGGGAGTCACACTGGAACAGGCGCTCATGTGTGTGGATGTGGTGACGACAGGTTTTACAGGAGCGGAATTTGCGGATATTAAAATTGGTGACACAGTGGTGGTTATGGGCATCGGACCCATTGGCCTTATGGCAGTGGAAGGCGCCCGCCATCTGGGTGCGGCCCGGATCCTTGCAGTAGGCAGCCGCCCTGTTTGCGTGGAGCTTGCAAAAGAATTTGGCGCCACCGAAGTTTTAAGCTATAAAGACGGTGATGTGGTAGCACAGGTAATGGCCCGGACGGAAGGTCTTGGAGCGGACAGCGTGATTCTCTGCGGCGGCGGGGATGAAGTGTTTGAACAGGCGGTGGATATGGTCCGGTACGGCGTCGGCACCATTTCCAATGTAAATTATTACGGCGGAACCGGAAGCCTCTCCTTCCCCAAGTTTTCCGGCGGACGCGGAATGGCTGGAAAGACCATTCATACGGAACTGGCAAAAGGCGGACGGGCAAGAATGGAGCGGCTGCTGAAGATGGTGCAATACGGAAGGATCAATCCCCAAAAGCTGGTGACCCATCGGCTGTCCGGTCTTGATGCGGTTGAGACAGCCCTTCAGATGATGAAGGAAAAGCCAAGGGATTTGATTAAAGTTATGGTACAGATAGATTGGAAGTGAATGTATGAAAACAATTAGCATCGTAGTTCCCTGTTACAATGAGGAAGAAAATGTAGAAGCCCTGTATCAGGCCGTTTCCGGTGTATTTCAGAAAGATCTGCCGGAGTACCGCTATGAGATCATTTTTATTGACAATGATTCCAAAGACAGGACCAGAGACATTATTAGGAAGCTTTGTTCTTCCGACCGGGGGGTGAAAGGGATTTTTAATGCAAAAAATTTCGGACAGTTCAATTCCCCCTATTATGCCATGCTCCAGTCCACGGGAGATGCCACCATTTTAATGGCAGCGGATTTCCAGGACCCGGTGGAGATGATTCCAAGATATGTGAAGGAATGGGAGAATGGTTATAAAATCGTGATCGGAATCAAGAAATCCAGCAAGGAAAACAAGATTATGTACTGGCTTAGAAGCTGTTATTACAAATGCATCAAAAAGCTTTCCGATGTGGAACAGATCGAGCATTTTACCGGCTTTGGACTTTATGATGCTAAGTTTATTAAGGTCTTAAAGGAGCTTGATGATCCCACCCCGTTTCTGCGTGGCATCGTGGCGGAGCTAGGCTTCCGGCGGAAGGAGATTGCCTACGAACAGCCAAAGCGGCGGGCAGGAAAGACCAGCAACAATTTTTACCGCCTGTATGATGCCGCCATGTTAAGCATCACTTCCTATACAAAGGTAGGGCTTCGGGTCGCAACCATATTTGGAAGCATCTGTTCCTTTGCCAGTATGCTGGTGGCACTGATTTACCTGATTATGAAGCTGATGTACTGGGACCGTTTCCCGGCAGGTATGGCACCTCTTTTGATCGGCATGTGCTTTCTTGGTTCCGTACAGATCTTTTTTATCGGGATGGTGGGAGAATACATTTTATCCATTAATGCACGCATCATGAAACGGCCTTTGGTGATTGAAGAAGAAAGAATTAATTTTACATCCGGGCAGGATTGCGGCCCGGAGGAGGATATGCTTCTTACAGCAGCCTCCATGGAGGATGGGAACAGAGATGAAATATAAGATAGATGTAGCAAGAATCCGTGAAAATTCCATTGTGTTAAATGGCTGGGTGATCGGTAAAACCCTTGGATCGGAAGTGAAGTTTGAAGTTCTTGACGGTCAGGAGCAGCTGGTGGATTTCAAATATGTTCCGGTGCGGAGAGACGACGTGAGTCAGATCTATTTCAAGAAGACTACCGATAAAGACCTGGGATTTGACATAAGGATTCCTTATATCAGAGAAAATAACGAAGACCGGATTCTGGTGATCCACTGTGACGGAAAGTCCGTAAGGGTGAAGTTAAATGCAAGGATCATTGAAAAACAGAACAGTTCCGCCCATAAAAAGACCGTAAAGCTGAAAGGCATGATGAATATGCAGACTCTTCAGTCCGCAGTGGACTTCTTAAAGGAAAACGGACTCAGGGCCTTTCTCATCAAATCCAGGCACAAGCTTCAGGGCATTGACAGCGATTATGATTATCCGGAATGGTATGAGCTTACAAAACCTACGGAGGAAGAGCTGGAAGCCCAGAAAAAGACAGTGTTTGATTACAACCCCAAGATGTCCGTCGTAATCCCTGCCTATAAGACCCCGGAGCGTTTTCTTGCGGCCATGCTGGATTCTCTGTTAGCCCAGACCTACAAAAACTGGGAGGTGTGCGTCGCAGACGGAAGCCCGAAGGGGGAAAGCGTGGAACGGGTATTAAAGCGCTACGCATTAAAAGATGAAAGAATCCGTTATGTGATCCTTGGAGAAAATAAAGGAATCTCAGGCAACACCAATGCCGCCCTTGAGATGGCAACCGGAGATTTTATCGTTTTGGCGGACCATGACGATACCATGGCCCCGGATGCCTTATATGAATGTGTAAAGGCTATTAATTCCGACCCGGAGATCGACGTTGTTTACACCGATGAAGACAAGCTTGATATAGACGGAGGAGAATTATTTGAGCCGCATTTCAAACCTGATTTTAATCCGGTTCTTTTGACCAGTGTCAATTACATCTGCCATTTATTTGTAGTGAATCATGAACTGCTTATGGAAGTGGGCGGATTCCGGGAAGAATTCGATGGGGCACAGGATTATGATTTCATTCTGCGCTGTACGGAAAAAGCCAGAAAGATTTATCACGTGCCAAAGGCGCTCTATCACTGGCGCTGCCACCAGAACTCCACCGCCAGCAACCCGGAAAGCAAATTATATGCGTTTGAGGCAGGAGCGAGAGCAGTTAAGGCCCATTATGAACGGATGGGAGTGAAGGCATTGTCTGTTGAAAAGGGCATTGATTACGGCATTTATCATTCGACGTTTGAAATCACGGGAAACCCTCTGGTATCCGTAATTATCCCCAATAAGGATCATTGGGCAGACTTGGATCTCTGCATGCGTTCCATCATTGAAAAATCCTCCTATAAAAATCTGGAGTTTGTTGTTGTGGAAAACAACAGTACAGAGCCGGAGACCTTTGCATATTATGAAAAAATTCAGAAAGAGTTTGATTTCGTTCATGTGGTGAAATGGGAGAAAGAATTCAATTACTCTGCCATCAATAACTTTGGCGTCACCTTTGCAAAGGGCCAATATCTTTTGTTTTTAAATAATGATACAGAATTGATCAACCCCGAAAGTATCTCCGAGATGTTAGGCTTCTGCCAGCAGGAGGATGTAGGGATTGTGGGCGTAAGGCTCCTTTATTCCGATGAGACCATTCAGCATGCAGGCGTAGTGGTTGGCTTTGGCGGCATTGCAGGCCATACCTTTATCGGACTCCATAAATCGGAAAGCAGCTACTTTAACCAGGCCATGTGTGCCAGAAATTACAGCGCGGTAACGGCTGCCTGTATGATGAGCAAGCGTTCCCTGTTTGACCAGGTGGGAGGATTTTCCGAAGACCTGGCAGTCGCCTTCAATGATATTGATTACTGCATGAAGATCCGCACCTTAAATAAGCAGGTGGTATACGCTCCTTATGCCTTGTTCTATCACTATGAGTCCAAATCAAGAGGACTGGAGGACACACCGGAAAAGGTAGCCCGCTTTAACCGGGAGATCAAAAAATTCTCAGATAAATGGCCGGATATCTTAAGAGACGGGGACCCCTATTACAACCCGAATCTGACCCTGCGCAAATCCAACTTTGCCCTTCGTGACCTCCGGAAAGAAAAAATCGGAGAACCCTATAAGCTTGAGGTATGAGATGAAGAAAAAAGTAACCATCATTATTCCCAATTATAATGGATTAAAATTCATGGAACCCTGTATGAAAGCCCTGGAAACTCAAAGTGATAAAAACTTTGAGCTTCTTGTGGTTGATAACGGTTCCACAGACGGAAGTGTGGAGTGGCTGAAGGAACATAAGATTCCTGCGGTTTTTCTGGAGGAAAACACCGGTTTTTCCGGTGCTGTGAATGTGGGAATCCGCCATGCCAGGACCCCTTACGTCATTCTATTGAATAACGATACTGAGCCGCAGCCGGATTATGTAAAGGAGCTGGTCCGTATGATGGACCGGTCTCCAAAGATATTTTCCGCCAGCAGCAAGATGATCCAGCTCCATCATAAGGAACTGATGGATGATGCCGGTGACATGTACAGTGTATTGGGCTGGGCATACCAAAGGGGCGTGGGCCAAAGCAGCAGGGGGTATAAAAAGCCCAGAAGCGTGTTTGCAGCCTGTGCCGGAGCCGCCATCTACCGCAGAGAGGTGTTTGAGGAAATCGGCGGATTCGATGAAGCTCATTTTGCGTATCTGGAGGATATAGACGTAGGTTACCGGGCAAAGATCTACGGTTACGAGAACGTATACTGTCCTTCCGCCGTGGTTTATCATGTGGGAAGCGGAACCAGCGGTTCCAAGTACAATTCCTTTAAGGTCAAACTGGCTGCCAGAAATAATATCTACTTAAATTATAAAAATATGCCTGCCCTGCAGCTCCTTTTGAATCTGTTTCCCCTTATTTTGGGAATATTCGTGAAATACTTGTTTTTCCGGAAAATCGGATTTGAATCTGATTATGTGGAAGGATTAAAAGAAGGGCTGCGGACCGCAAGGACCACAAAAAAGGTTCGGTTTCAAATGCCCCGGTTTTTTAATTATGTAAAAATTGAAATCGAATTGATTTTGGGAACGGTCCTTTATATTTGGGAATTTTTACGAAGAAAACTAAAAATTGACAGGCCATTTTAAGAAAATTTTTATAGAACTATAACAACATATCATGTATAATAAACTAGAATTATCATGGAGAAATATGGTGCAATGCACGATTGGAAGGTTTTGCTGCTATGATAAAGGATAATCAGAAAAAATTTAATGGATTTCATGTAGTACTGGATGGATTGGTCATTGTCATTTCCTATGTCATTGCCTGGCTGTTCCTTTTGCTTGGCAACCAGTTGTTCAGCCCCTATAAGCGGGTCCTGGCACCTCAGTACTATTTTGCGGCACTTCTTTTAATTTTGCCGACCTATCTGCTGCTATACGGCATCTTCCAGTTGTACGCGCCGAAAAGAGTTCAGGTAAGGCGGTATGAGTTTGCCAATATTTTAAAGGCTAATTTACTGGGAGTACTGCTTTTTACCTTGATTCTGTTTTTGATCAAAAAGAATCCTTATTTCCGTGAATTTTCCACCAGGATGGTATTTTATTTCTTTGCCATCAACGTTATTCTGGAAACCGCAGAGCGGAATCTGATCCGAAGCATTCTGCGGTCCATGCGTGCCAAAGGTTACAACCAGAAGCACATTCTTTTGATCGGCTACAGCCGCGCCGCAGAAGGTTTCATTGACCGGGTGCGTTTGAATCCCGAATGGGGATACCAGATCAAAGGTATTCTGGACAATAAAAAAGAGTGGGGAAGCGGATATAAGGGAGTCAATGTCATAGGAAAGATCAAGGACTTAGATGCGATCCTGGCTTTAAACTCCTTAGATGAGATTGCCATTACACTGAGCATTAATGAATATGCCAATTTAGAGAAGATTGTGGCCTCCTGTGAAAAATCAGGAGTTCATACCAAGTTTATACCAGATTATAATAACATGATCCCCACAAGACCTTATATAGAGGATCTGCAGGGACTTCCGGTGGTCAATATCCGCCGGGTACCGCTCACAGACCCGGTCAATGCGATGGTCAAACGGGCCGTGGATATCATAGGTGCGGCCATAGCTTTGATTCTGTTTTCCCCTGTGATGCTTTTGACGGCAGTGCTCATAAAGCTGACGGCTCCCGGTCCTCTTATTTACAAGCAGGAGCGTGTAGGCCTTCACAACAGGCCGTTTCAAATGTATAAGTTCCGTTCCATGGTGGTTCAGTCCCCAACGGAAGAAAAGAATAAATGGACCACTCCCCATGACTCCAGAGTAACACCGGTAGGACGGTTTATCAGAAAGACAAGCATTGATGAGATGCCTCAGTTTTTCAATGTTCTCCGGGGGGACATGAGTCTGGTGGGCCCAAGGCCGGAAAGACCCCTGTTTGTAGAAAAATTCAAAGAGGAGATTCCCCGCTATATGATTAAGCATCAGGTGCGCCCCGGAATTACAGGCTGGGCACAGGTCAATGGATTAAGGGGAGACACTTCCATTACAAAAAGGATCGAGCACGATTTGTATTACATTGAAAACTGGACCTTGGGATATGATTTTAAAATCCTGTTTTTGACAATGTTCAAAGGGTTTGTTAATAAAAATGCGTACTGATATTGGATACGACACGATTAGGATGAGGTTAAATAAATGAAAAATGAATTTGATGATGAATTAGACCGTGAGAAAACGAAAAGGGGAAGACGCGGTTATAATTCAAAACCAGATCCGTCCGATGGAGATTACTACCTGGATGATGACTATGAAGACTTTGAAGAGAAAAGAACCGGAGGCGGAACGAATGCCCAGGTCCGCCGGAGGCAGTCCTCCGGAAATCCGCAAAGCAGAAGCCGGCCGGCATCCGGAGGGCAGATCGTAATCGGTGACGGCGGTACCAGACAGCAGCCAAGAAAACCGGTTTCGGAAAAGACGTCAGCTTCCAGCCGGAGTGCGTCCCAAAGCAGCAAAAAAAGAAAAGTTAAACGGATCATTCTTCTGGCCATTGCAGAATTATTTACGCTGACTTTCATTTTTGCCTATGCATACGTTGCAAGAATTATGGGAGCCATCCAGCGCCCGGATAACTTTGATGAAAAACAGGTCCGGAACGAAGTGATGTCTGATGAGCAGAAAAAACATATGACCGGATACCGGACCATTGCTGTGTTTGGCGTGGACAGCCGTGACGGTAATGTAAATAAAGGCACCAACGCCGACGTGATTATGATATGTAACATCAACCGGGACAACGGAGAAATCCGGCTTGTATCCATATTCCGTGATACATATTTGAATATTAATGAAGGCAGTGCTTATAATAAGATAAACTCCGCCTATGCCAACGGAGGCGCCTCTCAGGCATTGGCAGCCCTTAATAAGAATCTTGATCTGGATATTTCAGAATACGTGACATTTAACTGGAAATCCGTTGCAGACGGGATCAATATGCTGGGCGGTGTTGACGTGGACATTACCAAAGCAGAATTCCGATATATCAACTCTTTTATTACAGAGACGGTGCAAAAGACAGGCGTTCCTTCCGTTCATTTAAAGTCATCAGGCATGAATCATTTGGACGGTGTTCAGGCGGTCGCTTATGCAAGACTGAGAAAGATGGATACGGACTATGCAAGAACCGAGCGTCAGAGACTGATCATTCAAAAATCATTTGAAAAAGCAAAAAAAGCGGATTTAGGTCTGTTAAACCGTATTCTTTTAATGGAAGTGGAACAGGTGGGCACCAACCTTACCTTCAGTGACTTTACCGAACTTCTGTTAGACATTGGCAAGTATCACATCGGTGAGACGGGTGGTTTCCCGTTCAGCCGCGGAGATATGAAGATGGGCAAGAAGGGAGACTGTGTAATTCCCCAGACTCTGGTTACCAATGTTTCAGAGCTTCATAAGTTTCTCTTTGGGAAAGAAAATTATGAACCCTCTGATATGGTGAAAAAGATCAGCTCCAAGATCGCCGCTGATTCCGGTATGTACAAAGGCGGTAAGGATGCGGACGATAAATACGGTACAAAAAAAGGAAATTCAAAGAAGGAAACAGAGAAAACCAAGGAAGTAAAAACCTCGGAGGCAGAAGAATCCTCTTCTCAGGAAAGCTCCGCCCAGGAAACGGATGCCAACGGAAAGCCAATCAAAAGGGAACCTGGACTCACCGGCGAAACAAAGGAGACCAGGCCAGGAGAGTCAAAGCAGACGGAACCCGGCGGAATGAAACCAGGAGAGACCAAACCGGCACATTCCGGAGGAAACACAGAAACTACCGCTCATGGACCTGGAAACAAAGGGACAACAGCGGCTCATGAGACAACAGCGGCTCACGAGACAACAGCGGCTCATGAGACAACAGCCCCTCGTGAGACAACAGCCCCTGAGACCACAAAAGGCAATCCGGCCGGTCCGGGAGAAACTGCTCCCCCATATCCGGACAATGGAGTCACCGGAGGAAATACAGAGGCACCGGTAGTGCCTGCACCGCCTGCAAATTAAGATAGTATCTCTCCGTTTTTCTTTTCACATATTCAATATAATTTCATCACAAAATGGTCACAATTCATTGATAGACTGTGATTATCAAAAAGATAATCAGTGGAGAGGAAAGGAGATAGATATTATGTTTGATGATAATAAAGATACAGGCAGATTAAATCCTGAAGAGCATAAAGAAGATCCGGTAAATACAAATTTTGTAATGAGGGACCCTGATCCCCGTCCGGCCCCGGAATCTCAGAATATTCCTCATTACCAGGAATATCAGTTCCGTAAATCAGCAGAATCCAACGTTCTTGAAGAAGTACCTCCACGCAAGAAAAAAGGCTTTGTAAAGAAAGCCGCTGCACTTGTCAGCGGAGCACTTGTATTCGGGGTCATAGCCGGCAGTACCATGGTCGGCATCAACTGGGCCGCCGGTGCCTACGGCAATAAAAATACCGTTGAGATAAACAAAGCCGAAACCGTTTCCACTTCGGCGGCAGGCCCTGCTTCCAATACCTCAGCCATCAGTGGTGTCAATGACGTGTCAAGCATTGTAGACAAAGCAGTACCATCGGTTGTAGCCATTACCAGTAAGGTGGTTTATGAAAGCCAGACCTGGTTCGGGCCGATGCAGAGGGAAGGAGAGGGAAGCGGCTCCGGCATTATCGTAGGAAAGAATAACGATGAGCTTTTAATTGTGACCAACAACCATGTGGTTGAAGGAGCAGAAGCGTTAAAGGTTACCTTTATTGATCAGGCTGCTGTTGATGCAGCCATCAAAGGGACCGATGCCGATTCCGATCTTGCAGTGATTGCAGTTCCCTTAAAGAACATTTCTTCCGAAACCTTATCAAAGATTTCAATTGCTACACTCGGAAATTCGGATCACTTAAAGGTTGGCCAGGGAGTGGTAGCGATCGGGAATGCTCTTGGCTACGGCCAGTCCGTGACCGTTGGTTATATCAGCGCTCTTGACCGTACGGTTCAGACGGAAGACGGAACGAACCGTGACCTTCTCCAGACCGATGCGGCGATCAATCCTGGTAACAGCGGCGGCGCTCTCTTGAATATGCAGGGAGAGGTGATCGGTATCAATTCTGCAAAATACTCCTCTACCGATGTAGAAGGCATGGGGTATGCGATTCCTATTTCAAAGGCACAGACCATCATTGATAACCTGATGACCAAGACGACCAGAACTCCGGTAGCAGATGGAGAACAAGGTTATTTAGGGATCCAGTGCAAGAATATTGATGCGGCCACCAGTCAGCAGCTTGGTATGCCCCAGGGCGTCTTTATCTATAAGATCGTGGAAGGCGGCGCAGCCAGCCAGTCCGATTTGCGGGAAAAGGATATTATTACCAAGTTTGACGGACAGAGCATTAAGACTTACGACGATTTAACAAACATGCTGAAATATTACAAAGGCGGAACCACAGTACCTGTTACGGTTCAGTCAGTTGAGAATGGCCAGTATGTAGAAAGAACTGTAAATATTACACTTGGCAAGCGGCCTGCAGAGACTCAGCCGCAAAGTTAATTTGGAGAAGGCTCCCTGTGTCAAAGGCGTTTGGCATGGGGAGTCTTTGATTCATTAAAAAAGTCTAAATTCCTTGCCGGCACTTGTAGGAGTGTTTTAAATGCTTTATAATATTCTTATATAGTATATAACTACAGACAGAAGGAGAACCTAGATTGAACGATAAAGATTTACTGGAGGAGAAGATGGAAGATACGACGGTCAATGGCTCTGATGGAGAAGAGAAGAAGAAAGAGCAGGAGGAATACGAAAAAGTCTGCTATGTATGCCGGAGGCCGGAAAGTGTAGCAGGCCCCATGGTTTCCATGCCTGGCTCCATGAATCTGTGTCATGATTGTATGCAGAAGGCTTTTGATTCCGTCACTCAGGGCGGATTTGATATAAGCAAGATACCCAATATGCCCTATATGAATTTGAATTTAAGTGATCTTGGCAAGCTGAACAACCAGGATCTCGATATCCCCAAAAAGCAGAAGATCAAAAAGCGGTCGGAAAAAGAACCAAAGCCGGAGCTGCGCTTAGAGGATATTCCTGCCCCTCATATCATCCGGCAGAAGCTTGATGAATATGTCATCGGCCAGGAACAAGCCAAAAAGGTAATCTCTGTGGCAGTTTATAACCATTATAAAAGAGTTTATCTGGGAAACAAGGAAAAAAAGGACGAGGAAGGCAATGTACAGATCGAAAAATCCAATATTTTAATGATCGGTCCTACGGGAAGCGGAAAGACCTATTTGGTAAAAACTCTGGCAAAGCTTCTTGACGTTCCCTTAGCCATTGCAGATGCCACTTCATTAACGGAGGCCGGATATATCGGTGATGACATAGAAAGCGTCGTATCCAAGCTATTATCAGCGGCTGACAATGATGTGGACAAGGCAGAACGGGGAATTATTTTTATTGACGAAATTGATAAGATTGCAAAGAAAAAGAATACAAGCAGCCGGGATGTCAGCGGGGAATCCGTACAGCAGGAGCTGTTAAAGCTGTTGGAAGGAAGTACGGTAGAGGTACCCGTAGGTTCCAACCAGAAGAATGCGCTTACCCCTATGACCACCGTACGGACAGATAACATACTCTTTATCTGCGGAGGAGCATTCCCGGATCTGGAGGATATTATCAAAGAACGCTTGAAAGAAAAAGCCTCCATCGGTTTTTCGGCAGAACTAAAAGATCAGTATGACAAGGATGATAATATACTTTCCCATGTGACCAACGAGGATTTAAGGAAATTCGGCATGATCCCGGAATTTTTAGGCCGTCTGCCTATTTTCGTCACACTGGAATCCCTGAACAAGGAGTTATTGATCCGCGTGCTTAAAGAACCGAAGAATGCCATTTTAAAACAGTATCAAAAGCTTCTGGAGCTTGATGAGGTCCGGCTCGTATTTGAAGATGATGCTTTAGAATGGATAGCAGAAGAAGCGCTTCAGAAAAAGACCGGTGCCAGAGCATTGCGCGCCATAATCGAAAACTTTATGCTGGATATCATGTATGAGATCCCCAAAGACCCCAACATTGGCTCCGTTGTTATTACCCGGGCTTATTTAGACAAAAAGGGCGGCCCATTCATACAGATGAGAGGCTAACGTACCGTTAAGCAGATCAGGAATGACAGGACCAGGCATAAAAAACACAATAGAATGGAGATAATAAGGTCGGAAGGAGTGTGCGTCATGATATTTATCGGTCTCATCGTATTTTTGGCAGCCGTGGACCTTTTGATAAAAAGTTCCATCGAGGAGCAGGAGGAATGTGACTTTCCCAAAGAAATGAAGGGAACCAACGGCAAAGTCCTGCTATACAAGAATCATAATCCCGGTTTTTCCTTCGGTTTTCTGAAAAACCGCCCCGAGCTGGTACAGGCAGTCCCCTTAGCCGTGGCTTCCTTTCTTGGAGGAATGCTGGCCGGACTTCTCCAGAGAAAGGGAAGGCTTGCAGAAAAGCTGGCACTTTCCATTGCACTTGGAGGTGCGTTAAGCAACTTATACGACAGACTTGTCCGCCGGTATGTGGTTGACTATTTTAGTCTTCAGTTCGGAAAGCTTAAAAAAGTTGTATTTAATCTGGGTGATATTTTCATCTTCCTGGGGGCTTTGATCCTTTTGATCGCAGAGTTCATAAGAATGTTTCGTGAGCGCTGAGATTAAAACGGTTCCCATGAATCCACCAATTCTACCGGAAAATGAGGGCTGGTTTTCCCGGTACAGCGTTTTTTCAAACGCCGGTGCCCTCATTTTCCTCCCATCCTAGCTCAGCATCCCCCCGGCGGTCCCGCTGGCCGCGCAAATCGCCATGGTAGTAAGGATCTGATTCATAGACCCATTCAGCCCTTTGTTCAGCAAAAAGGAAACCACCAGCAATACTGCGAAATACAGCAGTCCCAGCAATAATCCCCAAAAGAACCGTCTCTGCCGTATGCTTTTCCCCATAAGGATTCCCCCGATGAGACAGGTAATAATGTAAACCGCATTCACACCCAGGCGGATCTGGCCTTCTTTTAACTGGAATTTATAAAGTGCTAAGGCCAGGACAACAAGCAGGATTCCGGTCAGTATGTAGGTGATGAGCAGGTTTCTTAATGTGACCTGAAGCTTTGATTTTTCCATTTGAATACTCCTTACATCTTGTCTTATGGTTCAGTATATTCTCCCGGTATGGAGGATATTCTAAGATGTTTGGCTTAAAATAAGGAATCTCGGCCGGTATCCCCCGTCCATTTCATCTTGCACTACGAAAAAACATGTGGTATAATCTCATGGAATTATGTAAAATACAGGAGGTGTAAGTTTATGAAGCACGTTAAAACATTAAGTTCCAGTACATTAAAAGAATCCATGAAAAAAGGCGGCTGCGGCGAATGCCAGACTTCCTGCCAGTCAGCCTGCAAGACATCCTGTACAGTAGGAAATCAGAGCTGTGAGAACAGCAACCGTTAGTTAAAACTGTATAGAACAGCCATAAGGCAGAGAAGCAGATGCCCCCTACGGTCGTTAGACAGTAGGGGTTCCTTCGCTTGTCTGCGAAACATCAATAAAAGGTGTAAACCTTTTTCATTAAGGAGAATACAAGTGATTCATCAATATATGAATAATGGCTTCCATATTATTATGGATGTCAACAGCGGTTCGGTCCATTCTGTTGATCCGGTGATGTACGATGCGGTTGCCATCGCCCAGGACTTCATTCCTGAGATGGATAAGCCGGAAAAGATATCAGAACACGCAAAGAAAGAGATTTTAAGCCGCCTGAAAGAAGCCTATGGAGAGGCAGAAGTGATGGAAGCGCTGGAAGAGATCCAGTACTTGATCGATGCGGGAGAGCTGTTTACAAAAGATGTGTATCATGATTATGTGGTAGATTTTAAAAAGAGAAAGACTGTTGTCAAAGCTCTTTGTTTACATATTGCCCATGACTGTAATCTGGCATGCCAGTACTGTTTTGCAGAAGAAGGAGAGTATCACGGCCGCCGCGCCCTCATGTCTTTTGAGGTGGGGAAAAAGGCACTGGATTTCCTGATCGCCAATTCCGGGAACCGCAGAAACTTAGAAGTGGACTTCTTTGGCGGGGAACCGTTGATGAATTGGGACGTGGTAAAGCAGCTTGTTGCATACGGACGCTCAAAAGAGAAAGAATATAATAAGAACTTCCGTTTTACCATGACCACCAACGGAGTTCTTTTGAATGATGAGATCATGGAATTCTGCAATAAGGAAATGAGCAATGTGGTATTAAGTCTTGACGGACGAAAAGAAGTCAATGACAAGATGCGTCCTTTCCGTAACGGAAAAGGAAGCTATGATTTGATCGTTCCCAAATTCCAGAAGTTTGCCAAGCTTCGCGGAACCAGGGACTATTACATCAGAGGAACCTTTACCAGAGGGAATATGGATTTTGCAAAAGACGTTCTTGAATTTGCAGACCTTGGATTTGAAAGCATGTCCATTGAGCCGGTGGTAGCCCAGCCGGAAGAATATTATGCCATCAAGGAAGAGGACCTTCCTCAGATCTTAGACGAATACGATAAGCTTGCGGTGGAGTATATCAAACGCAGAAAGGAAGGAAAAGGCTTTAACTTTTTCCATTTTAACATTGATCTGCAGCAGGGACCCTGCGTTGCAAAACGTCTTGCCGGGTGTGGTTCGGGAACCGAGTATCTGGCAGTGACTCCCTGGGGAGACTTTTATCCCTGCCACCAGTTTGTAGGCCAGGAGAAATTCCTTCTTGGAAACGTGGATATTGGTCTGACCAACACAGAAGTCCGTGATGAATTTAAACTTTGCAACGTATACGCAAAAGACAAATGCCGTGATTGCTTTGCAAGATTTTACTGCAGCGGAGGCTGTGCAGCCAATTCCTTTAACTTCCATGGCAGCATTACCGATGCTTACGATATCGGCTGCGAGATGCAGAAGAAGCGGATTGAATGTGCCATCATGATTAAGGCGGCTCTGGCGGAAGAATGATCAGGCATGAATCGGTCAAGTAACTGAAAAATAAGGAAACCAAAGTAAGGGACAATCAATGAATTATAAGATTATAAAAAAGGACGGCCGTGCCAAGCGGGCAGAGGTAACCACGGTCCATGGAACCATTCAGACTCCTGTATTTATGAATGTGGGTACTGCAGCGGCTATCAAAGGTGGTGTCTCTACCGACGATCTGCGGGAGATTAAAACCCAGGTGCAATTGTCAAACACCTATCATCTTCATGTGCGTACCGGTGATCAGGTGATCAGGCAGCTGGGCGGCCTTCATGAATTTATGAACTGGAATAAGCCTATTCTTACGGACTCAGGCGGATTTCAGGTATTTTCCCTGACCGGACTCAGAAAGATCAAAGAAGAAGGCGTATACTTCCAGTCCCATATTGACGGACGCAAGATATTTATGGGACCAGAGGAAAGTATGCAGATCCAGTCCAACCTGGCTTCTACCATTGCGATGGCATTTGACGAATGTCCTCCCCATCCGGCCACCAGGCAATACATGCAAAATAGTGTAGACCGGACCACCAGATGGCTGGAACGCTGCCGGACTGAGATGGACAGGCTCAATTCCCTGCCCGATACCATTAACAAAGAACAACTGTTATTTGGGATCAATCAGGGCGGAACCTATGAAGACATCCGAATCGCCCATGCAAAGACCATCTCTGCCATGGATTTGGACGGCTATGCATTAGGGGGACTTGCCGTAGGGGAAAGCCATTCAGAGATGTACCGGATTCTGGATGAGACGGTCCCTTATCTTCCGGAAAATAAGCCCACGTATTTAATGGGTGTGGGAACTCCGGCCAATATTTTGGAGTCTGTAGAGCGGGGCGTGGATTTCTTCGACTGTGTTTACCCGTCAAGAAACGGACGCCATGGCCATGTGTACACCAATCAGGGCAAACGCAACCTGTTTAACAGCAAATATGAACTGGACCGCAGACCCATCGAGGAAGGGTGCCAGTGTCCGGCCTGCCGCTCCTACAGCAGAGCCTACATCCGGCATTTATTAAAGGCAAAAGAAATGCTTGGCATGAGATTATGTGTCTTGCATAATTTGTATTTTTATAATACAATGATGGAAGAGATTCGTGACGCAATCGAGCATCAGCGTTATGGGGAATATAAGGAAAAGAAGCTAGCCGGTATGATGGAAGCTCAATCCGAAAAATAGGACAAGATACCGCGGCAAGGAAGCGGATCTATATAAGGAGGAAATGGTTATGTTATTAGCAACAGGCGGTACTATGGGCATGGGTTTCTGGATTCTCTACATTGCAGTGATCTTTGGCTTTATGTATTTTATTGCAATCAGACCACAGAAGAAAGAGAAGAAGAGACAGGAGCAGATGCTTTCAAGCATTGCGATCGGTGACAGTGTTCTGACTACCAGCGGATTTTATGGAGTCATCATCGATATGACAGATGATACCGTTATCGTTGAGTTCGGTAATAACAAAAACTGCAGAATTCCTATGCAGAAGTCAGCAGTTGTTGAAGTGGAAAAACCAGAAGTTTAAAATCAGATAAAAAAACAAGGCGTCCGGAAGAGAATTTCTTTTCCGGACGCTTTTTAATATGGAAGCTTGACAAAACTATTTTAGTTGTATATAATTAAATTTAGATAAACTAAATTGAAGACCATAAGGTCTGGATTCTCCGATTCAGTGTACAGCATTTGAATTACAACATATGATTTAATATGAGGTTATTTTTTAGACAACCTGTAAATGGCCGGAAGCGGTGACCGGAAGGAAGAACAGACAGGTTAGATCCAGCCTCCGTCAAGACCGATGACCTGTCCGGTTAAGTAAGAATTTTTATAACCAAGATGGTAAACCAGATCAGCCACCTCTTCCGCTTTGCCCAGTCTGCCGGAAGGGATCTCATCTATGAGGGCGATCAGTTCGTCTTCTTCCAGGAATTGATTCATCTCAGTATCAATGGCACCGCAGGCGATGGCATTGACCTGGATGTTGCTGGGAGCGAGTTCCTTGGCTAAGGCTTTGGTAAAAGCATTGATTCCTCCTTTGGTCGCAGAATAAGCA
The DNA here is from genome assembly GCA_905215155.1 of uncultured bacterium. Taxonomy (GTDB): domain Bacteria; phylum Bacillota; class Clostridia; order Lachnospirales; family Lachnospiraceae; genus Lacrimispora; species Lacrimispora sinapis. Next base: position 18,771 of record CAJMPJ010000030.1, on the reverse strand, counting down.
ACTTCGCAGGAGGCACCCACCACACCCCATACGGAGGAGATGTTGATGATCTTTCCCGATTTTTTTTCCACCATTCCGGGAATAGCCAGCTTACAGCAGTTGAAGACGGAGGTCAGGTTGGTGCGGATGATCCGGTCCCAGGCCTCAGTGCTCATATCCTGCAGCAGGCCGATGTAGGAGATCCCCGCATTGTTGACGACAACGTCAGGAGTACCGAATTGTTTGCGTACCTGTTCAAACAGTTCCTGGCACTGAGTGATGTCACCCATGTCGCCCACATAGGAAAGACAGGAGATCTGATAAGCTTCCAGTTCCTTTTTGGTCTGCAGCAGACGTTCTTCGCTGTGAAGACAGTTGATGACCACATGATACCCCTTTTTTGCAAATTTCACGGCAATGGCTTTTCCGATTCCCCGGGAAGCACCGGTGATAAGTACCGTTTTCCTGGACATAAACATTCCCCTTTCTGTCAGTTTTCGATACCATTATTTTATCAAATTGACAGGTACAATGCAAGAAAGGCAAAAAAACCTTTTTTATACTTTTTAGTTTTCTCGCGGATCAGACATTGCATACTTCATGGTTAGTAAGATATAATGAATACAAAGAAGTAAATAACAGAACGAATTAAGAAAGCAGGTAGATAAATATGAGTGAAATTTATGACGTAGTAATCATAGGCTCCGGGCCGGCAGGACTTACTGCCGCTGTTTATGCAAAAAGAGCAGAGCTTAAAATGATTGTAATCGAAAAAGAGATGGCAAGCGGCGGTCAGATTCTTAATACCTATGAAGTGGATAACTATCCCGGATTTCCTGGCATCAACGGATATGATCTGGGGATGAAATTCAGAGAACATGCCGAAAAGCTGGGAGCAGAATTCGTCAACGATGAGGTTCTGAGGATCGAAGCTTCTGACGGTTTATTTGCCGTAGTGGGAGAAGAGAAGACATATGTAACAAAGTCGGTTATCATTGCAACCGGAGCGCAGCACCGGAAATTAAGTGTAATCGGGGAAGAAGAGCTTACCGGTATGGGCGTTTCCTATTGTGCGACCTGTGACGGAGCATTTTTCCGCAATAAAGTGGCTGCAGTCGTAGGCGGCGGAGACGTAGCCATTGAAGATGCCATCTTCTTAGCGAGAATGTGTAAAAAGGTATACTTAATTCATAGGAGAAACCAGTTAAGGGGAGCAAAAACCTTACAGACTCAGCTGTTCAATCAGGATAACGTAGAAGTCATTTGGGATACGGTTGTGGAAGAGATTGAAGGCGGAGATCAGGTTGAGTCCCTGACTATAAAGAATATTAATACAGAAGAAACCAGGAAGCTGGCTGTAGACGGAGTATTCATTGCAGTCGGAATCAATCCTCAGAGTGAAGCGTTCAACAATCTGGTCGAAATGGATCACGGCTATATCAAAGCAGGAGAAGACTGTGAAACCAATATCCCCGGAGTATTTGCAGTAGGAGATGTCCGTACCAAGCAGCTCAGACAGATATCGACGGCAGTATCTGACGGCGCCAATGCCATTACCAGTGTCGAACGGTACTTAACAAGAATTCAGGCAAATTAAAAAACAGCCAGGTTTTATCCTGGCTGCTTTTTACATTAAAATTCCGGTTCAATCAGTCCGTAGGAACCGCCTTTTCTTTTATAAACCACATTGACTTCGTCTGTGTCTGCGTTTAAAAATACGAAAAAGCTGTGTCCCAGAAGTTCCATTTGAACACATGCCTCTTCCGGGTCCATTGGCTTAACTGCGAATTTTTTTGTTTTCACAATTTCCACATGATCGTCGATGTGATTCTCTTCTTCAATAAAAGCTGCGGAGAAGGAAGGCGCATTCTGTTTCTTGTCAATCAGCTTGTTCTTATATTTTTTTAACTGCCGTTCCAGGATCTCCTCCACCAGATCAATAGAAACATACATGTCTGTGCTGGATTCCTCTGCCCGGATAAGATGTCCTTTCACTGGAATTGTCACTTCGATTTTTTGTATTTCTTTCTGTACGCTGAGTCTTACTGTAGCTTCTGTTGCAGGAGCAAAGAAACGATCTAATTTTCCAAGCTTGTCTTCAACCGCTTCCCGTAACCCTGATGTGACCTCAATATTCTTTCCTGTAATTGTAAAACGCATAAGTCATCAGCTCCTTTTTCTTAAGATAGCAATAGTGTAACATATTTTTGAGAATAATTCAATATGATTGTAAAGTTTTAAGATAATTAGTGTGAATTATTTGTGAAATGTATCTACTTATATTTTATCTATTTATTGAAAAACTATAGATGGGGATAAAAAAAGGTCAAGGAAAAAATGTTATTTTCCGTCGAAAAAGTAAATTTTATGACAAGTACACAAAAATTTCAAGGTTTGGAAACAGATCGGGAATTCTGGGAATATGTGGAGAAAAAATGTGGATAATGTGGATAACTCGGTGTATAACTGTTTTTTTCAATATTTATGGGGGGAAATGGTGGGGATAAAAATGGGGTTGAAATACACAATGAAATGTGGATAATGTGGAAAAGCGAAGAATCGAACATGTTTTTTGTGCAATGTGTCAGGTTGACCATAATAATTTTCTGTTTTGCCGCCGTTTGCCGTGGAATAAAAGGGAAGGGCTGGCAGGATATGGTCTTATTATTACCAGAATGTTAATTTTTTATGAATTCATTGAATTAAAGAGGAGTTAGTGCTACAATATACAAGATTGTACCGTGTATATAGTTAAGAAGAGTAGGAGAATGAAACATGAACCTCGTTCAAAAAATATTTGGAACTCATAGTGAAAGAGAATTGAAATTGATCAATCCCATTGTGGATAAGATAGAAGCTCTTCGTCCGGCTATGGTTGCCCTTACGGATGAAGAACTGAGAAATAATACAAAGCTTTTTAAAGAGAGGCTGGCAGCAGGCGAGACTCTTGATGATATATTGCCGGAAGCTTTTGCCACCATGAGAGAGGCCGCACGAAGAGTTCTTAATATGGAACATTTCCGTGTACAGCTGATCGGCGGAATCGTTCTTCACCAGGGACGTATTGCAGAGATGAAGACTGGTGAAGGTAAGACCCTGGTTTCTACCTGTCCGGCATATTTAAACGCACTTGCAGGCAATGGTGTCCAGATCGTTACGGTCAACGATTACCTGGCAAAGCGTGATGCTGAGTGGATGGGACGAGTTCATGAATTTTTAGGACTCACCGTAGGCGTAGTTCTAAACTCCATGAATTCCGACGAAAGACGGGAGGCTTATAACTGTGATATCACTTATGTGACCAATAATGAGCTCGGTTTTGATTATTTAAGAGATAATATGGCCATCTATAAAGAACAGATGGTTTTAAGAGATTTAGATTACTGCATTATTGATGAGGTAGACTCTGTGCTGATTGATGAAGCCAGAACACCTCTTATTATTTCTGGCCAGAGCGGCAAATCCACAAAGTTATATGAAGTTTGTGATATTCTTGCCCGTCAGCTGGAACGCGGAGAGACCTCCGGGGAATTCACCAAGATGTCTGCCATCATGGGAGAAGAGATCATTGAAACCGGTGATTTCATTGTGGATGAAAAGGATAAAGTTGTAAATTTAACCGAGCAGGGAATACGAAAGGTGGAGGAGTTCTTCCATATTGAGAACTTATCCGATCCGGAGAACCTGGAGATTCAGCATAACATCATCCTGGCTCTTCGTGCCAATAATCTTATGTTCAGAGACAAGGATTATGTGGTAAAAGACGATGAAGTATTGATTGTAGATGAATTTACCGGACGTATTATGCCAGGAAGACGTTATTCCGACGGACTTCATCAGGCGATCGAAGCCAAGGAACATGTAAATGTCCGTAGAGAGAGTAAGACGCTTGCAACAATTACGTTCCAGAACTTCTTTAATAAGTATAAGAAGAAATCAGGTATGACCGGTACCGCTCTTACAGAGGAAAAGGAATTCCGTAATACCTACGGTATGGATGCGATTTCCATTCCGACCAACCGCCCCATTGCCCGTATTGACCGGGAAGATGCGGTATATAAGACCAAGAAAGAGAAGTTTGAGGCAGTCTGCAGGGAAGTCGAAGAGGCTTACAAAAAAGGACAGCCGGTTTTAGTTGGTACGATTACCATCGAGACTTCTGAGATGCTCAGCGGAATGTTAAAACGCCGCGGCATTCCTCATAAAGTCCTGAATGCAAAATATCATGAACTGGAAGCGGAAATCGTAGCCGATGCCGGTGTCCACAAAGCGGTTACCATCGCAACCAACATGGCAGGCCGTGGTACCGATATCAAGCTTGACGATGAAGCTAAGGCAGCAGGTGGTTTAAAGATCATCGGTACCGAGCGTCATGAATCCCGCCGTATTGACAACCAGCTCCGCGGCCGTGCCGGACGACAGGGCGATCCTGGTGAATCCAGATTCTATATCTCCCTGGAAGACGATTTGATGCGTCTCTTCGGTTCCGAGCGTCTGGTGACCATGTTCAATGCATTAGGTGTACCGGAAGGCGAAGAGATCGAGCACAAGATGCTGTCCAATGCCATCGAAAAGGCACAGATGAAGATCGAGACAAACAACTACGGAATTCGAGAAAACCTCTTAAAATATGATGAGGTTATGAACGACCAGCGTGAAGTCATTTATGCGGAGAGAAGAAAAGTGCTGGATGGAGACAATATGCGTGAAGTCATCTTAAAGATGGTAACCGATATTGTGGAGAATGCAGTCGATCTTTGTGTCAGTGATGATCAGGCACCGGAAGAATGGGATTTGAATGAACTGAATACCCTCCTTCTTCCCATCATTCCGTTAAATCCTATTACAATTCCGGAAGATAAAAAGATTAAAAAGAACGAACTGAAGCACAGACTGAAGGAAGAGGCCATCAAGCTTTACGAATCCAAAGAAGCGGAGTTCCCGGAGGCAGAGCAGATCCGTGAGATCGAGCGTGTGATTCTGTTAAAGATTATTGATAATAAATGGATGTCCCATATTGATGATATGGACCAGCTGCGCCAGGGAATCGGTCTTCAGGCTTACGGCCAGAGAGACCCGCTGGTGGAATATAAGATGAATGGCTATCAGATGTTTGAAGAGATGACTGCGGCGATCCGTGAGGAAACCGTAAGAGTCCTGTTCCATATCAAGGTCGAGCAAAAGGTGGAAAGAGAACCTGCTGCCAAGGTGACAGGAACCAATAAGGACGAAAGCGGGCCAAAAGCGCCTGTGAAAAAGATGGAGGCAAAGGTTTATCCCAATGATCCATGTCCATGCGGTTCCGGTAAAAAGTACAAACAGTGCTGCGGACGTAAATTAGTATAGTATTTTTATAAAATTGGAGTTCGCACCTGCAAAAGGGGCGGGCCCCAATTTTGTATTTATAAATAATATAATCAGAAAGTGGGTGACACAGTGGTAGAGTTAGATCAGTACAAATATGAATTATCGACGTTTCAAAAACCATTAGTGGAAGTGAGGGATTCACTTTGACTTAGATAATAAGTTAAAGAGGATCGCTGAGTTAGACAAGTCCATGGAAGAACCGGGCTTCTGGGAGGACCCGGAGAAATCCACCAAGGTCGTCCAGCTTGCCAAGAATTTAAAAGATACCGTCCAGGGATATAAAGACCTGGAACAGCAATACGAAGACATTGGTGTGATGATCGAGATGGGCAATGAAGAGAATGATCCATCCCTGATTCCGGAAGTGGAAGAAATGCTGACGGAGTTTAAGGAAAAACTGGAAGCCATGCGCATAAGCACTCTTTTGTCTGGAGAATACGACAGCCACAATGCCATTTTAAAATTGAATGCAGGTGCAGGCGGAACCGAATCCTGTGACTGGTGCAGTATGCTTTACCGTATGTTCTGCCGCTGGGCAGAGAAAAAGGGCTTTCAGACCGAGGTGCTGGATTACCTTGACGGAGATGAGGCCGGCATCAAGTCTGTTACCATTCAGGTAAACGGCATCAATGCTTACGGCTATTTAAAATCAGAAAAAGGAGTTCATCGTCTGGTGCGCATCTCTCCTTTTAATGCTGCGGGCAAGCGGCAGACTTCTTTTGTTTCCTGTGATGTGATGCCGGATATTGAAGAGGATCTTGATGTGGAGATCAATGAAGAGGATTTAAGGATTGACACCTATCGTTCCAGCGGAGCCGGTGGACAGCATATCAACAAAACTTCTTCCGCCATCCGTATTACCCATCTTCCTACGGGAATCGTGGTGCAGTGCCAGAATGAACGCTCCCAGTTCCAGAATAAAGATAAGGCCATGCAGATGTTAAAAGCAAAGCTCTATTTATTAAAGCAGCAGGAGAATGCAGAAAAGCTTTCCGGCATCCGGGGCGATGTGACGGAAATCGGCTGGGGCAACCAGATCCGTTCCTATGTTTTACAGCCTTACACCATGGTCAAGGACCATAGAACCAATGCGGAAACCGGCAATGTCAACAGTGTTTTGGACGGGGCTCTGGACCAGTTTATGTATGCCTATCTGCGCTGGTTAAGCACCGGAGCAAAGGTAAGTGAGGACCAGTCCGAATAGAAATAAAGAAAATAAATAGAAAAATAGTTGCATACCCATCGTAAATATGTTAATATCTTCCCTATGAGCACAGATGTTTTTCTGTTGCGGACACAGAAGGGAAGATATTTTTTTATGGAAGAAAAAAGTAAATATTTTGTGGTAAAGCAGAAAGCTGTACCTGAAGTATTGCTAAAGGTTGTTGAGGCAAAAAAACTGTTGGAATCGGAGCGTGTCATCACCGTTCAGGAGGCGACTGACAGAGTCGGGATCAGCCGCAGCTCTTTTTATAAGTACAAGGATGATATCTTTCCGTTTTATGATAATACGAAAGGAAAAACCATTACCCTTGTGATGCAGATGGACGACGAACCAGGTTTGCTGTCTGATCTTCTTCACATTGTGGCGGTATACCGCGCCAATATCCTTACCATACACCAGAGTATTCCAGTCAATGGTGTAGCCACTTTGACACTGAGTGTGGAGGTTCTTGAAACCACCGGGAACGTATCCAAAATGGTTGAGGACATGGAAGTAAAGAATGGGGTCCACTACGTAAAAATTTTAGCCAGGGAGTAGAGAGAGATGAAGAATGTTGCAGTTATGGGCTATGGTACCATCGGTTCTGGTGTAGTAGAGATATTAGAGAGAAATAAAGAAACCATAGCAAGAAAAGTAGGAGATACGGTCTCTGTGAAGTATGTCCTGGATTTAAGAGAATTTCCAGGTACAACGGTGGAGGATAAAATCGTTCATGATTTTTCCATCATTGTAAAAGATCCGGAAGTAACTATGGTGATAGAGACTATGGGAGGACTAAAACCCGCTTACCCATTTGTAAAAGCATGTCTGGAAGCGGGAAAGCACGTAGCTACCTCCAATAAAGCGCTGGTTGCCGCATACGGAACTGAACTTCTAAAGATTGCAAAAGAACATAATGTGAATTTCCTGTTTGAAGCCAGTGTAGGCGGCGGTATTCCTGTCATTCGCCCTCTTTATACGTGTCTGGCAGGGGAGGAAATCGAGGAAATCACCGGCATCCTAAACGGAACGACCAACTACATATTGACCAAAATGGAAAAAGCAGGAGAAACCTTTGAAACAGCTTTACGGGAAGCCCAGGATTTAGGATATGCCGAGAGAAATCCCGAAGCAGATGTGGAGGGACATGATACCTGCAGAAAAATTGCCATCCTGACAGCCATGGCTTCGGGACACGAAGTGAATTTCGAGCATATTTATACAGAAGGGATAACAAAAATAACGGATGTGGATTTTGCCTATGCCGAAAGTCTTGGGACTTCCATTAAGCTGTTAGGCTCCAGCCGTATGGAAAAGGGAGCTGCCCATGCGTTTGTTGCTCCGGTCATGATCGGCAGGGACCATCCGCTGTATTCTGTAAGTGATGTCTATAACGGCATTTTAGTAAAAGGAAACATGCTTGGCACTTCCATGTTTTACGGCAGCGGAGCAGGAAAGCTTCCTACTGCCAGTGCAGTTATTGCAGACATCATTGAAGCCCTTAAAAATGAAGACCAGCATGTGGATTTTGGCTGGGATGATCAAGGTCTTGCCATCTCATCCATGGACAGCATGTCCTTCCGCTACTTTGTAAGAATCAAGGGAATCGCCGCAAAGCGTATGAAAGAAGTGGAAGAAGTGTTCGGTAAGGTAGAGGGGATTGAACTGGATCATATGGATGAGTTTGCATTCTTAACCGAAGTGATGACAGAAGAAGAATACGACAGAAAAGCGAAAGAGCTGTCAGGAATCAGACAGCGCATCCGCGCAGAATTTTAAACTTTCGCCAGGAGGCAGCGATGTTAGTAGTAAAAAAATTTGGCGGTAGCTCCGTCGCAGACAAAGAAAGAATTTTCAATGTAGCAAAACGCTGTATCGAAGAGTATGAAAAAGGCAATCAGGTGGTAGTCGTTTTATCCGCTATGGGAAAGACCACAGATGGTCTCATAGCCAAAGCCCATGAGGTGAATCCCAATCCGCCGAAGAGAGAACTGGATATGCTTCTTGCAACCGGAGAACAGGTCAGTGTAGCCCTTATGTCCATGGCTTTTGATGCACTTGGGGTTCCGGCTGTTTCCTTGAATGCGGCGCAGGTAGCCATGCATACCACCTCTGCTTACGGCACAGCCAAATTAAAGCGGATTGATACGGAACGTATCCGTCATGAACTGGATGCCAGGAAGATTGTCGTAATCACAGGTTTCCAGGGAATCAATAAATTCGATGATTTAACCACACTTGGACGGGGCGGCTCTGACACAACTGCGGTCGCTCTTGCGGCAGCCCTCCATGCAGATGCATGTGAGATCTATACGGATGTGGATGGTGTATACACAGCAGATCCCCGGGTGGTGTCAAACGCCAGAAAGCTTCCTGAAGTTTCTTATGACGAAATGCTGGAATTTGCATCCCTGGGAGCAAAGGTCCTCCACAACAGGTCTGTGGAAATGGCAAAGCGTTACGGAGTACAGTTGGTTGTCCGGTCAAGTCTGACAAGGGAAGAAGGTACGATTGTCAAGGAGGAAGCGAAAATGGAGAGAATGCTGGTCAGCGGAGTTGCCGCAGATAAAAATGTAGCCCGAATATCCGTCATCGGGGTCAGGAATATGCCAGGAATTGCTTTTAAGATCTTTAACCTTCTGGCAAAGCACAACATCAATGTGGATATTATCATACAGTCCATCGGAAGGGAAGAAAGAAAAGATATCTCTTTTACGGTGGCAAAAACGGATTTAAAGGAAACTCTGGATCTGCTCGGAGAAAATAAAGAGCTTCTTTCGGCACATGATGTGACCAGTGAAGAAGGGGTAGCCAAGATTTCTATCATTGGAGCCGGAATGTCAAGCAATCCGGGCGTGGCGGCCAAGATGTTTGAAGCGCTTTCAAACGCCAATGTGAACATTAAGATGATTGCAACTTCTGAGATTCGGATAACAGTTTTGATTGATGAAGCAGATGTGGAACGTTCCATGAGATCGGTGCATGATGTCTTTGATCTGGCAGACTAGACAGGGGAATGAAATGGATTGGTTAAAGAAACTATTAGGTTTGGGACTTCCCTGCGTGTTCAATACTCTGACCGGACTTTACTGTCCGGGATGCGGGGGAACAAGGGCAGTCCGCTCCTTATTACGGGAGGACCTGCGGATGAGTTTTCAGTATCATCCGCTGGTCCTTTATACTATTTTTGTGATTCTTCTGGAACTATTCCTAAGGTTTCTATCCAGACGGTTCAAGCGACCCATGGACCACAACAAAAGAGTCCGCTTTTTTATCCTGACAGGAGCTGCAATTGTAGTGATCAACTGGATCTTCAAAAATTATATGCTGGTGATAAAGGGAGTGGACCTGCTTCCTCTTATGAAATAAATCTTATTCTCCTAATCCGCGGGATGGCATAAGTGCCTGAGTGGTGGATTCGATGGCGTCCCTGAAATACTGTCCCAAGGGAGTGTTGTTATCCATGGCATCGTAGACAAAGATAATTAAAAGTGTCATAAGCAGTCCGCAGATAAGAGATATGACAGACAGAATGAGACCAAGCTGAGCCTGTTGTGTCATTGGCTTCCCATGTTTGGAAAGCACTGCGCATGCGATACCGCCCAGACCCAAGAACAATCCGGCGGGAAGATTCCAGATGGTGAATAAAGGAAGGCAGTCGGTCACCAGGCCAAGACCGCCGAGGAAAACAGACCAATAGGCCAGAAAGGAACCTGCCGGAGGAAGCTGGGGCATCATTCCGTTATTGCTTTTGTTATGATTTTCCATTTGTATTTGTACCTCGTTTGCGAATTTTAAAAAGCAAAGAGCGCGTTCTCTCGCATTGTATGATTGTAGCACGAAACGGGCTGTATGTCCAGACGGGTCTTGCAAACCAAAGTCTGATGAATTATAATAATTAAATTAAATGAACTATTAAGAAGCAAGGGGTACAGCATGGATATAATAAAAGCATTGCAGGAAGAACTTTCCATTGGACGGAATCAGGTTGAGGCGGCTGTAAAGCTGATCGATGAAGGAAATACCATTCCGTTTATTGCCAGATACCGGAAGGAAGTTACCGGCTCCTTAAACGATGAGGTGCTCCGGAATCTGGATGAGCGGCTTCGCTATCTTAGAAACTTGGAAGAACGAAAAGAACAGGTCATCTCATCCATACGGGAACAGGAAAAGCTGACCGAAGAGCTGGAGCAAAAGATTCTGGCTGCAAAGACTCTGGTGGCAGTAGAAGATTTATACCGTCCTTATAAACCAAAGAGAAGGACCAGAGCCACCATTGCAAAGGAAAAAGGATTGGAGCCGCTTGCTGATTTGATCCTGCTTCAGATGATTCAGACTTCCCTTTTCGAAGAGGCAGCCCGGTACGTATCCGAGGAAAAAGGAGTTTCATCCCCGGAGGAGGCCATAGACGGAGCGAAGGATATTCTGGCAGAGCGGATTTCCGACAATGCGGAATATCGGACCTATATCCGCAATGCCACATTCAGCCAGGGCAGCCTGCTGTCAACCGCAAAGGATGAAGAGGCAGAATCTGTCTATGAGATGTATTACAATTACGAAGAACCATTAAAAAAGACGGCAGGCCACAGAATTTTGGCCATTAACCGGGGAGAAAAAGAAAAGCTGCTGACGGTAAAGATTGCGGCTCCGGTGGAGCAGATGATCCGGTATCTGGAAAAACAGGTCATTGTCAGGGACAACCCCCATACCTCAAAAGTGCTGCAGGAAGTGATTGCGGACAGCTATAACCGCCTGATTGCACCTGCCATAGAGCGTGAAGTGAGGAACGAATTGACGGAAAAAGCAGAAGAAGGTGCCATCAAGGTATTTGGTAAAAACCTGGAACAGCTCTTGATGCAGCCTCCCATCGTCGGGCAGGTCGTCCTGGGCTGGGACCCGGCCTTTCGGACCGGCTGCAAACTGGCAGTGGTGGATGAGACCGGAAAAGTACTTGATACCGTTGTGATTTTCCCCACAGCGCCCCAGAATAAAGTAGATGAAGCAAAAGCTGTCTTAAAGAAGCTGATAAAAAAATATAACATATCTTTGATTTCCGTAGGGAATGGAACCGCTTCCAGAGAATCCGAAGCAATAATCGTAGAACTGTTAAAAGAGATTCCCCAGCAGGTTCAGTATATCATTGTCAATGAAGCAGGTGCCTCTGTGTATTCCGCCAGCAAACTTGCCACAGAAGAATTCCCCAATTTCGATGTGGGACAGAGAAGTGCGGTCTCCATTGCCCGCAGACTTCAGGACCCTCTTGCCGAGCTGGTTAAGATTGATCCCAAATCCATTGGTGTGGGCCAGTACCAGCATGACATGAATCAAAAACATTTGAGCGAAGCCCTGCAGGGAGTCGTGGAAGACTGCGTGAATAAGGTAGGTGTGGATTTGAACACGGCATCTGCTTCTCTTTTGGAATACATATCCGGTATCTCAAAGCCAATTGCAAAAAATATTGTAGCGTACCGGGAAGAGAACGGAGCCTTTTTAAGCAGAAGCCAGCTACTTAAAGTCCAAAAGCTGGGTCCCAAGGCATATGAGCAGTGCGCAGGCTTTATGAGAATCCAGGGCGGGAAAAACCCGTTAGACGGAACCAGCGTTCATCCCGAATCCTACGAAGCCGCAAAAAAACTTCTCAAAAAACTTGGCTATGAGCCGGAACAGTTAAGACACGGAGGTTTGAGTGGGTTAAGCAAAAAAATCGTCGACTACAAGTCCCTTGCGGCCGAGCTGGAAATTGGTGAGATCACCCTTCAGGATATTGTAAAAGAACTGGAAAAGCCGGCAAGGGACCCACGCGATGAGATGCCAAAGCCCATACTCCGGACGGATGTGATGGATATGAAGGACTTGCAGCCAGGCATGGTATTAAAGGGAACGGTGAGGAATGTCATTGATTTCGGAGCATTTGTAGATATTGGGGTCCATCAGGACGGCCTTGTCCATATTTCCCAGATATCAGATAAATTCATCAAACACGCTCTGGAAGCGGTGAGTGTGGGAGACATTGTTGAAGTAAAGGTCATAAGTGTGGATGTGCCCAAAAAGCGAATTGCACTGACCATGAAATTTTAAACAGCTCACTTCAAACGGCATACAACCGTTATTGTGCGCGGATCATAAATAAATTGCCTTTTAAGAGGCGAAAGAGGAAATAGATTATGGTAATAGAAAGCTGGAAACCAGAAGATACCTTTGAACTGGGAAAGAAACTGGGACAAGAAGCAGTGTCTTCTTCGGTATACTGCTTAAACGGAGATCTTGGAGTGGGAAAAACCGTTTTTACTCAGGGCTTTGCATCTGGTCTTGGTATAAAAGAAGCGGTAAACAGTCCCACCTTTACGATTGTCCAGCAGTATGATGACGGGCGTCTGCCGTTATATCATTTTGATGTGTACCGGATCGGAGATGTGAGCGAGATGGAGGAGATTGGTTACGAAGACTGCTTTTATGGCGACGGAGTCACTCTGATTGAATGGTCGGAACTGGTTAAAGAAATACTTCCCGATTCTGTTATCTCCGTAACCATAGAAAAAGATCTGGAAAAAGGGTTTGATTATAGAAAAATAACTGTGGAGGGAATATAAATGAACATACTTGGAATCGAAAGTTCGTCTCTGGTAGCTTCCGTAGCCATTGTGACGGATCAGGTGGTGACAGCCGAATACACCGTTAATTTTAAGAAGACCCATTCCCAGACTCTCCTTCCCATGCTTGATGAGATCGTTACTATGGTAGATTTTGATTTGGATACCATTGATGCCATTGCTGTTTCGGCAGGCCCTGGTTCATTTACCGGACTGAGAATCGGCTCTGCCACTGGAAAAGGCCTGGGGCTTGCTCTTCATAAGCCCCTGGTCTCCGTACCCACAGTAGATGCCATGGCCTATAATCTTTACGGCTGTGCCGGCATTGTCTGCCCCATTATGGATGCCAGAAGAGATCAGGTCTATACCGGAATCTATGATAACAGAGATGGATTTTCCGTAATAAAAGAATCCTGTGCCATGGACGTGAAAGATTTGATCAGGGAGTTAAATCAAACAGGAGAAACCGTGATATTCCTGGGCGACGGAGTACCTGTATACAAAAAACAGATAGAAGAATTGATGACGGTTCCATTTTCCTTCGCCCCTGCCCATTTAAACCGGCAGAGAGGTGCTGCCGTTGCGGCTCTTGGAAGTCTGTACTATGAAGACGGCAGAATCGTGGAAGCCGCGGAGCATGCTCCCGATTATTTAAGAAAACCGCAGGCAGAGCGGGAACGGGAAGAACAGGAAGCAAAAGGAGAACTCCATGGTTCGTGAGATGAGGGCAGAAGATGTTCTTTTAGTATCAAAGGCAGAAGAACTCTGTTTTACAGACCCATGGTCTTTGGATTCCATAAAAGAAGGGGTAAACAGCAGCCTGGATACCTGGCTTGTTCTCCCAGTGGATGAGAAAATAGTGGGATATTGTGTTTTCCGTATCATAGCCGGAGAAGGAGAACTTCTCCGAATCGCCCTTTTACCTGGTTTCCGGGGGAGGGGACTTGCGAAGAAACTTATGGACCAGGTGGTGGAATATTCCAGAAAAAAGTCTGTAAAAACCATGTTTTTGGAAGTCCGGGAAAGCAATAAAATCGCCAGAAACCTTTATAAATCCTATGGTTTTTCCGAAGAGAGCGTCCGGAAAAATTACTACCAGAATCCATGTGAAAACGCCGTAATTATGTGGTGCAGCAGGATATGAAACATTTACCACTAAAAATAAGGGAAAACACCGTTTATAATGTAGGGGTATCCAGTTAGGATGCCCTTTTTTCTATCTTGCGTTTAAACGGTATAAAATCAGGGCGGATCTGGAAAGTGCGAAAAAGGAAAGGTGAGAGTAAGATGAGAAAGTACAAAAATGGCGGTCAGCTTGAAACAGTTGTTTGTAACTGTTGCGGCAAAAAAATTATTGTGTCAGAAGGCGTTGCCAGAGAAGGAGTGATAAGTATCAATCACGGCTGGGACTTCTTTTCAGAGAAAGATGGGGAGATCCATCATTTTGATTTATGTGAAAACTGTTATGATGCCATGGTTATGGAATTTAAAATACCAGTGGAAGTGGAAGATCAGCTGGAATATTTATAGTTGCTAATTGCCTCTCCTTTGTGTTATGATTTTATGAGGCGGTTTTAAGACCGCCATTCATTGATTGAAGCAAAAGTGAGGAAATTTTATGTTGGATATATGTTTGCTGGGAACCGGAGGAATGATGCCTCTGCCATATCGCTGGCTCACAGCCATGATGGCAAGGTGTGATGGAAGCAGTCTTCTCATTGACTGCGGAGAAGGAACCCAGATTGCGTTAAAGGAAAAAGGCTGGAGCCCCAAGCCTATAGATATTATTTGCTTTACCCATTATCATGCGGATCATATCAGCGGACTGCCGGGACTTCTTTTGACCATGGGCAATGCAGAAAGGACACAACCCCTGACTCTCATCGGTCCCAAGGGTCTGGAACGTGTGGTAGGAGCACTGCGCACCATTGCGCCGGAGCTTCCTTTTGAATTAAAGTTTATAGAACTTACGGAAAACCGGGAACAGAGGAACATCGGCCCCTATGTGATCGATGCTTACCGGGTAAATCATAATGTGGTTTGTTATGGCTACTCCATTTCCATCCCAAGGACAGGCCGTTTTGATGTAGACCGGGCCAAGGAATCCGGGATACCCCAGAAATTCTGGAACCGCCTTCAAAAGGGGGAGACGGTTGAGGACGGAGAGAGGACTTTAACTCCGGATATGGTTTTAGGACCGCCCAGACGTGGACTTAAAGTTACCTACTGTACGGACACAAGACCGGTTCCTGTAATTGCGGAATATGCAAAGGAGGCGGATCTTTTTATCTGCGAAGGCATGTACGGAGAAGACGGAAAAGAAGCGAAGGCCAGAGAATATAAGCATATGACATTTTATGAAGCAGCCAAACTGGCAAAAGAAGCTCAGCCCAAACAGATGTGGCTGACTCATTACAGCCCCTCACTTACCAGACCAGAGGAATATATGGATAAAGTCCGGGAGATATTTCCGAGAGCCAAAGCGGCCAGAGATGCCTGGACAGCAGAGCTGGAATTTGATGAGGAATGAGAGAATGGAAATGAAGAAGAATCATACAGAGGAAGACGTATATATACTTGCAATTGAAAGTTCCTGTGATGAGACGGCAGCAGCCGTGGTGAAGAACGGACGGGAGGTTTTATCAAATGTAATATCCTCTCAGATTGCTCTCCATACGTTATATGGAGGTGTCGTTCCGGAAATCGCTTCAAGAAAACACATAGAAAAAATAAATCAGGTAATAGAAGCCGCCCTTTTGGAAGCAGGAAAGAGTCTTTCTGACATTGACGCCATAGGTGTCACTTACGGTCCTGGACTGGTGGGAGCACTTCTTGTAGGTGTTGCAGAAGCAAAGGCCATTGCTTATGCGGCGAAAAAGCCTTTGGTGGGTGTTCATCATATTGAGGGACATGTATCCGCTAATTTTATTGAACATCCCGATCTGGAACCGCCGTTTCTTTGCCTCATTGTTTCCGGAGGCCACACGCATCTGGTTATAGTCAAAGATTACGGGGAGTTTGAGATACTGGGACGCACCAGAGATGATGCGGCAGGAGAAGCCTTTGACAAGGTGGCAAGAGCCGTTGGTCTCGGTTATCCAGGAGGTCCAAAGATCGACAAGGCCGCGAAAGAAGGGAATCCCCACGCCATAAAGTTCCCCAGGGCAAAGGTGGAGGGGAGCATATATGATTTCAGCTTCAGCGGATTAAAATCAGCAGTTTTAAACCATATCAATCACGCCCGGATGCTTGGAGAAGAGATTGATGTGCCGGACTTGGCCGCCTCTTTTCAGAATGCGGTTGTGGATGTACTGGTAAGCCACACCATAGAAGCAGCTAAAGAATACGGCTTTAAAAAGATTGCCATTGCAGGAGGTGTTGCTTCCAACTCCGCATTGCGGGAAGGGATGAAGCACGCCTGCAAAAAAGAGGGCATGGCATTTTATTATCCATCTCCCATCTACTGCACCGATAATGCAGCTATGATCGGCACAGCAGCCTACTACGAATACATCAACGGGGCCAGAGCGGGCTGGGAGTTAAATGCTGTTCCCAACCTGAAGCTGGGGGAAAGGTAGATGCTCATGGGACGATCAGCCGCTGTCATCCTGGCAGCAGGAAAAGGCACGCGCATGGGAAGCCAGGTACACAAACAGTATCTTGAACTCCTTGGAAAGCCCATGCTGTATTATGCAATAAAAGCCTTTGAAACCAGCACCATTGATGATATCATACTGGTAACCGGTCCCGGAGAAACCGATTACTGCCAAAAAGA
This sequence comes from uncultured bacterium, assembly GCA_905215155.1. GTDB lineage: Bacteria > Bacillota > Clostridia > Lachnospirales > Lachnospiraceae > Lacrimispora > Lacrimispora sinapis. The sequence goes on along the minus strand of CAJMPJ010000030.1, from coordinate 1,856 downwards.
GATCGTCGAACGGTTTGGTTTTTCCAAGGTTAAAGCTGTGACCAAAGGCGGAAAAGAACGGTACCATTCCGTCTATGAAGGACTTAAAGCAGTCTCAGACTGTGACTATGTCCTGATTCATGATGGAGCAAGACCCTGTATCACCGGTGAAATCATCGAAGATGCTATAAAGGGAGCTATGAAACACAAAGCCTGCGTGGTTGGTATGCCTGTAAAGGATACCATTAAGATCTCTGACGAAAATGAATATGCCCACATAACACCTGACAGAACCCGCTTATGGCAAATCCAGACTCCCCAGGCGTTTGAATATGAACTTGTATCCAATGCTTATAAAAAGCTCCTGTCATCGGAATCATTTCAGGAAGGGATAACGGATGATGCAATGGTAGTAGAAACCATGACCCGGGAAAAAGTAAAACTGATCCGGGGTGATTATACCAATATAAAGGTAACCACACCAGAAGATATGGAGATAGCCGAAGTATTGTTAAACAGAATTTATGGGAAAAAATAAAAGGAATGCTGTAAGCGCAGCTTCCTTTTTATTTTTTCCCTCCTGATTTTAAAAGATCCTTTACAATCAGATGCAGATGTTCAAGCTGCTCACGGTTCAAATGCTGTGCATCCTCCATCAGTTCTTTTAATTTTGCCGGACTGTTTACGTTGTGGGAGAAAAAATCGGCTGGCTCAATATTCAGATATTCGCATATATAGAAAAAACCCATCATAGAAGGAAGAGCGATTCCATTTTCTATTTTGTGAATATATGTGGGGTTCTGTCCCAGAGACAGGCTCATATCACGTGCGGATACGCCTTTCTGAGTTCTCAGCTCTGAGAGGCGTTTTGAAAAATTAAAATCAATATACATGGGCAACTCCTCCTGATTCCATAGTATTGCATTAAATGAAATATGTGTGGTAAATAATGCAATCCATCACTTGACATGTTGCATTCGTTACAATATTATTAGTTATATAAAGTATTTAATGTATAACCATGCTAAAAATTACTGGATAAGGTTTGCATGGTTATTGAGTATGATCAGCTGCTGCATCAGATGAGAAGAAGGGAAGTAGGTACGGTAGATGAAGACTGGAGAAAACAGGAGAAAGAACGACCAGGATAGGAAAGCTGGGCTTTTGGACCGGATTGCTGCAGAGTCCGGTTGTATGTACCTGTCAGATTTGCGGGGCTGTGTGTTTAAAGATCGCTGCCGTTTTGCAGTAGCTCAAATCCCGGCTGCTGAATATCCGGTAAAGGCGTGGGAAGATGCGGTTTATTATATCGTTGGGACCGAAGAAAAGTTTAAGACAGCCGAGGAAGCAAAACAACGTATTTTAGAGCATTTATAAGGAAAAAGAAATAATTTGAAAAAAATGTAAAAAAATGTTGACAGAACAAATAAACAGTGATAAACTATCCAAGTTGCTTCTGATGGCATCAACAAAAACAGGCAACAACGGTCTCCAAGGGATTTGGAAAAAATAGAATAAAGTGCTTGACAAAAGTACAAACTTCTATTAAAATGTAAAAGCGCATTTGGAGAGGTATCGAAGTGGTCATAACGAGGCGGTCTTGAAAACCGTTTGTCCGCAAGGGCGCGTGGGTTCGAATCCCACCCTCTCCGTTGGCAGGTTTTAGCCGCTATATAAACATAGAATCAGCTTACTGCAGAAGTACCCAAGTGGCTGAAGGGGCTCCCCTGGAAAGGGAGTAGGCCGTTAATAGCGGCGCGAGGGTTCAAATCCCTCCTTCTGCGTCAGCATCTTGGTGAGACAAGAGTTTCGCGTTAAGATGCAAAGCACTTTGAAAACAGAAGATTGAACAGTATGTAAAACCCTGAAAATTCTAA
>CAJMPJ010000029.1 GCA_905215155.1 uncultured bacterium | reverse complement strand
TCAAAGGGTTATACCCTTTTCACAAGCCACCCGTTTTACGGGTGGTCTTGACTGTGATGAAGTACTATGAACAAAGGAACGGATTAAAGTTTGGACAGAGACTGAAGGGCATGGCCTTCAATCAGGACCTCGTAATGTTCCTTGTAGTACGCTTCAGAAGCGTAATCATGACGGACCTTGGAACCGTACTCTGCAAGCAGGTTGCAGACCCGGCTGAAATCCAGAGATTTGTCAGGGGTGTTGCGGATCACCAGGTAGTACTGCCTGGAATCTGGTTTTTTATATAATGTATTCTCGCCATCGTAAACCTGTCCGATGGTCCTTGCAGCATCCGATATCTGATCTAAGCTTTGAAAACAGTAGATTCTTATAGAGGAAGCGTTTGACGGTTCTTTTGGTTTTTCGGCTTCCGGTTCGTCTTTTTTGTCTATTCCTAACAGGCTTAACAGACCGTCAGCACCTTCCAAAAGTTCGTTTGCCAGATCTCCTGGCATTGAATCCAAGTCTTCGTCGGTTGATGGTGAAAATTTAGCAAACCTTGTATCTAATTCTTCCGGATCGTCGATCTTCGTAATGACTAACATCACACTTTCGTTGGATAACGGAATTGCTTCTACCATGAGAGGAATGTCTTCTGCTTCAAATCCCACTTCGTTAGAGGCTTTCTGAATCATCTCGCGGAACAGGTTGCGGGCTTTTTCACTGCCGTAAGCAAGCTCGCCTAAATTAAGGTTTCTGACACTTAAATCAAAGCTGGTAAGCGTACAACGGATCTGATTTTCATTGATACGTTCTATCTTCATAGGATCACTTCCTGTTCTTTTAAAAATGGTGAATAATATTACATACTTCCTCAACATAACTATACTATATAATATAGTGAAAAAGCAATTACTATGTGAAAAAGTTTATATAAATTTAAGGTTTATATGCAAAAAACCGGGTATCCTATGTAATTCGTGGGAATTTCCGGTTTTATTTTTGCTTTGTTACCAATATATTATTATTTTCTGTAATTTCGGTGCAGCTTTCCTGTCTGTGAGCATGGAATCATGGTTGGTACGGATTTCATAAATACAGATGAACTTAACTCCGATTGCCTTGCATATGGTGACCATTTGATATCTGAACTATTCAGGATAGAAAAGGAAACGTCTTTTGTCTGGATTGATTCCGTAAAATGGTTTTTGATGAAACCTCCATAATGTTGTTATATCCGGTTCTCCCATAAAAAATAAATAAAACAGTTGATAAAACAGAAAGAATGGATTAGAATGTATTTCAAGAGATGATATTGGACAGGCAAAAAGGAGGTGGCTTTAATCAGCGCCGTTCTGTTTGGTAAATATCAGATATGCGGCATCTTGGGAACCGGTCGGGCAGGTACAGTCTTTCTGGCGGTTCATCTTGAGCTTGAGGAATACCGTGCGATCAAGCGGGTACCCAAAAGCTTTCTTAATTACCATCGTTTCAGAAAGGAAGCACTTGTTCTAAAGGAGCTTCGCTATCCCGGAATTCCCATTGTTTATGACGTAGAAGAAGACGAAATTTATAGTTATTTAATCGAAGAGTATCTGGAAGGAGAATCTTTATTTGACCTTGTAAAAAGACAGGGCCACTTGTCTAAAGAACTGACCATATTGTATGGAATTCAGTTGACAAACATCATTCATTACCTGCATTCTGCAGGATCAAATCCCATATTACATTTGGATTTACAGCCCAAGAACCTGTTACTGTGTCACGATACCGTAAAGCTTATCGACTTTGGCCTTGCTGCGTCCTTGGACGAGGCAAATATACCTGGAGAACGGTATGGAACCGTTGGCTGTGCGGCGCCGGAGCAGTATAGAAAAGACGGAATCCTTGATGAGAGAACAGACATCTATGCCATTGGTGCGATCCTCCATTATTTATATACAGGAACATTTCCCAGTCTGCCTTACAAGCCGGACCGGTTTATGGATACCGGTCTGTCCTCGGTCATCAAAGGGTGTATCAAAGAAGAAAAAGAAGAACGTTATTCATCGGCACAGGAGCTGGGGGAAAGGCTGATACAGCTTCATACGATGGGAACGGCTGCAAAAGACCGTCTGCAATCATCATCTCTTACCATCGCTCTGTTCGGGAGCAAATCAGGGGCCGGAACGACTCATATTGCCGTCGGCCTGTCCGTCTATCTTAGAAATCAAGGATATCCCAACTTATTTGAAGAAAAACATGATTCCGGCATGGGAGCCGGGCTTTCAGACTATGCAGGTGTGAAGCGGGACCAATACGGCCTTTTGCGCTACCGCAGTTTTGTTTGGAAACCTTTTTACGGCCAGGGAGTGAAGTTAAAAGATCCTCCTGTTACAGTAAGAATCAAGGATTACGGAAACCACGGGGAGAGGGCCTTTTCGGAGAAATCTGATGTAGTGCTCCTGGTGTGTGACGGAAGTCCCTGGAGCAGAATTCAATCGGAACAGGCAGCAAGTAAGGCCGTTTGCAAAGGTGTGCCTTATGGAATTGTCTATAACCATGCAGTTTTGGGGGACAAGATTCATTTGCCGGAAGGAGTACTTGCTTCCCGATGCTTCCGGGCACCTTATTATCCGGACCCATTTACCTTGAATAAAGAGTCAGAGATGTTTTACAAAGCACTGACAGCCATGATCCTGGAAGAGAAAAAAGTGATAATACCAGGAATTGAGAAATTTATGGATGGGTTCAAAAATCTGGTGTCTCGGTTTTTAAAGGAGAAATGGAAGCCTTTTAGAAAGGATACAATTTCATGATTGAAAAGAAAACATCAGTATGGCCCTTTAAAAGACGCTCCAAAAAGGCAAAGAACCAGGAAGTCATCGGCGTGATCGGAACAGGCAGATGCGTTGGAGTGACTCATTTTGCGGTCATGACAGCAGGATATTTAAGCGGAGTGCTGAGAAAGCGTTGTGCGGTCCTTGAGTGGAACAGCCATGGAGATTTCGCCGGTATGAGAAAAGTCTGCACGGAGGAAAAGGGTAAGACCGGTGTTTTTCAGGTTTTGGAAGTGGATTATTATGAACAGGCGGGGATCAATACCCTTTTACTGTGTAAAAAGTCCCGGTGCCAGACGGTGATTGTGGATTACGGAACGGTAAGAGAAGGGAATCTGGAAGAATTTTTAAGATGTGACAGACAATTTTTGCTGGGAAGCCTAAGCGAGTGGCAGATGGAGGCATTTCTGGAGTTTGAAGGAAAAGGGAATAAGGCGGAAAAAAGCTGGGAGACCTTCGTTTCCTTTGGAAGCGAAGAAGCCAGAAAAAACATGGAAAAGAGGCTGAAACGACCTGTCCGGAGAATTCCGGTTTCAGTAGATGCTTTTGTTATCACAGGAGAAATGCTGAAGTTTTACCAGAAGTTATTTTAAGGCTGGGGAGAGAAGGATGTCACGAATTTGTCCTTGTGGTCCTCTCTCCGGTCATCCTACAAAAGAAAAGATACAGGGGAGATACGGATGAAAAAAGAAGATGCCAGAGAACGGGAGGAGAGTATAAAAAGAAACCAATATCTGGAAGGGCTAAAAAAATACCGGGAACAGGGAATTACCATTTTGATTGATGGAGAGGAACTGCCGGAGGAAGACTGGAGTAAGATTTTTGAGGTAAGGGAGGATGATTGTTTTTATATGGCCGATTATATTCCGGATGAAAAGACCGGAAAACTGCAGGAAATAAGATTTGATAAGATTTATAACCGTTAGTTTTTTCTGCAGGCTAAGGGATGTGGGTTCGGATGCCATCTTCAGCCTGGAACTGGCCTAAATACCACATCAGGGTGGGATCAGGGGATTTTTAACGTAATGAAAATGTAAATATCATAAATGAGGAAGTATGATATAATCTAAAAGATAATCTACTACAAAGATAAAATGATACGATCCAATAGCAGGAGGAAAGCAGATGAATAGGAAAGCTGTGCCGGTTCTCGTGGCGCTGGGATTGATTTTGGCGGTAATTGTCGGATTTTTCGGAGTCCGGTTCCTGGAACGGTATATTCCCACGAATGAGCAGGCAGATAGGACACAACTGCTTGGTGTAAAAGAGAATGAAGTAGCCCTTTATTTAAATGAGGAATTACAGGAAGCAAAAGGAATTTTCATGGAAGGGCAGACGTATCTTCCTATTGATTGGGTAAATAGTAACTTGAATGAACGTTTTTACTGGGACAGTATGGAAAAACTTCTGGTATATGCTCTGCCGGATTCCATTGTATATGCAGATCATACCACCAAAGGTACCACCGGGAAACCTCTCATATGGGTGAATGGAGACGGAGTCTATTTATCTGTGGGACTGGTGGCCAATTATACCGATATCCGCGTGGCAGCATATGACGGCGCCAGGAATAAGCGGATGTTTATAAATAATAAGTGGGACCCCGTAACTGTGGCGACGGTCAAAAAAAACGGCAATGTACGGGTAAAAGGAGGCGTGAAAAGCCCCATCGTGACATGGATTTCAAAAGGAAATAAGGTCACGGTTTTAGAATCCATGGGACGGTGGGATAAGGTCCGGACAGAAGACGGCTTTGTGGGTTATGTAAAGCACCGCCGTCTCGGTAAGTTTAGTGACGAGACTCCTGTCAGTACCTTTGAAGCACCTGTTTATAAAAATATTTCGATGGATGAGCCGGTAAGCCTTGCCTGGCATCAGATGACGACTCCTGCGGGCAATGCCTCCTTTGACCGCGTGACCGCAAGTATGAAAGGGGTCAATGTCATCTCCCCCACCTGGTATGAACTGACGGATAATGAAGGGAATTACCGTTCCCTGGCTGATGCAGAATATGTGAAAAAGGCTCATAACAAGGGGCTGAAGGTGTGGGCTCTGATTAGTAATTTCAGCAAGGATGTAAATACGGAGATTCTTTTAGCAAAGACCTCCACCAGACGAAGACTCATTGAGTCCCTGATGGCAGAAACAGAAAAATACGGATTTGACGGAATCAATCTGGACTTTGAAGGAATCAAAGAAGAGGCAGGAGTTCCCTACATACAGTTTATCCGGGAGCTGTCCATTTTCTGCAGAGAGAAGGGGATCGTTCTGTCTGTAGATAACTATGTCCCGGTGCCCGGCAACGAATTTTATAACCGGAAAGAGCAGGGAATTGTAGCTGATTATGTGATCGTCATGGGATATGATGAACACTATGCCGGAGGGGATGCCGGTTCTGTGGCCTCCCTTGGCTATGTAGAGAACGGAATCAAAGACACGCTTTTAGAGGTGCCAAAAGAAAAGATCATACAGGCCCTCCCCTTTTATACCAGAGTGTGGACCGTGGACAGCGGGAATAAGACCTCCTCCTCTTCTTTGGGAATAGCAAAAGCCAAAGAATGGGTCAGTGAAAACAAGGTGAAGCTTCAATGGCTTAATGAGTCAGGCCAGTATTACGGAGAATTGCAGACAAAGGAAGGTCTTAAAAAGATCTGGATGGAGGAAGAACGCTCCATCGGGCTTAAGATGGATTTGATCCGGCGGTATGATCTGGCCGGAGTGGCCTTCTGGAAGCTGGGGTTTGAACCGGCAGATCTCTGGGACGTGGTCCAGCTGGAAAAGAAATAACCGGCAGCCGATGACAGCCGATGAAACAAAGGACTGGAACGGATCGGATGCAGAATGATGGGAAAGTCGTCTCAAATAAGTTCTTTTTTATTTCACTGAAAGATATAATTCATTAAGAATATGTGTCAGGTAGAGAATGTGAAATTAAAAAAATGGGAACCGTTGATGGCGGTGATTTTGCTGGTACTGGTATATGTGATCTCAAGCCATGCGGGGAAAATGACGGCAGGAGTCAGTGTAAAGGCTGGAAAAGAAAAGCCCGTCGTCGTGATTGATGCCGGGCATGGCGGAAATGATCCGGGAAAGATCGGGGTCGATGGAACTCTGGAAAAGGACATCAATTTACAGATCGCGAACCGGCTGAAAAAATATCTGGAAGCCTCTGATGTGGAAGTGGTGCTGACAAGAAAAAATGATAATGGACTTTATACCGAAAGAGACAACCGGAAAAAGATGGCAGATATGACAAAACGGTGTGACATCATCAATGAAGCCAATCCGGCGCTTACGGTCAGCATTCATCAGAACAGCTATCATCAGGAGGCGATTTCCGGGGGACAGGTATTTTATTATAAAAAGTCGGAACAGGGAAAGCGGCTGGCTGAGATTTTACAGGACCGGTTTGATTATGTGCTGGGAGAAAAAAATACCAGACTGCCCAAGCCCAACGACAATTATTATCTGCTCCTTCATGTAAAATCTCCTATCGTAATTGTAGAATGCGGTTTTTTGACCAACTGGAAGGAAGCGGCTTTATTAAAGTCTGAAGACTATCAGGATCGGGTGGCATGGACCATACATATGGGGATCATGGAATATTTAAACGGGAAATAATCGTTTAATACGGTGTTTCTCATTCAGGCAAAAAAGAGGCAGAGGAGAAACGGCATCCCATACAGGATTAGCGGGTGCCGTTCCTCCTCTGCCTCTGGTCCTTGTTTCTCAGTGAACAGGGATTGGTTTCTTCTGTAAGCTACAGAAGAAAGATCTTGTTTTTTCTGCAAATCTCACGCATTTCATCGGGCCAGATGCTGGCCTGTACTTCCCCCACATGGGCGCGGTCCAGGAGCAGCATACAAAGACGTGATTGCCCTATTCCGCCTCCGATGGTGCAGGGAAGTTCTCCGTTTAAAAGCATTTTGTGGTAAGGAAGCTGGCTGCGGTCTTCGCATCCGGCTTTTTTCAACTGTTCTGCCAGAGAGGTTTCATCCACGCGGATGCCCATGCTGGATATCTCCAGGGCACAATTTAAATGTTCAAACCAAAACAGGATATCCCCGTTTAACTGCCAGTCATCGTAATCAGGAGCTCTTCCGTCATGAGGCTCTCCGCCCTTTAACTGATCCCCGATCTTCATAAGGAAGACACAGCCGAACTCTTTGGTGATCAAATTTTCCCGTTCCTTCGGTGTATGATGGGGATAGCGGTCCTCCAGCTCCTGGGAGGTAATAAAGGTAATGTCCTCCGGGAGATGTTTTACCGCGTTGGGGTATTTGTACCACACTTCATGCTCCATATGCTTGATGATTTTGAAGATGGTTCTTACGGTGTCCTTTAAGGTATCCAGATTGCGATCCTCTCTGGTGATTACTTTTTCCCAATCCCACTGGTCCACGTAGCAGGAGTGGAGGTTGTCAAAGTCTTCATCTCTGCGGATGGCATTCATGTTTGTATAGAGTCCCTCGCCCGGCTGAAACCCATACTCATAAAGGGCCATGCGCTTCCATTTGGCCAGAGAGTGGACCACCTCCATGGTTTGCCCCGGAATTCCGGCAAGATCAAACTGGACCGGGCGTTCCACCCCGTTTAAGTTATCATTTAAGCCGCTGTTTTTGTCTACGAATAAAGGAGCGGAGATCCTCTCCAGATTCATTTCCTTTCCAAGCTCCTTTTGAAAGGTATCTCTTATGTATTTGATGGCCTCCTGTGTTTCACGGACGGACAGCCTTGGGTCATAGTTTTCCGGTATAATCAGTTTCAATTTTTTTCCTCCCCAATAAAATCGTTTTTATCATGGTATCATTTTTAGAAAAAACCTGCAACTATTGTTTCTGCTTTTCACAGGGCCAAAGCCCCTTTGCGGCCAGCAAAAAAGTTGCATGGTGACTGGGCCTGTGATATGATAAATGGAAGTGAAAAGGAGCAATGCTATATGGTAACAGAACGAATTTATATAGAAGATAAGGATCATCCAAAGGAAGCACAATTAAAGAAGCCTGCGGAGATATTAAAAAACGGCGGCCTGGTGGCATTTCCCACGGAAACCGTATACGGACTGGGGGCCAATGCCCTGAATGAAGAGGCGGCTAAGAAAATATATGCGGCAAAGGGACGGCCATCGGACAATCCTTTGATCGCCCATATCGCAGATTTTAAGGACCTGCCAGATCTGGTTTTAGAAGTTCCGGAAGCTGGTAAAAAGCTGATGGAGGCTTTCTGGCCCGGACCTTTGACGCTGATTTTTCCAAAGAGCCGGCGGGTGCCTTACGGCACTACAGGGGGACTGGATACGGTGGCAGTCCGGATGCCGGACCATCCGGTGGCCAATGCGCTCATACGCCTGGCCGGGGTGCCCATTGCCGCACCCAGTGCCAATACCTCAGGCAGACCCAGTCCCACCACCGCAGATCATGTGTGTCAGGATATGAATGGAAAGATTGAGATGATCGTAGACGGCGGAGCGGTGGGCATCGGTGTGGAATCTACCATCATTGATGTGTCCGGTAACGAGCCGATGATATTAAGGCCCGGAGCCATCACACAGGAGATGGCATCTAAGGTTCTGGGACAGGAGATCCGTCTTGACCCTGCCATTACCTCCGGACCCATGAGCCAGGAGGTGAAACCGAAAGCACCGGGAATGAAGTATAAGCATTATGCTCCGAAAGCGGATTTAACCCTGGTGGAAGGCGAACCGGAGGCTGTCATTGGGACCATCAACCGGTTAGTAAAAGAAAAATTATCCAAAGGGTTTCAGGTGGGAATCATCTGTACCGAGGAAACGAAAGAACACTATCATGACGGAATGATAAAAAGCATGGGATTCCGTGCAAAAGAGGAAACCATCGCTCATAACCTTTATGCGGTTTTAAGAGAATTTGATGATCTGAATGCGGATTTCATTTTTTCTGAAAGCTTTCAGGACACCCATTTGGGACAGGCCATTATGAACCGGCTGACCAAGGCAGCCGGTTATCACATCATACAGACAGAGAAGGAGAAAACGTTATGACCGGAAAGAGAGAAGATTATATTACATGGGATGAATATTTTATGGGAGTCGCAGTCCTTTCTGGAAAACGTTCCAAGGACCCAAGCACTCAGGTTGGTGCCTGCATCGTAAGCCAGGACAATAAAATCTTATCCATGGGCTACAACGGGTTTCCCATGGGCTGCTCTGACGATGAATTTCCATGGGGCAGGGACAATGAAGAGAACGATCCTTACAATGCCAAATATTTCTATTCCACTCACAGTGAATTAAATGCTATCCTTAATTACCGGGGGGGAAGTTTAGAAGGCTCCAAGCTTTATGTGACACTGTTCCCCTGCAATGAATGCGCAAAAGCGATAATCCAGTCAGGCATCAAGACCGTAGTTTACGGCTCCGATAAGTATGCCGGGACCCCTGCGGTCAATGCATCCAAGCGCATGTTAAATGCAGCAGGTGTCCGGTATTACCAGTATCAGCCTACCGGAAGAAAGATAGAGATCGAGGTTTAACATGAAATTTTTACTGGCGGCGCTCAATGCCAAATACATTCATTCCAATCCCGGTATTTACAGCCTCAAGGCCTATGCAGAGGCTTATGTGGAAGAACCGGAATTAACGGATGGAAGGTTTCAGATCCAGATAGGAGAATATACCATCAACAACCAGCTTGATGATATTTTAAAGGATATCTACCTAAAACAACCGGAGGCGGTGGGATTTTCCTGTTATATCTGGAATATGGCTTATGTTTTGCAGCTGGTCCGGGACCTTCCGAAGGTTCTCCCAAAAGTGGAGATCTGGCTGGGAGGTCCTGAAGTGTCTTATGATGCAGCAGAGATCCTTCGCCGGGAACCGGGAGTTTTCGGGATCATGATGGGAGAAGGGGAAGAGACCTTTAAGGAAGTGGTGCGCAGCTATATAAAAGGAAGTCCCAGGGATTTTACCAAAATAGACGGGGTGGCCGTAAGAGATGAGAAAGGAAATGTGGTGGAAAATCCACTGAAAAAAGCGGTGGATATGAGCCGCATCCCATTTCTTTATCAGGACCTGTCCGGTTTTAAAAACAGGATTATTTATTATGAGAGCAGCAGAGGCTGTCCGTTTTCCTGCAGCTACTGTCTTTCTTCCATTGATAAGTCCGTCCGGTTTCGTGATACGCAGATGGTCATAAAGGAACTGGACTTTTTTCTCCAAAGCAAAGTCCCTCAGGTGAAATTCGTGGACAGGACCTTTAATTGCAATCATAATCATACCATGGCCATCTGGCGCCATTTGCTGGAACATGACAACGGAATCACCAATTTTCATTTTGAGATCGCGGCGGATTTACTGACGGAGGAAGAACTGGAACTGATGTCACGGATGAGGCCGGGACTCATACAGCTTGAGATCGGTGTCCAGAGCACCAATCCGGATACCATAAAGGAAATCCGGCGAACCATGGATTTGGGAGTTTTAAAGGATATTGTATACAAGATCAATCGGTTTGGAAATATCCATCAGCATTTGGATCTGATTGCCGGGCTTCCCCATGAGGACTATGAAAGCTTCCGCAGATCCTTCAACCAGGTTTATGACATGAAGCCGGAGCAGCTGCAGCTTGGCTTTTTAAAGGTTTTAAAAGGCTCCTACATGTCGGAAAAGGCAGAGGAATACGGGGTAAGATTTAAGGAAGAAGCACCCTATGAGGTGCTGTCGACCCGATGGCTCAATTACGGAGAAATCTTAAAATTAAAAAATCTGGAAGAAATGTTAGAGGTCTACGGAAACAGCGGCCAGTTCCGTACCACCATAAAGGAACTGTTAAACGAATTTGCATCCCCATTTGATATGTTTGAAGCGCTTGCCGAATACTATGATAAACAGGAGCTGACCGGTATCAGCCACAGCCGCATGGCACGCTATGAAATTCTGGAGGATTTTATCCGTCAGCAGGCACCGGAAAGGCTTCCCATGTATCAGGATCTTCTTGTGTATGATTTATATTTGAGAGAAAATTTAAAAAGCCGCCCCCGCTTTTGTGCCGATCAGGAGCCGTATAAAGAGCAGATAAGGGCATTTTTTACAGAGGAAGCAAAATCCTTTTCCTATTTAAAAGAGGGATATGAAGGGTATGAGTCCAGACAATTGATGAAGATGGCACATGTGGAGGTCTTCCGGGACCAGCGGGCGGTTCTGTTTGATTATAAAAAGAGGGATGCCCTGACCCATAACGCAGCCGTTTATGAAATCGGTATTTGGAGGAATTAATGGCAAAAAAAGAAACGAAAGCAGAATTAAGAGCGCGGGTGGACCAGGTCCTTGCAGCTCTTGACCGGGAATATGGAACGGAATATATTTGTTATTTGAACCATGAGACGCCCTGGCAGCTGTTGATTGCCGTTATTTTAAGCGCCCAGTGCACAGATGCCAGAGTGAATATGGTGACAGCAGATTTATTTAAAAAGTATGATTCCGTGGAAAAATTTGCGAAAGCAGATGCAAACGAGCTGGAAAAAGATATTCATTCCCTGGGCTTTTTCCGCATGAAAGCAAAGAACATCATTTCCTGCTGTCAGGATTTGATGGAACGGTTTGGCGGAGAAGTGCCGAAGACCATAGAAGAACTGACATCTCTTGCAGGAGTGGGCAGAAAGACGGCCAATGTCATTCTGGGCAATATTTATAACGAACCCAGTATCGTGGTGGACACCCACGTAAAGCGGATATCCAAAAAGCTGGGGTTCGCAAAATCAGAAGACCCGGAAAAGATCGAATATGAGCTGATGAAGATTCTTCCCAGGGACCACTGGATCTTATGGAATATACAGATTATTACGCTTGGCAGGTCCATCTGCTTTGCCAGAAGGCCTAAGTGCGGAGAGTGCTTTTTAAAGGACCTCTGCCCCAGCGCCCAGAAAACGATATCTTAAGAGAGGGGAATAAAAATGTGGTTTCATCCTATGTTGCGGTAGATTTGGAAACAACAGGTCTGGACCCGAAAAAAGATAAGATCATAGAGATCGGTGCTGTTTTGGTTCTTAACGGAGTCATAAAGGACACTTACGAAACCTTTGTAAATCCTTACCGGAAGCTGGAGGAACGGATAACCAGCCTGACCGGAATCCGGGATGAGCAGTTGGAATCGGCACCTGGAATCGAAACGGTCATCGGGGAATTTCTGGATTTTGCCGGAAAATTTCCTGTACTTGGCCATCACGTCATTTTTGATTACAGCTTTTTAAAACGTGCGGCAGTCAATGGAGGCCATGGTTTTGAACGGCAGGGAATTGATACCTTGAAGCTTGCAAGACGGTTTATGCCGCCGGAAGCAAAGAAAAATTTAAAAGATGCCTGTGAATTTTTTGAAATCAAGCAGGAACAAAGCCACCGTGCGCTGGCTGACAGTAAGTCTGCACATTTTTTGTATCAGGAGCTGGTCCGAAGATTCGGCAGCAACGAGCCGGAAGCATTTGAATCACAGCCCTTGATTTACAAGGTGAAAAAGGAACAGCCGGCATCAAATCGGCAAAAAGAACACTTGCAGGATCTATTAAAATATCATAAAATAGTTTTATCTGTGCAAACGGATCATTTATCCAGAAATGAAATATCGAGAATCACGGATAAAATCATATCACAGTATGGAAGAATATAAGAGAGGTGGGATACAACATGATTAACTTTAACAATAAAAACAACAAAAAATTAATGTCAGTGATTTTGATTGCAGTGGTAGTTTTATTAATTATTGCGATGGTTCTTCCAATGATGCTGAGTTTTATGTAAATCATCGGGGGCTTATCGCAGTTGCAGACACAATAGAGCATGAGGAATGAATATGAAAAAGAAAACTTTATCCATAACCCTGGCGGCTGTGGTATTGGCGGCAGGGATTGGTTTTCTCTCTCCGGCTTATGTTATGGCAGATACCCTTCCGGATGGAATTTATGTTGGGGAATATAATTTAGGCGGTATGACAGAAGAAGAAGCCAGCCAGAAGATACAGGGGCTGGTTAATGAAATGGAAAACCAAAAGATTACATTGGTGGTTGACGGACAGCCTATGGAAACAACGGCAAAAGAACTGGGATTCCATTGGAGCAATCCGGAAGCGGTGAACCAGGCTGCCTCATCCTGGCAGGGAGGGAATTTGATCAAACGGTATTTAAATAAAAAAGATATCGAGAAGAATCCTGTGATCATTCCCCTGGAAACGGCTCTTGACGATGGAAAACTGGAAGCCTTTATCAATGAAAAGTGCGCTTCCGTTATGGTTCAGCCGCAGAATGCCACCATTGTCCGAAGCAATGGCGCATTTACAGTAACTCCGTCTGTCACCGGTAAGAATGTGGATATTGCGGCCACAAAGGAGGCCCTTAATGCGGCCCTTGCCAACGGACTCAAGGAACCAGTAACAGCAGCTGCAGTTGTTTCAGAGGTGAAGCCCGCGATCACTACAGAAGATTTATCCACCATCAATGATGTGCTCGGAACATTTTCCACCAGCTTTTCCTCCAGCGGAGCTTCCCGTTCCAAGAATCTGCAGGTAGGAGCCGGAAAGATCAACGGCCGTGTTCTTATGCCGGGAGAGACCTTATCGGGATATGAATGCATGCATCCCTTTACGGTCTCCAATGGATATGCCACTGCCGCCGCATATGAAAACGGTCAGGTGGTAGACAGTGTAGGAGGCGGTGTGTGTCAGATATCCACCACACTTTATAATGCCGTACTCCGTGCCGAACTGGAAGTAGTCCAGAGACAGAATCACTCTATGGTGGTAAATTATGTAAAACCCTCCCAGGATGCTGCTATTGCAGGAACCTATAAGGACCTTAAATTCACCAACAATTACAGCACTCCCATCTATGTGGAAGGATATACGTCAGGCAAGACCATCACCTTTACCATCTACGGAAAGGAGACCAGACCGGCAAACCGTACCTTTGATTTCGTATCCGAGACGTTGAGTGTCACCGATCCCGGTGCACCCAAAGAAGTGGTGGACCCCACAATGCCTCCCGGAAGCAGGAAGCAGGTGCAGTCCGCTCATAAAGGAATCAAATCAAGACTGTGGAAGGTGATTTATATTGACGGTGTGGAACAGAGCCGTGAGATCCTGCACACCGATACTTATAATCCTTCCAAGGCGATTATAAAGGTAGGGCCTGCGGCACCGGCCTCTGTAGCACCGGTACCAAATCCGGCACAGCCCCAGGAGACACAGCCGCCGGCAACGGAAACAGTTCCTCAGCCAGCGGAAACCAGTGCTCCTGCCACACAGACACCTGCCCCAGAAGCGACAGCCGCTGCGGAAGAAACGGTTCCACAGGGACCTGGAATACAGGCAGAATAACATGAAGCGTATTGAAAGAGAAAACAACGGAATCATAAGACCCGGACAGGATCTGGTAGTGGCCGGTTATGCCGGCCTTTCCGGGACCCTGGAGATTGTTCAGCATAAGAAAAAGGAATTGTATCAGTGGTTTTCCAAAGACTACGTGGACCGGATACTGGAACTGGAAAACAACGGTCCGAAACCGGATCTAAAAATCTGGGAACCCTTTGGAGCCACAGAACTGGAACAGGCGGGAGAAGGCGGGATTTTAAAGGCACTTTGGGATTTGTCCGGTGCCTATATGACCGGAATCAAGTTTTCCCTCCGCCGGATTCCGGTCAGACAGGAAACCATTGAGGTTTGTGAGCGGTACGATTTAAACCCGTACCGCCTTTTCTCCGCCCGTTGCCTGCTTTTTACCGCCGATAACGGGGCGGATCTGGTGGCAGCCATGAAAGAGCAGCAGATCCATGGAGCTGTAATTGGAAAAGTGACAGAAGGGATCGGACGGATCATCGACCATGGAGACGGAGTGGGATATCTTGACCGGCCGACATTGGATGAGCTTTATAAAGTTTTGGATTGATGCCTTAAATGAAAAACAGGAGGTAAGGATATGAGGGAAAAGATATTGGCGGTTATAGAAAAAAACAGCAGGATTGATTTAAAGGATTTAGCCATTCTGCTGGGAGAAAGCGAGACGGCTATAGCCAATGAGATCGCCGAAATGGAAAAAGAACATATCATTTGCGGATACCACACGCTCATCAACTGGGATAATACCAGTGATGAAAAGGTTGTGGCCCTGATCGAGGTAAAGGTAACACCTCAAAGAGGTATGGGATTCGATAAGATTGCTGAGAGAATCTATCAGTATAACGAAGTCAATGCCGTTTATCTGATGTCCGGTTCTTTTGATTTTACCGTATTCATCGAAGGAAAGACCATGAGACAGGTGGCTCAGTTCGTTTCTGAAAAACTCTCTCCCATGGAATCAGTTTTAAGCACAGCCACTCATTTTGTCCTTAAAAAATATAAGGACCACGGAACCGTCCTTGCTGAAGAGACGCCGGATGAAAGGATGTTGATTACACCGTGAGAAATCCATTATCAGACCGGATTGCAGAGATCCCCTCTTCCGGAATCCGTAAATTTTTTGACATTGTCAGTGAGATGAAGGATGCCATATCCCTGGGTGTGGGCGAGCCTGATTTTGATACCCCCTGGCATATCAGAGAAGAAGGCATCTATTCTCTGGAAAAGGGCCGTACCTTTTATACCTCCAATGCAGGGCTGAGAGAGCTGAAGGCGGAGATCTGCAATTATTTATGCAGACGTTTTGAAGTTACCTATGACCCGGATCATGAGGTCATGGTTACGGTGGGCGGCAGTGAGGCGATTGATATTGCACTTCGTGCCATGCTGGACCCTGGAGATGAAGTCTTGATTCCCCAGCCAAGCTATGTATCCTACGTGCCATGTACCATTCTTGCCAATGGTGTTCCGGTCACCATTGATCTGGAGGCCAGGGATCAGTTTAAGCTGACAAAAGAGAAGCTGTTAGAGAAAATCACTGAAAAGACAAAAGTACTGATACTGCCATTTCCCAATAATCCCACCGGCGCGGTTATGACGGCGGAGGAATTAAAGGATATTGCAGACGTTGTCATAGAAAAAGATCTGTTTGTAATTTCAGATGAGATTTATGCGGAACTGACGTACGGCGGTGAACATACCACCATTGCGGCATTTCCAGGGCTGAAGGACCGAACCGTACTGATCAACGGTTTTTCCAAATCCTACGCCATGACCGGCTGGAGACTTGGCTATGCGGCAGCGCCCAGAGTGATCCTGGAGCAGATGTTAAAGATCCATCAGTTTGCCATCATGTGTGCGCCCACCACCAGCCAGTACGCTGCCGTAGCCGCCCTTCGAGACGGAGATAAAGAGGTGGAGACGATGCGGGAATCCTATGACCAGAGAAGGCGCTACCTGATGCATGCCTTTCAGGAAATGGGTCTGGAGTGTTTTGAACCTCATGGTGCCTTTTATACATTTCCCAGTATCAAACGGTTTGGTATGACCTCCGATGAGTTCGCCACCAGACTTTTGCGGGAAGAGAAAGTAGCGGTCGTACCGGGAACAGCATTTGGAGACTGCGGAGAAGGCTATCTTCGTATTTCCTATGCATATTCCTTAAAGAACCTAAAGGAGGCCCTGGGCCGTATGGACCGATTTATTAAGAAACTTGACGGAAAGGCGTAAGAGATATGAATATCGTATTATTTGAACCGGAGATGCCTGCCAATACCGGCAACATCGGACGGACCTGTGTGGCCACAGACACAAAGCTGCACCTGATCGAACCGCTGGGATTCAAGCTGAATGACAAGCTGATCAAACGTGCGGGGCTGGATTACTGGGATAAACTGGATCTTACGGTTTACAGCGACTATCAGGAGTTTTTGGACCGCAATCCGGGCGCAAAGATTTATATGGCCACCACAAAAGGACTCCACGTTTATAGTGATATGGAATATGACCCGGACTGCTTTTTGATGTTCGGAAAGGAAAGTGCAGGAATTCCGGAAGACCTTCTTCTTGGAAATCAGGACCGCTGCATCAGAATCCCCATGTGGGGAGATATCCGGTCCCTGAATTTATCAAACTCAGTTTCCATTGTACTTTATGAGGCTTTGAGGCAGAACGGATTTGAACATATGACCATGAAGGGAGAGCTTCACCAGCTCCACTGGAAGGAATAAAAAGGATATTCCCTCATATCTCAGAATTCTGATTTGAGATGAGGCGGTAGGCTTAGAAGGCTTGCTGAACTACATAATTATATGAAATATGACAGGCGGAACTTTCTTTTGCATCGAAAGTTCCGCCTGTTTTTTGTGAGAAAATAAACGAGTCGTAATGCTCTCATAACTTATTTGTTCCTCCATATACAACTTTTCTCAAAGAAAGTAAAATATCGTCGTCAATTTGATGCAAGGAATGTAGGGATATTTTAAAATACCATACAAAAGTAACAAAAACCATAACCCTTTAGTGGAATAAAACCATAAATATTTTCATAATATAGCGTGGGACGTAAAAAAGCAGAATATATATATGGATTTAATATAAAATGCAAATTTACGGAGCATGTAAATTGTATATACAAAAACCATTGGAGGGTTAGAAGTTATGAATCGAAGAATCTCAGGCATGCTTCTTGGAGTACTATTAGCGGTATCATCCATTGCCGGATGCAGCAGCTCCCAGACAGACGCAACAACAGCAAAAGAAGAAGCAAACACGGAAAAACCTGGGGGAGTGGGGAAGGTAGGTGTTGCAATGCCCACCCAGTCTTCCGAGCGGTGGATCAATGACGGTGCCAACATGAAGAAGCAGCTGGAAGCACTGGGCTATGAAGTGGATCTTCAGTACGCAGAAGATGATGTTCAAATGCAGGTATCCCAGATTGAAAATATGATTGCTTCCGGTGTAAATTGCCTGGTCATTGCCTCCATTGATTCTTCCGCACTTGTAAATGTGGAGGAACAGGCGAAGAATGCCGGGATACCAATCATTGCCTATGACCGTATTCTCATGGATACAAATGCTGTTTCCTATTATGCGACCTTTGATAACAAGGGAGTGGGAACTGCCATTGGGGAATACATAAAAGAGAAGAAGCAGCTGGATCAGGCAAAAGCCGAAGGAAAATCCTATACCATTGAATTCTTCATGGGCTCCCCGGATGATAACAATGCACTGTTTTTATACAACGGCCTGATGGAGGTCTTAAAGCCATATCTGGATGACGGGACCCTGATCTGTGAATCCGGGCGTACATCCTTTGAGGATACCTGTATTTTACGGTGGTCTCAGGAAACCGCCCAGCAAAACTGTGAAAACTATCTGACCGGGTTTTACTCAGACAGGAAACTGGATATCTGTGCAACTGCGTTAGACGGATTTGCCTATGGCTGTAAATCAGCACTGGAAGGGGCAGGCTATAAGCTGGGAGAAGACTGGCCACTTATTACAGGTCAGGACGCGGAGCTTATGGCGGTTAAAAACATCATTTCCGGATATCAGACCATGTCTATTTACAAAGACACCAGACTTTTGGCTGAAAAGTGCGTAAAGATGGTTCAGGCGGTGCTGGAAGGAACAGAACCGGAGATCAATGATACTGAGCAGTACAACAACGGAAAAATCATTGTTCCGGCCTACCTTTGCACTCCGGTAGCGGTCGATAAAGACAATTACCAAAAGATCGTCGTGGAAGGCGGCTATTACACGGAAGAACAGCTGTCGCAGTAACAGGAAATGACATGACAGGCGGCGGGAAGAATGCCGCCTGTTTTTCCGTATCAGGAGGGTAAGAAAAGGAGCTGGGGAGATGTCCGAATACATTTTGGAGATGAATCACATCACCAAAGAATTCTATGGAGTCAAGGCTTTAGAAGATGTGAACATCAGGGTAAAAAGAGGAGAAATCCATGCCCTGTGCGGGGAAAACGGAGCCGGAAAATCCACACTGATGAATATACTCTCAGGAGTCTATCCTTACGGCTCCTATAACGGAGATGTAATATACAAAGAAAATACATGCCAGTTTCATAATATAAAACAAAGCGAAGCAAAAGGAATCGTAATTATCCACCAGGAGCTGGCTTTGAGCCCCTGCCTATCCGTTGCGGAAAATGTGTTCCTGGGAAATGAACAACAACGGATAAAAGGCGTGGTGGACTGGACCAGAACGCATAAAAAGGCCCGGGAAGTGCTTCAAAAGGTAGGGCTTGAACATGAGGATCTAAACGCTCCGGTCAATCGTCTGGGCGTGGGGAAGCAGCAGCTGATCGAGATTGCAAGGGCTATGGCAAAGCAGGTGGAGCTTCTCATTTTGGATGAGCCCACGGCGGCCCTGAATGATGAAGAAAGCAAACGGCTTCTGGGCATCCTGCTGGATTTAAAAAAGCATGGGATCACCTGCATCATGATTTCCCATAAGCTGAACGAGATCAGCGAAGTGGCGGATTCCATTACGGTAATCCGGGACGGAAAAACCATTGAAACTTTAAAAAAGGGAACCGATGAAATCAGTGAGGACCGGATCATCAAAGGCATGGTGGGCAGGGAACTGAAAAACCGTTATCCCGAAAGAATCTGTAAGACCGGCAATAAAATCTTTGAGGTGGAGAACTGGAACGTCTGGCATCCGGAGGACTTAAAGCGTCAGGTAATCAGGGATATTTCTTTTTATGTGCGAGCAGGGGAAGTGGTAGGATTTGCAGGACTTATGGGAGCAGGCCGTACAGAGCTTGCCATGAGCCTTTTCGGACGGTCCTACGGGCAGAAAATAACCGGTGTCATTAGAATCAATGGAAAACAGGTACTGATCCGCAATGTCCAGGAAGCCATCAACCATAAACTTGCCTATGTTTCAGAAGACCGGAAAAATTATGGACTCATTTTAAACGACAGCGTCAGGGCAAACATGACCTTGGCAGCCCTGCCAAGGTTTTTTTCCAAAAAAGGAATTGTGGATAAAAACAGGGAAATTCTTGCCGCAGAGGAATATAAAAAGAAAATCAATGTAAAAGCAGCTTCCATCAACCAAACGGTCAGCTCTCTTTCCGGCGGAAACCAGCAAAAAGTAGTTCTTGCAAAGTGGATGCTGACTCAGCCGGATGTACTCATTTTAGATGAACCCACCCGCGGCATCGACATTGGGGCAAAGTATGAGATTTACTGCGTGATTAACGATCTGGCCAAGGCGGGGAAAGCGGTTATCGTAATTTCTTCCGAGCTTTTAGAGGTCATGGGAACCTGTGACCGGATCTACGTCATGAGGGAAGGCCGTATTGCCGGAGAATTATCTCAAAAAGAGGCCACGCAGGAAAAGATCATGAAGTGTATCATGGCAGACAGCGGAAAGGAAGCGTAGACATGGAAAAAAAGAGAACAGTCAATCTCAATATGAAAGAATACGGAATGGTTCTGGCTCTCATTGCGGTATTCCTTATATTTGCGGCAATGACAGGAGGGAAAAACATGTCTCCTGCCAACATCAACAACTTGATCATGCAAAACAGCTATATCGTGATCCTTGCAGTAGGGATGCTTTTGTGCGTGCTCACAGGAAATATTGATCTTGGGGTAGGCTCCATTGTTGCTGTCAGCGGTGCGGCTGTGGGAATTATGATCGTGGACTATAAAACCAGCATGTGGGCAGCCATTGCAGCCGCCCTGGTTATTGGAACCTTATCCGGAATGTTTGTAGGGTTCTTTGTTTCCAAGCTATCCATTCCTCCCTTTATTGTGACCCTGGCGACCATGCTCATGGGAAGAGGGCTTACCTATACGCTTTTGAAAGCCCAGACCAAAGGGCCTCTTCCTTCCGATTATACATACATAGGGGCCGGTTTTCTTCCCACCGTCAAGATTCCCTTTGGAGGAGGTTCCATCGACTTAATCTCCATCGGGGCGGCATTGATTGCCGCTGCCCTTATTATTTTTTTTGAATTCAGAAGTATTATGACCAGAAAGAAATATGGCCTTCCCGTTATTCCCCTCTGGCAGAGCGCAGTCAAAACCGGAGTCATTCTTTTAATCGTCGGCTTCTTCTTTTACAAGCTGTCCCGGTATAACGGAATCCCGTTTGTACTGGTCATTATGGGAGTGCTGGTGGCGCTGTATCATTTTATTACCAGCAGGACCGTTGCAGGCCGACAGATTTATGCCCTGGGAGGAAACGCAAAAGCAGCAAGGCTCTCCGGGATTAATACGGACCGGGTATATTTCTGGGTATACACCAATATGGGCATTTTATGTGCCATTGCCGGAATCGTTTTATCCGCCCGCAATGCTTCCGCAACGCCCAAAGCCGGAGACCAGTTTGAAATGGATGCCATTGCCGCCTGCTATATCGGAGGTGCTGCAACCACGGGAGGAATCGGTACCATCATCGGAGCCGTGGTGGGTGCGTTTATCATGGGGATTTTAAACAATGGAATGTCCCTTTATGGCTGGTCAACGGATATTCAGAAAATCGTAAAAGGCGCTGTCCTTCTGGGTGCGGTCACCGTAGACTTGTTATCAAAACGGAAAAAATAACCAAAAAAAGTGAGGGCGGCATATGATTTTTCCCTCCTCTGTAAAGAGAGGGGAGTCCGTCCGGTTTCAGCAGCCAAAACTTCCTCTATAAGGAGAAAACCCCTGTATTTACCAAAAAAATGCTTAATTTTTTACATTGCCTTTACTGTAATCTGATAACAGGAATTCTTTATTTCCATTATAATCAGAATTACAAAAACTGTATTTCTGGAAAGGAAAAGGAATCCTCTAAATGATAAAAACCTATGTTGTGGATACGAATGTACTGATTCAGGCTCCTGACTCCCTGTATTGTTTTGATGACAATCAGGTGGTGCTTCCGGTAGTGGTTTTGGAAGAATTGGATCATTTGAAAAAGGCAGAAGGTGAAAAGGGAGCCAATGCCAGAGCGGCAATCAGGATTTTGGAGCAGCTTCGCCAAAAAGGGGATCTGTTATCCGGTGTGAAACTGGAGCATGGAGGGACTCTACGGATTGAAAAGAACTGCATCGACGTGGAACTTCCGCCCGATCTGCCGGATGATAAGATGGATAACCGTATATTAAAGGTCTGCAAAGGGCTTTCCGGTGAAGTGGTTCTTGTGACCAAGGATATTCTGCTGAGAATCAAAGCACAGATCATCGGGGTCAGGGCAGAGGATTTTACAACCGAGCAGGTGCCGGAGCGGGAGGAACAGTATTCCGGCAGGACCGAAGTCTATGTGCCGGAGGAGGGGGTTAAGGAATTTAAGAAAAAAGGGATTTCATCGGAATGTGTTTATATAATGGACGAAGCCGGAGAACGGAAGATACCAAAGCTGCAGCAAAATGAATTTGTGATTTTAAAAGCAGACCAGTCCACGAAAAAGACGGTCCTTGGAAGGGTCAGCGGCAGCAGGATCATCCCTCTGGAATATGTGAAGCATAAGCCCTATGGCATATCTCCCAGGAATGCAGGACAATATTTCCTGCAGGAAGCCTTGATGCAGCCGGCGGAGGCCGCACCCCTGGTGATCGTAAAAGGTATGGCGGGAACTGCAAAAACCTTCTATTCACTTGCCGTAGGCTTGGAGAAGCTTTTAAACAACCCGACAGGGGAATACCGCCGGATCAGTGTCAGCCGACCCAATGCCCAATTTGATTCTGATATCGGATTTCTTCCGGGAAGCGAACAGGAAAAAATTTCTCCCCTGATGCGTCCGGTCATTGATAACCTGGAACAGCTCATTGATTCCAGCGAAGAGAAACGGTATGAGAAAGAAGAGGAACTGGCGGGAAAAATAGATGAGATTTTCGACCGGGGCTTGATAAAGACTGAGGCTTTGAATTATATCAGGGGACGCTCCATTGCACAGACCTATTTAATCATTGATGAAGCACAGAATATGACGCCGAATCAGGTAAAGGGGATCATCACCCGTGCCGGAAAGGGAACCAAAATTATTCTTCTAGGAGATCCCAACCAGATTGACCGCCCCTTTTTGGATGAAAGGACCAATGGTCTCAGCTATGCGGCAGAGCATATGAAGGGAAGTCCCCTGTGCTGGCAAATCACCCTGACCGCAGAGGAATGTGAACGTTCCTTACTGGCCATGGATGCGGGAAAGAGACTGTAGGAAATACAAAGGGTGCCGCGTTTTGCGGCACCCTTTTGGCTGCTATAAATTCGTGGATTTGGGAAGGCTGAAGATAAATTCCGACCCCACGCCCTCCGTGCTGATCACATCAATGTTCTCTCCATGAGACTGAATGACCTCCCGGACAATGGCAAGTCCCAGGCCGGTTCCCTTTTTGTCCTTGCCTCTGGAAACATCTGTTTTGTAAAACCGTTCCCAGATCTTTTTGATGCTGTCCTTTGGGATGCCCACGCCCTTGTCTTTGATGGATACAAAAATCTTCTCATATTTCCCAGAAGCCTGAATGTAGATGGTGGAATCCGGATAACTGAATTTAATGGCATTGTCAATCAGATTATAAAGAACCTGCTGGATCTTTCCAAGGTCTGCATAAACCATCTGAATGCTGTCAGAAAATGTTAAGTCAAAGGTGATGCTCTTTTCTCTGCAGGTACCTTCAAAAGAAGCCGCAGTGTCCTTGATTACCCGGTTAATATCAAAATTGGTGCGGTTTAGATATCCCTTGCTGTCCAGGGAGTTAAGCGTCAGCATGCCCTGTGTCAGCTTGTTTAACCGTTCGGTCTCAGAAATCACCCGGTTTAAGTATTTCTCCTGCATCTCCGGCGGTATGGTCCCGTCTAAGATGGCTTCCAAATATCCCTTGATGGAAGTCAGGGGAGACCGGAAATCATGGGAAACATTGGCAATAAAGTTCTTTTGGTATTCCTCCATTTTCCCCAGCTCGCTTGACATGTAATTCAACGTAGCCGCCAGATAGCCCATCTCATCTCTGGTATTTACCCCGATATGATGGGATAAATTTCCCTGGGCGTATTCGTTGGCACCCGCTGTGATTTTCTTTAATGGAACATACACGTTCTTCGTAAATACAAGAAGAATGATCAGGGACAGGCCGAAAATTACGGCTGCACTGATGTAAACGATGTTTAAAATGCCGTCTCTCTCCCTTTGCAGAAACGATAAGGGAAGATGGATCACCACATAGCCATAGGTGGTATAATTTCCTGTAATCGGCGCATGGACGCTTAACACGTCATAGGAAAACTGGTTGTAGTATTTGCCGATAGTATAGGATTTGTTTCCCATGGAGGTGGGATCAAAGTTATCAATACTCCTGCCCTTCTTATCAGCGTTTTCGCTGTCGGCAACGATTTTTCCCTGGCGTTCCACGATCCATATCTGGGCGTTTAAATACCTTGCCTCTTTTTCCAGCTCCGGATAGGAGGCAGAAGCATTTATATTCTTTCCGTGGTACATGCTGCTGTAGGAGGAAGCGATCTCATTGGCTTCATCGTACAGGCTTTCGGAATGTTGTTTCAGTAAGTACTGGTTTGTTATTTCCGAAGAAAAGGTCGCAATGGTGATAAACCCAAGGAGTCCGAACAGAAGATAGCCCAGAATAAACTTGGTATAGAGAGAATGTGTCATTTAACGCTTCACCTCAAACTTGTAACCGATCCCCCAAACCGTAGTCAGTGCCCACGCGGCGTGATCCTTGATTTTTTCCCGCAGGCGTTTGATGTGGACATCTACCGTTCTGGTATCTCCGATATATTCGTATCCCCAGATATGATCCAGCAGCTGTTCCCTGGTAAATACCTGGTTGGGAGAGGAGGCTAAAAAGTATAAAAGCTCCAGCTCCTTTGGCGGCATCTCAATGGAATGACCCATATAAATAACGGAATAGTTGGTTAAATTGACAATCAGATCCGGATATTCCACATAATCTCCCTGCTGGTCCGTATGGGCATCGGTCTTAGAAGGGATGGCCTGGTAACGTCTCAGGACCGCCTTTACACGAGCCACCAGCTCCTTGGAGTCAAATGGCTTGATCATATAGTCATCGGCACCCAGCTCCAGGCCCAAAACCTTATCAAACACTTCGCCTTTTGCCGACAGCATGATGATGGGGATCTGGGATAAGGAACGGATTTTCTGGCAGACCTGATAGCCGTCCATACCAGGCAGCATCAGATCCAGTAAAACCAGATGGGGCTTAAATGACGGAAATACCCGGAGTGCCTCTTCCCCATCCCCGACGATCTCTGTGTCATAGCATTCTTTTATTAAATATAAGGAGATTAATTCAGCGATGTTGCTGTCATCATCTACGATCAATATCCGCTGTTTCTCTGCCATAATAGACTCCATTTCTAACATTATTTGAACATAACAATAGTTACACCGGAATCCCCTTCCCCAAATACGCCGAGCCGGAATTCCTTTACATATTTCAGTTTCTTTAAGTGCTTATGCACCGCATTTTTTAAAGCACCGGTCCCCCGGCCGTGAACCACCCGGACCTGAGGAAGGTGAGCCAGATAAGCATCATCTAAATATTTGTCTAACTGTGGAATGGCTTCATCCGTTGTCATACCGATCAAATTGATCTCCGGAGATATGGACAGGGATTTTGAGATTCGGGTGGAACTGCTTCCGCTTCCGCCTCTTTTTGAATTTCCTTTCCCGCCCGGGATGGAAACGGATTCTTCCTGGAGAAGCTCCAAATCCGATAAATTAACCAGAGATCTTAAAATTCCCATCTGAACATAAAGATCGCCCTTGGCATTGGGAAGAGAACTGACGGTTCCGTTTAGGTTCATGCTGAGGACCTTGACGCCGTCTCCCAGCTTCAGCTTCTTGGGGTCAATGCCCTTCTGGGATTTGCTCTTTTCTTTTTTTAGAGAGAGAGAAGCATCCACATCCTGAAGCTTGCTCCTTAGACGGCTTCTTTCGGCCTCCAGCTCCTTATTCACGCCGGAGTCCTTTGCCAGCTTGTTGATCTGGCGGATGGTCTGGTCAGCCGTATCTTTGGCCTCCCTTAAAATCCGCTGGGCCTCTTCCCTGGCACTTCGGATCATCTTGTCCCGGTTTTCGTCAAGACGTTCCTCCTTTTGGGTCAGACGGTTCTTTAACTGCTCCACTTCCCGTTTATAAGCCTCGATTTCCATTCGTTCCTTTTCAATGGTGACCCTGTTTTCCTCCAGATGAGTCAAAAGATCCTCAAAGGTCTCGTCCTTGGCTTCCAGATGGGTCTTTGCATCCTCAATAATATAATCGGGAAGTCCCAGTTTCTTGGAAATGGCAAAAGCATTGCTCTTTCCCGGAATTCCGATCAGCAGGCGGTAGGTCGGCTTTAATGTTTCCACATCGAATTCACAGCAGGCATTTTCCACTCCCGGAGTGGTTAAGGCAAAGACCTTTAACTCACTGTAATGGGTGGTCGCCATGGTGCGGCATTTCATGTTGTGAAGAAACGTCAGTATGGAAATGGCAAGAGCAGCCCCTTCCGTAGGATCAGTTCCGGCCCCCAGCTCATCAAAGAGACAGAGAGAATTGCTGTCCGCCTGACTGAGGATCTGAACGATGTTTGTCATATGGGAGGAAAACGTACTGAGGCTCTGCTCAATGCTCTGTTCATCTCCGATGTCCGCAAATACCTCCTCAAAAACAGCCAGCTCAGACCCGTCAAAGGCAGGAATGTGAAGGCCGGCCTGTCCCATCAGCGTAAACAGTCCTACGGTCTTAATGGAGACCGTCTTACCTCCCGTATTGGGTCCCGTCACAATGAGAAGGTCAAACTCCCGTCCCAGATGGATATTAATGGGAACCACCTTTGCCGGGTCCAGGAGCGGATGGCGCCCATCCTTAATATTGATGATCCCTTTGGTATTGAAAACAGGTTCGCTGCCGTTATAATGCTTTGCAAGAGCAGCTTTCGCAAATATAAAATCCAGCTTGGTAAGGATGTTGAAGTCTGTCTCCAGTTCTTCCAGATAAGGCGCCAGCTGATTGCTTAGGTCGGCCAGGATCATCTCGATTTCCTTTTGCTCCTGAATTTCCAGGGTGCGCAGGTCGTTGTTCAGCTTCACAATGGCCATAGGCTCGATGAAAAGGGTAGAACCGGTGGAAGACTGGTCATGTACCATACCGGAAACCTGAGACTTATGCTCCGCTTTTACGGGCAGACAGTATCTTCCGTCTCTCATGGTGATGACTGCATCCTGAAGATAGGACCGGTTGGAATTTAAGATGGAGTTTAACTGGGCGTGGATCTTATCGTTGATGGAACGCATGGAACGTCTCACATGGTGGAGTCCGGGGCTTGCATCGTCGCTCACTTCCTCCTCCGAAATAATGCAGCGCTTGATCTCGGTATTGACTGGAGTAAGCGGTTCCAGCAACCGGAAAAATTCCTCTAAAGAATCCTCCGGCAGTTCCGATTCCTCATGCCGTCCGTAAGCCTTTGCCCTGGCGGCTGTGGTAAGCAGAGAACTAATGGATAGAATCTCCACGATCCCTAAAGAACTTCCCACCTCCAGTCTCTTAATTGAGGGCCGGATATCCTTTACCCCTCCAAAAGAAAGGTTTCCTTTCTGCCGGACTCTTGTCACGGCATCAGAAGTTTCCTTCAAAGATAACACGATTTCATGATAATCCGTAGAAGGGACCAGATTTCTGCACAGCTCCTTTCCGGAATCGCAGGTGGCATATTCCGTAAGCGTTCCAATGATTTTATGATATTCTAAAGTTTTTAATGCTTTCTGATTCATAGATTATTCCTTTTTTTCAATGACTTCCTTTGCAATTGTTGACCAGTGTATCGTTTACAGTATAGCATACGTGAGATAAAAACTGCAATCCTCAGGTTATTTTTCATAGCTTTAAAAGGAAGTGTTAAAAGGCTCTAAAAGTCCCGTTTTTTGGGGTTTCGTAGGTTTTTCTTGCATTAAGGCTGGAAGAACCTTATAATAGTACATAGGTCTTCTGAAAAGGAGGGTAAGTATGCCGGATAATCACGGGCCAGATGATAGAAAGACGGAACCGCGTCGGTTTATCAATGAAAAGATAGTAAAACAGCCCATGTCAAAAGAGGACATGTTAAAAAGGGTGTTAGGCCTTATATTGACTGCGGTTATTTTCGGATTTGTTGCGGCGGTTACATTTGTCATATCGAGACCAGTTGCGGAACGTTTGTTTTTAGGAGAATCGTCCACGCCGGGGACTCCGGTAACCATTCCGAAGGACGACCCTGAGGCCATGTCCTCTGAGTCTGAAACAGCCACTACGGCAGCAGAGACAGAGCCGATCGAGGAATTATTAAAATCAGCGATGGAGAAATACCCTTTTTCTATGGAGGACTATAATACGCTGTACGGAAACCTAAAAGCGGTGGTCCAGAAAGCGGACAAAGGGATCGTGACAGTTCATTCTGTAAAGACCCAGAAAGACTGGTTTAATAATCCAGTGGAAAACTCCGGATTGTTTGCTGGTGTGATCATCTCCGCGGCCAACCAGGAATTACTGGTGCTGACTCCCGATGGAGCGGTGGAAGATGCGGAAGCCATTCGTGTGGCATTTTCTGATGGTACGGAAGTGCAGGGGACCATCAAGCAGACCGATAAGCTCTCCGGTATGGCGATTGTCAGTGTTTCCACAGAAGGTCTTGGGAGAACCCTTTTAGAGGAAGTCAAGGCTCTGGAACTTGGAAACTCCTATTCCGTAAAACAGGGAGATCCGGTCATAGCCATCGGCGGTCCCGCAGGTATGGTTCACTCCTCCGGGTACGGATTTATCTCCTATATCACGAAGAATGTCCAGGTGACGGACGGTATGACCCGCATCCTTTATTCCGATGTAAAAGGGAATGCAGGAACCGGTACCTTTCTTATGAATACCTCCGGCCAGATCATTGGCTGGGTGACAGACGATTATAAGAATGAAGGAAATCAGGATATGACAGCAGCCATGGCCATCTCTGATTATAAGACTATTTTGGAAAAGATGAGCAATGGAGCAGCCTTTCCCTACTTTGGCATCAAGGGCCAGGAGGTCAGTGCAGCCATGAACAGCAGCGGCATGCCCTTGGGGGTATACGTGGTTGATGTGAATGCAGACAGTCCTGCTTATAATGCAGGGATTCAGTGCGGCGACATCATCACCTCTCTTGGAGAGAAAAAAATTGTGACGATGAAAGATTTTCAGGTAATTTTAGAAAAATCCAGTCCGGGACAGGTGATACCGGTGACGGTCTCCCGTAGTGGAAGGGAAGAATATAAAGAGATAAAATTTCAGGTAACCATTGGAGCCAGGTGATTTTCCTGGCTCCCTTACTGCCTGAGTCATCATATGGAGGAATAGAATGAGATATATTGAATCATTCCGCGAAGGAATGCATGTTTCAGACGTATTTTTGTGCAAAAACAGACAGATCTGCCTGACCAAATCCGGGAAAGAATATGGCAATGTCATACTGCAGGACAAGACAGGCACCATAGATGCCAAGATATGGGATCTTGGCTCTCCGGGGATCGGGAATTTTGAAACGTTGGATTATGTATATATAGATGCGGATGTTACGGTATTCCAGAACTCCAATCAGCTGAATGTCAAAAGAATCAGGAAGGCGGAAGAAGGAGAATATACACCCGGTGATTATCTTCCGGTATCGTCAAAGGACATTGATCTCATGTATGAGGAGCTTCTTGGTTTTATAAAATCCTTGAAGAATCCATATTTAAAAAAGCTGTTGGAAAGCTTTTTTGCGGAAGACCCGGAATTTGCCAGGACCTTTAAGTTCCATTCCGCAGCAAAAAGCGTACACCATGGTTTTGTGGGAGGACTTTTAGAACATACGTTAAGTGTGGTAAAGCTGTGCGATTATTATGCAGGCTATTATCCGGGAATCAACCGGGACTTACTTCTGACTGCAGCCATGTTTCACGACATCGGCAAGACCAGGGAGCTTTCTGTTTTCCCGGAAAATGATTATACCGACGATGGCCAGCTCTTAGGCCATATCATGATCGGCACGGAGATGGTTGGAGAACGGATCCGCACCATTGCAGGTTTCCCGGAAAAGACTGCCACCGAGCTGAAACACTGCATCCTGGCCCATCACGGAGAACTGGAATACGGCTCGCCTAAAAAACCGGCCCTCATCGAAGCTCTGGCCCTTAATCTTGCGGACAATACGGATGCGAAGATGGAAACCATGGTGGAAGTTCTTAAAGGAGCAGGAGACAACACGGGCTGGCTCGGTTTCAACAGGCTGATGGATACCAATATCAGAAAAACCACCGAATAAAATACACCATAAGAAACGGTTTAAAGCAGAGGATTATCATGGATGGCTCCTCTGCTTTTTTGTTATGAAAAATATTTAAAGAACAAAAAAGTTTATTTAGAATTTCTTTCGGTTTCTCTGTCAATCATTTTAAGAATGGTTCATTATTCTAATATCAGTACAATTGAGCCGGGGGCATAATAGAAGGGTGAAACCGCCGGCTCGTATGGGAAGAAGAAGTTGTTCGCAACAGAAATCAATGATAAAATCAACACAGAAAGAGTCTTGGATTTGTCAGGAATTTAACAATGGCAGACCTTATCATAAAGGAGAGATAATATGGAAGCAAATCACATCTTACTTGTGGAGGATGATAAAGAGATCAGAGAAGGCGTGGAAATTTACTTAAAAAGTCAGGGCTATGAGGTATTTCAGGCAGCGGATGGGCTGGAGGGACTAAAGATCCTTGACAGGGAGGAAATACACCTTGCCATCGTAGATGTCATGATGCCCCGGATGGATGGCATCACCATGACCGTAAAGTTAAGGGAAAAATATGATTTTCCGGTCATTATATTATCGGCAAAAACAGAAGAGGTGGATAAGATCATGGGCTTAAATATTGGTGCAGATGATTATGTATCAAAGCCATTTACCCCCATGGAGCTTCTTGCAAGGGTGAATTCCCAGCTCAGGCGTTATAATAAATATATGGAGATGCTGGAGGCAAAGGAACAGAAGGAAAGAAGCAATGTTTATGCCATCGGGGGTCTGGAGTTAAACGAAGATACGGTGGAAGTATTTGTCGATGAAAAACTGGTAAAGCTTACCCCCATTGAGTTTAAGATTCTGGCACTTTTGATGAAAAATCCCGGAAGAGTATTTTCCGCAGAAGAAATCTATGAACGGGTTTGGAATGAACGTGCAATCAATACAGACACCATCATGGTGCATGTGCGCAAGATCCGGGAAAAGATTGAGATAAATCCGAAGGAGCCAAAATATTTAAAGGTGGTGTGGGGAGTTGGATATAAAATTGAAAAACAGGCATAGGTTCAGCCTGGTCCTTGCCGCCGTGGCAGTATTGACCGCCTCTGTTGTGATGGTCGGACTTTATCCTTTCTTTAAAAATGAGTCTGCCAGACAGGAAGAACCGGTATATCAGGATCAGGCATTTTTAAGATACTTAGTTTATGGCAATTATGTACTCGGACTGGAACAGGCCCAGTACCAGCAGGGAGATATACTGTCACCGTTTCAGTTTTTCTTTCCACAGGCGGAAAAAGAACTGAAAAGCCAGTCCGACAGTCCGTCGCAAGGCGGGGAGGATTCCCAGTCGGAGGAATTTGATCCCGACGGAACAAAAGAGCGGCGGGACTATATAAAGCAGCTGCGCCAGAACTGCATCCGTGAATTTGACAGCTGGAACCGGTATTTTGGAGTGATCCGGAACTCACTGGATTATCAGGTCCTTGATGAAAACGGCCAGGTCATATCCGATCATTCCGGAGGACATTCCATACAAGACAGCAAGGATTATGTATTTCAGGCAGTGCTTCATTACGATGATCTCGGCAGAATGAAGGTTGTTTCGGCCAGAGGAGAAGATACCGCAAGACTTCTGACCATGCTCCAGGACTACGGAGATTTGGACCCTATGAAAGACTATTATTGGGATTCGTATTTATATGAGCCGGAATTAAAGCTGATGAATCCCAGAAATATCACCTTTGCTTATGGAATGACGAAACAGCAGGTGACTGTGCTCAAGGAGACAGAAACAGGCTCCTTTGACTCCTATGACAATACGGACGGTGTTTTAAAGATTTTCCTCGGTCTTGTCTGTGCGGTAGCTATCGCTGCACTCCTTTTCTCCTGTCTGGACGTGACGTGGCCGGAATCCAGCCGGATATTAAGAACTCCCTTTGAGGTGGTGGCCGGTGCAGGCTTAGGGGGAGTGTCATTTGGGGCCGGTTTAACAAAACTGGTGTCGGTGACCAACCAGGGAGAGCTGTATGAAACGCTTCTTCGTGCGAACTTCCTGCCCGGTGTGGCGGAAATTATGGTAAAACTCTGGAATCTGCTCTGGTGGTCGGTGCCGTTTGCAATTGCATACTGGTCGGTTCTGTGCCTGCGGGATGTATTTCACATCGGTGTGAAACGGTATCTTAGGGAAAGAACCCTGTTTGGCTGGTTTTGCTCCTGGGTAAAGAACTGCTGTATAAAAATCTATCATTATGTAGGCAGCATCAATTTAAAGGAACAGTCAGACAAAACCATCTTCCGGATCGTTGGAATAAACTTTATCATTCTGGCAGTACTTTGCAGTCTTTGGTTCTTTGGAATCGGAGTACTGGTTTTGTATTCCATCCTTTTATTTTTCATTATGAGAAAGTACTACAGGGATTTAAGTGAAAAATACCGGATACTTTTAAAGGCCACCAACCAGATCGCAGAGGGAAACTTAGATGTGGCCATTGAGGAGGATTTAAGCGTGTTTGAACCGTTTAAAAAAGAAATACAGAAGATACAGAGCGGGTTTAAGGTGGCGGTGGATGAGGAAGTCAAAAGCCAGAAGCTGAAGACCGACTTAATCAGCAACATGTCCCATGACTTAAAGACTCCGCTGACCGCAATCATCACATATGTAAATTTATTAAAAGACGACCATGCCACACCGGAACAGAGAAAAGCCTATATCGATATTCTGGAACAGAAATCCATGCGTCTGAAATCCCTGATCGAAGATCTTTTTGAGATCAGTAAGGCCAACAGCAATAATGTGACTCTGAATCTGGCAGATGTGGACATTGTAAGCCTGTTAAAAGAGGTCAGCCTGGAGCTGAGCGATAAAATCGAAGAGTCCACCATTGATTTCCGCTGGAATCTTCCCGATGAAAAGATCGTGCTTCCTCTGGACGGGCAAAAGACCTACCGGATCTTTGATAATCTTCTGACCAATATCATCAAATATGCCATGCCAAACACCAGGGCATATATTGATATGAAAAAAGAAGATGGATATGTTGTGACCAGCTTAAAGAATGTATCTGCAGCAGAGCTTACCTTTAACCCGGAGGAAATTACAGAACGTTTTGCCAGAGGAGACCAGTCCCGCAATACCGAAGGCTCCGGCCTAGGTATGGCCATAGCCAAAAGTTTTGTGGAACTTCAAAATGGCAGACTTCTGGTGGAAGTGGAGGCAGATTTATTCCGCGTCATTATCCGGTGGCCAATCAGTTAAAAAATTATTTTTAATGTGGAGAAAAATGGAACATAGTTTTATGATATCTTGAAAACCGGACCGGAACTGTTTATACTTAGAAAAAGACATTTTCATGGGGGCGAAGATAACCGATATGATTATACAGAGCAGGCGCGTCTGGATTGCCGGCCAGTTCATTCCGGCACAGCTTGAGGTGGAAGAAGGGAAGATCACCGCCGTGTATGCGTATGAAACCAAATCCTGGGACCAGGATTATGGCAAGGACAGGATCGTTCCCGGATTTATTGATCTTCACACCCATGGAGCCTATGGTTACGATACCAACGATGGGGAACCGGATGGGCTTCGCAATTGGATAAGAAGAATACCCGAAGAAGGCGTCACCGGAATTTTGCCAACCACGGTGACCCAGTTTCCTAAAGTGCTCAAAAAAGCCGTATCCAATGTGGCAGATGTGGTGGAGAGAGGTTATGAGGGCGCAGAAATACTGGGAATTCATTTGGAAGGACCGTATCTGGATATGAAATACAAAGGTGCCCAGCCCCCGGAAGCCATCGCCAGATCTTCCGTCGAAGAGTTTCAGGAATACCAGAAAGCGGCCAGAGGGCTGATCCGGTATATCACGCTGGCTCCGGAACACGATACGGATTATGCGCTGACGAAATACTGTAAAGCTACAGGGGTGGTGGTCAGCATGGGTCATTCTTCCGCTTCCTATGAGGAAGCGCTTATGGGAATAGCCAACGGTGCAACCTCCATGACTCACGTTTACAATGGGATGACACCGTTCCATCACCGTGAGCCGGGGCTGGTAGGAACTGCCCTCCGGGTAAGGGATATTTATGGAGAGATTATCTGTGATGGATGCCATTCCCATGTGGCGGCACTGAATTCTTTTTTTACCGCCAAAGGACGCGATTTTGGAATTATGGTAAGTGATTCCCTTCGTGCAAAGCACTGTCCTCCCGGTGGTTTTTATGAAATGGGCGGTCATGAGATTGAGATACGGGAGAATGGACTGGCGTATGGAAAGGGAACGGAGACTATCGCGGGCAGTACCTTGAATCTGAATAAAGGCTTGAAGATTTTGGTGGAAGATGCCATGATTCCTTTTGATGCGGCACTTAATTCCTGTACCATAAATCCGGCAAGGTGTTTGAGAGTCGATGACCGCAAGGGACGCCTGGCAGCAGGATATGATGCGGATTTGGTGGTTCTTAATGACTCTTATGATGTGGTAGAGACGTATTGCAGAGGAGTTGGTATGTTGTAGAAGTAGGCTGAGCAGTTGGAGTTTTTTTACTGGCTGCTTCTGTTTTTTGATTTGATTAGGATAAATGGGTACGTGACTTCAACAATGGTTTTTGGTTAGGGGTCCGCAGTGCCAAGCTCGAATCCGCTGCGCTCCTTCTCGCTTGACGGCTGGCGCCGTATGCCCCAAAAATCATAATAGCTCAAAAGAATGCTGGCATTCTTTTGAGCTATTCCGCTTTTTGGGGCGCACTGCTTGGAGCTTTACAATATCCTTACATTCTTTAAAGCGCCTGTTTTTGAAAACTCTGTCCATTCACATACATTGACTGCATGATCGCCGATACGCTCTAAATATTTTGCGATCATTAACAGGTCGATACACTGGTCAACGTGTTCGGAGGAGCCTTTTAATAACTCTACCACATCTAACTTTACCTTGGAAAATAATTCATCTACCACATCATCCTGCTTTACGATCTGCTTTGCGGTTTCTACATCCTGCTGGATAAAGGCTTCGATGGAGCTGTGTACCATTTCACGGGCGGCCACGGCCATTGCAGGGATATGACGGACTACGTGGTAGATATGTTCTCCTTTGATCCGCAGAATCAGCTCTGCGATATCAGAAGCGTGATCCCCAATACGCTCTAAGTCTGTTACCACTTTAAGAGCACTGGATACTACCCTTAGATCGCCGGCAACGGGCTGCTGGC
This sequence comes from uncultured bacterium, assembly GCA_905215155.1. Lineage (GTDB taxonomy): Bacteria > Bacillota > Clostridia > Lachnospirales > Lachnospiraceae > Lacrimispora > Lacrimispora sinapis. The sequence goes on along the minus strand of CAJMPJ010000029.1, from coordinate 10,725 downwards.
GAAGGATGATGGAAAGGCAGCGGGCTTCAATGGAACGTTCCAGATCGTTGATGGTACGGTCCCCCTTGATGATATCCTCCGCTTTTTCAAAATCCTGGTCTTCAAATGCGATAAAGCATTGTTCAATAGAGGTTTCCACCATATGCCCCATCTCTTTGATATCATCATTTAAGAGATTTAATTCATGTTCATAATTTACTCTTGTTGTCATTGCTCTTCTCCTTTTTATTTCTGCATGAAACTCCATCAGCCGAAACGTCCCGTAATATAATCCTCGGTTCTCTTATCCTTAGGTACGGTAAACAGTTCTGTGGTCGAAGCAAATTCCACCACTTCCCCTACCAGGAAAAAGGCTGTGTAGTCGGCAATTCTGGTCGCTTGCTGCATGTTATGCGTAACGATGGCAACCGTATACTTTTCTTTTAACTCATCCATCAAATCCTCAATCTTTAAGGTAGAAATAGGATCCAATGCGGAAGTAGGCTCATCCATCAGCAGAACTTCCGGTTCCACCGCCAGGGCCCTGGCGATGCAAAGACGCTGCTGCTGTCCGCCGGAAAGACCCAATGCAGATTTTTTTAAACGGCTGGAAACCTCATCCCAGAGGGCCGCACCCTTTAAACTCTTTTCCACAATGGCATCAAGCTCTGATTTATTCTTAATGCCGTGGATTCTGGGTCCATAAGCCACATTATCATAGATGCTCATGGGAAAGGGATTAGGTTGCTGGAATACCATACCGATCTTTTTCCGGAGCAGAGTCGTATCAACTCTTGCGTCATAAATATTTTCTCCGTCAAGAAGGACTTCTCCCTCAATCTTAACATTGGGGATCAAATCATTCATCCGGTTCAATGTCTTTAAAAACGTAGACTTACCACATCCCGAAGGGCCGATAAAAGCAGTGATTTTGTTTGTATAAAGCTCCAGATTAACATCCTTTAACGCATGATTTGTGCCATAATATAAATTTAAATTGCTGGCTGAGATTTTAACGGTATTAGTATTCACGATTCTTTGACCTCCGTGTTGAATTTATGGGAAAGGAATTTTGCAAGTCCGTTGATGGCAAGCACAATCACCAGAAGGACTACCGCAATTCCAAAGGCTTCTCCGTATTTGGCCTTTTGCATACATAAGTAAAGCTGGATCGTTAAGGTTCCGCCGGATTCAAAGATTTTTCCGAAAAAGTTTTTAGGAAGAAGATATCCGCTTCCTGCGGTAAAAAGGAGGGCAGCAGATTCTCCAACAATACGCCCGATCGCAAGGATAATCCCGGTTACAATACCAGGCATAGCGCTTGGAAGCAGGATCGTGCGGATCATGTACCATTTGGTAGCACCAATGCCCAGTGCACCGGAGCGATAGCTTTCAGGAACCGTTTTTAAAGCCTCCTGAGTGGTTCTTGTAATGAGTGGAAGAACCATAATGGATAAGGTAAGAGCACCGGTCAGAATAGAATAGCCCAGTCCCAGAGTATTTCCAAAAAACACATAGCCGAACAGACCAAAAATAATGGAAGGAATCCCGGATAAGGTTTCTGTGGTAAACTCAATGACACGAACGATTTTGCCGCCCTTTGCGTACTCATTCAAATAAATCGCAGCACCCACTCCGATGGGAGTGGCAATAAGTAAAGTAATAGCAACAATATATAAGGTATTTACAATATTTCCAATAATTCCGAATGTTCCTTTTATAGTACTTGGAACCGTAGTAAGAAATTCCAGATTGATTTGAGGAATCCCTCTTACGAACACATATCCCATAATACCGACCAATAGCAAAATCGAAATAGAAGCGCACAGATAAATGAGAACCAGCAAAACAGAGTCCGAAATACGGGTTTTCCGGTTATAAATGCTGTTCGTTGAAGGGGCATTCGCGGGAACAGACATAACAGCGTGATTAGTCATGGTGTGCGGCTCCTTTCTTTAAAAGATTGTTCAGAGAAATGTTAATAATCATAATGAAGGCGAACAGGACAAGTCCAATGGTGAAAAGAACCTGCTTGTGAAGTCCCTGGGAATAAGACATCTCAGAAACAATCGCAGTGGTGAGGAAGCGGACAGAGTTAAATGGAAGCGGAATATTAACCGAACTTCCGGACACCAGACTGATGGCCATTGCTTCACCGATGGCACGGCCGGTTCCCAGTACAATGGCCGTAATGATACCAGATTTTCCAGCCGGGATGACCACATGGAAAATCGTCTGTATTTTCGTAGCACCAAGGGCAAGAGAAGCACTTCTCAAATGGTCAGGAACGGAACGAAGGGCTGTTTCGCTGATGTTGATCACGGTAGGAAGTATCATTAAAGACAGAACCAAAACCGCTGAAATCAGGTTTGCACCTCCGGTAAACTGATGAGTGGTGGAACCTGCAAAAATTTTTAATTCCAGCTGATACATCAGAGGATTTAAAACCAGGATTCCCAAAAGACCATAGATAACGGAAGGAATACCAGCTAACAGCTCCACCGCCGGGCGTACGATTCTTGTCAGTTTCGGAGGCGCTACTTCAGCCAGGAAGACAGCCGTCATGACACCAATGGGAACTCCGATCAAAATGGCCATGGCAGTTCCCACAATAGAAGTTAAGATAACATATAAGATTCCGAAACTTGGAGAAGCGGCAGTCGGTCTCCAGGTAGATCCAAACAGAATATCCAGGATTCCTACCTTAAACAGAGACGGAGTGCCGCTTATAAGCATGTACAAACTAATGGAGGCCACAGCCAGAACAGCAAAGAAGCCGCAGATTGTAAAAATAATCTCTGCAGCACGTTCTATTTTGGATTTACTTCCATGGCCACTGAATATGGAATATGTCTTTGGTCGCATACAAGAAGCTCCTTTCAAAAAATGGGGACGCAACGTAGATCATCGGCTGCGCCCCCAGTAAATGTTAATACCAGTAAATTAGTTTGCCGGGATTAAACCAACGGATTTTACTAATTCTTTTCCTTCGTCGGAGTAGATGTAGTCAAATAATGCTTTTACTAAATCGTTTTGCTCGGAAATCTCACCTTTGGTAGCCATTACGAATGGACGGCTTAAAAAGTAAGAACCAGCTTTAATATTTTCCGGAGTAGGCTCTGTACCTTCCAGATTCATGGTCTTAACAGTATCGTCAAGAACATCAAGAGAAACGTAACCGATAGAACCTGGTGTTGATGCTACCTTTGCCATAACAGCACCGGTGCTGTCAAGCTCATTGCTGTATTTGCAGGCATCTTCAAGCTTTAATAATTCTTCAAAAGCACTTCTGGTACCGGAACCGGATTCACGTCCGATCACTACGATCGGCTGATCTGTGCCGCCTAAGTCTTTCCAGCTGGTAGTAGTGCCGTTGTAAATGTTGATTAACTGATCTTTTGTTAAGTTATCAACCTTATTGCTTGGGTCAGTAACGATTGCAATTCCGTCGATCGCTACAATATTTTCAACAATGCCTTTTGCCTTTTCTTCATCTTTTAAATTACGGGAAGAGTTACCGATGTCTGCGGAACCGTTTCCAACTGCTTCAATACCTGCACCGGAGCCAACGAATTCAGCCTGTACGGTAACGCCCGGATTAGCTTCCATAAATACTTCACTTAAAGCTGTAGCAAATTTTTCCATAGAGGTGGAACCTACCATGCTGATAGAGCCTTTTAAGTCAGCAGCGGCTGCCCCTGCGGCAGTTGTAGCTTCTGCAGAAGATGTACCGCTTTCAGAGCTTGCAGCAGTTGTGGAATCAGAAGCCTTTGTCTCAGCAGTCTTACTTCCGCATCCAGCCAGAGCACCCATTGCAAGAATTGCCAATCCTGTTAATGCCAGTGTCTTCATATAATTTTTTTTCATAATTACTCTCTCCTCTTTTCTCCATAAAATTGCTTTCGCTTACATGTTGGAGTATATCAGCCGTCCAACATTCTTGATATCATGTTTTTGTATAAGTATTGTAAAGGTTGTGTAAAGAACTGAAAATTCAGTCTCTTCTATAAAAGAAAGTATTTGCTGTTTTTAACATAGAAATTCCTTATTTTCCGAAAGATAATGCATTGGTAAAGAAAAAATGAGCTTAAAAATTAAAATCCTGTCACTACAATGTTAAAAAATGCGGAATAGACTGGACAGAACTGGATAAAGTGTGGTAAATTGGAACGTGCGTTTTAATATGAAAGAAACTGCAAAAATATTCCGTATGTTAAGAGCGGATACGAAAGACACGAGACAGGAGGACGTTTCATGGGAGCATATCAACTGAAAATCACGATCAAAGGCAGTAAGCCGCCGATTTGGAGAAGGATTTTGGTGCCGGAAGGGATTACCTTTGCCAAATTACATCAGGTGATCCAGACTGCATTCTCTTGGAGCAATGAGCACCTGTATCAATTTGAATTCCGTTCCGAAGGGGTCCGGGTAGTTCCCTTTGAAGAAAACGAATCCAAAAAATTTCAGTATATATTAGCAGAAGAGACCATTGACAAACTGGTATCAGATACCGGTAAATTTACCTATACCTATGATTTTGGTGATAACTGGATACATGCCATCACCGTGGAAGAGGTAATCCCTGATTACAAAGCACCCTATGCCCAGGTGGTTAAATTTAAAGGAGATATCATTCCGGAAAACTGCGGTGGACTAAAAGCCTATTACGAGCTCCTTGAGAAATCCCCTGAAATGATAAAAGAATACGATATGGCTTCTGTCAATGAGGCATTCCGTCAGAACGGCCATGTATCATCAGAAGAAGTCCATATTGCGGAAATATACAAATATTACGATAAAAACAGTATTTTGGAGATTGCAAAAAGACACGGCATGAGCGGCCTTGCCAAATTAAAAAAGGAAGAGCTTGCAGAACGGACAATTTCCCATATATTAAAGAAAGAAGTCATGAGACCCTATTTCCTCTGTGTCCGTGATTCAGAAATGAAATTATTTGAACAGATAGCAGAAGGAAATTTTGAGGTTGCCTCCTGTGATATAGAAGAAATGGATTTTCTGTATGCAGGCGGTTATTTGACTTCCGAGGCAGATTCCCGGTTTTTGACAGCAAAAGAAGTGATTGAAGCATATCAGGAGTTTAATTCACCCGAATTCCAGGAAGAACGCAGCCGGATCAGCACGATCGGAGACTATCTCTGCGCTGCCAATTCCCTGTATGCCGTTACCCCGCCCTCTGTTATATTGGAAACCTTCAATAAATATGAAGCAAAAAAACTAACTTTGGAAGAGCTCCTTCACGCGTATGAATGCCTGCGGCCGTATCGCAGCCTTGTTGCATACGTTGAAGGCAGCTTTGTAGATGCCACATTAGCAGAGCATAAAAGCTACGGAGAGTTTCTCAGCCGACAGAAGAAAGTTCCTTATTATATTCCGACCCAGCAGGAGATCCGTTTCATGGCAGACAATGAAGGGTTCCTGATGACTCCTGAATTACATCAGCTCGGCTCCTTTTTAACAAAAGAAATGAATGTTGATGAGGATATGATTCCATACATCCTTCGCCAGATTCAGGCACAGATCAGTCTTGGGGGACAGCTCCAGGAAGTCATGGACGATATGGAAACCTTCGGTATCTTTTTTGACGAAGCAGAACATATGGAACACTTTGCCAGCATTATCACAGATGTATGGAACCATACCAGGCTCGTGCTGAACCGGGGACACAAGCCATATGAGATGGTGATGAAAGGACTGGAAGGGGTATCGAATCAGCGTAAGGTCGCTAAAAAAATATATCCAAACGATCCTTGTCCCTGTGGCAGCGGCAGGAAATACAAAAAGTGCTGTATGAAGAAGCGGGATTGATACGAATCCCACCCCAACTATTGACATAGAGCCATAAAAATAAGACCAACGGAAAAATAGTACAAGGGCTAACTTTCCATAGGTCTTATTTTTTTATATTGGTTTATAATAATATGTCATCTATTTCTTAATCAAACAGCAGTTCCTGCATTAATTATATGCCTTCCTTTTCCATGTGGAATCAATAGAGGGGTGCCAAAGATGGGATCTATAGAAACTTCGCAATCAAGGCCAAATACGTGACGGACAGTTTCTGCTGTCATCACCTCTTCTGGAGCACCCTCTGCATACACCTTTCTATCACTCAGGGCAACCATATGATGTCCATATCGGCAGGATAAATTCAAGTCGTGAAGAACCATGACAATGGTCCGGCTCTCTTTTGCATTCAGCTCATAGAGCAGATCCAAAATTTCAATTTGGTGTGCCAGGTCTAAATATGTGGTAGGCTCGTCCAGAAGCAGGATATCAGTTCCCTGAGTTAAAGTCATAGCAATCCAAGCTCTCTGACGTTGACCTCCTGATAAGGAGTCTACAGTTCTGTCTGCAATGTCAGTCATTTTTGTATCATATAAGGCCTTTTGGACCATTTCTTCATCTTCACTGGTCCATTGCTGGAGCCAGTTTTGGTGAGGATAGCGTCCCTGGCGCACAAGCTGCATAACAGTAAGTCCTTCTGGAGCAGTCGGACTCTGGGGAAGAACTGCAAGTTTACGTGCAACATCACGGGTGGACATTTTAAAGATATCATTTCCATCTAATACAACGGCTCCTCTTGCAGGCTTTAACAGGCGGCATAGAGAACGCAAAAGTGTCGATTTCCCACAGCCGTTGCTTCCCACCAAAATAGTAATTTTACCCTCTGGAATCTGTATGTCTAAATTTTCTATCACCGTATTCTCTCCATATGATATGGATAAATGATTGGTCAATAGTCTGTTCATAATTTGCCTCCTGTAGCCTATTTATTACGGTTCCGATATAATTGATAAATAAAGAATGGTGCTCCAATCAGTGCAGTAAATACTCCTGCTGGTACATCAATAGGTAAAAACAGAGTTCGCGCCACTGTATCAGCGGCCAGTAAAATTATGGCACCTAAGATAGCTGAAGCTGGTATTAGAGCAGCGTGGTTGGCACCAATAAGACGTCTGCCCATATGAGGAGCAACAAGACCAATAAAGCCAATTGCTCCTACCACTGCAATGGCATTTCCTGCCAACGCAACACTTAAAAGTAGTAGTATGGCACGGTGCCGCTGCAGGTGTGCTCCCAGTCCAATGGCAATATCGTCTCCCAAGCCTTGCACATCTAAATGCTTTGCATGTGCCATAGAGAAAAGAAAGCAAAGGCTGACCCAGGGAAGAAGAAGCTTAACATCTTTCCAGGTCACTCCATAAACACTTCCAACCATCCAAATATAGGCCTTATCAGAAGCCACGAAATTCCCTTTAGCAATGATTAAAGTAGTCAAAGCACTGGTTACGGAAGAAATACCAATTCCTACTAAAATAAGCCTGGTAGGAGAAACCCCATCTTTCCAGCTCAGTACATAAACTAAAATAGTTACCAGTAAGGCACCTATGAATACAGCCAAAGGCATAATGCTAAAACTAGCTTCTGAAAACAGATTTATAAATATAACTGCCGCCAGGCTCCCTCCACTGGTGATGCCTATTATGTTAGGCGCTGCCAGTGGGTTTCGAATGGTGCCCTGGAGCAATGCTCCAGACATGCCTAAAGCTGCACCGGATAAAATCGCAACATAAGCTCTGGGTAACCTTAGAGAATCTAGTATCAATTTTACCTGAGAATCTGATTTTCCCAACATACCTTTTATAACCGTGAGAGGAGATAAAATCTGCGATCCTGCGCAAACACAGCCTATAAATACCACAATTAATAGCAGTAGCATTAGAATCAGTCTATTCCCGGGAGTTATTGTAGTAGAGATATTCTTAGTGAATAGTTTCGGTCTCATTTCTCACCTCTTAAGCTTCTTCTTGCGATGTAAATGTAAAAGGGTACTCCAATCACTGCAGTCATTACGCCCACTGGCGCTTCGGATGGCATGATTATAAACCGTGCAGAAATATCTGCAAGCAACAGCAGTGATGCTCCCATAACAGCACTATAAGGAATAATCCAGCGGTGGTCCCTTCCTACAAAAAATCGGGAAATATGGGGAACCATTAAGCCAATAAAACCAATGGAGCCAGCAATAGCAACGGAACTTCCTGCCAATAAAATAACAGAGACAGAAATAAGCAGCTTAACGATACCCGTGCGCTGGCCAAGACCCTTTGCAACATCATCTCCTGATGTTAAAATGTTTATATGGACAGCAAGGATAAAGGCCAAAAGCATGCCGATTATCATATACGGAAGGACCATTTCCTGATGTTCCAGATTTCGGCCAACTATTGCTCCCGCAAGCCAGGAGAGTGTGTTCTTCATACCCGATTCGCTTAAAACAAGCAGACCCTGGGTGAAAGAAGTAAAAAGAGCAGTTATAGCAGATCCTGCTAAAATAATTTTAATCGGTGTAAGCCCGTCTCTCCCGATGGAGCCAAGAAAATATACGGCAGCAGAAGAAATTGCAGCTCCGCCAAATGCCGCCCATACAATACTGACAGGCGGAAGGATATTTGGCATGGAGGCTGCCACAACAGCAAAAAATACGGCTCCGGCGTTGATTCCGAGAACACTGGGGGCAGCCAGCGGATTCTTGGTCAGAGCTTGTGTCAGAGCACCAGCCACTGCAAGACAGGCCCCAACGGTAGCCGCCACTACCGCCCGGGGAAATCTTGTATTCATTACAAGAATATGCTCTGTAGAACTGGAATTAAAATTTAAAAAGGACTGACATACATCATATAAAGAAATACGATACGATCCAAGGGATACACTTGCTGCAAAGGTAAATATCAAAATTGCTAATAATAGGATAAGAACAGTCATTTTTTGTAATGGACTCTGTAAGCGTGCCATGAACTAATCTCCCTTGCTATTTATTTTACTCCAAAGAAATCGTAAACCTGTTGAAGCATGAGCATGGCTGATTGAGGGCCTCCGCCTGCATTCCAATAAATGGAGTTTACCGGATGTACTTCATTATTCTTTACGGCTGTTAGATTTGCCCATAATGGATTCGCAACCCATTTGTCACGGAACGCAATATTTTCTTCTTCCGTCAAATTTGTCTGATCAAAAATGATATCACCTTCCATTTGAGGTATGGCTTCTTCTGACTGGAGCATAACTCCCCACTCAGTTCCCTTTTGACTGTCAGGTCGTTCAATTCCCATATCCTTAAGTACCAAAGCAGCAAAACCGTTATAAACAATTCTTGCGTGATCTGCTCTGAAATCCACAATGGAAATCTTTTTATCTTTTATCTTATCTGCTGCCTTTTCTTTGAAATAAGCAGTTTTTTCATCCCAGGTTTTAAGAAAATCATTCGCTTCCTTTTCTTTGTTCAGAGCTTTTCCAGTAATATCTAAAGTTTCTTTCCAGACATACACATCAGGCACCATCACGGTCGGTGCGATTTCAGAAAGCTGAGTGTATATTTTCTCATGGCGAAGCATTGACGCAATGATTAAATCTGGCTTTAAAGCAATAATTGCCTCTAAATTCGGCTGTGTTTCTATTCCTAAATTTTCAACTCCCTCCATTTGGTTGCGTAAATACTCATACACTGGCTTTTCAGACCAGGATTCAACGGCCCCAAGAGGCTTTACACCTAGCAGCAGAGCAGAGTCAGTCGCTCCCTGGAAAAGAGTAACCACACGGGTCGGCGTTCCTGTAATTGTAGTGCTGCCCATAGCATGTTCAACAACACGTGCTTCGGCATCAGCAGCTTTGGAGGTTTCAGCTTCAGTGCTAGTGGTTGTTGATTCGGTATTATTGCTTGATGAATTAGAGTCTTGTTTTGAGCTGGAACACCCAGCCAGAAGAGTAGTTACAACAAGCAATCCAGTTAATAATTTTACTATCTTCAAAATAGTTCACTCCTTAAGTAAGTATTTTATTATATTATGACTTTAGTTAGCTAAAACTAACCAAAAATGCCCGTTGAGTATACCATTATATAAGTAGCCTGTCAATGATAAAACTTAAGTAGTGTTATTAACTTATGATAATGTCACCTTAGGATTATCTTGAGAAAATGTCTCTTTTTGGTAAACTATTAAGATATGTATTTTATAGAAGGAATTATATATCTACCTAGTGCATTCCATAGATGTGTCTATTCACTTGATCATAGAAATCTATTATATAATAATCATAGAAATAGTCTTTCTTAGCTTTTCATTCGTATAACAAGATTATATTTAGATATTGTAAATGTGTAAAATATAGGCATATCATGCTATAATACAACCTCATTATATTATTTCTAAAAAGATGAAAATTGAAAAAGTAAATTCCAATCTCTCAACCCATACTGGAATTTAGTCCTGCACAAGTAGAATCTAATCTTTCATACGAAAGAACAGCCATCCATTTCTGTCTTGAACACCCTGCGCCGAAAGCCTGATTAGCTGTCAAGGGCTTGCCGTTAGGGGCTTTGCCCCCTTGACAGATATATCTGGCCTTACGGTATCATTTCCCATAGACAGAAAGAATAAGATACATGACTGTGGAATTTACTTCTGCATAAGACCAGAAAGCCCATAAAAATTGCTTGACACAATATAAGGTATTTTTAGAATAAACCGTTCAATATGTGCGAAACAGAGGGGAAGCCGTCCTGACAAATTCGATAAATTCAAGGGATTTTAAAGGTACAGTAGAATTTACTCTTGCACTGGAATTTACTTTTTCAAGTCAGCATTGTAAAAAAGGTGTTGACATTTGTCGCCTGCTTTGGTATGATATAACTCGCCGCTGAAAACGGCGGCAAAACTTCTTCCA
>CAJMPJ010000028.1 GCA_905215155.1 uncultured bacterium | reverse complement strand
CCAATGATACGTCAGTTTATCCCCATCCGGGTCTTTGCCCTCAGCCGTTAAAGTGACCGTTTCTCCCGGCGCTGCCGTAATGTCAATTCCTTCCTTAATCTTCAAAGTAGGATTATGGTTTGCATCCGCATACGTTTCTGCCACCGCCCAATCTGCACGTGCCGCAAAATCGTCCTGAATATCATCAAACCATCTCATCAGAGAATATTCCGCTTCATACCGGCCGGTATATGGATTGAAATCCAGCTCCGTATTGCGGTACAGCTTGTCACTTACAGCACCGAATCGTCCTCCCCAGCCTCCGTAAGACGGATTCTCCATGCTGCGCATACCATTGTCTATCAGGTACATAAAGGAGGGAGAATCACCTTCTGAAATAAAGTCATACCGGTGATACTGAGGATTATTTTTCAAATACTCCTCGCTTCCTCTCTGTTCCTCCGGAAGCTCACCCTCAATCATTTTTCCGTCTCCTATTAAGGCATACATTTCCAGCAGTTTTCCATGGCCTGTTAAAATGTTTTTATAGTTCCATTCTCCCTGGAGCCGGCTGTTCACCTCATCGGTGTGGAATTTCCACGCATAAGCAAAATGCCAGAAGTTAGACTGGTCATTTAAAATACGGATATCCGGCCAGCTTTTTGCAATATAGTCATTATAGCTTTCGTCCTGGTCAAGGATAATATACAATATCAGCTTATCGCTCACCTTTTTTCTAATGGTTTCCCATTGGTCCGTTCCCTTATACTTCTCCTCAATGGATTTCAGCGCCCTGGCAGTCGTATTGGTGCCGCCCCAGGTCTGTACATAAAGATCCCTGGGGTCGTCGTCTAAGAACAAATCCTCCAAAAACCTGGAGCCATCTGTTTCTTCTTCCATTTCGCCCTTATTGGAAATATTTCCGATCTTTGTCACACTTCGGATCAATTCAGGTTTCGGATACCCGTCTGCATGCTTGACCAGATTCGGATAAATTTCTTCATACGCATCAAGCATATCATAGAGCCACTTGGTCCCTGTCCATCGCAGAGGTTCGATCCCCTTTTCTTTATTCCCTGCATAGTGATACATAGAGCTTGTCAATACAATACCAGATAAATCCATTTCATTGGAATATAAAAGGAAACGGATGACAGAGTTCATATCATCGACTTCACCGTCCGTCGTAATAACCGTTCTTGCTTTTTCGGTCTTACTGACCGGCGGATCAGGAACCGGCGGTATGTTAGGTTCCTGTTTCCGTCCGCAGCCAGATATCAAAAGACTCAGACATAGCATCCCCGGCAAAATTGCTGATAAGCACCTTTTCGTAGTTTTAGAAGCCATCTTTCCGTTCCTCTCTAATATCATGTTCCGTTATGCGCTACACCGTTGTTACGCTAAAACCTCTCCGTTGGTTTCAATTACTTTCTTATACCATTCAAAGGATTTCTTTTTTCTTCTGGATAAATCTCCGCTGCCGTCATCGTATTTTTCAACATAGATGAACCCGTAACGTTTTGCCATCTCTCCGGTAGAAGCACTTACAAGATCAATACAGCCCCATGGCGTATATCCCATTAAATCCACACCATCTTCCACTGCTTCTCTCATCTGTTCGATATGCTTTCTTAAATAGTCGATGCGGTAATCATCCTGAATGGTTCCATCCTCTTCAATCTTATCGTAAGCCCCAAGACCATTTTCCACAACCATAAGAGGAATGCGGTAACGTCCGTAAAGTTCGTTTAACGTATAGCGAAGTCCCTTGGGATCAATCTGCCAGCCCCAGTCACTTGCCTCCAGGTATGGATTCTTTGCTCCACCCATGATATTACCGGAAGTCTGAGCCTCATTCTTTGACGTTGTGGCACAGTTGGACATATAGTAGCTGAAGGTGTAGTAATCCACACAGCCCTCTTTTAAAATATCCGCATCGCCCGGCTCCATGGCCACTTCTATATTATGCTCCTTAAAGTAACGTTTCATGAAATAAGGATATTCTCCACGGACCTGAACGTCTCCGCAGAACTGGTTCAATATCTGATTCTGGTGCTGTGCCTCCAGAATATCATCCGGGTTACAGGTCAGCGGATAGGTGGTGATCTGAACAATCATACAGCCGATCTTACAGTCCGGATCAATCTCATGGCCTGCCTTTACTGCCAATGCACTGGCAACAAACTGATGATGAAGCCCCTGAAAACGAAGCTGAGGAATATCCACCTGATTGTTAAACTCGGTTGTGCCTTCATTTAAAATACCCAGTGACAGGAAGTTGCCCATAGGCATGGTTCCTGAGTTGATCTCATTGAAGGTCAGCCAGTACTTCACCTTTCCTTTGTAACGGGTGAATAACGTCTTTGCATATCTCACATAGAGATCAATACATTCTCTGGAAGACCAGCCGTTGTATTTTTCCGTAAGAGCGAAAGGCATCTCATAGTGGGAAATGGTAATCAGAGGTTCGATATTATGGCTCAAACACTCATCAATCACACGGTCATAAAATTCCAGTCCGGCTTCGTTTGGCTCGGTTTCCATTCCGGTGGGGAAAATCCTGGTCCATGCGATGGAAAAACGGAATACCTTAAAGCCCATTTCTGCAAATAAAGCAATGTCTTCCTTGTAATGATGATAGAAATCAATGGCCTCGTGGCTCGGATAGAACGTGTCTGGTTCTATGGTCCTGGTTATCCGCTTGGACCTTTTGTGAGAACCTCCGGTACATACGTCAGAAGCGGAAATTCCCTTTCCTGCCTCATTCCAGGCACCTTCACACTGGTTGGCTGCTACAGCGCCGCCCCATAGAAAATTTTCTTTAAATACAGACATATTACACCTCTTTCATTTTATTAAACAATTGTCAGCAGAGTATCTCCGGATTTCACCTGTTTATCCTCACTTGCTTTCAAACTGACAAAATTCGTCATGTTGGATACAAGGACAGGAGTGGTAAGCGGAAATCCTGCTTCTTTAATTTTATCCATATCAAACTCCAGCAGCAAGGTTCCCTTCTTTACTTTATCTCCCATATTGCAGTGAAGCGTAAAGCCTTCTCCGCCTAACTGTACCGTGTCAAGACCTACATGGATAAGCATTTCCACACCGTGATCTGTTGTAATGCCTATGGCATGCTTTGTATCGGTGACTGCACTGATGGTTCCGTCGGCCGGAGCAAACACTTTTCCTTCTGAAGGAATGATTGCAACACCTTCCCCAAGGACTCCTCCTGAGAATACAGCATCCTCTACCTGTGCCAAAGGAATCACTTCTCCGGTAAGCGGGCTGGAAAGTTCAATGGTTTCTACTAATGTTCTTTCTGCTTCCTTATCAGCTTCAGAAGGAGAAACCGTCTCCTCTTCTTTTACTTCCGGTTTATAGAGAATCATGGTGGCGATAAAACTTGCCGCAACTGCAATGATTAAAGTAACCACACCGTTCATCATATTGCCGAATCCTTCTCCGCCAATCATCTGGATCAGAGATAATACAGAAGGAGAACCTCCCATAGAGTAAGCAACCAAATGAGTAATTCCCGCATACAAGCCTGCAATTCCTGCACCAATTGCTGATGCCAACATAGGTGTCTTGTACTTTAATGTAACACCATACATGGCAGGTTCTGTAACTCCCGCAACGACCGCTGAGATACCAGCTGCAGTCGCAGTCGATTTCAAATCTTTATCCTTTGTCTTGGCTGCAACGGCAAGAGATGCAGCACCCTGTGCCAGATTGGAGCAGAACATGGTAATAATTACGACCGCATCGAAGCCCAGACTTGTGAGTCCGATGGTACTGATTGGAAGAAGCGCATAATGCATTCCAGTCATAATGATAAATGGCATTGCAGCGGAAAGGACCATAATAGCCAGCCAGCCTGCTTTGCTGTATAAAAGATTAATTCCCATAGCCAGATAATTACCAAGTATGCTGCCGATCGGTCCTACAACCACCAGCGCAATCGGAACAGATATAAAAATGACAAGCAATGGCTTTAAAAATATTTTTACAAGATCCGGACAAACTTTATCCGCAAACCGCTCAATATAACCCATAAGCGGCACCATCAATAATACAGGCAGTACGGAGGAAGAATAAGTAGCCGCAGTTACAGGCAGTCCGAAATAAGTTGTATTACCTGCTGCCAGCAAGGCATTTAAATTTGGATGGATCAAAAACGCTGCAACGACCATCGCAAGATAAATATTGGAGCCAAGACGCTTGGCAGTCGTCATTGCTAACAAAACCGGCATAAAGTAGAAGAAAGTGTCTCCTACCGCATTTAAAATAATATACGTACTTCCAGTTGTGTTAATTAAGTTAAACGTGGTAAGAAGCGTTAAAACCACCTTGATCATACCACAGCCAAGCATGGCCGGAAGCAGAGGAGTCATACAGCCAGCCACAAAGCCTGACAGACGGGAGAACAGATTCTCTTTGGATTTTTCTTCGTCCTTTGAGCCTGTTGTTTCCTCAAAATTGCCCAGCTTCATCAGTTCATTGTATACTTTGGCAACCTCGTTTCCAATGACCACCTGGTACTGTCCGCCCTGACGGACGACTCTGAGAACACCGGGTATTTTCTCGATCTCACTATCTTTAGGAATGTCATTGTCTTTTAAGACAAAGCGCAGGCGGGTGATACAGTGTGTAAGCCCTGCCACATTTTTCTCTCCGCCCACTTTTTCAAGGACGGTTTGGGCTGTCTTCCCATAATCTAATGCCATAATTATTTCCCCCTTCTATAAGGTTAATTTATTGTTATCTATCTGAAAAGGCGGTTCCCGCTGTTTTGGGAAGCCTTCACATTCAAAGGAAAAAAAGGACCCTGCAACAAGCAGCCTGCAAAAACTCTCAGCAGCCTACTTTATGTGCAGGGTCCTGCCCAGACCATCATACGGTCCGGTAACAATCCCATATCTCTCTGTTTTAATTCAAATCTCTTGTTACTTTTTCTATGTGAATCATTAAGTACATCATCTCTTCCCGGTCCACTTCATAGTAGTACTGGTCATGGATGTAATCGGCTATTTTTACTATGCAGTTATAAGACTTCCGGTATTTATCCTTCAGCAGATGAAACCATTCCTCATCGGTGTTATCGTACTGTTTATTCTGCAGCATCCGCTGGGCAAAGAACCGAATGTGGGTGACAAACCGCCTGTAATCCCAGGATTCGGTATTTAACTTTACCTGATAAGAGGCTTCCACAATATCCACAATATCTTTGATAATCTTCGTAATCAGTTCAAGATCTTCAGGCTCTTTTCTGTTCAGCTGCCCATAGACGAAATGAAAGGCTAAAAACATAGCTTCATCTTCTTCCATGGTCAGCTTCAGCCTTCTTTTTATTAAATCAAGGGCATACTGACCGACCTTAAACTCATTGGGATAAAACCTTTTTCCTTCCCAAATCATGGCATTGCGGAGAATAATTCCATTCCGGTACCGGTCTGCAGCTCCTGCAATGTGGTCACACACCGTCAGTATGGTCCGCTCATTCAACTGCATTCCAAACTCACTTTTGGCATAATCCACTGTCTGTTCACTGATTTCCCAATATTCCTGAGGAAGCTTTGCGAAATATTCTTCAAAGTGGCGGGCATCTTTTTTGTCATTCTGAACAAATATCCGCTCCACCAGCTTTCGGTCCACCTCATCGCCCTTTTTCTTACCAAAGCCGATGGATTTTCCTTTTAAAATTACTTCTTTTCCCTCAGTATTATATGATAATACCATATTATTATTCAGTATCTTCTCAATCTTCATAGTCCCCTTCAAGTAAATAAAAAAGACAAGCACAGAGGACATCACATAAAAGCGGATACGTGACAACAACTCTGTAGATCTTGCCTGCCTGACCAGTCACAAACTACATATCTATTTTGTAATTGAAGTATAACATGGATAAAAAAAGAAGTCTATTGCGATTATGTTCAATATCTCCAATTATTTTTGTGCAAAATTAACAAATTTTATGCATTATTTTTATGCGTACTCCATTACTTAGCTTATCATATTAATTATTACAAGTCTAGATCTTATTTTAAATATTCGTATCCTGATTTAATTTTTTTTGGTTGGAATCCGCCACATGGGGAATTTGCAAAATCATGCTTGACAAATGATAATGACGGGGCTATTCTGATTAAGTGTTTACTTAATTAAATAAAGGCAATAGAAAAAAAGGAGGACCGTTTTATGGATTTTATTCAGGCGCTGCATGTGATCACAGATTCTACCAGGTACCAGATCCTTCGTCTGCTGATGGAACGTCATTACTGCGTCAGGGCCATTTCCCAAAAAATCGGAATCAGTGAACCGGCAGTGTCCCAGCAGATGAACATCCTAAAAAAAGCCGGCATTATAACAGGCACCAAAATGGGATATCATATGCATTATCTTGTAAATGTGAATTACGTGAAACAAATCTTTGAACAATTTGCAGAAGGGATCACTTCCGAGAAAACAGAAGAAACCCTGACAACGGAATGCTTCTGCGAATACGAATGCGGAAGAAAACATGAATATAACCAAAGATAGGAGTCTGAAATGGACAAGGAGTATCTAATCAATGATAAACCGGCCAGAGCACTGGCTTTTTTTACCTTTCCTATGATCATAGGCAATTTGTTTCAACAGTTTTATACCATGGCTGATTCTGTCATCGTGGGCCGTTTTGTAAGTGAAGATGCACTTGCGGCGATCGGGGCATCTTATTCCTTTACCAACGTTTTTATCTGCATTGCCATCGGAGGCGGTGTGGGAGCAACCGTTATCACCAGCCATTATTTAGGGGCCCGCAATTATAAGAAAATGATACAGTCCACCGGTACGGCTCTTATATCCTTTCTTATATTAAGCATTGTTTTGGCCGTGGTGGGGCTGGTCTTTGGCCGTACCTTTATGATATATTTAAATACCCCCGCAAACATCCTTACGATGGCTTCGGACTACCTTGAGATTTACTTCTGGGGACTTCCGTTTTTATTTATGTATAATATCATTTCCGCTATTTTTAATGCCATCGGAAAATCCAGGATTCCTTTATACCTTTTGATTTTTTCCTCTCTGTTAAACATCTCTCTGGATGTTTTTATGGTCTACAGCCTGGGACTGGGGGTAAAAGGGGCGGCATGGGCCACCTTTCTGGCACAGGGCGTGTCTGTAATCCTTTCCTTTCTTTTGCTGGTTCGGGAATTTAAAAAATATTACTCCTATTTGGATACGGCGTTTGATACCTCCGCCTTTACCGAGATGTCAAAGGTGGCGCTGCCCTCCATTCTCCAGCAGTCCACCGTGGCCATCGGCATGCTTTTGGTCCAGTCTGTGGTGAACAGCTTCGGAAGCGAGGTGCTGGCAGGATTCTCCTCTGCCATGCGGGTGGAAAGTCTTTTCGTCGTCCCCATGGCTGCCATCGGCAATGCCATGTCCTCCTACACCGCACAGAATCTGGGGGCCGGAAAACAGGACCGGGTGCAGAAAGGCTTCCGGGCGGCAAACGGATATGTTCTATTCTTTGCAGTCATTACCTGCATCATACTGGAATTCTTCCATACGCCAATCGTAGGCTTGTTCCTGGGCGGAGGCGGAACCGAGCTGGCATATCAGACCGGAACCGGATACTTACGGTTTATGGGCTTCTTTTTCATTCTGATCGGACTTAAGATGAGTACCGACGGACTGCTAAGAGGTGCTGCCGACATGAAGATGTTTACCATTGCAAACCTTGCAAACCTGTCACTGAGAGTCATCTTTGCCCTGACTATGGCACCACGCTTTGGAGTTGCCATGGTATGGTATGCCGTTCCCATGGGATGGTTTGTGAACCTGTTGATCTCTTACCTGCAGTACCTTACCGGGAAATGGAAAACAATCCGCACCAGCAGATAAATAGCGTCCGCCTCCCACCCAGACAACCGTCAGCCGGTCCTGAATCTCCGGGTGTTTCAGTATTGCAGCGGCCATATCCGTTAAGGCCCCTGTGCACAGTACATAAAGCGGACGTACATCCTCTTTCAATGCCTCCGCAGCAAGAAACTGCGCTCCCTCACTGTATTCATAGGCTTCCAAACTCTCAAGCTTTTTGTCTGCGCCCAGTAAAATGGGGTACTGCCCCATGGTTTTTGACAGCTGGGCCAGCTTCTCCATCTCCTCATAGGAACGTCTGTTGGTGCCATTTTCCAGGAAATGAACTGCAACCATTCCCTTTATGTCAAAGCTTCTGGTTAAAAGCGCATGGACAATGCGTACTGGTCATCCGCCTCATTCTTTGCATCGCTGCATAAAATGACACGGACTTTTCTATTCTCCGGTATGACAAGCATAGGGCTTCTCCTCTCTGGAAAGGAGCCACTGCTGCCCCTGGAAATCTCCTTTCGGCCGGTCTAAATCCAGCCCAAGGTTCATGAGAAAACTTCCATGCACCACCATACTTTTGTCTTCTCCCACCCGTTCTACACGGTAAAAGGCTTTCGGGTCCAGTCCTTTCAGCTTCAGCCTTTTGGGAACGGTATTGGCCTTTGCGAGAATCTGGACAAAGCTGACTACCCCTCTGCTGCCATCCTCTGAGAGATACAGAAAAGCCCGTTCATTTCCTTCCTTTTTCAGCCGGTACAATTCCCCGTACCAGATGATTTCCCGAATCTGTTTGTAAAATTCCGTCTGCCTGCGGATCTCCTTCTTTTCCTCTTCTCCCAGTGACGTCAAGTCCAGTTCATACCCTAAATTGCCCTGCATGGCAACCAGGCCTCTGGTGAAAAGCGGGGTGAGCCTTTCTGTCATATGATTGGGGCAGGCGGATACATGGCAGCCCATTGCCACCGGAGGATAGACATAGGAGGTGCCAAACTGAATGTCCAGCCGCTCCACCGCATCCGTATCATCGCTGGTCCATATTTGGGGCATGTAGAAAAGCATTCCCGGATCAAAACGTCCTCCGCCTCCGGCACAGCCTTCAAACAGCACATCCTTATAACGCCCGGTCAGTTCCTCTAAAATCCGGTAAAGTCCCAGAATATACCGGTGTCCCAGTTCTTTTTGCTGGTCTCTTTGAAGAAAACAGGAATTCCATTCCGTTATATTCCGGTTCATATCCCATTTCACATAGGATACGGGAACCGTTTTAAGAATCCGGTCAACGGATTCAATGATATAATCCTGCACCTCTTTGCAGCTTATATCTAATACCAGCTGGTTTCTGGCAAGCTGGGGGGAACGTCCGGGTACCTGTATGGCCCACTCCGGATGGCTTCTATATAAGTCACTGTCCGGCGACACCATCTCCGGTTCAAACCACAGACCAAATGAAAGTCCCCGTCTTCTGATCTCTTCTGCCAGCTCCGCCAGGCTTCCCCCCAGCTTTTCCCGGTTTTCCGTCCAGTCTCCCAGAGAATTTTCATCGCTGTTGCGTTTTCCGAACCAGCCGTCATCCAGTACAAAGCATTCCATTCCCAGCTTGACTGCCTCGTCTGCCAGCTCCAGAAGTTTTTTCTTATCAAAATCAAAATAGGTGGCTTCCCAGTTATTGATGAGAATGGGCCTTTTTCTGCCGGTCCGGCCTGCATAGGCTCCCCGAAGCAGACAATCACGGTACAGCCGGTGAAAGCTCCTTGACATGGCTCCAAGCCCCTGACCGGAATGGATCATTACCACCTCAGGACTTACAAAGGATTCTCCCTTTTTAAGGCCCCAGGAGAAGGAAAAGGACTGGATCCCCATCATAAACCGGGTATTCTGGTGCATGTCCACTTCAACACTGGCTTCAAAACTTCCGCTGTAGACCAGATTCATGGCCCATACATTGCCTTTGTCTTCCTCCGCTCCCGGCTCTGCCAGCGCCAGAAACGGGTTCTGTCCATGACCGCTGGCTCCTCTCAAGCTTTCCACACAGAAACTTCCCTGCCGGATTTTCTGCCTGTTCTCATGACATTCCCTGGCCCAGGCTCCATTTAGGCTAATGGCATCAAACTGGTCGTCCAGAAAGGAAAAGCAGCCCGACATGAGCCGTTGGATCTGAATGTCTCCATGATTTCCATTGGTTACCCTTACGCTTTGGGTTATGGCATCCCAGGCTTCAAAAACTCCAAATGTCAGGGTCACTTTTACGCCGGTTAAGCTGTCTCTCAATATCAGTTCCAGACATTCGGCATTATCATGTAAGACCGTAGGAAGCCCTTCCAGTTTCTTTTTCCCCTGATACTGGCGGTATCCGAAAAAACGGAGGTCCGTCATTTGGGACCCGTCCTCGTAGGAAAATTGAAATGCCGGCTTTCTTAAATCCGGATTGCCCCAGGAGGGATAGAGCACCGGATACTGTTCCAGTCTGAAATCCCGAATTCCGTCTGTCCCGGATAAATAGCTGGCTTTTTTCATATCCTTTGCAATACGGCTGAATGCATCATCCTCTATTCTTCCGCCCCAGTAAAGGCTCACCAGATGACCGCTTGGCATGGCATGAAGAACCATGGAGGTATGGGCCGTAACGAGATGAAATGTCCTTTCCTGCTCCAATACACGAATCACAATGTTTCCTCCTCTATCTGGTAAAACTCTGTAAACAGAGCCGAAGTATCCTTATTAAAGGTATCAACGGCGGTAATTCCTACCACCGCTCCTGTATAAGCCCAGCCGTCTGCATGTTCATCACTTAATATAGAAGCATCTAAAACCGGTCCAATCTTTTGAAAGCCTTCCTCTCCTGCTGCATAATAAAACTGCAGGCTTCTCTGGTCCACACGGACCTGTAAGCGAACCATATCCGCAGATTCCGGCAGATATTCATACCTTCCTTCTAACGGTTCCTGGAAATGAAAATTATCGTTGGTCAGAATATTGACCATAGAACACTGTTTCTTCTCATCATATCCCACATAAAGGTAATAAAACACCTTTGTATTGTAATAGCACACCAGTCCTGCCGTCTGGGAATAGTGATAAGGGCTGAATTTCACCGTGGTTCCTGCTGTGAAACAGAAGCTCTCCCATCTTCGGGCAATCAGAGACTGTTCAAACAGAGAAGTAAGGGAATCACCCCCCTTTAAAACAAGCCCCTGATCGGTAAGCAGGGTCTTATGACGGAACGGACGGCGAAGGGACAGCCACTCCTCCTTTTCCAGATCAGTGCCCGGTTGAAAGGAGGTCCTGTATTCTTTGGAAGTTTCCTTCTCAACTGCGTTTTCAGGTGCTTCCACTTCTACAAGAGGAACACAGTCCCCCTGCACCATTCTGGGCCAGCCGTCGATCCATTCCAGTTTTTGGAGTGCGGTTTCCCTGCCCAGAACGCAGACCGGCTCCTCATTTAAATACCGGGCGCACAGGTGGGTCATGTACCAGCTTCCATCCGGGGTCTCCACAAAATTCCCATGACCGGATTTTTTCAAAACCGTATCCTTTTCCCAGGATGTAATCAGCGGATGGTAAGGGGATACCTCATAAGGGCCCCATAGGTTTTCGGACCGGGCCACGCAGATGGAATGGTGACGTCCGGTTCCTCCCTCGGCGGCAAGGATGTAGTAATATTGGTCCTTCTTCATCAGATGAGGGCCTTCCGTTCCTCCTGTGCCGCTTCCCCGAAACACCACCTTTGACTGCCCCACCATTCCTTTTTCCATATCAAATTCCTGAAGGATCAGTCCGTTGAACTTCTGATGGCCTTTTAAAGGTCTGGGGTCCCACTGGGGGTTAAGAATATAGTGTTTTCCATTTTCATGAAACATAGAGGGATCAAAACCGGAAGCATTGATAAAAACAGGTGTGCTCCACGGCCCCTCGATGGACGGAGCGGTGGTAACATAATTTTCCACGTCCTTAAAGTAGCCGTCAATCTGTCTGCTGATGGTATATATAAGATAGAAAATCCCGTTATCATAGGAAATGGCAGGTGCCCAGATCCCGGCGGAATCGGGAATGCCGCTTAAATCCAGGTCCTTTAAAAGCCCTCCCTTGGAAGTCCAGTTTAAAAGGTCCTCCGATTCATAGAGGGATATGCCCGGGAGCCATTCAAAGGTCGATGTAATCATATAGTACCTTCCCCTTGCTCTGCAAATGCAGGGGTCGGGATGAAATCCTCTTAAAACCGGATTGCGGATCATGGCTCTTTCGGAAAGATTGGTATGTGCGGTCTCTTGATTCATGATGTGCCTCCTTGTATTTTGACTTGCCTTCAGGCGGAGCTCCTGCTACATTGTCATATAAAACGGTAGATTGCCTCTGCCACTCCTGCGTGGTCATGATCGGCGGTTACATATACAGCAGCATTTTTCACTTGTTCCACCGCATTACCCATTGCAACGCCTACACCTGCAAGTGTAATCATCTCTAAGTCATTTTCGTTATCTCCGATGCACATGACCTGTTCCATAGGAATGGCAAGGTGTCTGGCAAGGGCGGCCACCCCTTTTCCTTTATGTTCTCCCTTTGGGGTAATATCCACAAAAAATGTATCTGATTTTGCCACATGGAACAAATCCATCTCGATCAGGGACTGTTTTAATAACCCGAAATTGGCTTCATCAATTTCCTTAATAGCTATCTTGATAATCTCATCTCTGTAACGGTGCGCTTGGGTCCGCAGTTCGTTAAAATCTTGACAATACAGGTAATCTGAACGAAGGCTTCCATTCTCAACCAGCTCCTTTACCTGCCCTGTCATCTCTCTGTTTGTAATGTTCCATTCTGCTGTAGAGAGGAATATCTGGCTGTCAAAGCGCTCTGCCTGACTGATAATTTTCATCACCATTTCCTCTTCCATAATGGTTTTCTGTACGATCCCCTCAGACAGGATCAGTCCGCCGTTTAAGCAGACTGCATTCCTTCCAATCCCAAGCTGGGAAAAAAGCGGCTCGATCCCCTCCACAGAGCGGCCGGAGGCGATTGCCACAGTCACGCCCTTTTCAAGAGCATAGTGAACTGCCTCCACATTTTCCGGAGGCAGCTCCTTGCGGCTGTCAAGGAGCGTTCCGTCGATATCAAGGCATAGCAAACCAATTATTTTCTTATCTACCATATCAGTATGTCCTTGTCTAAAAGTCGTAAAACTGCTTCAATAAAGAAGTAGTCTCCATAAATAATGGGTACATGCCTGTCATGCTCGGTTCCATAAGAGCCGGAGCCCATCTGTACGATGGAATCATATGCCGGATCCCAGTTGCAGAACCTTTCATCGGTTGCTTTCAGGATCCGCAATGCGGCATTGGTATAAAATTCCTTTTCCACTTCCGGCACGTGAGAAGCGATCTCAAGCAGTCCGCAGGCAGCACAGACCCCGGCCGTGCTGTCCCAGTATACCGGCTCCTTGGGTGCCCGGAAGTCCACCAAAGCGACGCCTCCGGTCAGATCGGTCTGGGCGATGAAATAATGGGCCACCTTTTTTGCCGTGTCCAGATATTCCTTTTTGCCGGTGTGCAGAAAGCTGAGGGCAAATCCATATATGGCCCATGCCTGGCCTCTGGACCAGGAGGAGCCGGACTCATAACCCTGTCCCCCCGGCGTTTCCAAAAGCTCTCCGGTCACAGGATCAAGGACAATGATATGATTGCAGGAGCCATCTTCCCGCACCGTATACTTCATCAGCGTATCTGCATGGTCCATGGCCACAAACTCAAACCTGGGATCTTGAATCTCATCTCTTGCCCAGTAAAGCAGAGGAATGTTCATCATACTGTCCACGATCACCCAGCCGGAACGGTCCCGGTTCCAGGAGCGGAGAAACTTTCCTCTTGGATTATACCTTCCTGCCAGCAGATGAGCGGCATGAAGAGCTCTTGCCCTGGAGCGTTCGTTTTTGGTGATCCGGTAGCTGGCTGCCGCAGAATGAAGCCACATAAATCCTACGTCATGATGAAGCCCGGTATAAGTTTCAAATGCCTTATCCAGCTTTTCCTCCACTCCCTCTGCCGCCTTGCGGAAAGTCTCCTTTCCCTCTGCGTGATACATCTGCCAGAGAATCCCCGGCCAGAAGCCGTTGGTCCACCAGACAATATCCGTCTCGGCTTTGTCTTCTTTATAAACTCCGTCTTCTGCAATATAGGGAATCCGGTCTCCCACCCGGTCACATTCTGCTGAAATCTTTTCCCGTATCTTTTCATAAGTCTCTTCCGCCCATACGCGGTCTGCATCTGATAATTGATATTTCATCTTGATCCTCCCTGGCTTTTTTTATTTTTTATTTAAAATTATATTTTTACCGTTTACCATAAGACAATTTCCTTTAAGGCTGGCAACCGGCTTTTGTCTTGGTCCTGTTTCATCTTGATCCAATTCCGGATCGCCATAGACCAGACACGCTGCGATCCAGCCCCCTTCTGACGGAGGGATTTCCCTTTTCAGTGCCGGAACTCCATTTCTTTCACAATCATAAATGTTCGTGTTTGGTCCCTGAAGAACCACCTCCGGCTGGCGGTCATGGCAAAGATCCCATATTCCGCTTGACATGTGACCACGGTGAAGGATTATGCCGTCCGTTTCCATCACAGGAGAACAAAACTTGGGGCTCCAGCCAAAAACCGGAAATGCGCCTTCATATGTCTCCAGTTCCAGACTGGTGTGAATCCGGTGGACCCTTATATGGAACTGCTCATCCACCGGAACCAGCCAGCTCTCAATCTCTGCAATCTCACCATATACCCACCGGCTGTATCCGTATTCCTTAAACAAGTCCCATTCCACAATCCTTCCCCGTCCTGCAAACTGCCCCGTCCCCTTTACGGACAGGGCCAGAGTATTGTCAACGGCAAACTGGCTGATTCCCTGCACATCCCTGGAACAGTTAAACCCAAAGGCAGTGGAATAACAAAACTTCCCATACTTGGACATATGCTGGAAAATGGAAGCATGGCTGTACTGACAGACTGAAAGTGCATAATGATGCTTTTTCCCCGCCACCGCCAAAAACCCCGGTCCCCGTTCTTCTCTGATGGGTTCCTTTAAAACCACCTTCTTTCTGTCCTCTTTCCAAAAATCATGTTCCTGGGGAAGAGACAAAATAACAAAGGCCTTAAATGCCCACATAGGCGAACCCGGCGCATTATAGTCCTCACTCAAAACCAGGTTGGGATATCCGTAGCCAATGGAGAGCATTCCTTCGGAAAGGATGTCCTGACCTGCCCAGAAATTGAAATTCCGGAAAATCATATCCTTTACTTCTCCGGTGGAAATTCCATGAACGCCGCTTACCGCACAGGCACACCAATAGCATACATGGGCGAAGCGGTAGGTCAGGCTTCTTCCAAAGGGCAGGCTCCGTCCCTGGGAGTCCAGCCAGTACAGAAAATCCGGTTCAAACTCAAGACTTCTTTCCCTGACACCGGACAGCTTGTGTTCCGGGCAGTACCGGTCAAGCAGCAGGCTGTAAAACTGAAAAGCAAAGGGGATATAATAATCCCTCTGGCAGTCATGCCCGTCTTTGTACCACCCGCCGCCAATATAGAGACTCTCGATCTCCCTGCAGGCAAAATCAATGTTTTCCCTGCTGTAGGGAAAGCCGTTTTCCTTCAGTCCGTAATTGATGATTAAGAGGAAAAAGTACCAGTTTCCTCTTGGAAATTCAATTTCATTTACCTGGTTCAGCCAGACAGCCAACCGGTTTCTTTCTTCCTCATCCAGATAATTCAGCAGCCGCTCTTTGCAGCACAGCAGTCCATAGCCATAAACTGCCATTTCCACTGCCGTCTGCCTCCTTGCCGTAGACGGCTCTGGAAATGTCAGAGGAGTCCCGGGCTTTAGTCCGGCTTTGATCCTTTTTATAAAAGGAGCCGCCATCTCCTCCTCATAATCACCGCTGGCGATCAGGGAAAAGATTGCCCACAAAGGCCGGGAGCAATATTCAAACTCCCTGATTCCTGCATCGTAAGCCGCACCGGTGGACCCCTTGTACAAAAAAGGATCGGGAAGCATATCAGAAAGCCATTCCACCAGATCCCTGCGGCTTTTAAGGTCTTTACATGATTTCAACATATCTCTCAATATCCTCTGCTCCTGTTTTAAATTCCTTTGCCGCCCGCTGCCGGTAACGTCTTCCTTCCTCCTTTTTGCCCATGGATTCATAGGATCTGGCAAGCAAATATTCCAGATACCCCTTCTTTTTCCCCCTGTGGGCTTTTGCCTCAGCTGCCAGCCGGTCCGCATAGGCTATGGAACCGCCAAAAACAATGTCATAGTGCATCTGGTACTTTTCCAGACGGTCGGGAGGAAGGACCTCCTTCATCTTTTCCAGGATTTTTTCACACCTCTCCCTTTCCTGCCTGCGGGAAAAATACTCATATCCGCGGACCAAAAGTCCCGTAAGCTGAAAGGAATTCATGGACTGCTTCATCATGGCATTAAACTGCCCCTTTACCTTATCCGCATCATCAAGGCTCATATAAGCACTCAGCTTCATGTTTTCCCTGGTATACACAGGCAGAACCCCGCGGGCCAGCCTTCCATCCACCTGCTGGAAAAAAGAAGTGTAATTCCTGGTTTGGAGTGCGGTATAAATGCCGGTAAATACACGTTTTTTTATAAGTCCCATTGCAACAGTTGAAACCGCCATGATTCCTATGATCACAGCCAGCATTCCCAACCCGTTCATCTTTTCCCTCTCCTTTTTTTAAACCACTCAAAGGCCGGCAAACCGATGTCTGCCAGCCCTTAAAGCCATAACAACTAACCGCATATCCCCAGCACAGTAAGCACCACAGCGGCCGCAAACATAACCAGCAGCACGGTGACCGGCTTATTCTTCTTTCTTAAATAGAAGAAGGAGGCCATGGTGATCGCAAGCGGAAGAAGCCCGGGCATGATCTGGTCCAGCACCCCCTGTAAATTAAAGGTCGCTCCGCCAAAATCAGCCACATAAGTGGTCTTAAAGCTTACATACTGTGCCGTCATGGCACCTGTCATAATAAGTCCCAAAACAGCAAATCCTTTGGTAAATGCCTTCAGTGCACCTGAAGCCAATGCATTGGCAATGTATGTACTGCCAAGCTTCAAACCATAGCTGGCTCCAAAGTACCGGATCAGCACATTGGGAACGTTATAAAGCAGTGCAAATAAGATCGGTCCCATCCAGGAGCCCATCTGGGAAAATCCCAGGGCGATTCCTGTTGCGATGATACGCAGTGCTCCTGAATAAACGGAATCACCGATTCCTGCAAACGGTCCCATAAGAGCAACCTTCAGCGCCTCAATGGAGGAATCATCAAATTCTCTTCCTG
Organism: uncultured bacterium; assembly: GCA_905215155.1. Lineage (GTDB taxonomy): Bacteria > Bacillota > Clostridia > Lachnospirales > Lachnospiraceae > Lacrimispora > Lacrimispora sinapis. The sequence continues at coordinate 29,300 of CAJMPJ010000028.1, read as the reverse complement.
TGTCCATTGCGGATTTTCTTTCCTGCTCCATGGAAATAACCAGAGAAAAGATAAAAGGTGACATACCGGGTGTGGTATTGAAAAAGTCCTGATGTCTGGACATTGCTTCATAAAATTCATCGGTCTCTTTGCCGTAGATATCCTCCAGATAAGGAATCATGGTCCAGCCAAAGGTGGTCCCCTGCTGTTTGGTATAAGAGGTACAGAACATCAGCCACATGGATCTCCAGAACACGGAGCTTACCAGCTTTTTCTGCTGAGGATTCAGTTTAGTCTTCATTGTAACGGCTGCATCAGTGCCTGTGTTGGTATTAGTCATTGAAGAAATCCTCACTTTCATCAATTATTGTGCTGGAGGACACGCTTTTAAATCTCTGTCCGTCCTTGATCTTCTGCAGTTCCTGGAAAATAATGAGGGCCGCAATGGCTGCTCCGATAAAGGAAATCTGCACCAGAGACAACATTTTAGTTGGAGCGCTGGTCAGCTTTACCGCATTGTCTGCCAGGGCTGCTCCTGTTACGTTGTTGTAAAAGAAGAATGCTCCTAAACCAAATCCCAGGAAATAATAAGGGCAGATTTCTTTGGTCCATAAGGACTTTAAAAGAAGCGCCATACCAAGTGCAGGGAGCATGGTGGAGGCCACGGTCATGGATTTCTGTACCCAGTCCGGAATGATGTCAACAAATGCCTTTACTGCGTCTGTACCTACCCAGATACAGATAAAACCAAGAAGGAAATAGCAAAGGTGGAATCCGGCAAACTGGAGAATCCACAGCTTCTTAAATCCCTTAATGTTGCGTTCCTCCAGAAGTTTTTCAAATCTTGGCACCAGAGAAGTTACCACGATTTTCATAGAGGAATAAAGAAGTGTTCCAAGTGCTGCCAGCGGAAGAGCCAGCGTAACCGCGGTCGCTAGGTCTTTGCCCAGTAAAAGTGCAAATGCCGCGCCGAAAATAGAACCCAGAGTAAAGTCAGAAGGCATAACACCGCCCAGACTTACATTTCCAAGGAATACCAGTTCCAGCTGTGCCGCTAAAATAATGCCTTCCTTCGGATGTCCAAGCAGGGCGCCTAAAATTGCCACACAGAATATGGGCCTCTGAAACATGGTGTTGCCCCACCAGTCAAAAAATTTCGTAAACATGAGTACAAATCCCACAATGAAAGCGTTCATGATCATGGCTTATTTTCCTCCTAACAGCTTCATAAAGTCCTGCCTTCCATCACTGGGAAGGGGCTGATGAATGATTTCAATTCCAAGCCCATGGATTTTTTCCAAAACTTCCCGGTCATGATCAGTCACATAAACGGATTCGGAAATTTTGGTTTTGGAGGAAAGGGAACCTCCTCCGATTCTTCCGTAATTGGCCACATTGAGGACCGGCTTTTCATCCAGTTTTTCCGCTACCTTTAATAAATCCTCCGGATTGTTGGAGATCACAAGGATCTTCATCTGCTGTGCCCGGGGATCATTGAGAATTCCGACCGCCTTATCAATGGGCAGTACGGCTGCCTTAACACCTGCCGGTGCTGCCATTTTAAGCGCACTGACCTGAATGTCATTGGCAGCAATGGTGTCGCTCGCTACAATGATTCTTTGTATTCCCAACTCTTTTGACCACATGACCGCCACCTGGCCATGGATCAGGCGGTCATCCACCCGCATCATTTTAATCATCTCTCTACCTCCTGAACGATCTTACATACGTGAAACAGGTCCATCTTTCATGTCCCTCTTCAAGATAAGCCTATGGTATCATATGCGTTTGTCCGTCTCAACCCTTTGGTACGACGATCCAAAAACCTCTCCTGTTTTCCCAAAAAAACCTCTAGCTTTCCTCTGCGTTTACCGGTAACGTGTACACAACAATGGTTCCGGTTCCCTCCGTACTGATGATCTCCAGTCCGTATTCCGGTCCGAAATTTTTCTGAATCCTGTCATACACATTTTTGATCCCCACATGGTTTAAGCCCTCTCTGGTTTTGACTCCAACTTCCTCCTGCATCAGTTCTTCCTGAAGGGCCTTTAAAATCTCCTCATTCATACCGACCCCGTCATCCATTACGGTCACCTCAAGGCAGTCCCTTCTTTTGTGGGCCTCGATCCGTACAGTCCCCTTCCCCTTTTTGGGGCGCAGACCATGTTTTACGGCATTTTCCACAATGGGCTGAAGACTCAGCTTAATAATGGGCGTTTCCATTACCTCCTCATCCACGCTGACTTCCAGCTGGATGCGGTTCTCATACCGGATGCGCATGATATAAAAATATTCCCGGATATTTTCGATCTCCATCCGAAGAGGCACCATATCTCCGCTGTGACCCATCAGGTATTTAAGCTGTCTGGACAGACTCTCCACCATTCTTGCCGTTTCCCTGTCCTCCTGTTCCAGAGCCGTCATCCGGATTACCTCCAGTGTGTTATAAAGGTAATGTGGTTTAATCTGGGACTTGAGGGCATTTAATTCCGCTTCCCGCTGTCCGATTTCCGCCACATAGACCTTTTTGATGTATTCGTTCAGATCCTTAGCCATGGAATTTAAGCCCGATGCCAGAACTCCGATTTCATCCTCTCTGCCGCCCACATCAATCCTGGTCTCTAAATTTCCTTTCTGTATCTCAGCCATGCCTCTCTCTAAAAGCTTCACCGGCTTTCTGATTTCCTTTAGAAAATAGAAATATAAACATAATAACAAGAAAAAGGTTCCCCCTAAAAACGCCAAAATATACTGTTTTGTGCTTTCCAGATTTTGCAGAACCCGGTCTCTTCCGGCCTGGGCAACCACAGTCCAGCCGCAATTTTCCAGCCGGTCGTATACCAGATACCGGTTCCCTTTCAGCATCATCCCCTCATTTTCTGACATCACCGGATAAAGGGGCAGCATCTCCTCCAAAACGCTTCCGGTCTCCGACGGCTCCATGCTGTAAATACACCTTCCCTGTTCATCGACAATCCGGAAGGATTCGTTGATATCCATACTCACATCCGACAGCATGGAAGACAGCTTACTTATATCCATGTCCAGATATAAGTTTCCCAAACTGTTTTTTATGGTTTTAAAGGAGGTTATATCCTGATAGCTGCGGCGAAAGGTGACTACCTGATTCCTGGAATCCGGGAAATAACTGTCCACATGGGTATAAAGGACGGAAAAATTGGCCGTATCATCTTCCTGGGAAATGAATTTCAAAAAAGCCTTTTTGTCAAGTACCTTCTGGGTATTTTTAGTGGCATAATAAACCCTCCCCTGGTTATCCTCAAAATAAGCGGTCCTGATCCGGGTGTCCCCATCAAGCATTTCATTGAGAATCACCATGACCTTCATTTCCCTCACCTCCTGGCGAAGGCTTCTGTTATTTAAAACCTGATACAATAGCAGTCCGTCATCCGTGGAAATATCATAAATGCGCTTGGTCAGTTCACTGCACTCATCTACCATTTCCTGCACGTTGTTGCCGGAGTAGCGGACCATCCGGGTCATATCATCGAGAACCACCCGTTCCATATTGTTACGGAACTGGATAAACAGCAGACTCCCTGCAATGAGCAAAGGGGCCGCTCCAAGAACGATAAAAGATATGGTCAGATTGAAAAAAATGCTCTTTCTTTTCTGTGTCATGGCATCTCCCATCGTTTGAGCAGGCTGTCAGCCAGGGAAGAAACCGGTTCGTCTCCCCATAGTGCCTGGATCAGCACCTGGTCATAATAGGCAATGAATCCGTCAGGCGAATTGGCATCCTCCATCAAAAGCTTTGTATGCACAGGTCCCCTTTCATAGGCCGCCTTCATGATCCTTTGATTCCTGGTGTCAGGCATACGGACCTTACGGACCGTCACCGAATCTGCATTCATCAGTTCCAATATGGTTTCATAAACCCCCTCTGAATAATAGAACTGAAGAAACTTCACCGATGCATCCATCTTTTTCTTATCCCTGGCTGTTTCTGCAGAAATGCCCCATTCCACATTGCTGTCATCCATTGCGTAGGCAACACCATTTTTATCGGGAAGGAAAAAGAAGCCCAGCCGGATCTGAGGATTTAAATTCTCAATCTGTGAAAGCATCCACGGTCCTGTATAGACCATGGCCGCCTGCCCGGAAGAGAGCGCCTGTGCGGTCTGGCTGTCCAACATATCCCGGTAACGGGAGTTGATATACCCTTTATCCGCCAGATCCCGGAAATCTCCCAGCATCCTGGTCAGATTTTCCTTTGTCATCCGGACCTTACCGTCCTCTGTGGCCATATAATTGCGAAACAGGTAATTGCCCCAAAACTTCATATGCCAGATATCTGCAGCCCCCAAAGCCAGGGCATCATACCTGGCTGTCAATAACTTCTGGCAGATGTTCAAAAAATCATCATAAGTCTCCGGTTCGGAAAGTCCCATCTCTTCAAAAATATCACGGTTATAAATTATTCCCAGTGTGGTCGTATACCGCGGTACCCCGTAACACACGCCATCATAAAGCCGCGGGCTGGCTACCAGAGAATATACCTCCCGGGGCATGGGAGCAAGAAGTCCCGCCTGCACAAGCGCACCTGTCTCACGCAGTTCCACAATATCGGAAAACTCCTCTTGTGCCGCCAGCACCTTCAGCCGTTCTATATAAGTCTGCTTCTTGACCTCAGGCACAAAATAAAGCTCCACTTTAATATTCTTATTTTGTTCCATGAATTTCTCTGCCACATCCTCCATCCCGCTTTTCCATTTGATGTCTCCGGCGGAACAGGCCACTCGTATGGAAACCGGTCCTTCTTCGGGAGCGGGAGGATCAAAGGAACACCCCATAAGGAAAACAGCAGGAACAAGGATGCCAGCCAGCACCCTTGTTCCCGCTGTTTTCATGAAGATTTTTACCCGTTTTTTATACATGTCCCTCTGACTTATAATCTTTTCTGTATTCATTCGGACTCTTCCCATACTTCCCTTTGAAATTTTCATTGAACTGGCGGACATTCCGGTAACCTACCGCTTTTGCAACCTCATAGGCTTTATAATCCGTATTTGCCAAAAGCCTTCTGGCCTCCTCCATACGGATATCCGTCAGATAGTTTTTAAAATTCTGGCCGGTATTCTTTTTAAAATAACTGCTGAAATAATAAAGATTCATATTGGCAAAAGAAGCCATGGACTCCAAAGTCAGATTCTCCCGGTAATGCTCCCCGATGTAGCGCTTAATCCTGGCAATCTCGTTTCGTCCGCTGTTCCCGGTTCCATCCTTTATGATTTCAAACAGGTCCTCCAGATAATTGGAAATCACCTCACAGGCCTGCCTGTACAACGGCTTGGTACGGATTTCTTCTGCTGCCCGTTCTCCTTTTTCCCGGTAAGATTCATCCACCAGATAGTTGTCCATCAGCTCCTTGGTAACATCCGTCACCAGAAGGATACACCGGTTTATGGCTGCAAAACGGTTCCCAAAATGAAGATTGCGGATGATCAAAAGAATCTCCCATATTTCCGGATCAATGGTGGACTTTCTGGACAGAAACCCCTGCATCAGCCTCTTAAAACAGGCCTGATAATCGTCAAAGGAATCCCGGAACTGCCGCTTCACATTGGCATACCATATCTCATCCTCTTCCGTAAAATAATACAGCTCCAGAGCAAACCGGCTGGTCTTATAGGCAAGCTGAAGGGTACCGATCTCCTTGATCCGTTCTCCGATTCCGGTCTTTACCATAATGGGCTGACCGCTTGTCATCACCTCTGCCAGCTTGCGGGTGCGGAAAAGGATGGTATGGTCATCCTCAGAAGGCAAAAGGGTAAATATAACATAGCAGTTATTCAAATCCTTTTTAATGACAAATCCCCACTTCTCCTCCTCCAGTTTTTTCTGAAGCCGGTTATAAGCAGAAAATTTCTCCAGCTCCTGCATCTTGATATTGGCCGGCGCTGCTTTGGTAAAATAAAGCCGGAATGCAACCCCAATAAATTCCTTACAGGCCACATCAATATGAAGGGCCTCAAACTGTTCATACAGATCCTGCCTTGCATATTCCTGATTGCCGTTGATTTTATGAAAAATACGGGACAGTTCATTCTCATCCTGCTCCAAACTAAGCAGCTTTAAACTGCTCTGCTCTCCCACCAGGTTCACCGCTTTTTTAATAGCCGCTTCCATCTCATCCTGTTCGATTGGCTTTAAAATATAATCCACTGCCCCATACTTTACCGCCTTTTTTGCATAGGAGAACTCCTGATATCCGCTGATGAAGATCACCTTTGTTTCAAGCCCCAGTTCATTGATTCGTTTCAGCAGCTCCAGCCCATCCAGTTCCGGCATGGCAATATCCGATACCGCCAGGTCCGGCTTTTTGTTACGAATCAGTTCCAGCGCTTCTCTGCCGTTTCCGGCTTCCCCTACGATCTCTATCCCCATTTTTTTCCAGTCAATCAGTTTTCTGAGACCTTTTAAAATGACCGCTTCATCGTCAGCAATAATTGCACGCAGCATCCCCCGTTCCCCTTTCCCCGATCTTCTTTAGAGCCGCGGCTCCCTTCCATATACTTCAATCTGTGTCAAAGCAGGGAACGGAGACGGATCATCGGATTGAACTAAATTTCCCAGTCTGATCCAGGTTATGTTTTTCCGTTTGATCTGGAACCGGTGAGGTTTCCTGCTCTTTTCCATCTTTACAATTTCCCTGGTACCGTCTGAAAATGAAAGCTCTGCTTCCACCCACCAATTGTCATGAGGAAAATCTGCTCTGGTCCAGAGTACGATCTGATCAAAGTCCACCGGGCGTCCAAACTCCAGAAGCATCTGTGCGTCCTGTCTTTTGTTGATTCCCCAGGATTCATAAGGCCAGGACCCGTGGGAACGGTTGGCAACCACACCGTCTATGGCATTTCTGGCCGCAAATACAGACTCTCCCCGCGTCTCCACATTGGCGGAGGCATGAGGATAGCACCCCCTGTCCCCGTGCTGGTCCATTCCATTTTTTGCAAGATTCCTGTAACCGTAAATCTCATAATCTTCTGCCGGGCGGCAGGTGAGATAATGACGTTTTCCGGTAAACGACTTGGGATTATAAGACTTTTTCCTCTCCTCAAATGGGATCTCAAAGTCCAGCTCATTCTTTGTCATATATACCAGAGCTTCATCCATGGTATCATCCATTCTTACCACATAATGAGCTTCTGTCCGGGGAACTCTCAGCTTGATCATATCCCCTTCCTCATAAACATCTTCAAACGCAAGAACGACCTGTTCTGTATCTTCTTCTCTGGCTTTTAACCGTCCCATCCAGTCATAAACCCCAAGACTCATGGAATCCTCTTTCTGTTCACAAACCGGAGCCTTATCCGGCACCCAGGAACAGATCAGAGAAAGCTGCCCTTCTATTTCGCAAATTTTATATCCGTAAGGAATAATAAAATGGTCTCCCTTTTTCAGCAGAATACCATCTATGGTCCCTTCCCCTTCCAGAACGCTTACATTGGTAAATGCTCCCTGGAATTTGTGGTTCCAGGTACCATGAATCTCGTATTTTTCCACCGTATATTCGTCGCAGGTCACCAGATGTTCCTTATCCACCGCTCCCGTTTCAAGCCTCTTTCTCTGGTCTTTTACGGAAACAAAAGGAACACTGACCACCTCCATACACTGTTTTGTATGAAGTTCTCTCAGCTTACCATTCCACCTTCTGTCATAATCATACATCCGGTAGGTAATATCACTGGACTGCTGGGTTTCCAGGATCAGTGTGCCGCCTTTTATGGCATGGACACACCCCGGAGGGATCTGAAAAAAGTCTCCCTTTTTCACAGGCACTTCCCGTATCAGATCATTCCAGCGTTTTTCCTCTGTCATCTGCCTGAATTCTTCCCGGCTCTTTGCATGATGACCGATAACAATCGTGGCATCGGGCGTACAGTCCAGAACATACCAGCATTCGGTTTTTCCCAGAGAACCATTCTCATGTTCCTTCGCATAAGCATCGCCGGGGTGCACCTGTATGCTTAAATCTTCCTGAGCATCTATCAGCTTTACAAGTAGAGGAAACTGATTTCCCAGTCTTCCATCCTCATTACCGAAAAGCTCCGGATGGCTGCTCCAAAGACCGGATAAGGATTCTCCTCCGTAAGTTCCGCCATTTACAATACAGTCTCCATTGGGATGAGCACTAACCGCCCAGCACTCTCCTGTGGACGGACTGGGTATGTCATATCCAAAGCGTTCCTTCAGTTTCCTTCCTCCCCATACAGCCTCCTTAAATACCGGCTGTAAAAACAACAGTTCAGCCATAATGTATATGCACCTCCCTCAAATTTTTCATTCCTGCGTTTGCCTCGGTCAACATTTGGTAAATACAATTGCTTCTGAATTTATCTGTAATACTCCCTGTTTTTTCACCTGTATATTGTTATCTTTTTATATCGCCGGCTTTGTGGACTGCCGACTTTCCGGACTGCCGACTTTCTGTACCGACGGCTTTCTGGACTGCCGGCTTTCTGGACTGCCGACTTTCTGTACCGACGGCTTTCTGGACGCCGCCTTATTGTACCGACGGCACTTTAGATTGCGGTCTTTTTATTGACTATTTTTTAACATTTCTTTGTCTCCCTCTTTCAGAGAAATGCCGTTCCATACTCAGCGTCGAAATAAAAAACCAAATAATTATTTAGAAAAAGTCATCCTCGCCGCTTTCTCCATTTGTCAGCAGCTCCGGTTGAATCCTCTTGTTTACTGCATTGGCCTCTGCGACCTTTGCATCTATTTCCTCATCCGTCAAAACGCCTGGTGAAAGTACAAGATTGATGACCAGTCCCATATTCATACCTGCCACCAGCTTTATATTAGGATATTGCAGCAAGGTTGTCATACCATTGCATACACTGCCCCCCATAAGATCAGCCACTACCACATACTGGGTATCCGGATTCTCTTTCAGTTTTTGTTCCAACGCATCCACCATCGGCTGATAATGCTCTCCCGGCATCATTCCCATTGAGGATACATCTTCATTTTCTCCTATAATCATCTGTATGGAATGAAGCATACCAGCTGACAATTTTCCGTGTGATACTAAAATGACCTTCTTTTTATCCATTATGCAAATCCTTTCCTTTCATTTTGATGTTTCCACTATCTGTTTTAATGTAACACAGCCCCAGACAAGACGGCAAGAACACACCGGACATTTCTTAAAAATCCCCCTTTTTTTCTGAAAAAATCTCTATGAATCCCTTTTAACTTTGACTCTATCATCTGGAATGTTACATAAATTCATTCATAACCCGTCAATCGTATTTTTTACTAACATCTGCTGCTTTGATATATTGCTTTGTTATATAGCTTTACTATTTAGCTTAAATGAACGCTTTCTTCATTTGATCACATAAAAGTATCATTCCATTTTCTTCAACCTTAAAGGTTTCGATTCTAAAAAATCCATGTGAAACATAAAATTTTTTTGCCCGCTCATTTGTTGATAAAACCTCCAGTATACAATATCCACAGCCACGAGCTATCATATCTTGTTCAATCTTTTGATAAAATAAATGTCCAAAACCCTTTCCTGTATATTCCGGCAGCAAATAAAAAGCGTGCCATTCTGCATAAGTTTTTTTTAAATGATTAACTACGCTGAACACAGCACTTCCAATGATCTTTCCATCAATTTCTGCTACGAGACAAATATCTCCCAACCGTACTCTTTCCTGTAAGATAGAAACCCAATGATTACCTACCAAAGAAGACAAATACTTATGATCCATAAGCCCTCTATATGCAGAAGTATAACTGACCATTATTTGCTCACTGACTTTATTTATTTCTCCAGGATTCGGGTTGAGGTATCTTATATTTAATTTTTTTGCCATTTTTGCCCCCGTCTTTATAAAGCACGTTTCACTTTTAACCTCCTCATAAGCCTGTCCCCTGCAGCATAGGTTCTTCATTATAGTTTCCAAAATTTTTGTTTAAAGTGACACTCAAAGTAATTTTTCCACAAACCACTGTAAATCTATTCTAACAAAAATGCAGCATAAAAACAGTATCATTATTACAAGAATACTATAAAAGTACATTTATACTATATCAACTCAATAATTTTCACCAGAATTTCTAATGAATACAGATAAACAAAACTAAAGTATTATTTAAATTTTATTCATAATTTCCCCACATTAAAGTCTGACGAATTCTGATACCTTTCTTATATAGTACCCTTTATCCAATGTATGTGCAATATTGAAACACAAATCTTCATTAATTTAAATTGATATACAAATCTCCATATGATATGATTAATAAAAATTAATATAGGGGGAAATTGTATATGAAAATGGAAGTAACTACGAAAAAACAAAAGAGGTTTGGAAAAAATTTCAAAAAAGTCATTTTATTACTGGCTGCGATTCTGACAATCGGATATGCAGATGCAAGGTATGCAGATGGCATCATAATTGCGCAGGCCCATTCTGGACGCACAGATTCCCGGGGCGGGCATCATGATTATAAGAACAAAAGTGGTTTGGGAAGCTATCATTATCACCACGGCTATCCAGCCCATCTGCATCCAAACGGCGTCTGCCCATATGATAATGCCAATACGGCACCTGCCGCCAATGAAAACTCCAGCCCCGCACCAGAAACCAAGACACAACCCGTTCTGAATGCCGCGGATTATAAGCTGGTATTTGACTCAACCTTCTATTATAATAATAACCCGGACCTGCAGACTATCATAGGAAATAATGAGCAAAAACTACTGGAACACTTTGTTTCAAATGGAATGGCAGAAGGGCGCAAGGGATGCAGCACCTTCGATGTGACGAAATACAAGGACAATAATCCAGACTTGGCAACCGCCTATGGGAATGACTTGAAAAAATACTATGAACATTATATGAGTACCGGGTATAACGAAAATCGTATTCATAATTAATGGAAATCAATTTTTAATGATATGAAATAGCAAAGGGAAAATCAGTTCTTAATAGTATGTTCATAGGCTCTGTATGATATGGTTGAATCATATCATACAGAGCCTATTTTGGAGTTGAAAATATAAACTAAAAATTCTCTTAGTCTTACTGATTTTCTTGCCCTTATTTAAATCCCCTTTATATCGCTCTATATATGTGCATTTTAATCCTAGTTCAAACAAGCCCGTTCTATAAATAACCAATGCATAAAACCACTCAACACCTTTTACATAAAATATTACGCACTATAAGACATAAAACCTAACCCCATAAATAGGCTGATTATTAAACGTTGTATAGTCTTGTTTTCGTCAGTATATAATTTTTTCTTACATTGAAAAGCGGCCCCCATTAACCATTTAATTACTTAGAATGATTCGATGAGAAACCGTTTTTCACTTATCATATATGTTAATAACAAAATCCTCAATAACTATAATGATCAATAAGAGCACAATAAATTTGCTCACAATAACTAACATTTTTTTATCATTATATAGAAAAGCCATTTTTAAATATTTTTTTCTTTCTTAAGACACATTTATCTTTTATCCGTATACTTATCAAAAATTGATATGAGTAAAACTCCACAAATTAATAAATTATATGTAGCAACCGTTCCTGGAACTACTTCCCATGTAATTATAACCATAAATAGATTTAACACAAGAAATATGGCACTTACTGTCTTATCAATAGAAACAATTTTATTTAAATATAAAATTGCTCCCATAATCAAAGGAAAAAGACAAGTAAGCACTAAATATGGCATCGAATCATATGAATAGTTCTTATATTTCCAAGTAACCATGTAAACAAATGGATATATCGCTGCTATTAAAGTCTGGAAAAGACACAGAAGCAAATATTTTTTTTTACTCATAATTACTCCTTTTAGAGAGATAAATTATTTGTGATAAAACATTTCCATGAATTATTTCCTCTTTTTAATGTAATTGTATAATTGGCTCCAACAGTCGTTACATTAGATTCCGCTGCAACTGGTGCCCAATTACTTGGTGGAGTAATATCAAAGTTTCGGTTAGTAATACCAACGTTATATGTGTTCCTTTGATTTCTAGCTCTTCCATCCATGCCAATACCCGACTACTATTTGTTCCGAATTGTAATTATCCCAATGGAACCACCCCTTTACATAATATTACTGTGAAAACATGGATGAATATGCTTTAAATAAGTCGTGTCAAATAATTAAAATCTTATTTTTCAGTGTATTTGATACCCAGCTTATTGTCAATTAATGTGCCAATATTATACACGTTAGATTCCAAAATTTGCTTTTCTCTCTATGTGTTTTTTTCCTTTGGTAATACTTTAAGTAATTATAAATATTAATCATTACAGAATGATTAAAAAAAACTACTATTATTAATTTCCACAAAAAAAGACCCCACACTCTCATGTGAAGTCTTTCCATATCCAATACCCAATTCAAAAACCCTTACAAAATAAGGATTTACTCCATTGTATAAGGCATAAGAGCGATGTGTCTTGCTCTCTTAATCGCAACAGTAAGCGCTCTCTGGTGCTTTGCGCAGTTGCCTGTGATACGTCTGGGAAGGATTTTTCCTCTCTCAGATACATATCTCTTTAACTTATTTGCATCTTTAAAATCAATAACGCCGTTCTTCTCTCCACAGAATACGCAAACTTTTTTTCTTCTGCGCATGCCGCCTCTTCTGAACTTAGCGCCATCAGCTTTATCATTCTTATTAAATGCCATTGGTGCTACCTCCTATTCGTTTTAGTTGAATGGAAGTCCTTCGTCTTCGACTCCATCCGGGATATTCATGAATCCATCGCCGATTGCACTGGAAGGTGCCGGTCTGGAAGTTGGCTGATAACCGCCTTCTCCTGAAGCTCCGCCCTTGCTGTCAGCGAATTCCTGATCATCTACAATAATATCTGTTGTATAAACCTTAATGCCGTCTTTATTCGTATAACTTCCAGTTTGGATCCTTCCGGAAATCAATACTCTCATGCCCTGACGGAAATACTTCTCTGCAAACTCCCCTGCCTTGTCAAATGCAACACAGTTGATAAAATCTGCAGTCTGCTCATTGCCGTCCTGGTTTCTCCGGCCTCTGCGGTCAACAGCAAGGGTGTACCTTGCAATTGCCATAGAACGCTCACCTTGGGAATATCTTACTTCTGGATCACGGGTCAATCGGCCCATAAGGATTACTTTGTTCATACGATCACGCTTTCTTTATCTATTATGCCTCTTGTCTTACGCATAAGTATCTGATAACCGGCTCCATGATACGAACGTGCTCTTCTAACTCGTTCGGAGTTCTGGATTCGCCATCAAATTTGATGAAGTAGTAGTATCCTTCTTTCATTTTCTGAATTTCGTAAGCCAATCTTTTCTTACCCCATTCATCAATGCCAGTAACAGCTCCGCCGAAACGAGTGATATAACCCGTAACTTTTTCAACCGCTGCTGCTCTCTCTTCATCTTCGAGCTTTGCGTTAATAACAACGGCTAACTCATATTTGTTCATGCTTTTTACCTCCTTGTGGTCTCTGGCCCCTGCTTTCAGTTTCAGGAGCAAGGATTCTATATGTCACGAAATAACATTATACCGGAAACATTTGATAAAAGCAAGTCCTTTTCTCAATTTCCTGCACATTTTACTGTGGTTTTCTTCGCTTTATACCTTTGGAGTTCCATCGTTTCCTTTTAAACCTCTGGTGTTCTTTTCCACCAGCTTTCTTGGCACCATAATTTGGTGGCCGCAGCCCATACATTTTAAACGAAAATCTGCACCAACTCTTAATATCTCCCACTCCTGACTTCCGCAGGGGTGTTTTTTTTTCAGTTTTACAATATCTCCAACTTCGTAAGTCATAAACATACCTGCCTTCCCATCACGGGCTGCCCTTATATCCGATTATTTTAAAATTCTGTCGATCTCAGCCAGTTCTTCCGGGGTAAATTCCGTATTCTTCAGACAAGCTGCATTTTCCTTCAACTGTTTCACACTGCTGGCTCCGACCAGAACCGACGTGACCGCCTCCTCCCGAAGGACCCAGGCAAGTGCCATCTGGGCAAGTGTCTGGCCTCTCCCTGCTGCAAGGTCATTTAGACGGCGGACACTGGAGAGATTCTCCTCAGTGAGGTAACGGCCGCTTAAAGTGCTGCCGGGTCTTGCTGCCCTGGAGTTCTCCGGAATCCCATTTAAATAGCGGTCTGTCAGCATACCCTGTGCCAAAGGACTGTAGCAGATACAGCCTGCGCCATGTTCCGACAGAGTGTCAAAAAGCCCTTCCTCCGCCACACGCTCAAACATGTTGTACCTGGGCTGTCCAATCAGACATGGGACATTTTTGGCCTTTAACATCAAAATGGCTTCTTTTGCTTCTTTGTCACCGTAATTAGAGATTCCCACATAAAGCGCCTTTCCCTGCTTTACCATATCGGCAAGTGCTCCCATGGTCTCCTCAAGCGGGGTATCCGGGTCCGGTCTGTGATGATAAAATATATCCACATATTCCAGTCCCATGCGTTTTAAGCTCTGGTCTAAGCTGGCCATCAAATACTTTCTTGAGCCCCAGTTTCCGTAAGGTCCCGGCCACATTTCAAATCCGGCCTTGGTGGAAATTATCAGCTCATCCCGGTATCTGCCCAAATCACTCTTTAACACGCTTCCAAAATTTTCCTCTGCTTTTCCCACCACCGGAGCTCCGTAATTATTGGCCAGGTCGAAATGGGTAATTCCCATATCAAAAGCACTTAAAAGGATCTCTCTTTGGTGAGAAAGAGGTTTTTCCAGCCCGAAATTCTGCCATAGCCCCAAAGACACCCTGGGAAGCAGGACCCCGCTTCTTCCACAGCGTTTATATACCATTGTCCCATATCGTTCTTTTGCTGCCTCATACATATGTTTGTTCTCCCTTCTCCAAATCCAGTTAAACTGCGTCGTGAAGCACTTCTCCAATGCTGCCGCTGATGACCAGATCCGCCCGTTCATCCATGGGCGTTACCGTCTTGTTGATCAAAACCATCTGATTTCCATTGTAATAATCAATGAGTCCTGCTGCCGGATAAACCGTTAAGGAGGTACCTCCCACGATCAGCAAATCCGCACCGGAAATAAATGACACCGCACGGCTCAGGACGCTATCGTTAAGGCTTTCCTCATAAAGCACCACATCCGGCTTTATGATTCCCCCACAGCTGCATCGCGGAACCTCTCCCTCCCCCTTGGCGGCAAGCATTTCCTCCAGGTTATAAAATTTCATACATTTTGTACAGTAATTTCTCTTTACGGAACCATGGAGTTCCAATACATTCCGGCTTCCTGCTGCCTGATGGAGGCCGTCAATGTTCTGGGTAATGACCGCTTTTAATTTCCCCATGGCTTCAAGCTTTGCCAGTGCCTTATGGGCTTTATTGGGCTTTGCATGGGGGAATAACATCTTATTGCAGTAAAACCGGTAAAACTCCTCGGGGTTCTTTCTGTAGAAGCTATGGCTGATGATGGTTTCCGGAGGATACTTATATTGTTCATGGTAAAGCCCATCCACCCCTCTGAAATCCGGGATATCACTTTCCGTCGATACTCCCGCACCTCCGAAAAAAACGATGTTTTCACTTTTTCCGATCCATTCTTTTAACTGACTTATCCCTTCCATATCCCTACCCTTTCCTGTTTAAAAAGACTATCTAAAACATGGAGGGCGGATTCATAAGAATCCGCCCGTAATCACTAGTCCAACTCCGATGCCGGCGGACATATTTAAGTTACTTCATCAAAAAATACTCCCTTTAACGGCCGGACCCTGTCCACCAATTCTTTCCCTTCGCCAGAGACAGAAGGACGGCTGTATCCAAACAGCCAGGATGTCAGATCATTGATCCCAAGGGATATCTGGGGTTTCCGTCCTTCCTCCTCCAAAACGGGGGTTAAGACCGATCCCTTCCGGTCAAGCCTCCACTTAAATATGCCGTTGTTTTGATGAATCAATGAATCTTTTACCTCAATGACCAGTTCCATCTCACTGACCGGACTATCCTCGTTTAAGCATATGACGGAAACAAACTGTTGCAAATGAATGATCCTCCCCATTGCATAAGGCTTTGAGGAGCCGCCTTCCTTTAAATATTCCGGCAGACAGATCAGTTCTCTTACATTCGCTGCCGTCTCACCGTAATAGGCCCATACACCTGCCAGGCGTTCTTCTTTCTCTCTGGTAGACAGAAGAAGCAGATCCCCCCGGTCACTCCGTACTTCCCTGCTTAAATCCCGGTAGTATTCTTCGTTTCTCAACGCATAGACTTCATATTGATCCTCCAGCTGCCTGCCGACGAACCTGGCCGTCTCCCTGCATTCCTCCGAACCTTCCAAAAAGGCACGCCGGCTTAACTGCTGTCCCTTTGCGTTCAATTCCTTTGCCGGCAGATCACTGATGTAGGTAAAACCAAACGGCTGATAAATGGCAGGATCTACAGGAACCAGAAAGCAAAATTCCATTTTTTCCAAATACATATCCATAAAACAGCGGCTTAAAAGCCGGCTCATGAAACCCTGATGACGGCAGTCCGGATGAGTAGCAACCCCGGCAACGTAATCAATCTTCCATAAGCGGTCTTTCACCACCACTTGATAAGGATTGCGATGAAGCATCGCAGCCATAGATCCTTCCTTCCATGCGGTCAGAACCTTGCTTTTTTGTACCCTGTCCGAATAGTAATAATCCAGAAAGCTCTCCGAGTCTTCTGAAAAGACCTTTTCCCACAGCTTTCTGCTTTCCTTTTTTTCTTCCTGCTTCAAATACCGTATCATCGCTAAAAACCCTTCTGAATTACTCCGTATTTTCTTGCAAAATCAATGGGATAGTAGGACATCTTTGCTTTTCTCAATCCTTCCATCCCCACATCGTCTTCCCGGTTGACAAGTTTTAGCTCCTCCGGAAATCCATGAATCAAAAACTGCTGGTTGATAAACTGATAAAGTCCCTTAATGCCGGGATCTGCCTTTTCAATGTGGATCACCGCCATCTTTTCGTAAGGGTTGTAAGTGCCGATGGTAAACGCTTTTAACTGCCCGTCGATGTACACTCCTGCCATTCTCACATTAAGGAGGTGACAGTTTTTCAAAATATCATGGATTCCCATGACTTCATAATCCAGCTGACGCACGAATTCAGCGGCTTCCACCTTATTCTCCCACCATTCGTCAAGGAAGGAAAGCACATCGGCCCGGTCAGAACAGGTAAGAGTCCTGAATTCGTAACGGCCCTCGTATTCCCTTAAAAAGGAGTTTAAATGATTCTTCTTTTTGTGCAGCTTCTTTCCTGCCAGAGTCTTTAAAGATTCGGCATCGTAAAGATAATCCTTTAAATCCTCCTCTTCCTTTATCAGAAACTTTTCCGGGTCCAGTTTCAGATAATTGATGGCTTCCTCATCTGCAAGGAAAATCTTTAACGGTTTTTTTAAGACCTGATTAAAATAATCCACCAATTTCTGAAAATAATAAGGCAGATATTCTTCCTTGCAAACCGGCATTGCGGAGAATGGTTCTCCGTCTTTCTCCATCAAAAACAACACTGCCTTTTCATCACAGACCGCGTATTTTACCTGATAGTATTCTCTCCAGATAAAACTGTCTAAATATACGCTGTCACAGGTTCGATTGGGCCGTAAGGCATAGAATGGAGAAATTTTGTCAACATCCGTTGCCTCAAGCGGCTTAAATTGTAAATTCATAATTGTTCCCTTCTAAATATATCACTAACTTTTCTTTATAAAATCAGTATTGCACTTAGGACAATGAATACTCACCTTTCCCTTGCCTCTTGGAATCCTGATTTTCTGACTGCAATTGGGACAATGATAAATATGGTATTGCCTCATCTGCTGAATCTTATAACGCCACTTTTTGAAAACTTCCGTTATACGGAATAAGAGACGTTCAAATTTCTGGTTTTCCTCAAATCGTTTTCCGATATTCTTTGAAAACATACGGAAATAGCATATAGCCAGAAAAATAATTGCCAGAACATCTAACCACGTATTCCAGACAAACACACCTGCAAACATCAATACAAGAGAAATTCCAATCAAATACCGGCACAGCTTATCGGCACCATATCTTCCGGCCATAAACCGCGCAAAACGTTCCCTAAACCGGCTCATTTTTGTGTTCCTCGCCCCTTTTCATTTTGACTTAACTATAATAACCTGTGATAGGAAAGTCAATGTTCCCGAAGCATATTTCATAATCTTTTCAGAATTTGCTTCTGGATTTATCCCGGAACTGCTTTGGTGTCAATCCGTACCTCTGCTTAAACAGACGGTGGAAATAACTGCTGTTCTCATAGCCCACCTCTGCGATAATCTCTTCCACAGGCTTGGTGGTTGACGACAGATCATTGGCCGCCCTGCCAAGTCTTATAAGCTGCAGGCATTCGGTAAATGTCATCTTATAATACCGCTTGAACAGACGGCTGATATAATACGGCGGCTGCATGGATATGCCGGAAAATTCCTCTAAGGTCGCACTGGAATAATTTTTTTCCAGATACTGGTATGCGGTCAGCACGATCTGTTCCTCATACTGGAGCATATCGTGATATTCCACCTTATCCACATCATGAAGCAGTTCCATAAACAGTATTCCCATTGTTGCCTGATTGATTTCCTGTCTGTCCTCTTTTTCTTCCACGTAAGACCAGATCATGTTCTCAAGCAGGTTTCTGGCAGGCAGAATTTCCCGTAAATGGAAATGCAGGTATTCCGCCACAGTTGTATTTCCTTTTAAGGATGCCGATATAAACTGCCTGAGCATATTTCCGTTTCCCCCCATAAAAGCAGGGTGACTGAAAAATTCAGGCATTAAGAAAAAATGGAAGGCAATATCTTCTTCTCCTGCCGGATTGATGGCATGCCTGGTTTCTTCTCTTAAAATCAGTAAATCATTGGTCTCCAGCTTCAGCTTTCTGGTTCCGCCTATAACATGGACCGTTGTCCCGCTGTACATATATACCAGTTCCACATAATTGTGGCTGTGTTCCGGTATTGCAATGTGACAGGGCTGACAATACATATCCATTAATTTTCCCGGTCTCATCACAATATTATTTTCGACCGCTTCCTCACCACATGCTTTATCATAATACTGCAAAATTGAAGCTGCATACGATGAATTTCTTAAAAGCTTCAGAAGTTCTTTCTTCATTTTCCCCTCCAAACAACCGGTTCCCATGCCCTTCCCCCAAGCCATTATACCATCCTCATCCAGCCCTTTGCAAGAAAAGACGGTTTTTATACAAATTTGGACATAACAAATTGTCACAATTTGTCATATAATCAGGTCGAAACGACACACAAATGTAACCAGAAGTATTTATATGAGGTGAGCATATGAAAAAATATCCTATTCAAATCAACAACATTGAAGACATTACAAAATTTGTCAGAACCGTTACAAAGTATAATTATGATGTGGATTTATGCAAAGGAAACGTTGTCATTGATGCCAAGTCCATCCTGGGTATTATGACGATCTGTCCGAATCCGGAGCTGGAGATGATTATTTACAGCAATGAACATGACGATATTCTGGAATCCCTGTCAGACTTTCTGCGGGAAGAAAAGACTGCCTAACAGATACATACATACGAAAAGATGTCCGGTAAACAAACGCTTACCGGACATCTTTTTTGCTTTAATCTACTTTAAATTCATTTACCAGATTCTTTAACTGGGAGGCGTGCTCGTATAGTTCCTCGCTTGATGCAGCACCTTCTTCTGCATTGGCGGAGTTCATCTGTACCACTCCGGAGATCTGGTCCACTCCAATGGTCACCTGACGGATGGCCTCAGACTGACGATTGGAGGCCTCGGAGATCCTGCCGATCATATCAGTTACCATACGGGTGCTGTTTACTGCGCTTGCAACCGATCTTGCGGCCTCATCAGCCAGCCTTGTGCCGTTTGCCACAGCGTTTACAGACCCTTCGATCAGAGCGGTCGTTCCTTTTGCCGCTTCCGCACTTCTGGAAGCCAGACTTCTCACTTCATCTGCTACAACGGCAAAGCCTTTTCCCGCTTCTCCTGCACGGGCAGCTTCCACAGCCGCATTTAACGCCAGAATATTGGTCTGGAATGCGATTCCTTCAATCGCCTTAATGATCTTGCCGATTTCCCCGGAACTTTCGTTGATTTCCCTCATGGCGGAAACCAGTTCTTCCATATGACGGCTTCCGGTCTCCAGCTCTGCTTCCGCTTCCTTTGCCTTTTTGCTTGCTTCGCCGGAATCCTTTGCATTCTCCTCGATCTTCTGGGAAATCTCATTGATGGTCGATGCCAGTTCCTGCACAGAAGCGGCCTGCTCGGAGGCGCCGTCTGCCAGTGACTTTGAACTTTCAGAAATATTCTGAGATCCATAAGCCACCTGGTCCGCCGTGGAAGTGATCTGTTCCATGGTAGCCGTCAGAGTGCTTCTGATCTTTAACATGGACTTTTTGATCTTTTCAAAATCTCCTATGTAATCATACTTTAGCTGGAACACCAGATTTTTATCCGCGATCTGATCCAATACCGCTGCAATTTCATCAATATAGTTTACATAATCTCTCAGGCGAGTAACCGTATTTCCCAGAGATTGTGCCACCATTCCGATTTCATCGTTGCTGGATACATCGACCTCCACATCAAGCTCACCGCTGCCGATCCGCTCCGCAATCACAGACAGCTTCCTTAATGGCTTTGATATGCTCTTTGCCACCAGATAGATAAGAATGACTAATATGACGGTGGCGAATACAAAAATAGCAGTAACCGTCGATACGACCTGATTGCGTTCCATAAGCATCTCTGACCGGGGAATGTTTGACAGAACCAGCCAGCCGGTATTGCCTGCCTTTTTAATGGAACCGGAGTACTCCACATGATCCAAGGTATAATCAAAGTTTCCGGTTTTCTGGGAGGCAAATGCATCCTTGATATTTTGGGAAATATCAATATCTGAGATATTCTTCTGCATCATATCCTTATTTCGATGATACACGATCTGGCCGCTGTCCGTGGCAAGAATCACCGATCCGGAGGTTCCGACCTTATAAGTGCTCATGATGTCACTCAGCTGGGTAAGCTGAATGTCGATCCCTACTACGCCCAGCGGTTTGCCCGTACCGCTTTCAAATACGCCGCAGGCTGCCGTTATGACGATCTGGCCTGTGTTGGTATCCACATACGGCTCTGTAAGAATGGGCTGGTCTGCCTGTGTGGCACGGTACCAGGGCCTGGTCTGGACATCCCAGCCCGGTTCTGTGATATAGCCATCGGACATAACTGCCTGGCTTAAATCAATATCGGCAATCCAGGAAGACAGAATGTTTTCCTTGTCTGTGTCCTGGAGCTTACTAAGAGTGGTCTTGATTCCCTGATAGTATTCACTGTCGGTCAGCCGCTTAGTTCCTGTGGAACTGGCTAAGAATTCTTCTGCCTGCTGACTGGCAGCCGCACTTTTCATCTCCGCCAGATAGTAACTGAGGAATGAATCCACCTGATTTGCTGCTGCCAGAGAGGCAGCGTCCAGAGTCTGGGTCGACTGAGCCTTCATACTCTCCCCTACACGCTTTGAAATCATTATTCCTGACACAATAAATGTCAGCACCACGGGGATCGAAATTCCCAGAAGCATTTTTGTGAGAATCTGTTTTTTTGTTTTTTTCATCTTTGGTTTCCTCCCTAATCCCCTAAAATCATTTATAAATATATCATGAGAAAAAAAGGACCGCAAGACAAAGATATTACTCAATATTTACCAAAAAAATACATAATATTAAGCAACTTATCTTATTTACCGTACCAGCCCGGACCGGATGTGCCGGATTAACTCTTTTCCCGCAATCCGGCCGGGCATATGGTACCAGACGCTTTTATTGCAGCTGGACAAAATAAGATTCCATGATTTCTCTGAGCTTTTCCCTCTTTGCTTCATCCAACCGGGTCATGGGCAGTCTGTAATGTTCTCCGCAAAGGCCCAGCATTGCCATGGCTGCTTTTACGGGCAAGGGATTCACATCCATAAACATGGCATTCATGATCTTTAACAGTTCCAGCTGCATATTTTTACTTTTTTCGATTTCTCCATCCAAAAAATGCCGGCACATCATATGCATCTCAAACGGCATGATATTGGCCAGAACTGAAATGACACCTTTTCCGCCCAGTGCCATGATGGGCACCGTCAAATCATCATTTCCCGAATAAATATCCAGGCAGTCTCCGCAAAGGGCCGCAACCCTGGCAACATGGGAGATGCTTGCGTTGGCTTCCTTGACCGCTTGGATATTGGGGTGTTTGGAAAGCTTTAAATACGTTTCCGGCTCTACATTAACTCCCGTCCGGGTCGGTACATTATAAAGGATAATCGGTATTTCCACATTGTCTGCAACTGCTTGAAAATGCTCCACAAGCCCTTGCTGAGACGCCTTATTATAATAGGGAGTCACCACCAAAAGTCCTGATGCTCCAAGAGACTGGGCCTTACGCGACATACGGACCGCATGAGCCGTACAATTGCTTCCGGTGCCCATGATGACCGGCACCCTGTGGTTGACATAATGCACCACAAATTCAATCAATTCCAGCTTTTCTTTTTCCTCAAGCGTGGAAGATTCTCCTGTAGTCCCATTGACTACGATGGCATCGGTCCCGTGTTCCAGCTGGAATTTCAGCAAATTTTCCATTGCCTTCATATCCAGGTTCCCATTCTCATCCATTGGTGTAACGACGGCTGCTGCAGAGCCTTTAAAAATCGCATTTTTCATAGACAATCATTCCCAAAATTAGAGGTTCATACTAACAAAAGTATGACAAACATCCCCCGTTGGTACCATACACAAATCAAATTTTCCATCATATAAACCAGTATAAGGAGTGATTCACGTATGTACAATTTTCTTCTTTTAGGCGGCGATTCAAGACAGCTTTATTTAAGCCGGTTTTTAACCGGTCATGGCTTTCCGGTAACTGTTCATTATGATATGGAAGATCCCTTATTTTCCATTGACCAGGCCATAAAAACCAATCAGGTCATACTCGGTCCCATCCCATTTACAAGGGACAATTTAAATCTGCACTCCGTCAACAAGATGGACGATTTAGGCATTGGCAATCTTTTAAGCCTTTTAAACTCTGACCATATCCTTTTCGGGGGAAATATCCCGGATTACGTAAAGGATTACACAAAAGACAACGGCATCAAATGCTTTGATTACATGGAGATCGAGGAAATCACAGTAAAAAACACCATTGCAACGGCAGAAGGAGCCATTGCCGAAGCTCTGCGCATAAGCCCCGGTTGCCTTCACAAAACCAAGTGTCTGGTAACCGGCTTTGGAAGATGTGCAAAAACGCTTGCATTAAAACTGAAAGGATTAGACGGAGCCGTCACCATTGCAGACAGGAAGGAAGAAAAGCTCACTTTGGCTTCTTCCATGGGCTTTGATACCATTGCTCTTTCTGATCTGTCCCAGAAGATAGGGGAGTATCCGTTTATTTTCAATACCATCCCTGCACTGGTTTTAAATGAAACTTTGATTGGTCTCATGGATCCGGACGTAACCATCATTGATATCGCCTCCGCTCCCGGCGGTGTAGATTTTGATTTCTGCAAAAAGCAGAAGATCCGGGCCAAATTATGCCCCGGTCTTCCCGGAATCTACGCACCGGAAACCTCCGGTAAAATCTTATTTGAAGCAATTGTAAAATATCTGGCGTAAAGGAGTGGCATATGAAACTGAAAGGGTTGAAGGTGGGCCTGGCTGTTACCGGCTCTTTTTGTACGTTTGATAAAATCGAAGAAGCGGTAAAGGTTCTGGTGGATGAGGGGGCCAATGTTTACCCCATTTTTTCCACCAATGTTCAAAATACCGACTCCCGATTTGGAGATACGGGAGAATACATGAAACGGATCGCCGGCATGACCGGTAACAAACCGATCCTGACTGTAGAGGAGGCGGAGCCGATCGGACCCAAAGGGTATTTGGATGTGCTCCTCATCGCCCCCTGCACCGGCAATACCTTAGCAAAGCTGGCTAACGGCATTACCGACTCCCCGGTGCTGATGGCTGCCAAAGCTCATCTAAGGAACGCAAAGCCCCTGGTCATCTCCATTTCCACCAACGATGCCATGGGAATCAATTTTAAAAATGTAGGAACATTATTCAATGTAAAAAATATTTATTTTGTTCCCTTCGGGCAGGATGACCCGGTCAAAAAACCAACCTCTCTCATCGCACATACGGAGTTGATCCGGGATACTCTGGAACTGGCACTGGAAGGAAAACAGATTCAGCCGGTGATTTTTTAAAAAAGAATTATTTTAACGCAAAAAGAACCTCAGAAATAGCAGATGCTGCTTCTGAGGTTCTCCTTATTGTTGTGATTTTATATAAATCCGGTTCATGTAACTGTTTGTTTCCTTTGGATCTTTTTGATTATAGCTCATTAAGTAGTGAGTTTTTGATTTGTCGTAAATTTCAAAACCAGCACGTTCAAACAGCTCTTTCAACGGACTGGAGCGCAAAACAGTGATAATCACCGGCTTGCCGGTTTCCTCCGAACGGGATGTCAGTTGGTGAATAAAGAAAACCTCCAGCTCCGTTTCACAGGCATGGGGCAATAGATATATGGAAACGTCTCCGATCCTGTCCTTCTGCTCTGTGAAAGAAAAAAAGCCAATGATCCGGTCCTCCTGCAATATCTTATAAATGCTTTTCACCTGCAGCATTCGGTGAAAGCTGTCCGTACTTATAATGGTCTGAATTTCATCATTCCAGCCGCCATAATATTGATCTGCATCGTTCTTACAGCAGGCTCTTCTAATATCTATGTATATTCCCAAATCATCTGTACCGGCTTCTTGTATGGAGAAGCCCCGATTTATGAATTCGTCTGGTAATATCATATTTCCTCCTGACTGTCATACATCCACTCTTAATACTTTCATTATATTCCATAAACCATGAGATAACACCTGGTGCAGCAAATAAAAACAGGCTCTATGCGGAATGTTGGGAATGTGTTTTCAATCACACTCCAACATTCCGCATAGAGCCTCACATTATTTTTGCATAATATGAATGGCAAAGCCGCCATATTCTCCGTCTAAATAAATATTTTTTAATGCGCCTTCCTCTGTATAAGCAGCCGTTTCCATATTGAAGGAGAATCCCTTTTCTTTCAATTCCTCTACTGCTGCCGTTAAATCAGGGGTACGCATGGCAATATGGCCATTGGAACCCAGGAACGGAGTTTTCATACATTCAAAGTATGGACCCGCAAATTCTGATTTCTGTCCATGGCGGGGTTCAAGGTTAAACATCATTCCTAAAAGCTGTGCAAGCTTCTCCGCCTCTTCTGCATCAGGTGTATTGATGCCAACATGTTCTAATTCAAACTTATTTGTCACAATTATCCCTCTTTCTATCTTTAAGTTCTTTCAAGGTCCCTTCTTTGCCCCTACATAGGGAACATTAAGAGTGAGCCAGCGGTCAAAGCAATCAAACGAATAAAGTATTGTGGAATCGTAAATTTCCAGAATTCCGATATTTTATAATTTCCAACCCCCATTATCATTGCAGGCATACCATCAATAGGAAGGAAATGTCCACACCAGCCAGATATTACGATTGCACATGCGGCTGCAGTAGGATCAAGTCCAAGACTGGTACATGTGGCAATGGCAAGAGGGGTAAATACATAAACGGTTCCAATGGTGGAGCCAGTCATTGTTGCCAGCACGCTTGTAAGGATACAGAATACAAGAATCATAAGGAAAGGATTGATGTTTGTTCCAAGCATACCTGCTACGGTTGAACCAACCAGATTGGTTAATCCGGTGCTCCCAAGTGCATCAGCAATCCCGATAACCCCAGCTGACATAAGTATGATAGGTGCACATATGGCATCACGTATTTCTTTGAAATCCATTACGCCAATGACAAGGATTACTGCTACCGACAGACCAGGAATTGCATAGCCTGCATCGCCAATAAAACTCTGAAGTATCATACCTATTACTGCAGCTACGAAAGCAACATATGTTACCTGCTCTTTCCACTTAGGCAGAGTACTGACAGCTTCTCCCTGCGCTTTTGCTGCATCTGTAACTGCAGCAATTGGGTGGTTTGGAAGGAATTTGTACTGAATCACACAATTAAGCAGGAAACCAAGTGACAGTATTAAGTTAATGATTGCAAACTTAACCACAGAAACCTGTGCAAGAACACCAGCACTGTTAAGAACAGCAATTACGATACCATACTGCAGTGCAGTGTTAAATGGCAGCAATGGGTGGTTCGCTGCAAAGCCTGCAGTCATAATAACTTTTGATGGAGGCAGCTGTTTGTTTTCCGGCAAGGCGGAAAGTAACCCAAGGGTCAGAACGTAGTATGCCGTTGAACCAGTTCCAAACAAGCTGCAGCCCAGCATAACAATTAAAATGATAAACAAAAATGCCTTGAACTTTCCTTTGTTTGCTATGTGAAACATGGAATTTTTAAAAGCCGTAATAAAGCTTGTTTTTTGAAGTGCAGCAATAATTGCCATAAATTCAGCAAGCATAATAATTGTAGAATTAGAAAATCCGGCAAATGCGCCCTTAATATCAGTGATTCCAAAAATGACAAGCAATAGACACGCCAGTAATGGCGGGGCGCCAAATGGTAGTTTGTCTGCCATAATCAGTATAATCATGAATACTGTGATTGCTAAAGCAATAATCATTTGAGGTGTCATAGTATTTTCCCTCTAGCCTTTCTCGGTGTCATAGTGCACGTTCAACTCCGTGTCAGGTACATGTATGACACATTTCGTTATATTTTTTGTATTATTTCAAAGTGTAAAACGAAAGGATTTATAAATTATCAGTGGCTTTTCGCCGCCGTGGGATTGTAGAGACCAACCTGCTCACGTTTCTCCCCAAGAATATCTTTTTCACTGAACTTTATATACTTTACTCCTTTGCGGGTGCGTGCAGCATATGCAAGGTGTAACATTCCATCTTTGCTTTGCATGATATACGGATACTCATACTGCAGATTGTTTGTCTTATTCTCATCCCCCATAAAGCCTTCGCCCCGCTCCAGCCAGCGGATGATTGGAAACGTCTGGCCGCCATCTTCTGACAGGGCTACTGCTACCGGACAGCGCAGCCCTGGCCAGGAAGCCTTTCCAGGCTTGGGAAAAGGTGTGCAGGTCGGATTGTATGCGATAGCAATACGTCCGCTCTGAAGCCTTATGGCGCTTATGCTGGAGTTATTGTTTGGCAAAGGCGTTGGTACCGGCTCGCTCCAGGTCTCTCCCCAGTCAAAGGATTCGCTTCGATGTATGCGATAGGCTTCACGATTTCGCATAAAAGCTACCAAATGTCCGGAATCAAGCTCAACCACATTGGCATGGACATGCCCGTTGCTCTTAGGCATCATTACCTTTTTCCAGCTCTTTCCCTGATCATAGGAGATGCGAAAAACCGTTGGATCACCAGACAGACCTTCTGAAGAATCGGTACAAATCCAGTTTGAAAATATCCATACACCGTTTGAAAGAACCTGAATCGGCTGGCGGCAGAAGGTTCCTTCCTCCGGGAAGTATGTTTCATATGGTCCCCAGGTTTTTCCTCCGTCACTGCTCTTCTGGCATCGGACTACAGCGGTATACTGCATATTATCTTTCCCCTCCTGACGGTCAAGCTGAGCCGTGTACATTGCCCATACTTTATTATCAGGACCATAGAACAGCGAAGGATTCTGCTCACTGCGTGCCGGATCGTTAGAAATATCTTCTGGAGGCAGCCATTTTGTGCTTCCCTTTGGAAGGATTGAGCAGACAATATGAACATCAGCACTGCCTTCATAGCTTCCGGCAAACCAGCAGCAAAGCAGATCACCATTCGGAAGCTCCAGCATTGCCGGAGCGTGTGCAGTCGGATAGCCACCATTTGGCAGCAATGCTTCATATACGTTCATTTCTTCATTTTCGTAAATAGTTCCATCCCAGGTGAGACCTGGAAGTTTTGGATATTGCATAATTTTCCTCCTTATTACTGGTAAATATAAAATAATTAGCGATTACACCGTATACCTTCAGATAGGTCAGCAAGTTGTTGTAATCCCCCTCCCCTCTTCTTCTACTTCCAGTCAGAAAGCTGTTTGAGAAGAACTGTTTTATTCTTGATGACATTATGACATATCAATTGTAAATTTACATTAAAAAAAAGTGCAAATATGTTGCATTTTAGAACAATTGCCAGGGTAACTGTGTTTAAAATTGAAATATTACCATAATATAATCATAATTTTTTATTGGAAGTTTTATTTTTTATCGGATAAGCACAAAAAAAAACGGAAACCAGATAAACATCTGTTTCCGTTTTATTATTAACCGTATCAATATGATAACCATGGATTGCTGCTGTTATTAAAGTACATTATCGCATTTTTACTTATTTTTCAGCTGAATTCGTCTTATAAACTTCATTACTTCCATTATTGGAATGATAGAAACAGCAATCAGAACCGCTGTAAAATACTCCGTCAATGAAATATGTTCAAACTCAAATGCATTATTTAAAAATGGCACATAGATAACTGCCGTAGTCAATAAGAAAGACGCCAGAAGTGAGGCGAATAAAAACTTATTGCTTGTCTTCAACCGAAAGATTGACTCATGCCTTGAACGCATATTAAAGGAGTGAAACATTTCGAGGAGGGACAGGGATAAGAAGGCCATTGTCATACCGTCAGCACTTTCCGCAATTTCCCACAATCCGCTTTCCATATAATGACCTACAAAATACGCCAAAAGAGTAAGACCACCGATTACGGCTCCCTGGAATAATGTTTCACCAGCCACACCATCGGCAAAAATCCCATCTTTTGCATTTCTTGGATTCCGTTTCATAATATCGGCCTCCTGTTCCTCCATACCGATTCCTATGGCTGGGAAACAGTCCGTAATCAAGTTTATCCATAACAGATGAACCGGTTTTAATATGGTAAAGCCGAGTAAACTGGCAATGAATACCGAAATAACTTCTGCAAGGTTTGAGGATAAGAGAAACTGTATGGCTTTTCTTATGTTGTCATAGATTCGTCTTCCCTCAGCAACCGCACTGACAATTGTTGCAAAATTATCGTCTGCCAGAACCATGTCTGCAACGTCCTTTGTAACATCCGTTCCGGTAATTCCCATACCAACGCCGATATCAGCTTCCTTAATGGAGGGGGCATCATTAACACCATCTCCGGTCATGGCTGTAACTCTGGATAATTTTTTCCATGTTTTTACAATACGCGTCTTATGCTCCGGCTGAACCCTGG
>CAJMPJ010000027.1 GCA_905215155.1 uncultured bacterium | reverse complement strand
TTCATTTCTCTTAAAAAGAAACTCACCCATGTTCAACAGGCTAAAGCCCATAAAAAAAGGCCCTCCAACCGCATACTGCCATTGGAAGGCCCCTAAAAGTGCATTTATTAACCTGCCAATAGTTATAATCTGGCGGTTAAATTGAATTGTATCGGCCGATACAATCCCTGATTATAATACATAATTTTTTCGCTGTGAACAGCTTTATTGTTTGATCATATTCTTTCAAGTTTTTCAACGGTCTTATCGTTTACGACATTTCCGGTATTCAGTGTGCTTTTGGGTTCAATTAAAAGCACATGAACCTCTTCGGGAGCGACAGGCATATGCTCCGTTCCTTTCGGAACAATGAGCATTTCCCCCTCCTGCAAACATACGTCTTTATCTCTGAATTTCACTGTTAGTACCCCTTTTACGACAAGAAACATTTCATCTTCATTTTCATGAACATGCCAAGTGAATTCATCCTTAAACTTAGCAATTTTCACATAAGCGTTATTCAGTTCTCCAATAATTTTAGGACTCCAGTAATCATTGAAAAGCTGAAATTTTTCCTCAAAGTTAATCTTATCCATTTTCTTTTCCTCCTGGTATATAATAAATTTAGATATTGTTGCTGCTTACGGGTGCTTCTGCGTTTGAAATTTTACAGTATTAAGTGCCTGCTTGTTCTTTCCCATTGATTTTGTAGGTAAAAAAAATATTAATAGACCAACTAGAATGATAAAAATTCCTACACCTTGTTGGAAATTAATTCCTTCATTTAAAATAAAGTACGCTAAAATGCAGGTTCCAATAGGCTCCCCCAGGATGCTCATTGATATAGTGGAAGCTGATACCCACTTTAATAAAAGATTAAAGATGAATTGGCCACAAATTGTTGAAATTAGAGCTAATCCCAAGAAAGCTTTCCACGTTGATACCGGGTAATGAGTAAAAGAATTATGCTCAATGAAAGCATATAGTCCCAAATATACAACACTACTCATATAGCCAGTAATGGAATATGGAATTAAAGGAGTATCTCTTCGGCTAATCTGCCCGATAAAAAAATAAAGACTAATAATTGCCGCAGCCAAAAAAGCTAACAAGTCCCCTAATAACGCCCGATAACTCGTTTGAAAATCTCCCCAACCTATGATGAAACAACCCGCTATAGAAATAAGACAACCAAGCAAGGTTAGTTTCCCTAAACGCTCTTTAAGAAATAAATAACTCAACACTATGGAAAAAAGCGGCTGTAATGTTACTATGGCAGTCGAACTGGCAACAGATGTGTAGTTCAATGATTCAAACCATAACATATAATGAACGGCTAAAAGCAGGCCTGAAGAAAAGCCCAACCCCAATTGCTTTTTTGATAAGCCAAGAAATGCAGTTCTATTTTTTTTGCTAAGCAGCAAAAAAGGTAAAAGTATTAACACAGTAAAAAGTAAACGATAAAAAGCTGTAATAGCAGAAGAAGCGTTTGCTGCTCTCACAAAAATAGCAGAAGTAGACAATGAAAATACGCCAATGAATAATGAAAAGAAAATACCAGCTTTAGCTATCAAATTATTTATCTCCTTATTCTTCTTTGTACTATATAAAACATGTGATACAATATAATTTACAAGATAATTATAATACGGATTCTCATGAAAGAACAGCTTTAATATGTGTTTCCGTTATGTTAGCACAAATCGTTAAAAAACCGTATTATACCGGAAAGGGGAAGTGTTCATGAACCATTACCGTTTAGGTCAAACGGTATTAAGCTACAGAAAGAAAAAGGAAATGACGATAAGAGAGTTTTCCAGGTATTCTGGAATTAGTACATCGTTAATCAGCCAAATTGAACGGGGAGAGGCCAATCCATCGCTAAATGTGTTAGAGTTGCTGGCGGCTGCATTAAACGTTCCTCTTTATACTCTATTTATAAACGATATAGATACTAAATCGCTTATTTCAAGAAAAAAGGATCGTAAACAGATCTATAGGGAAAATAGCGACCACACTGTATATGACGTACTAACACCTGATTTTATGAAAGCACACATTGAACTTCTAATAATGGATTTAAATGCACACTCCAGTACCACAGAAAGCTATTACTCACATTCCAATAAAGAAGAGATTGCTGTTGTTATGAAAGGGCAGGTATTTGTGGAATTAGAGAAGGTTGAGTATTTTTTAGAGGAAGGAGATGTCGTTCGCATTCCTCCAAATGTGAGGCATCGTTTTATGAATAAAACTGACCAATCGACCCATGTTTTATTCGTACTCACGCCGTCACTTATATAAGATTTTCTCGCGTGGCACCTTCCGTTTTCGTAAGTTCCCTGTCGGCAAGGTTTTTCAGATGTTTCAGAATTGAGAGGCGGCAGCTCTTGCCATGTTCAGCCCCAGCTTTGTGTATTCGCCAAAACAGGTGCCAATTGCGTCGCCTGCCCGTCTTTCAATATCTTACTGCATGAATTTCCTCATGTATTTTTAAAATGAATATTTTCGGCTGGTTAAGCAGACAATACTAAAAATAGTGAAAAGGAGTTTTGAATCAATGAGTATTGTAGGAAAACCATTAAACAACTACCAGTCGTGCATTGATGCGTGTCTGCGCTGTTTTCAGGCATGCCATGAATGTGCTGTATTATGTTTACAAGAGCCAGATGTTGCCCAGAGAACCACTCATATTTCTATGATGATGGAGTGTGCAAGTGTTTGTAAAGAAGCGGCTTGCCTGATGACCATGAATGGAAAGCACGCCAGGGAATTTTGTAAGCTATGTGCTTCCATCTGTGAAGAATGTGCTGCCGGGTGCACACAATTTAAAGATGAACATTGTCAGCAATGTGCGGATGAATGCAAAAAATGTGCCTCCGAATGCAAAGCAATGTAAGATACCCGTGGGGGCCGTTGCAAAATAAGTGAGCTATCACTTATGGAGCAATGGCTCCTTTTTCGTGTAAAAAAGAAAAAAATACACCACTAATAATTATAGCAAACCAAGCCAATCTTTTTAGAAATAAAACTCATTAAGGTATGCTAAAAATCAGGGTAGGAATCCGCACAAAAGGATTTTTACCCTCATTTTTGTACCCTAAATCAAGTAAACTATACAAGGAGATGATATCATGCTTGACCCAACAGGAATTTATTACATGTACCTTCGTAAATCCAGAGAAGACCGGGAGGCAGAATCCCATGGTGAGGGAGAAACCCTGGCAAGGCATGAAAACCGGCTGAAAGAACTGGCAGAACAACTAAAAATAACGATTTCTAAAGTATACCGGGAAGTGGTATCCGGTGAAACCATTGCCGCCCGGCCAGAGATGATGCGTATGCTCTCAGATATCGAAAGGGAACAGCCGGAGGGTGTTCTTGTGGTAGAACTGGAACGTCTAGCCCGTGGGGATACCAGGGACCAGGGGCTAATCATGGAAACCTTTAAATACGGAAACACAAAAATCATCACCCCAATAAAAACCTACGACCCCAACGATGAGTTTGACGAAGAATATGCGGAATTCGGTCTCTTCATGAGCCGCAGGGAATACAAGATCATCAACCGCCGGTTGCAAAACGGCCGCCGTGCCTCCTCCAAAGAAGGAAAATGGATCGGCAATGTAGCTCCCTATGGATATGAGCGGATAAAACTTCCAAGGGAAAAAGGCTATACCTTAAAACCGCTTCCAGATGAAGCAACGATTGTCCAGTTTATTTTCCAGCTTTTCACAGAAGGAACTCCCGAATCAGACAACCTGCCTATGGGAGCAGCCCAGATCGCCCACCTGCTTGATGATATGAATGTCCTCCCCCGTAAATCGGATCATTGGGAAACAGGTGTAATAAAGGGGATTTTAAAAAATTATGCATACATAGGCAAATTGGAAGTGGGCAAGCGCAAGCAGATAAAAACCATAGAAAACGGCGTAGTGAAGCTCTCCCGTCCCGTCAATGCAAATCCGGAAATCTTTGACGCGATACATCCGCCTATTATTAAAGAAAACCTATTTTATGCTGCCAAACGAAAAATGGAAGCCAGCTTCCGTCCCACCAATTGTTCCACCATCAAATCCCCTTTGGCAGGGCTGATCTATTGCAGCGAATGTCAAAGGATTCTATACCGCCGTCCTGCAGGGAAAAAAAACGCCACGGATACGTTTCTTTGCAAAACCCACGGCTGCCCTACCGTAGGCTCTTTTTACTACCTGGTGGAAGAACGTCTGATTCAATTTTTAAAAGATACCTTAAAACAATACAAAATAAAAATTCAAGGGGAGAATTTCAACGATTGGAACGAAGTTCTGGAGCGAAAAATGACAATGCGATCCAACCTCACCAATGAGGAGAACAAACTCCAACACCAATTGGATACTGTTTATGATTACTTTGAACAGAAGTTATACTCTTTGGAGCTATTCCGGAAACGGTCTGGAGATCTGACAAAAAAGATTGAGGAAAACAAAAAATCCCTAGAACAAATAGATAGAGAAATTTCAGATATACAGCAGCGCATTGTCCGCAAAGAACAGTGTATCCCCCACTTTGAGAACATTTTAAAATCCTATACACAAACAGAAGATCCGCTCCAAAAGAATGCGTTATTAAAACAGGTTGTGGATCATGTATTTTATGCCAAAACAAAAAAAGGCACACGCCTTGGGTATGGAGTGGATTGCTTCACCCTTGACGTGTACTTGAAATTACCATTTCAGGACATTTGACGCCCTTGACCGATATCCATGAAGGACCGTTTCTTCTGTTCCGATATCTGTCAAAAGTCCTTTGCACTCCTTATAAGGCATCGCATACCTTTGGGAAAGATAACGCATGGAGGCACCCATTTCTCCATCCGGCCCACCTGATTGTAAAAACAGATATTCACAGGAGGAAGCCCTTGACCAGCTTCCTCCTGCCTTTTAGAAATCGTTTTTCTTGGAATCCTCTTCTTCGTACACTCTTCTGTTCTCTTCATATCTCAAAGTATTAGGTCCCAAAAACGTTCCGGTTTGCCAGTGATCCTGAAAGGTTTCCGGTTTCTTATCTGACTCCTGTTGTTTTTTTGGAGTTTGCTCATTCTTCTTGTCTTTTTCCATTGTTATCACCTCAAATTTAGTCTGTCCCAATGCGGGGGAAATATGTAAAAACCATGGGTTCCGTTTGCTCTTTATAAACTTACATAAATGCAAAAGCTGATCCATATATTATAAAAACGATCCTTTTTTGAGGCTCTTATGCAGAATATCATTGATAGAATACTTACGGATACCATGCTTCATCAGGGTGTGCCCGTTCTGACCTATACCATTCATTATCCCAACTTTACCACCACCTGCAGCCAGGCATCCGCAACGTATGTAAATAACTACTACAACTATCAGGCCAAACAAAAAGAAGACTATTGCCGGAACGTATTGTATCAGCAAGCCGTAGAACAGGCAATGTATGCATCGGATCACCAGTTCCCCTTTAACAGCTATGAATTCCTATCCGTTTATACAATTACATACAACGAGAATTGTGTAACCAGTCTCTTTACAGACCAATACACTTATCTGGGCGGAGCTCATGGAGATACGGTGAGGGATTCTCAGACATGGGATTTTGAGACCGGCAATCAATTAAAACTTTCGGATTATTTTCCCAACTCAAAAACATTTACAGAATTTATTATTTCGGAAATCAATAAGCAGATAACGGGAAGG
Organism: uncultured bacterium; assembly: GCA_905215155.1. Lineage (GTDB taxonomy): Bacteria > Bacillota > Clostridia > Lachnospirales > Lachnospiraceae > Lacrimispora > Lacrimispora sinapis. The sequence goes on along the minus strand of CAJMPJ010000027.1, from coordinate 41,572 downwards.
GAAAAAGCAAATCCCTCTACTTATTTTGAAGACTTTCCTTCCCTTGTTCGGGGCAATTTTAGCATAGAAAGTTTTTACGTTACCCCTGACGGCATTGTTATTTATTACCAGCAGTATGACATTGCTCCGTTTTCGACCGGAATTCCAGAGTTTTTCTTTCCATTTAAAAACTGTTCTCCCATAGAATAAACACCAAATGCCCTGGCTTTTCTCGACCGGGGCATTGCTTTACCTCTTATTCCAGGGTCGAAAGGATCGGATCTGGCTCAATAAAGAAGACGTGTCTCCGCGAAAGCAGATGGCGCGGTCATCAATATAACAGATTGCGGGAAGCTTTTTCCAGGTGATGTCGTCCACACGAATTCCGTATCTGTCCAAATACTTCCGGATTGCAGCTTTTCCTTCTTCACTTGCCGCTCTGGAGGATACCACTGCCACTACATATCCTGCCTTTCGGATTTCATCAATTGCCTCTTTGATTCCGTCAACCGGTTCGTCCGGAATGATTTCAGCACTTGTAAAACGGCTCACATAACTATGAATCACACCGTCAAAATCAAAAACTACTGTTCTTTTCAATGCTTTCTCCTTTTGTTCCGTAATGTTTTTGTTTCTCTCCATTACATTTTGACCCATTCCTCCTTCTCCTATTCTCAAAATCAAAGTATCTTGACTTGCAGGTTTTCCTTTCACAATTTTTTCACACTTTCAACAAAATATAGACACATCCCTCTGGTATATTAAAACTCATAAAAGGTGATAACCTTTTTCATAAAAACTTTTTCATACTCAGCCGGCAGGATGTTCCTTATCCCGCCGGCTTCCTCCCTTTTATAGGCTTTCTGTATGCATAAATCCGTTTTAATCCTGCGGATTCCATGATTTTTTCTTCAAGCATCCCTGCAAGCTCTTTTCGTCTCTCTTCTGGCAGAGAATCTATGGGAATTTCTTCACCGTTTAATTCTATGTAATTTTCAATTTCCGGGTTTTTTAACATATTTTCCCCCCCTTCCTGGTAAAATGTATGTGACACGGATTGTACTTGTTTCCTTGTTTTCCTAAGCCATAACCGGAAAGAAGTGATAATGTTTGAAAGAAAAAGAAATGCCTGGAATCGGTGCCGCCTATGTTCGGGTAAGTACAAACGATCAGACGGAACTATCTCCCGCCGCCCAGCTGAGGGAGATAAAAAAAGCAGCAAAAGCCGACGGAATCCTCATACCGGAAAAATATATATTTATAGAAGAAAAAGGAGTCAGCGGCCGGCGCGCCGACAACCGGAAACAATTCCAGAAAATGATTTCCATCGCCAAGTCCCAGCCCTCTCCCTTTCAGTATCTTTACCTCTGGAAGTTCTCCCGTTTTGCAAGAAACCAGGAGGAAAGCACCTTTTATAAAAGTGTACTTAGAAAAAAATGCGGAGTAACAATAAAAAGCGTTTCGGAACCCATTATGGATGGTATGTTTGGCCGGTTAATCGAAAGCATCATTGAATGGTTTGACGAATACTATTCCTTTAATCTCTCCGGCGAGGTTACCAGAGGAATGACGGAAAAAGCATTGCGAGAAGGATATCAGACCTCGCCCTGCCTTGGTTATCAGGCGGCCGGAGGCGGAAAACCATTTCTCATTAATGAAGAGGAGTATCAAATCGTGGAATTCATCCATCAGGCCTATCATGACGGAATGGATTTATCAGCCATTGCGAGAGCTGCAAACCAAAGGGGCTATCTGACCAAAAGAGGCAATCCGTTTGACCGGCGTTCCGTTGAGCGAATCTTAAAAAATAATTTTTACAATGGCATCGTTACATGGAAAGACATCTCTTTTCAGGGTTCCCACGAAGTAAGAAGCTCCATTACCTCAGTTTTTAAGGAAAACCAAATACGTCTGAAACAGGAATACCGTCCCAAAAGCAGGCGGGAAGCATCAGACTGCAAGCACTGGGCATCCGGCCTTTTAAGGTGCGGCTATTGCGGTGCAAGTCTGGGATTTAATAAAGCCTCCAAAAACGGTTCTGGCGGCGGCTGTTTCCAGTGCTGGCGGTATTCCAAAGGCCTTCATAAGGAATCCTGCAGCATCACCGCACAAAAAGCGGAGGCCCTGATTCTGGAATCACTGAGAAAAGCTCTGATAACTACTGGAAACCGGTACGAATATGTACGGTCTTCCGGCTCCTATAAAACCAGTGAAATGGAACTGATAAAAGCAGCACTATCAAAAATTCCATTAAAAATGCTCCGAATCAGAGATGCATATGAAAAAGGGGTTGATTCTCTGGACGAATATAAAAATCACAAAGAACGCCTGGAAAAGGAAAAATATGATTTGAAAATGAGGCTTGAAGAGTTAAAAAGCATACAGGCCATGGAAAAAACAGCCAAAGAATTACAGCTTGCCTCCAGGCTGCAGAATGCCTATGATCTTCTTTCCGATCCGGCTGCAGATAATGCAACAAAAGGAAAGGCATTGCGAAGTGTAATTAAAAAAATTGTTTACGACAAAGAAGAAAATAAACTTAAATTCTTCTACTATATCGCTTCTTAAAATGAATTCATAACAATTTGATTATAATCAGGGGGATACATAGAAACGAAAGAGCATATCCCCCTTCGTATGTTTATCTGTTATTGCAAAACGGTCCACCGTACTGACTCATAATAAATGTAGCAATCTTAGGGTTCGGAGTGGTAATATTTACGGGGTACTGTAATCTTTTTTCATATCTCCACATCAGCCGCACACTCCTTCCCAGGGCCAGGGATCCTGAATCCAGGTCCAATAGTTGTCATCCTTGACGCCTTCCGCTAACAGAGGACCGCATTGTTCCTCATACGCCTGCAGTGCCTGCTCCCTTAAATCTGTTACATAATGATAATAATTTAAAGCATCTTTGTCATCCGGATGGGTATCAAGATATAAAACCACATCATCCATTGCAAAGCTGGCATTATAAACCTGCGTTAGCAACATATTACAATCAACATTACAATTACAACTCATGACCGGCACCCTCCCATCGTAAATGGCTTAAATAAATCCGGGAAAATGGTTCCCATGCTTAATGCCACATCAACGGAGTAAACCTCCTGCCAGCACTGCCATGGCACATAAGCCATTGCAATGGGATACTTGTCGATGCATTCACCTGCTGTTTTTGCCGGAACCGGAGATACGCCAGGAGCTTTAGTGCAAGGCATTTCCGGACATTTCACAGGCTTTGTACAGGACGGCTTTTCATATGCCGGCTTCTCACATGCCGGTTTTTCCCATGCCGGTTTCTCACACGCCGGTTTTTCCCATTCTGGTTTTTTACATGACCGCTTTTCCCACGCTGGTTTCTCACACGATGGTTTTTCCCATGCCGGTTTCTCACACGATGGTTTTTCCCATGCCGGTTTCTCGCAAGCTGGTTTTTCCCACGCCGGTTTCTCGCACGATGGTTTTTCCCATGCTGGTTTCTCGCAAGCTGGTTTTTCCCATGCTGGTTTCTCGCACGATGGTTTTTCCCATGCCGGTTTCTCACACGATGGTTTTTCATATGCTGGTTTTTCCGGACATTTCATCGGCATTACATAAGACGGCATCTTCGGGCTTTTCATTGGTCTTTCACAGGACGGTTTTTCCGGACATTTCACCGGCTTTACACAGGACGGTTTTTCCGGGCATTTCACCGGCTTTACACAGGACGGTTTTTCCGGACATTTCATCGGCATTGGTGGAACATCCGAGGCACTGTCGGTCTCCGGACACACAGGTCTTTTGACCGGATACCAGGGACATGGGCCTGCTGGCATTTCCTGGCGGCTCATTGGGATAGAAGAAGGTACTGGCTCGGCAGATTTAGCCGGACCCGAACCAAGCGGCATGTCAGGACGAATGACCGTTCCCGGGCTCATTGACATATCAAGCCCCATGACAGGCTCCCATGGGGATGTACCGGTGCGGTGATACCCACCGGGATACCCTTGTTTCGCATAACGATCCATAGGATGTATGACTCCTTTCACTACTGAAAAGTTTCTAATATCAATCTATGAAGGGAATACTCTGTTGTGCAGGGCCAGCACATATTTTTCCATTAATTTCAAAGCCGGAACCATGACAGGGGCATTCCCACCGCTTGTCATACCGGTTCCAAACCATACGGCATCCCAAATGAGGGCAATTGATTGCCCCAGGCATGGTTCCCCCAGCCAATCCTTTGACTGATTCCAGTCCATGACCTGCAAATTTCAATGCCGATGCTTTCAGATGATGCCTCTGTGGAGAAAATACAGCATCATAAGGCGTCCTCTTCCCTGTAATCTGCATGCTTAAAATCTTTGCTGCTGCCATGGAAGAACTCATTCCCCACTTGCCAAATCCGGTAGCAACATACCAGTCAGGGCGAAAAAAGGAGTAGGTCCCGATATAGGGAATCCCATCCAGAGTTATGCAGTCCTGGGCCGTCCATCTTCCCCGTTCTTCCGCCTGGGGAAATAAATGCTCTGCCACCTGTTTCATTGTAGAAAAAGGATTTTCAGCAGGTGCTTTTCCCGTTCTGTGGCTGCCATAGCCCAATAGAAGCCTGTCGCCGTAATTGCGGAAGGAATATGCCTTTTTATCCACTCCCAGATACATTCCATCCAGAGCCTCCACCGGTTCCAGCTCCAGTACATAGCTTTTTTCCTGATACATTTTTGCGAAATAGAAGCCAGGTACATTGACAAACGGATAGTGAGAAGCAAAGACCACTTTATCCGCCTTAATCACGCCTTTGTCGGTTACCACTTCATGCCCCTGAACCTTTACGACTCTGGTCCGTTCGTAAACAGTGAGTCCGGCAGATATGTCCCGCAGAAATTCCAGAGGATTAAACTGGGCCTGTCCGGTAAACCGTACCGCACCATGCACCTGAAACGGAAGCTTTGTTTCCCGGACAAAGGAAGCCGGAAGCCCAAGCCTTTTTGCAGACTCCGCCTCTTTTAACAGCTTTTCCGATTCCTGAACGGAATAAAGGTATGCATCCTTTTGTTCATAATGGCACTGAATGGAATATCTTTTGATCAGCTTTCCGTACTCCTCTACTGCCAGCTGATTGGCCTTTCCATAAAGCCTGGCTGCTTCTTTTCCGACCGTTTTTTCCAATTTGCTGTAAATCAGATTGTGCTGGGATGTAATTTTTGCAGTTGTATATCCGGTCTGACCGCTTCCGATCCGGTTTGCTTCCAAAACTACCACATGGATTCCATGCCTTTGCAAATAAAATGCGGTCAGGATGCCTGCCATTCCGCCGCCTATCACGACCACTTCCGTCCGCTTGTTCCCGGTAAGCGGATTTCTTCTGGGTATCTGTGCCGTTTCCGTCCAAATTGATCTCATTGTTCTCACCTCGTGCTTTCTTTCCATACCCTTATTATTCTCCCAAATTTTAGAATAATGCCTGTGATTTTTCTGCCAATTATTTCTTGCTGTTTCCAGACATAAAAAAAGCGCTTCCTGCTGTCATTCAAAGGAAAACGCTTTTTTAATCATTATTCAGTTCTTAAAACCATCTGGCTTTTGACAACCGGTTTTTGTACTTCCTGAGACTTCTCGTAGAAATACCGAATGATATCCTTGCGGGTAATAATCCCAATAAAGTTCTTCTGGTCATCCACTACAGGAACAAAATTTTGATTCAGGGCTTTATCGATCAATCCTTCCATATCGGAATCCGCATACACCGGACGGTTATCTGATCTCCTGTCAATCTCTGCCACCGTCACAGATTCCGATTCTTTAAGGCTTAAATTAAATTTATTCTTGATCCCCCAAAGCATGTCCCCTTCGGTTATGGTTCCAACGTATTTCCCCGTCTTGTTAATCACGGGTATGGCTGAGTACTTATGATACTCCATCTTCTCCAACGCCTGACGCAGAGAATCATCCTCGTAAATATAAGCCACTTCGTTCTTTGGTGTTAAAAAAAATAATATGTTCATAGCCACACTCCCCGTTTATTTGTCCGTTTCAGTATAGCAGACGACTCTTAATCGCGTATGAACAATTTATTATTTTTTTATAACTTTTTTCCATTGATCTTTTTGTACTTATTTCATCTGATTTAAAGGATCAACCGCTTTGTCCTTATGGGTGAGTTCAAAGAATACGTTGGCTCCTTCTACGGAATAATACTTGGTAGGTTCGGCTACATAGCCTAAAACCTGTCCCTCTTTCACATATTCATTTTTCGTGATCTGCAGCTCTTTTAACTGGCCGCAGACTGCGGTATATTCGTTGCCCATATCCAAGACAACGTAGTTGCCAATTTCTTCATTGGTTCCGATTTCCTTCACTCTTGCATTGGCAGGTGCTACAACGGGTGTGCTTACATCCCCTTGAATCACTACTCCTGGATTGCACTTATACTGATCCAGAGTTGGGAAATAGATGGTTGAATCCATGCTGTAGTCCAAAAGGACATTTCCCTTTACCGGCCATGTCATTCTGGTCGCGTCATTAAAATTAAGTACCAGAGACTTGGCAGCATCTTTGTCTGTTCCGGCTTTTACTGCCGGAGCCTGTGTTTCCTGTTTGGCAGTGGCATTTCCTGAATCAACTGCCTGCATATCCTCTTCTTTGCTTTTTGTTGCGTTTGAGTCTCCTGCAACTGCTACTTGTGTCTCCTGGGGAATCGACTCCTGAACAATCATGTTGCTCTGGTCCGGCACTTTAAGATAAGGACTTTCTCCTCCACCATTTCCTCTTTGAACAGTAATAACTCCTGCTGCAGCTACTATAGTCAGCAGGCCTAGAACTAACAGGACAAGGAATACTTTATCCTTGAACATTTGACCGATTCTCTCTTTCACGTTTATCACCTCGGTAATATTCTTACCAAGAGTGAAAGAGTTATACAGAACTTATAACAATATTTTTATAAAAATAAGGGAGAATTTTTTCTGCCGTCCATCCATCCTCTGCTTTGCATTTGGCCCCGAACTGACTGAACCCATACCCGTGTCCGATTCCCTGACAGACAATGCGTACGCCCCCATCATAATCTTCAAAAGAATAGGCACAGGAAGGAAGGCCCAGTGCATACTGAATCTCTTCTCCTGAGTAGGTTTTGGTGCCGATTTGAATCTGGTTCACATAACCTCCCTCGTCACGGCTGATGATCTGTATGCTTCCTGGTATCTGATCTGCCTTTACCGGTGTATCTCCTGCTATTTGATTGATTTTACCCGCAAAATCCTCTTTGCTCAATTCCACTGCCGAAAGGAACCCTTCTGCTTCCATATCCCGTTTGCACTCCGCCGGCTGCAGGTAGGGATGGTTTTCATCTCCGGCTCTGGTCTTTCCGGTACTGGCCCGGTGAAAGAGAGGGTCAATCAGTGCGTCATCATAGGTTATGACCATTTTAGCCGTCGAACGCACCGCTTCCTCGATTGCCTGGTAGCTTGCCACAAAGGATTCACTTCCCCATAGCTTTTCCATCTGCTTTTGTTCCAGATATTCCATATGAAGCTCTGATTCCTTAATTTCGTTCTGGCCGTTCATTTTACCATAAATATATGTCCGGGCTATGATCGCCTGGGCCCTTAACGCTTCCTTTCCATAATCGGCAGGAATCTGTTTTGCCACCACACCCGGTAAATATTCTTCCACATCCATGGAAGACTGTGTGCCTTTCCGGTCAAGAATAATGGTTTTTCCGCTGGATTGGATTGGGAGATCTTTTTTTTCCTCGATTTTCCCGGTCCAGGCCAGAGTAATAATATATGGAAACAACAGCGCAAGAATACATGCCATGATCATTTTTTTCATCATCAACTTTCACCACCTTTGCTAGGAAGGAATCACACTTCTGTCAGTAATGGAATACGGCAAACCAAACCTTGTTCAATATATGCAAAAAAACACCCCGGAATCACTTCCGAAGCGTTTTTTAAAAATGTTATGGTTCTTCCAGTTCCACCTTGACCTTTTCCAGGTGCCAGATGTCTCTCACATATTCTTCTATGGTACGGTCTGATGTAAATTTACCGCTGCATGCCACATTTAACATGGCGGCCTTTGCCCACCAGGCTTCATCCCGGTACGCTTGATCGGTCCGGCTTCTGGCATCTGCATACGACCGGAAATCTTTTAAGATAAAGTAGGTATCCGCCCGGTCACTGCTTTGGGTATTCAATAAAGAATTATAAATATCCCGGAACAGTTCCGGGTCCTCCGGAGAATAATATCCGTTGATCAGCTGCATCAATACCCGCCGGATCTCAGAATCGCTGTTGAAGATCTCCATAGGATCGTATCCGCCTTCTTTCTCATAGCGGATGACTTCATCGGAGGACATGCCAAAGATAAATGCATTTTCGGCCCCTGCTTCTTCTACGATCTCCACATTGGCCCCATCCATGGTCCCAAGTGTCAGGGCACCATTGAGCATAAACTTCATATTTCCCGTACCGGAAGCCTCTTTGCTGGCTGTAGATATCTGCTCGCTGACATCGGCTGCAGCAAAAATAATCTCCGCATTTGACACCTTGTAATCTTCAATAAAGACTACCTTGATCTTTCCGCCGATGCTGCGGTCACGATTGACCACTTCTGCCACTGCGTTGATCAGCTTGATCGTCAGTTTGGCTCTCTTATAGCCTGCTGCAGCCTTGGCGCCGAAGATAAATGTCCTGGGGATCATATCCATATGAGGATTATCCTTCAGCTGATTGTATAAATACATGACATGAAGAATGTTCATCAGCTGACGCTTGTATTCATGAAGACGCTTGACCTGCACATCAAAGATGGACCTTGGGTCCACGTCAATGCCGTTATGTTCTTTGATATAGGCGGCCAGCCGGACTTTATTCCGGTATTTGATATCCATAAATTCCTGCCGGCTTTTGGGATCCTCCGCATAAGGGGCCAACCGCCGGATGTGCGGCAGATCAACGATCCAGTCGCCGCCGATCTTTTTTGTGATCCACTCCGCCAGCAGCGGATTGCCGTGGAGCAGAAAACGTCTCTGGGTAATGCCGTTGGTTTTGTTGTTAAATTTCCCCGGCATCATCTCATAAAAATCTTTTAACTCCTGGTTCTTTAAAATCTCCGTGTGAAGCCTGGCAACTCCATTCACGGAAAAACTTCCTGCAATGGCTAAATGAGCCATACGGACCTGACCGTCATAGAGGATGGCCATACTGCGGACCTTATCCTGGTTTCCGGGATACCTTTCCTCAATCTTCTCCTGGAACCGGCGGTTTATCTCCTCCACGATCTGGTAGATTCTCGGAAGCAGCCTGGAAAAAAGATCAATAGGCCATTTTTCCAGTGCTTCCGACATAATGGTGTGGTTGGTATATGCACAGGTTTTGGTGGTGATTTCCCATGCCTCATCCCAGCCTAACCTATAATCATCCAGCAAAATTCTCATGAGTTCAGGAACTGCCACGGTTGGATGGGTATCATTGAGCTGGAATACGTTTTTTTCATGGAACCGGTGAATGTCTTCGTGGTTTTCCATGTATTTCATTACCGCTCTCTGCACGCTGGCAGAAATAAAGAAATACTGTTGTTTTAAACGGAGTTCTTTTCCTGCGTAGTGGTTGTCGTTGGGATACAGGACTTCTACGATGGTCTTTGCAAGATTTTCCTGCTCGACCGCCTTTTGATAGTCGCCTCTGTCAAAGGAATCCAGGCTGAAGGTATTGATGGCTTCCGCGTCCCAGATCCGAAGGGTGTTTACCACATTGTTTCCATAACCCACAATGGGCATATCATAAGGAACGGCGCGGACAGACTGGTAACCTTCCTGAACAAAACGTTCTTTTCCATCCTCCCACACCGTATTCACATGCCCTCCGAACTTTACCTCGGTGGCATATTCAGCCCGGCGGATCTCAAAGGGGCAGCCATTCATCAGCCAGTTATCGGGTACTTCCACCTGATAACCATTTTCTATTTTCTGTTTGAACATGCCATACCGGTAGCGGATGCCGCAGCCGTAAGCCGGATATCCCAAAGTCGCCAGAGAATCCAGAAAGCAGGCAGCAAGGCGGCCCAGGCCACCGTTTCCAAGAGCCGGATCCGGCTCCTGGTCTTCGATGGAATTCAAGTCAAAACCCAGCTCCTCTAAAACTTCCTTCACTTCCTTCTGGGACATAATATTTATGATGTTGTTGCCAAGAGCACGGCCCATTAAAAATTCCATGGACAGATAATACAGGGTTTTTACATCCTGTTTTTCATACTCTTTATGGGTTGCGATCCACTCATCAATGATCACATCCTTTACTGCATAGGCAACTGCCTGGTACATCTGCTCCGGTGTCGCCTCTTCCACTGTCTTGCGAAACACATTCTTCATATTAAACAGAACGCTTTTTTTAAAGGTTTCCTTATCAAATCCCATACTCATTCCACAAAACCTCCTGACTGTTTACTGGATCTTCTCCACACCTAAGGTTACGCTTTCCCCGTTAATGTTCCATTCCTTCACATATCCGGAGGTTTTATCAAGTATTACGTCTTCTGCAAGGACTTCACTCTTTACTTCTTCTTTGTGAGCCTTTAATATTTCTGCAATTTTTTCATTATCCTTACTAGAAACCAGTATGTGATCCATAACTTCAAAGCCGGCTTCCTTACGCATGGTCTGAAGCTTGCTGATCAGCTCCCGCACAAACCCTTCTTCCAAAAGCTCCGGTGTTAAATTGGTATCCAGCACTACGGTTATGGTGTTGTCTCCCTCGGAAACATATCCTTCCGTCTGTGCGGTATCAATCAGCAAGTCTTCTTTGGTAAGAACCACTTCGGTTCCGTCAAACGTAAAGGTAAGAGCGCCTGTATCATTTAAGGTATCCATGGCTTCATTGCCGTTGATTGCAGAAAGAGCGTTCTTAATGTTTCCAAGCTGCTTGCCATACTTCGGTCCTACGGTCTTTAACTGAGGTTTGAAGCTGTAAGAGGTGAAATCACGTACATCGTCGGTAAATACTACCTTTTTCACGTTCAATTCTTCCTCAATGATCTCCTGATAAAAGACAGGCAGGCTGTGAGGTGCCTTTACAAACATCCGGCCGATTGGCTGACGGTTCTTGATATTGGCTGTATTTCTGGCTGCACGGCCCATGACCACGATTTTTAAAACCTCATCCATATCTTCTTCCAGCTGCTTATCAATTTTATCTTCCTCTGCTGCCGGATAATCACATAAATGAATGCTTTCCGGAGCGGACTTATCCACGCTGCAGACCAGATTCTGATAGATCTGTTCCGTCATAAACGGAATCATCGGAGCTGCCGCTTTGCTTACCGTTACAAGAGCGGTGTAAAGCGTCATATAAGCATTGATCTTATCCTGCTCCATCCCCTTGGCCCAGAAACGCTCTCTGCTTCTGCGGACATACCAGTTGCTCATATCATCTACAAACTCCTGAAGGGCTCTTGCAGACTCAGGGATCTGATAGTTCTCCAGACAGGAATCCACGGTTTTTACCAGAGTATTCAGCTTGGATAACAGCCATTTGTCCATGACCGGAAGCTTCTCATAATCCAGAGTATAGTTTGTCGGGTCAAATCCATCAATATTCGCGTATAGTACAAAGAATGCATAAGTATTCCACAAGGTACCCATGAATTTCCGCTGACCTTCCATTACGGCTTTTCCGTGGAACCGGTTTGGCAGCCATGGCGCACTGTTTATATAGAAATACCACCGGATGGCATCTGCTCCGTAGGTTTCCAGTGCTTCAAACGGATCTACCGCATTTCCTTTGGATTTACTCATCTTCTGGCCGTTCTCATCCTGAACATGTCCCAAAACAATAACATTCTTATAAGGTGCCTGATTGAAGATCAGCGTAGAGATGGCAAGGAGGGAATAAAACCAGCCTCTCGTCTGGTCCACGGCTTCTGAAATAAAGTTTGCCGGGAACTGCTGCTCAAATAATTCTTTATTTTCAAATGGATAGTGATGCTGGGCAAACGGCATGGAACCGGAATCAAACCAGCAGTCGATCACTTCCGGAACTCTCTTCATCTCCTTGTGACACTTGGGACAGGAAATGGTCACCGCATCAATGTATGGACGGTGAAGCTCGATATCATCAGGACAGTTGGAGGACATGCTCTTTAACTCTTCAATGCTGCCGATGGAATGCTGATGGCCGCATTCGCACTCCCATACATTCAAAGGAGTGCCCCAGTAACGGTTTCTGCTGATGCCCCAGTCCTGTACATTCTCAAGCCAGTCGCCGAAACGTCCTTTTCCGATGCTTTCCGGGATCCAATGAATGGTATTGTTGTTGCGGATCAAATCTTCTTTTACCGCGGTCATCTTAATGAACCAGGATTCTCTTGCATAGTAGATCAAAGGAGTGTCGCATCTCCAGCAGTGCGGATAGCTGTGCTCAAATACCGGTGCGGAAAACAAAAGTCCTCGTTCTTCCAGATCCTTTAAGATCATTGGGTCTGCTTTCTTGCAGAAGACACCAGCCCATTTGGTCTCTTTGGTCATCTCACCCGCTGCATCCACTAACTGTACAAAGGGAAGGTCATATTTTTTCCCTACTTTGGAGTCATCTTCACCAAAAGCCGGAGCAATATGAACCACACCGGTACCATCCGTCAATGTAACATAGGAATCACAGGTCACAAAATGTGCTTTTTTATCCGGTTTTACAAAATCAAACAACGGCTCGTATTCCTTATATTCCAGATCCTTGCCAGTATAGCTTTCTAAAATGGTATAACCCTCTTCCAAAACCTTTTCGCAGAGTGCTTCCGCCATATAATAGGTATAATCTCCGCTTTTTACCTTTACATAGGTCTCAACCGGATTGACGCAAAGAGCCACATTGGAAGGAAGGGTCCACGGGGTCGTGGTCCATGCCAGGATATAAGCATCTTCTCCCTTTACCTTAAACCTTACAATGGCAGAACGTTCTTTTACGTCTTTATACCCCTGGGCAACCTCATGGCTGGACAAGGGAGTTCCGCAGCGCGGGCAGTAAGGAACGATTTTAAACCCTTTATAAAGAAGTCCTTTTTCCCATATCTGCTTTAATGCCCACCATTCAGATTCAATAAAATTATTTTCATAGGTGACATAAGGATCATCCATATCCGCCCAGAAACCGACGGTCTTTGAAAAATCCTCCCACATGCCTTTGTATTTCCACACACTGTCCTTGCAATATTTGATAAACGGCTCCAGACCATATTCCTCAATCTGCTCCTTGCCGTCAAGTCCCAGCATCTTTTCCACTTCCAGCTCCACCGGAAGTCCGTGGGTATCCCAGCCGGCTTTACGGGGAACATCATAACCCTTCATGGTACGGTATCTGGGGATCATATCTTTAATGACACGAGTCAATACGTGTCCGATATGGGGTTTTCCATTGGCGGTTGGCGGACCATCATAGAATGTGTAGCTTTCTGCTTCCTTCCGGTTCTCCATGCTCTTTTTAAAAATTTCACGGTCTTCCCAGAATTTTTCAACCTCTTTTTCTCTCGCAACAAAATTCAAGTCTGTAGGGACTTTTCTGTACATCTTCTGCGACCTCCATTTCTTTTTTTCAAAAAAAAAGCCTCATCCCGTAATCAGGACGAAGGCTGCACTTACTCTTCGTTATACCACCTATTACCGCATACCAACATATGCTTTTCTTTAACGCAGAAACTACGTCCTGACTTACTGCAAAGCGTTCAGCCGGAAACTCCGGAGTGATATTCGTATCCCGCTACTGTCACCAGGTTTCCACCCTCCCCGGCTCTCTGTGGATTTCGCTCAAGACCTACTGTCTCCATCAAAGTTTTTCTTCTTACTATATAAGGAAAACAAAAGCTTATATAGCTTCAATTATAGGGAGTAAAAAATAAAATGTCAAGGCTAATTTTAGTTGCATGATTCCCACAAAAAACGAAGAACGGGTACCGACTCATTTTCATGAAATTCGATACCCGCCCTACATGCTTTCATCCATTGGTTCTTATATACCTTTCTCTTGTTATTATAATACGGCATGCCTTGGATGCTCTATATGAATTTGTACCCGTTCCCTTTCGCTTAAAGTATGCCATCCAATCCATTTCTTTGCTTCTTTCTTTTCATTCTTCTATCCTGTTATCACCTGCTCCGGATCACTTATTCCATGAATCAAACTTTTTTTAATCCTTGAAATAATCCTTTGCAGTGTAACCAGCGACAGGCTTTTATGAGATTGGATAATAACGTCCCGGCTTCATCTGCTTTCGCATTGATCCATCACCGGAAAATCTTCTTGCAAAAGCGTAACGGTCGATCCTATTGCCTGTAGTTCTATATTGAAAACAGGCATCGCTTACATAATTGGTGGAATCACCCTCCTTTTATCGTACCATTTTTCCTATCCGGAATGGAAAAATGGGTGGTTGTGTTTAACTTTTGTGATGGTTTTATTATATACTATGCATGCGGATTTTGCAAGACTTTTTTTAATTATATCTCAAATAAATTATTAATTTTCATTTTGTATATAATTATTCAGATATTTTAATTTATTTAAAATGTTTATTTGCTAGCCATTTTCGCCAATGTAAAAAGCAATAACAAACTTTGAGAAAAACTTAACAAATATCTTTACACGGTTTTTACTGGAGACAGTTACTTGTTTCGTTAAACCCTTTATCATCTTTTCAAAAATTACTTGCAGAACGAATTTTATAGATAATTCTGGATACAATATCCATAATTTTCTTTTTTAAGCCAGGAGGTTTGCAAAGATTTTTTCTTTTTTTCGTATGAATATTGATATTTTTTTATCAATGCCATTGTGTTTTTATAATCTTATGGTATAATCCTTAAAAGACATTTTTAGACATGAAGTAAGAAAGCAGTCAGGATACCTGATACTGTCCTAAATATCATTCTTTCCCATACTACTAATTTGCAGTGAGGCAGCTGAAAATGCAGCTACAGAATAAGGTTTTGCCGAATGAAAAAACGGTGATGATCTTTATGAGAAATTCTGCAAACGACAAACCCCTTGTCTGACCGCTGCTTCAGCGATTTCATCTTATATGGGAAATGAATCTGCAAAAGGAGAATAATTATGAGCCAGCGCAATTTGACTTTATTAACAGACCTCTACGAATTGACTATGATGCAGGGGTATTTCAAAGAAAAAGACGCCAACGAAACAGTCATATTTGACGCCTTCTACCGCAACAATCCCAGCGGAAACGGATATGCCATCAGCGCCGGCTTAGAGCAGGTCATTGAATACATTAAGGATCTCAGCTTTAGTGAGGACGACGTGGATTATCTCAGAACTACTGGTTTATTTGAAGAAGACTTTCTTGAATATCTTCGCAAATTTAAATTTTCCGGAGATATTTACGCCATTCCGGAAGGCACTGTCATATTCCCCCGGGAACCGATCATCAAAGTCATTGCACCGATTATGGAAGCACAGCTGGTGGAAACGGCTCTTCTTACCATCATCAATCATCAAAGCCTGATTGCCACGAAAACAGCGCGGGTGGTTTATGCCGCTGCCGGGGATGGAGTTATGGAATTTGGTCTGCGCCGCGCCCAGGGACCGGATGCCGGAATCTATGGGGCCAGAGCGGCCATGATCGCAGGCTGTGTGGGAACTTCCAATGTGCTGGCAGGTAAGATGTTTGGAGTTCCCATCAAAGGAACTCACGCCCACAGCTGGATCATGAGTTTTCCTGATGAGCTGACTGCTTTCCGTCATTATGCAAAGCTGTATCCTACTTCCTGTATTCTACTGGTAGATACTTATGATACTTTAAAATCAGGCGTTCCCAATGCCATAAAGGTCTTTCAGGAGATGCGGGAGAAAGGGATTGCCTTAACCAATTACGGAATCCGTTTAGACAGCGGGGATTTAGCTTACCTATCCAAAAAGGCGAAACGGATGCTTGACGAGGCTGGATTTACAGATGCTGTCATTTCCGCTTCCAATGACCTTGATGAAACCCTCATTAACAGCTTGAAAATACAGGGAGCAACTATTAATTCCTGGGGAGTCGGTACCAATTTGATTACTTCCAAAGACTGCCCTTCCTTTGGAGGAGTCTATAAACTGGCAGCTGTACTGGATAAAAAGACCGGTCAGTTCACGCCGAAAATCAAACTTTCGGAGAATGCGGAGAAGATCACCAATCCGGGCAACAAGGAAATTAAACGAATCTACAACCGGGAAACCGGAAAAATCATTGCAGACCTGATCTGTCTGACAGGAGAAACATTGAAGGAAAGCGATTCCCTGCTCCTTTTCGATCCGATCGAGACATGGAAGAAAACCTATCTGGCACCTAACACTTATACCATTCGAGACCTTTTGGTCCAGGTATTCAAAGGCGGGGAATGCGTTTACGATTCTCCGGCTGTTATGGACATTCGGGAATATTGCAAAAAAGAGCTGAGTACTCTTTGGGAAGAATCCAGACGTCTTGTGAATCCCCACCAGGTCCATGTGGATCTATCCAAGGCGCTTTGGGAAATGAAGAATCAATTACTGGACAGCTATCATTATAACAATCCGTAAATACAGATCATAGAAAGGAAGCGGAAGCTTCCTTTCTTGTTTTTACCTTCGGGTGAGAATAAAAACGCTTATATTTGATTGTTGAGATAGTGGTAAAGTGCCCCTCTTAAATTGGAATCATTGTAGTACCGGCAGGCTGTAATTTGGGGCTTTTTCACCGCCATTCCAAACCTTTTGCTTGGATGAACCTCGAAAATCAGATCCATCTCTTTCCGGATCGCTTCTATTAATAAAGGCTGTTGGCTGATTCCTCCGCCTATGGCGATCACTTCCAAGTCCAGAAGCGTCTGAAAATTATAAATGCAGCCCGTCAGTTTTTTGATATACTGATCAAAAATACGGCATGCAGTCTCATCCTTTTGACGGATCAGTTCAAACATTTTGATCCCGTCTATCTCTTTGGGATCTTTTCCGGTCACTTTTGCATAATCACGTCCCAACACCAGGGAAGAACAGGATACCGCCATATAATTAGCCGGCTGCTCCGGCTTTTCGATATCCAGCATGATAAAACTGACCTCTCCTGCAGTAAAGTTAGACCCACGGTACAGCTTTCCATCTAAAATAAGTCCCATCCCAACGCCGGTACCCAGCACGATCGCTGCCCCGTTTTTAACGCCTTTCAAACTTCCGCCCCATTGCTCTGCCATGGCCGCACATTTTCCATCATTGTCAACGGAAGATGGTAATCCATAACGCTTCTTTACCTCGCCGCATAGATTGAGTCCCATTAAATAAACCAGTCCTCCTGCCGTATGCAAAAAACCGGTCGTTACATCTACCTGCCCTGGTGTGCTGAATGCAATTCCTTCCACTTCCTGCTTTCTCGGCAAAACGATCCCGTCCAGCACTTTAAAATAATCTTCTGCTGTCTTTGTGTCGTCCGGTGTCATTTCTTTGCCTTTTTCCAGAATATCTCCATTTTCATTCATCACAGCATATTTAATAAACGTTCCCCCATTGTCGATTACCAGATACTTCATCCTTATCCTCCTGTTCTGCTGGTTTTACACAATCCCCTTCTGTCAGACCGGCGATTAATTCTTATGCCTGATTTTTCATTGCAGCATTTACATGCTCCAGAAACATTTCCTGGACGCCTTTATATTCTCCCATGCCCTTGAGCACACAGTCCACATCGTAGCCTTCAGATAAAAACGCGGTTTTCCAGGAATCCTCATCGTCTCCCGCCATATCATTGTTGGCGTGGTCTCCTGCAACAATCATAAGGGGCAGTAAAACAACTTTCTGATATTCTCCTTTTTTCACCTCAGCCACCACATCTTCCAGTGTGGGAGTTGCCTCTACGGTTCCGATATAATAATTGGCATATCCGGATTTTTTCAGTTGACCGTTCAGCTTTTCATAGACCACATTGGCATCATGCTCTGTTCCGTGGCCCATGAAAACCAGTGCAGTATTTTCTTTATTAAATTCGGCTGTCTCTTCTGCTAATACCTGGATCAATTGGTCATAATCCTGTTCCTGGTTAAGGAGTGGCTCTCCATATTTTATGTAAGTGAAGTTTTTTTCAAAAGGCGCTGCCGCTGCCATCATCTTATTATACTCACTGCCGCTCATAACATGGGTCGGCTGAATGACGAGAGCATCAATCCCGTCATTTACGAGGCGTTTCATCGCCTGATCCATATTATCAATCTGATCTCCATCTCTGCTCTTTATTTTATCCATGATCATCTGACTGGTGAACGCTCTCCGAACTTCATAATCCGGATATGAGGCTGCTATGGCCCGTTCCACCGCACCAATATTCTTTTCTAAAGCATCTCTGTAACTGGTACCAAAACTGACCACTAAAATGGCTTTTTTCTTTGTTTTTTGCATCGTATTCTCCTATTTCATTTCTTATTTCTATATAAAGGCAGGCGGCAAAATGCAATCTGCAAATACACTGGAGGACATAAATTAAATTTACAGCAAACGATTGGACTCCAAAAATAAAAATCCAGATTTTAACAGAGTTTCCAGTGTTCACAATCTGGTCACAATCTTTTTACAACCTGGCCAAATTCTCTTCATATTTAGCCGGTATACTTATAACATCAGATAAAGATGTTGCCAACATGCTTTAAGAGAAGATTTTTTTCATAATTGCCGGTATTCTTCGGAAGAATACCGGCTCCTCCCTTTTTATGGGAGTTTTTTTATTTCTTTTGTTATATCTGCTTTCTTACAATGGAATATTCGTCTCCAAATTTAAAATGAGTGCATCTTTGAGAGGAATTGCTTAAAAACTGCATCATCTCATCTTCATCTAAATTGATTGTGCATTCATAACATTCATATTCTTCGTTATATCCGTAATAGAGACAGCTCTCACAGTTGGTTTTCTGAGCCATTCTCATACCTCCTTTTTCTTTTTGTTCTCCTATTCCACACAGCTTCTGCTGACTTTTTTAGCACCTTTATTACGGTCTCATCAAAAAGAACGGCCGCTGCCAGGGAAATAATAAAAGTGAGTCCTGTTTTAAAAAGAATCCCCGGTACGTAATAGTGCCGGAAAACCGTCTTCTCTGTCACTTCGTTTACAATCTGTCCCAGCACCAGATAATGGATCAAGTAGACAGAGTAGCTGTATCGGCTGATCAAGCCGGCTATGTTCATAAAAACAGGAATTTTCACATCTCCTAGTAATTCAAAAAACAGAAAGATGGAAACAGACATGGCAATCATTGTGAGAGCCATATCGTGTATACCAGGGGTAAAAGAGGGAGTCACACATTTTTGAAACAAGGTCACCCCAAATCCTGCCGCTCCCAATATTGCAAAAGGTAGATAGGATATACTGCGGCACAAACGCTTGCAGATATATCCCAGCACGAAATAGATCAGCCAGCCTTTGAAGATCATATTATCCAGACCAGGTCCCACTTCAAAGCCAAAGGCCGGCAAATAGGTGCGTATTCCCTGGACCAAAAGAATCAATCCCAGAAAAATTTTAAGCTCCCGGTCCGTCATGGCATGAAACATCCGAGCCAGAAACGGGGCGCATAAATAAAGGGCCATGATCACGTACATAAACCAAAGATGGGGTGCCATGGGTATGGTCTCCGTAAAAAGTGCACGAAAAAAATTTGCCACTTGCTCGTACCATGGGACTGGTTTCAACGAAAGATAACTGTTATAATACCAGTAATAAATACCGCTATAGCATGCAAATGGAATAAAAATAGTACAAAACCGCTTCCAGTAAAATTCCTTAATATTTTCCGTACCGGATTGTAAAAGGAAAAGACCGCTGAGCATAAAATAAATCCCCACAAAAGCCAGGAGCACAGGAATCAGCGCTGCTGAAAACAGCCATTGTTTTGAATTTACAGTCTCTGCCGGGATTGCATGTACCATAATAATGGCGAAAACCGCCAGGGTTCTCAAGTAGTCGTATTTCACTTCACGTTTTTTAAGTCCCATGGGCTGATCCTCCTGCTTTTTCTATGGAAAAGTATAGCATATAATATCTGATTTTGACAATTTTTTTATTTCTTTTAAAAAAACTGTAGACAAATGAATATTCCTATGGTATTATAATGAAGCTGTCAGCAACGGCAGAGAAAACGGCCTATTGGTCAAGCGGTCAAGACGCCGCCCTCTCACGGCGGAAACCCGGGTTCGATTCCCGGATAGGTCACTTTTAATACACTGTATAATTCTTGTATTTACTGGAATTGTGCAGTGTTTTTTATTTTTGCAATGACATAGGAGGGAACCGATATGGCACTTTTACTAGCTATTTTAACAATACTTTTAAAAATATTAGAAGTTGCAGCGTTGATTTGCATAATAATCTGTTCGATCAAATATTTAAAGGATCATAGAAATCAATAGGTACGAAAGCTATACTTGTTGAAAATATGGGTGAATTGAGGCGAGATACAAAAAAAACCATGGGGGACCTGCCGTCAGACGGCAGGTCCCCCATGGTTTTCTATTTAAAATCTAAGCAAGTGATTTTCCAAGCTCAATGCACTGTGCTTCTCCCTCTGCATCAGGCTCATTGTTGCAGATTACAAAATCGTGAGCAAACACTGCGCCATCTCCCTTGCAGGTTTCTTCCCAATTGCGCATCCATTCTCCGTCACCCCAGCCGTAGGAGCCAAATAAAGCGATCTTCTTTCCTGACAGCTTGGATTCGCAGCTCTGGAACATAGGTTCAAACTCACTGTCTTCTAATTCTTCACTTCCCATGGAAGGACAGCCGAATGCGACTGCATCGAACTCATCCATCTGGTCTGCCTGGAATTCAGAAGCGTTAAACAAGGAAACTTCTGCACCTGCTTCCTTTGCGCCTTCCGCTACTTTATTCGCCATCGCTTCTGTGTTTCCCGTACCGCTCCAAAAAACAACTGCTACTTTACTCATCTTATCCTACCTCTTCTTTCCTATTTATTTGTTCAGGCAGCCACTGTTAACTGCCAGACCGTTCGTCCGTTCTGCCACAGGCGTGCGTAGATGGTTCTGCACTTCTGATAGCGTGCAAATTTTTTCACCGCCTCACACTCATTGCAGTATACTTTCCAGCAGCCGATGCATTTGCAGTTTTTTCCAGCATTTTGGATAAAGCCTATGACATCCCCAAGAGGATATCCAAGAAAAAGACCTATTTCATGAGGAAAAGACCCATCAGCCTTCAGCCGCTCTTTCAGTCTGTCAAGGGCATATTCCACTTCCATATGCTCATAACCGTACTTTTTAAGAAATCTGTTCACACCCGGACGGTCTAAATCTGCTTTTAAATGAGACTTTCTGTAGACATAAATCAGCGCTTTGTTATTGCGCCGGTATAATTCAATCAGAGAAATCCCTTTTTCACCCAGCTGACTGTTTAAGTGGGTCAGCTGCTTGTTCAACTCTTCATCCGATGTAAAGGAATGATTAAACAGGCTTGCCGTCTTAATGGAAGCCAGTGTTGGGGCACAATATTGAATTAGATGTCTTTCAAGTAACATTTCCATACCTCCACAGTCTTAATTTGCTTCCCATCATTCCTCAAAAACAGGTTTCTTAGGTTAGTTTTAGCTAACTACTATATAAATACCATATTTTATCTCTGTAATCAATACCGATTTGGCTTAATGGGAAATTTTCTACTATATCATATTATCTGCAGAACAGGCACGTATACTTTTCCAATTTCTTACAGAAATTCTTCATTAATTTTATTCTTTCTTTAGGAGACGGACAAAATTTCTTCACAATTTTGCGGTATGATATAAATACAAACATAGAAAAAAACAACAAAGCAGCCAGAGTGCTTACATACATATGTTTTTACTAAGTCGGTGGAGTTGCCCTGAATGGCTTCTTTACCGGCTCAACCTAACGACAAGTCCGGGGAGCTTTTATCAAAACTCAGTAATCGCCTGGATTTTATATAAAAAAAGAAGGAGCCAGGCTCCAATGTTGTCTTGTTAAGAATGATATTGCAAGCAAAAACCGGGCAATGTTCAGCCTTATAACAACCGCTTTTCTCTTGGCGGAAGCTTATAAGGCTGAACATTGCCCGGTATTTTATTTCTGGATTTATTTCTGAATATATTTATCAATATTCTACCGGATTGTCTTACTGTCTGCTGTTATGAGTCCCAATGCAAGGGCTGCACTTTTCTCCAACTGATCTACCGTAGTGAATTCCTCTGGAGTATGGACTTCATTCATTCCGCAGGCAACCACAATTCCCCGGATCCCGTTTTTCACAAAATGATTGTTATCACTGCCTCCCAGAGTATATTGGGTCTCTGGTTTCAGGCCCAGTTCCTCACAGACGCTTTTGAACCGTTTCAGGACTTCCTCCTCCCCGCCGATCTCATAGGCTTCGATCTGCTTTTCATACCAGAATTCTACACTGCCCTTAAAACGGGCGGCGGTCTGTTCAAAAACGTCTCTTACTTTTTCCAGTTCCTCCATTGCACGGTGATCCTTTAAGCTTCGGATCTCGCCCAAAGCAATGCACTCGTCGGAGACGATATTGGTCTGTTTTCCTCCGCTTATCTTTCCGATGTTGACCGTGGTCTCCTCATCCACCCACCCCTGCTTTAACCGAGCAATGGCATGGGCGCCGATTTCAATGGCGTTGATTCCAAGCTGTGGGCAAAAGCCGGCATGGGCATTTCTGCCATTTACCTTTACTCCAAAAGATATGAGGGTAGGAGCTGCAATCGCTGCAAGGCCGATCTCTCCGCTTAAATCAAATACGTATGCGTGTTTGGAACGAATTTTAGAGTAGTCAAACAGCTGGCTTCCCTTTCCGTAATTTTCTTCTGCCACAGGAAACAATACTTCAATGTCGCAATACGGAAGATCCTGTTCTTTTGCCACCCGGACCGCCTCTAATATGGCTGCAATCCCGGAAAGGTCATCGGCTCCTAAAACCGTATCTCCTTCTGAGGTGATCACTCCGTTTTCATCTTCCACCGCACGTTTTCCGATTCCTGGTCTGACGGTGTCCATATGGGCCGATAAAAGGATGGGGCCGGCATTTAAAGTCCCCTTTAAAAAGCCGTAGAGGTTCCCGGTAGGGGACTGGCTGCCATACCCGGTAATACGCTCTTTGAGCTTTATCCCGGCATCGTCTTCCCACACCTCAAATCCCAGCTCTTTTAATTCTTTCGTCAGATAGTCTGCGATTTCTCTCTCATGATAGGTTTCTGAATCAAACTCCACCATTTTCTTAAATTGGCTTACCAGCCTGTTTTTATTAATCATGCTATCACCTGCCTGGGTTATTCATTTCCCTTTTCGTGCCGTTTAAACTTCTCTTCCGGGGTTTTGCTCAACTCTTTCCGTTCTTGGGGAGCTGACCAGATGCCTTCATAGTCAATCTGGCTCACAAAACGGGAATTAAAGTCCTGGAAAAAGGATTTATTTTCTGACTGCGGCGCCGCAATATCACGAAAATATGTATTGTTGCGGAATGCCGGTATCACATACAAGTCTCTCAAGTATGCCCAGATGTTCTTATAATCGACCACCCGGTGCTTAATCGGACCGAGATTGCGGTAATAATGGGTATCGAACCTGGCCAGTGTTACAAAAAGCCTTACATCGCTGTCCGTTACATAATCTCCGAACAGAAAACGGTTCTCAGACAGTCTCTCCTCGATCTGGTCCATGGCCCGGTAGAAGTCTTCAAAAGCTTCCTCATAAGCGGTTATGGACTGGGCAAACATCATACGATAGGTGGCGTTGTTTATATTGGGAAAGAGCCAGTCATTGTAATCATCGATTTCCTTTCTAAGCTCCACCGGATAAAGGTCCGGAGCATCCGGAGCCTGAAATGGACGAAAGGCCACTTCAAAGTAATTGGTCAATCTGTGATAATCATTATTTACCACCTTTTTGGTCGTAACATCCACAAGAGCCGGTACCGTGCAGCGTCCTTCGTAATCCGGATCGGCGTTATAATAAAATTCACTTAAATACTGTGCACCGAGAACCGGGTCCTTGTTATCTTCATTATATACGAATTCCCAGCCAAATGCACGGTTTTCTTTGCTGTGTCCCACTAAATTAATGCCAATGGCATCCGTTAAGCCTAAAAGTTCCCGTACAATGGAGGCGCGGTTGGACCAGTGACAGCCTTTTGCCCAGAATAAGCGGTATTTTCCGCTGTCCGCTTTTAATTCATTCTCCCCGTCTCCAAACGGAGTAGTAAAGTGATTGGGCTGTCTGATGAATGCACCTCTCTCATCAATTTCTTTTTCGATTTCTTTTGGGCGAACCTTTTGCCCGATGCTGCTGCTAGACATATGTTATCCTCCTATTTGCTTAAAAATTTCTCAGAGCTTCATAAAAACCTACGGCTTCAGCCCGGCTGGTAACTACGTTTTTTTTAACTCCTGATTCTCTGATCCACCGCTCTGCCTCGCCAATCAGCAGTCTCCCTACCCTTTTTTCCGTCACTCTTACTGCTTTCGCTGCTGCCGCCTCCCTGATTGAAACAGAATCTTATCTCTTCCATGAGGTGTGTTCCAGCCGGAAAGATCCGGTCCTTTTGGCAGCAGGCCAAAGGGATTATTGGACACAGCACACAAGTGATAATGTTTTTTAATGGCATCAAAATCTGTGGTATCACCAAATCCTGGCTGGGAATATAAATCTCTTACATAGCCCCAGAGATTTGGGAATTCAGAAATACGGCTGCGGTTTAAAAGAAATCCGTTATAATAAGCAATATCAAAACGTACCAGTGTCACATAGAGGCGGACATCGGATTCCGTGATTTTATCTCCAAAAAGGTAACGGCTGTGGCTCAAACGCTCTTCCAGCCAGTCCAGACGGTTAAATACCAGCGCATAAGCCTCTTCATACGCTTCCTGGCTTCTGGCAAACCCTGCTTTGTATACGCCGTTATTGATCTCATGAAAAAGGATGTCGTTTAACTCATCAATCTCATTTCTTAACTCCACCGGATACAGATCAGGGGCGCCGGGCTTATGATATTTGCGCCACTCCACTTCCCAGTATCTGGTCAAGCTGAAATAATCGTTATTCACCACTTTTCCAGTGGTTAAATCCACAACTGAAGGAACCGTAAATCTTCCGCTATACTCCGGATCCGCTTTTAGGTATGCCTCGCTTAAATACCGGATTTTTAATACGGGATCTTCCTCATTCTCATCCAATGTAAACGCCCAGTCCGTACGACCCACATCCGGTCTTATGGGATCCAGTGTTCCCAGACTTATGGCATCGGAAAGTCCCAAAAGACTTCTGACGATTACTGACCGGTGTGCCCATGGACAGGCCGGAGACCAGATTAAGCGGTATCTTCCTGCTTCGACTGGAAGCTGCCCTTCCTCTATTCCAAAGGGAGTTGTAAACCGATTGCTCTGGCGATTAAACTTCCCGTCTTTTTCTATTTCATTGGTTATAAATTTTTCTGACATGGCAATTCCCTCTTTTCTTTTTGACAGCTGGTTAATGCTTCATATCTTCTCTTCCGTATTCATCCACGAACCGGTATTTTTCGGGAAGCAGAAACCCCTCCTGCTCCATCCACGCTCTGGTGTCTTCCGATCCGCAAAAGATGCACATTGCAGTCTTGCTTCTGCGAAATCCCATTTTTTCATAAAGTGCCACAGTCCTGGGATGGGTATAAAGAATTACGTTCTGTCCCTTTACCTGGTCAAGAAGCAGTGCGATCAGTTTTCTTCCAATCCCGTATCCCTGGTACTCTTCCTCAAGGGCTATGTTATAGACTGCCGCCTGACAGACTCCGTCAGATAAAGCTCTCCCAACCCCTACGATCTGGTCCTTGTCATAGACAAATACCACCGCATAGCTGTTGGTGAAAATGGTTTCCTGTTCCTCCGGAGTATGATCTGACAGGCCGGACCGGCGTAAAACATCGGAAACCTCCTGCCAGTTAATGTTATCTTTTGTTGTCTTATAGGTTATTTCACTCATAGGATTCCCCCTGGTACTTAAATTTTTCTTTTGGATCCAGGCTTAAATACTCCCGTCCTGCCGGAACTTCCCAGCCGCTTTTTATTTACGCGGAATACCTGATGGTAATCCACATCAAACCTGGCCAGTGTCGGATAAAGCCGGCTATCGAATCCGTTATATAATCGCCCAATAAAAATCTCCTTGAAGCAAGTCTTTGGTCAAGGAGATCCATGGCTTCAAAAAATGCCTCATATGCCTTTTTGTTGCTGTGTCTGCAATTACAGGGACAGTGGGCCGTTCTTTATAATCCCCATCCGGGGCATCCTTATCGTAGAGTTCCTTTAAAAAGTGTATCCCTAACACCGGATCTTTTTCCCCTTCATCTTCGGTAAAAACCCAGCCCTTAGGATCCCTGTAAATGCCTGTAGTCCCAAGGCTGATGACTTTACGAAGACCTAACAGCTTCCAGGCAATCACCACTTTGTGTGCGTGAGGGCAGGCCGGCATCCATAAAAGCCGGTACCGGTCTGCCTGGACCGGCCATTTTCCTCCCTAAATCGTATAATCCGGGCTATCCAGCATATGAATCTTTACCAGGAACTCTTTTAAACGCTCATTTGTCGGGTTCTCAAAAATCTCTTTTGGTGTTCCGTCAGCGACAATCTTTCCATTTTCCAGGAAAAGAATCCGATTTGCTACGTTTTTCACAAAGTTCATTTCATGGGTGACCAGTAAAATGGTGTTGCCTTCCTTTGCCGCGTTCCTGATGGTAGTCAGTACTTCACTGACTAATTCCGGATCA
Source organism: uncultured bacterium (assembly GCA_905215155.1). GTDB lineage: Bacteria > Bacillota > Clostridia > Lachnospirales > Lachnospiraceae > Lacrimispora > Lacrimispora sinapis. Next base: position 14,836 of record CAJMPJ010000027.1, on the reverse strand, counting down.
AGAGCGGAGGTCGGTTCATCCATAAGAAGCAGGCTGGGGTCCATGGCCAGCGCTCTTGCTATGGCTACCCTCTGCTGCTGGCCGCCGGATAAATGTCTTGGATAATGGGAAAGCCGGTCTCCCATTCCTACCTTTTGCAAATGTTTTAATGCAATCTCTCTGGCCTCGCTTTTCTTTAACTTCTTTACGATCATCAGCCCTTCCATTACATTTTCCAGTGCGGTGCGGTTTTTAAAGAGGTTAAACTGCTGAAATACCATTTCTGTATATTGACGCAGTTCCAGCTTTTCTTTGGACGATTTCGTTGTAAGACTGATCTCCCGGCCATTGATGATGACAGTTCCTTCTTCCGGTTTTTCAAGGAGATTGAGGGAGCGCAAAAGTGTTGACTTTCCGGTACCGGAAGGTCCGATAATGGCTACTACATCTCCCTTATTAATGGTTAAGTCCACTTTATCCAGAACCACATTTTCACCGTATTTTTTGCTTAATCCGCGAATTTCAATTGCGCTCATTTTTCAATCCTCCTTTTACAGCTGCTACCTGCTCGGGGATACTCATTCTTCTCTCGATGTATGTAAACAGTCTTTCAATGAAAATGGTAAGTACCCAATAGATAATGGCCAGAGAGCAGTAAATTTCAAAATAACGGTAACTGCTTCCTGCTAAAATCTTACCCTGAGCTGTTATTTCAACGACGGAACAGGTAAATGCAAGAGACGTTCCTTTTACCAGGCCGATGAGGGAGTTTCCAAGGGAGGGAATTGCAACGGTGACAGCCTGTGGAAACAGAACTCTCCGAAATATCTGAAAGCCGTTCATCCCTAATGATTTAGCGGCCTCCACCTGACCTTTTTCCACGGACTGTATGGCAGCCCGTATGGTCTCTGAGTCAAAAGCAGATTGATTGAGTCCCAATGCCACGATAGCAAAAATAATTGGCGGTATCCCATTTACGTTATAATTGGTTCCGTTGTAGAAATTGTAGTATTTTAAGGCAATGGGGATTCCAAAGTACGTAAGGTACAGCTGAACGATAATCGGAGTTCCTCTTACCACGGAAACAAACAGGGAACATAACTGCCGTAAAACCGGAATGTTGTGGATTTTTACAAATGCGATCAAAAGTCCTACCACCCACCCGATCACAAGGGCGATTAACGTCAGTTGCAGGGTTACCGGCAAGTATTTTAATAATGCGGGAATTTCCGTAAATACCAGCTGCCAATCAAATATTTTGCTCATCTTGCTCCTCCAGATTTTCCTTATTTATAGGAAGGGGAATAATCGGAACCAAACCATTTTAAGTTGATTTCCTTTGATGTTCCGTCCTCAATTACTTCTTTTAACGCTTTGTTCAAATCTTCTACCAGCTTCTCATTTCCTTTGCTTACAATCAGGTAGCTGAATGGTTCGCCCATTAAATCCTTGGAAACATCATTGTTGATCGGAACTCCGGTCACGTTAAAGTTAAATTCCTTCTGATAGTACTCAAACATTGGTTTATCCATTAAAACGAAATCATATTTTCCTGCCTCTACATCCTGGATCTGAAGGACAAGGTCTTCTTCGCTGTATTCAATGTTAATAGGGTTCTGTGGGTTTGCTGCATTATAATTTTCCAAAGCTGTGGTAATATTGATGCCTGCCTGGGAGATAGTCTTTAAGCCTGCAAGGTCATCCCAGGAACCAATGGTTTCTGCCTTATTATTGTCTTTTGCAAAAACCGCAACATACTCATTTGCAAAAATGGGATCTGTGAATAAGTACTTTTCCTGACGTTTCTCATTCTTTGCAAAGTTGTTTACGCCGATCTGATAACGGTCGGAATCAAGCCCTGCAAAAATAGATGGGAAATCAGTTACTTCGATTTCAAGCTTATACTGAGGAAGCTTATCAAAAACAGCTTTGATAAGGTCAATGTTGTGTCCTGTCAGCTGATTGTTTGTGTCTACAAAAGTAAATGGCTTTGGAGATCCTCCGGTTGCCGCATAAATAGTGACTGGTTCCGTATTGCTTCCTGCTGCCACAGTGGTTTCTTCCTGTTTTGTTTCCTGCTTGCTGCATCCAGCCAGTGCACCTAATACCGTCACTGCTGCCAGCAATCCTAATACTGTCTTTTTTGCAAAATTTCTCTTCATAATTTTTTCCTCTTCTTCTAAATCCTAATACTCAAATTTTCTCTTTCCAAATTTCTCATCTCTGTTATGGGGTTCATCCCATATGGAAAGATCCGGTCCCAGCGGGAGGATATTATATGGGTTGTGTGCATGGTTGCCCAGGTGATAGCCCTTTTTAATGGAATCAAAATCGGTGGCTTCCCTAAATGCAGGAATGGTATAGAGGTCCTTTGCATAGTTCCAGAGATTTTCAAAATCTGTCAGCCGGTTTCTGTTTGTTTTAAAGCAGAAATAATAAGCCACATCAAATCTTGCCAGGGTCACATACAGGCGGATATCCGAATCCGTGATTTGGTCTCCAAATAAGTATCTGCTTTTGGATAAGCGTTCTTCCAGCCAGTCAAGTCTCTGAAAGAGCACGTCATAGGCTTTTTCGTATTCCTCCTGGGACTGGGCAAATCCGGATTTATAGACTCCGTTGTTCACTTCATGGAAGATGACGGCGTTTAATTCATCAATATCCTTTCGTAATTCCTCCGGGTATAAATCAGGTGCTCCTTCTTTATGAAGCGGCTTCCAGGCTGTCTCCCAATAGTTGGTCAGGTGATGATAATCGTTATTTACCACTTTCCTTGTCTTTACATCTACAACCGTGGGGACCGTTGCTCTTCCCTCATATTCCGGTGCTGTCTCCGCATAAATCTCCGGAAGAAAACGAATCTTTAACACCGGGTCCACACCGCCCTCATCAAGAGAGAATTCCCAGCCATTTTCAGTTCTTACGGGGCCTACGGTTCCAACGCTGACTGCATCCTCCAGGCCAAGCAGCTTTAATGCGATGATCTGTCTGGTTGCCCATGGGCAAAGAGGGGTCCAGATCAAGCGGTAACGTCCGGCTTCCACCGGCAGCTCTCCTTCCCCGTCACCAAATGGGGTGACAAAGTAATTATCCTGCCTTACAAAAGCACCTGTCTGTGATACTTCATGAGTATCTTCTGAGGTGGATACCTTTCCGAATTTCTCTTCTATTGCCATATTTTTTCCTTCTTTCCGTTTTTTTGGTACAAAAAAAGCAGATGCCGCCCGACGCCTGCTTCTCAAAGCATACAGGTGATTTTTAAGCTCCTTTTTTCCTGCTTTTTCTTACTTTTCTAAATCATATCATTCCTATAGGTTTTTGTGTAATATATAAAAAATACAGCCGGCAATAAGATTTTCTTATAACCAGCTGTAAATCCCACCAGTCACCTTGTATATCGGTCTCTTTAGCTAAATAACGGGGTGGACAGATAGCGGTCACCAGAATCAGGTAATATGACAACAATGGTCTTCCCTTTATTCTCTGGCTTTTCTGCTAATAATTTTGCTGCTTTCAATGCGGCTCCTGAGGAAATACCCACAAGGATTCCTTCGGTAACTGCAAATGTCTTTCCTTCTGCAAATGAATCCTCATTCTCAACGGCAATCACCTCATCATAGATTTTGGTGTCCAATACTTCCGGAACAAAACCTGCACCGATTCCCTGGATCTTATGAGGACCTGGATTGCCTCCGGAAAGGACTGGACTGTTTGCCGGCTCCACGGCTACGATCTTGATCTCAGGATTCTTTTCCTTTAAATAAGAACCGGCGCCTGTAATGGTGCCGCCAGTGCCTACACCGGCAACAAAGATATCAACTGCTCCGCCGGTCTGCTCCCAGATCTCAGGTCCCGTGGTCTCTCTATGCACCTTTGGATTTGCAGGATTCACGAACTGTCCAAGAATCACGGAACCAGGAATGGATTCCTTTAATTCCTCCGCTTTTGCTATGGCACCCTTCATGCCTTTGGCTCCCTCGGTAAGTACTAACTCCGCACCATAAGCCTTTAATAAGTTTCTTCTTTCCACGCTCATGGTATCAGGAAGTGTAAGTATGGTTTTATAGCCTTTTGCCGCCGCAACGGCTGCAAGGCCGATACCGGTATTCCCGGAGGTTGGCTCAATGATGGTAGCACCCTCTTTTAACGCTCCGCTCGCTTCTGCATCTTCAATCATCGCAAGAGCGATACGGTCCTTCACAGAACCAGCCGGGTTTAAATATTCCAGCTTTGCAAGTATGGTAACATCCTTGATTCCTTCTTTTTTAGTGTAGCGGTTTAATTTAAGTAACGGTGTTCCTCCAATTAATTCTAATGCGCTTTCTTTAATTGCTCCCATCATAAAATCCTCCATTCATATTTGATTATAAAAAAGAACAGATACCGGCATGGTACCTGTTCTTTTATGTTCATGAAATACACTGCATTTCATTCCTAAAGCTGTCAGGTATCGAAAACGGTATTACAATAAAACGATAGCTCGCACCATACATATCGTCTGACAGCAACATTTATTACTTAAAATGATTTGTTTATTTGAATTATAGGATCTGCTCTTCATATGACACCGCCTTTTTCCATTTACATACATGTTTAATATGTTTATATGTTATCCTTATATTAATACAAGAAAAGGTGGGTGTCAATATCTATTTTAAATTTTTTTCAAATCTGCTATGGCTGCTCTCAGCTTATCAAAAGCCAGCTGCAGCGTGGACCTTGGACAAGCAATATTGACCCGTTCAAAGCCCTCCCCTGCCTCACCGAAAATGGCTCCGCTGTCCAGCCAAAGACCAGCCTTATTTACGATTAAGTCCTCCCGTTCTTCTTCTGTAAGAGAAAGCTTTCTGAAATCCAGCCACACAAGATACGTTCCTTCCGGTTCGATCAGCCTTATTTCCGGCAGGTTCTCCTCCAGGTATTTCCGCACAAAGGTAAGATTTTCTTTTAAATACTCGATCAGCTCCTGATGCCACGCTTCTCCATACCGGTAAGCCGCTTCACAGGCAGTAAGCCCCAGGGTGTTAAGCTGGCTGTAGCCGGCTGCCGCCATTTGCTTTTTGAATTTTCTCCGCAATTCCGAATTGGGAATAAAAATATTGGAAACCTGAAGACCGGCCACATTAAAGGTTTTGCTTGGAGCCGTGCAGGTTATGGTCCTGTTCTTCAGTTCTTCCGTGAGATTGGCAAAGACCTGGTGTTTTCCATTGTATACAAAATCCTGATGAATTTCATCGCTGACCACAATGATGTTATGGCGGTTGCAGATTTCACCCACCTTTTCCAGTTCCTCTCTATGAAATACTCTTCCTACCGGATTATGAGGATTGCATAATAAGAATAATTTCACCTGGCCGCCCGCCGCTTTTTTTTCAAAGTCCTCCAAGTCCATGCGGTACACGCCATCGGCACCAAGCACCAGAGTGTTGTCCACAATTTTACGGTCATTGTCTTTAATGACTTCGCTGAATGGATAATAAACCGGCTGCTGAATCATCACTCCGTCACCTGGTTCTGTAAAAGCCTTCACTGCCATGGCTAACGCGAACACCACACCGGGAGTCTTTACCAGCCATTTTCTTTCCACGGTCCAGTCATGTTTTTTTTCCATCCAGTTCTTTACGGCTTCAAAATAATCTTCCTGCACTTCGCTGTAACCGAAGATCCCATGCTGTGTCCGTTTTATAATGGCATCCAGGATGGGACCGGCCACTTTAAAATCCATATCTGCCACCCACAAAGGAAGAATATCTGCCGGCTTTCCTCTATGGACTGCAAAGTCATACTTTAAGCTGTTTGTATTTTTCCTATCAATCTGTTCATCGAAATCAAATGTTCCTTTACTCATGAAATACCTTCTCCAATTCTTCTATTAAATCTTCCACCTCTTCGATTCCAACGGATAATCTTAAAATACGGTCCGTAATACCATTGGCTGCCAGCACATCCTTTGGCACATCCGCATGGGTCTGGGTAATGGGATACGTAATCAATGTCTCCACACCGCCCAGACTTTCAGCAAACCGGATCAGACGGACATTCTTTAGTACCTTATGTGCCAGTTCCTTTGATTCTACCTCAAAAGTGACCATACAGCCAAATCCTCTTGCCTGTTCTTTACAGACTTCATGGCCCGGATGCCCGGAAAGACCAGGGTAACAGACTCTTGTTACTTTCTCCTCCTGACAAAGCCAGGAAACCAGCTTTTCTGCATTTTTCTCAGAACGTTCCATGCGGAGGGCCAGGGTTTTGATTCCTCTCAGTATCAGCCAGCTGTCAAAAGGAGCCAGACCGGAGCCGACCGTCTTAATGATAAAACGCAGCTTCTCGGATAGTTCTTGTGTGGAAGTAACTAAAAATCCTGCAATGGTGTCATTGTGTCCTCCCAGATACTTGGTTCCGCTGTGAACCACGATATCGGCTCCCAATTTCAGGGGATTTTGAAAATAAGGAGACATAAAGGTATTGTCCACAATCAGGAGAAGCCCATGCTTTTTAGCGATCTGAGCCAGTTTTTTAATATCAATGACATTCATCATGGGGTTGGTGGGAGTCTCAATAAAAATCGCTTTGGTATTCTCTCCTACCAGCTTTTCAAATTCCTCAGGAGAACAGCGGGTACAGTCTACAGAACTGATGAATATTCCGTTCTTTTTGCTGATATTGTCAAAAAGGCGGATGCTTCCGCCATATAAATCGCAGTCTGTGATGATATGATCTCCCGGACGGAATAACTCCATTAAAGCTGTGATTGCCGCCATTCCGCTGGAGAATGCCAGAGCATCTGCTCCATATTCCAGTGCAGCCACTATTTTTTCCAAATGCTCTCTGGTGGGATTCTGAAGACGGCTGTAATCGTAGCCGGTACTTTCTCCTACTCCTTTATGAGCAAAGGTTGCTGTCTGGTAAATAGGGAAACTGATTGCCCCTGAGCGATCCACAGACTCTTCTAATCCATTTCCGTATAAACATTTTGTTGAAATTCCATATTCCATACTCATTCACCGCTTTCTTTTATTTAATCTCTTGTTTCAGTATACCAATATGGTCTTATGGACCGCAAATACTTAAAAACAATAGCCGGCTATCATTTATTTCTATGGCACCCTTGGGACTGCTAAAGCAGCTGTGCCTCATATTTCTTTAATTCATCAATATATTTTTTTCCAAGAATGCTTAAAGGCATCTTCTTCTTTTTAATATAACCGATTCTCATCTTGTCATCGGTATCTAGAGGAATGGCCTTGTATTCCCCTCCGTTCAAATCTTCACAGATGATCCCGGAGCACAGCGTATAACCGTTTAAGCCTACCATGAGATTCAAGAGAGTGGCACGGTCATCTGCTTTGATGATCTGTTTGTATTCATACGTGCTGAATACTTCTTCCGCCAGATAAAATGCATTGTTATTTCCCTGTTCAAAGGACAGACAGGGATAATTCTTTAAGTCATCAAACCCGATCCGTTCCATATGGGCAAGGGGATTGCCTTTCCATAAGTAGACATAGATCCCGCATTGGAATAAGTCTATGAATTCCAGATCATTGTCCGAGAGAAGTTTTTGAATGGCTTTCTCATTAAAATCATTCAAATATAAAATTCCCAGCTCACTTTTCTGATTCTTCACATTTAATATAACCTCATAGGTTTTTGTCTCATGAACAGCAAATTCATAATCATCCATTCCAAATTCTTTTGCCATATGAATAAATGCCTGAACCGCAAAGGTATAATGCTGCATGGAAACGCTGAATTTCTTTTTAAATTTTTCTTTTTTTACAAACCGTTCTTCCATCTGCCGGTATTGTTCCATCATCTGCCTGGCATATCCTAAAAACTCTTCTCCTTCCGGAGTGATCACAATTCCCCGGTTGGAACGGATAAAAATCTGCAGACCAATCTCCTCTTCCAGATCACGTATGGTGCTCGATAAACTTGGCTGTGTGATAAACAGTTCCGCCGCAGCCTTGTTCATGGACTTCTGGTTTGCAATGCATATGGCATAACGCAGCTGCTGTAATGTCATAGTTCCTCCTCTCCATAAGCGCATTCAACAGGCTGCCATGATCTATGGCAGCCTGCACTTGGTTATGTAATACTATTGTACTGCTTTGAATGCTTCCTCTAAATCTTCAATAATATCTTCTGCATGCTCCGTTCCTATGGAAAGGCGAATGGTATTCGGTAAGATTCCTGAACCCAACAGTTCCTCTTCTGTCATCTGTGAATGAGTGGTGGAAGCCGGGTGAATCACCAGGGACTTTACATCCGCCACATTTGCTAAAAGTGAGAATAATTCCAGCTGGTCAATAAAATCCTTTGCTTTCTTTGCATCTCCCCGGATCTCAAAGGTAAAGATGGAACCGCCTCCGTTGGGGAAGTATTTCTTGTAAAGTGCCTGCTGTTCCGGGTCCTCTGAAACAGACGGATGATGCACTCTTTCTACCTGGGGATGATTCTTTAAATAATTCACTACCTTTATTGCATTCTCCACATGGCGCTCTACACGCAGAGATAAGGTTTCCAACCCCTGTAAGAAGATAAAGGAATGAATCGGGGAAATGGCAGCGCCTGTATCCCGGAGTAAAATAGCACGGATTTTTGTAATATATGCGGCTGCTCCTGCCGCTTTTGTAAAGCAGATTCCATGATAGCTTGGGTTGGGTTCTGTTAAAGCGGCAAATTTTCCGGAAGCTTCCCAGTCAAAGGTTCCGCTGTCAATAATCACACCGCCGATGGTAGTTCCGTGACCTCCGATAAATTTCGTTGCGGAGTGAACCACCACATCTGCACCATATTCAATAGGTCTTACCAGATAAGGGGTTGCAAACGTATTATCCACAATTAACGGAATTTTATGTGAATGGGCGATTGCTGCAATCTTCTCAACATCGACCACATCAGAATTGGGATTGCCCAGTGTCTCAATGAAAACCAGTTTCGTGTTTTCCTTTATGGCTTTATCAAAAGCATCGTAATCAAAAGGATCCACAAAGGTTGTCTCAATTCCATATTCCGGAAGCGTATGCTCCAATAAGTTATAAGTGCCGCCATAGATATTTTTGGCTGCCACAATATGATCACCGTTTTTTGCAATATTTTCAATGGAATAGGTAACGGCTGCCGCTCCTGAGGCAACTGCAAGTGCTGCAATCCCTCCTTCCAGGGCTGCAATTCTGCGTTCAAAAACGTCCTGCGTCGGATTGGTCAGTCTTCCGTATATATTACCGGCATCCGTCAAGCCAAATCTTGCGGCTGCATGTTCACTGTTATGAAATACATAGGAAGACGTCTGGTAAATCGGTACTGCTCTTGCGTCGGTAACCGAATCTGGTTCTTCCTGACCTACGTGTAACTGCAATGTTTCAAATCTAAATTCCCTTTCTGCTCTTTTCTTCTTTGCCATAAGAAACTCCTCCTGATTGTATTGGATCAACTCTCTCTAATTGCTTTCTGATTCAGATTATACCTTGATTTCAGAATAAGTGTTAATACATATAAGTATGATCTGGTTATAGGAAAATAATATAACCAGATATACCAGTAACTTTACCGGTAAGTACCATTTCGTATTTATTATACAACACAGATCGGTTGATTACACTATTTTTTTCTTCCCTTGCTTATCCATCATATATCAAATGCTATTGAATATACATATACAAAAATGCAAAAGGATAACGATCCATGAACGAACATTACCCATTTGTGAATCCTCCGCTTCCGTACGCCTATGACGCTCTGGAGCCTTATATTGATACACAAACCATGTACCTTCATCATGACAGACACTTACAGAGGTATGTGGCTGAACTCAATGCGATTTTAAGGGATTATCCTGAACTGCAGAACTTATCTTTGCCAGAACTGATATCTCATCCGGAAAACCTTCCTGAAGAAGTCCGGCAGTCCATTATCAATTATGGCGGGGGAGTTTACAATCATATTTTATATTTTAACGGCATGACCAATTCTATGAACCGTTCCATAGCCGAGTCCCTGTATCCTGCCCTCATAGAGAGATTCGGAACACTGGAGGAGTTTTTTAATGAATTTAAAAGAAGAGCTTTGTCCGTGTTTGGATCAGGCTTCGCCTGGCTGGTAGTCGCTCCGAATGGAAATCTTGAAATAATCACAACCCCGAATCAGAATACTCCCTTGACAGAGGGTTACTGCATTGTCGCAGGGATTGATGTGTGGGAGCATGCTTATTATTTAAAGAGATTCAATGACCGTGCTGCATACATAGAGGATTGGTTTCACGTTGTTAATTGGGAAAGAGCAGACGAGCTTTACACTCAGTGCATTAATACCATTAAAAACAGAGATACACCGGTTCCTGTAACACCTCCGGAACAAGCTCCGGTCGCAGGACCAGGTGCGGTCCCTGCCCCGGAAACAGAATCAACCGTTCCTGCTCCTGTAACACAACCGCCTGCTTCCCTTCCGCTTGTGACAGGACCAACCATGCCGCTTACTGGTCCTGGACCGGGTATTGAGCCTGCAACTGGGCCTGATGGAGTTACCCCTCCTGCAACCGGACCTGCCGGACCCGTCACTTCTCAAACGGGGCCAATAACAGGTCAACAACGGCAGCAAAACCAGACACGAATTCAAATGCTTAAGTAGAATTGTACCTATTACTATAAGAAAACAACAAGATGGAACCCATTAATATTTCTTTTCTATTATAAATATACGACTAAAAATGGAGCCGGATTAACGGCTCCTGTTCTCGTTTTAGGTGCAGCCCGCTGCGCAGCTTATGTCCGGGTGATTTAATTCTCTCGTCACATTGATCTTACAATCAAAATATTGGAAACAGACGGAATAAGTTGATGTCAACAGGTGTATGTCGCTGGTCTATCCAGTCTGTGCTTTATTTATAAAAAAGGGGCAACTATATATTACATTACTTTTCAAACATTCTTGCATACTTTATTACTCTTTTCACATACTACATCCTATCATAGAATAAATTATAAAGAATTTGAGAGGATATATATTATGAAATATTTTTTTAATCATGAATGGAACCTACTTGAAAAGAATCTTATTATGGCAACCTGTTTTATGTCAGGAATCATCATTGGCTTTATGTTTGCTCCCATTAAAAGAGGGATTTATTGCGGAAATCATAACGGCAATACGGACATAACCAGGGAATAATCACAGAGTTTTTTATCTCCAGGCACTCATAATTCTGCACTAAGATAAAAAAAGCCAGTTTGTAATGAAGTAACCGGTTTTTTATTAATAATTTAGGTTGACATTATTAATACAGCATGTTATAGTAAAGTAGTATTTTAAATAAAGTCTTGATTTCGCATGTATTTGTAAGTCATTATTCTATTGATGATTTACACATATATGCGATTTTTTATTTTAGGCAAAATACACTATAAATTTAAGGAGGTATCTTTCATGAAAAAAGGTACAGTAAAATGGTTTAATGCACAAAAGGGGTTTGGATTCATCTGTGATGAAGAGGGTAACGATATTTTCGTTCATTTCTCTGGTCTTGCTATGGAAGGTTTTAAATCTTTAGATGACGGTCAGTCAGTTATTTTTGAAACAACTAATGGTAATCGTGGCCTTCAGGCTGTTAATGTTCAAATCGCATAATCTTACGCTGTTTTAATTAACACATCTAATTTAATCATGTTTAAATACCAATTGATAAAGTAAACATAAGCCCACATTCTGTATATTAAAAAGTCAGAGCAATGTTTAATCTTTACAGCTAAGTCAGCAAGGTTTATCCTATATTCCTTGCTGGCTCAACCTAAAGAAGCAGATATTTTTATAATTTTCCCTATGATATCGTTGATGTTTCTGGAAAATTTTACTATATTTTTTTATCTATAAATATGTTATAATAGAAATATTAAACGTGTAGTTTGCTTTACAAGGATGCAAGTCCGGTTTTAGTGAACCGCACTTTTTTCATTTAATAGAAAGAGGTGAGATATTATGAACATAGGTGATGTCATCATGTACGGTAATCATGGTATTTGTAAGGTTACCGGATTACAGGATATGTGCATGGATGAAATAATCCGCCCATATTTTGTACTCAAGCCTGTTTACCACTCTGCTTCGACAGTATACGTCTCTGCGATAAGCAGCAGAAGAAAGACCGAAGTTCGGCGCATACTCTCTGCCGACGACATTTTCTCTCTGGTTAAGAAAATATCGGGTAAAGATTTTGTTTGGATTAAGGATAATCGAAAGCGCAAAGAATTGTACAGCCAGATTCTTGCTGACGGTAACCGCTATGAACTTGTTAAAATGATAAAAACGTTACGTTGGCACAAGCACGAGCTAAAAATCACAAATAAAGATAAGAAACTTCAGATCATAGATGAAGACTTTCTAAAAAATGCGGAAAAAACCCTCTGTGAGGAGTTCGCTTACGTCTTGAACATCAAGCGCGAAGAGGTGATACCGTTTCTCTATGAGGAAAGTTTTTAATCTGTATTACATTTTTCCAATTGATTAGATTTATATTATATGCTTTTTATTTTATTTCCTTACACACATGTCAAGATCACTTCCACTCATCGTTACTTCAGCCACTATTTTATTTAGTTTCCCACAGATGCTCGATTCGTATTCTATAAAAATTGCACTGGTTTTCATATTGATTAACAAACTTTGAGCTGTGATGCCTTCCCAATCCCTTTCAATAACCTAATTTAATTCCATGAAAAAAACTATTTATTATAATATTTATATTTTTTTTGATATACGGAATTCAACGCTTGCCGCATTACAACCCTTTCGGACATTCAAAAAGGAGCCGCCAATGCGACTCCTTTTCTTATGGTTACTTATACATGCTTTTGTCTATTTTTATTTTTTCTGTTTTTTGTCTATTCTGTTCTAAAATGTCTATTTATTAGAATCTATAATAAAATCAATTTTTTTCCTAAAATTTCCCTGCGTTAGCGCTCTCTTCAATCCCTACTGCCACAGCAACGGTAGCGCCGACCATTGGGTTGTTACCCATACCGATCAGACCCATCATCTCAACGTGAGCTGGAACGGAAGAAGAACCTGCGAACTGGGCATCGGAGTGCATACGTCCCATGGTGTCTGTCATACCATAGGAAGCTGGGCCTGCACCCATGTTATCTGGGTGAAGAGTACGTCCTGTACCGCCGCCGGAAGCTACAGAGAAATACTTTTTACCTTTTTCAGTGCATTCCTTTTTATAAGTACCTGCAACCGGATGCTGGAATCTGGTCGGGTTGGTGGAGTTACCGGTAATGGAAACGTCAACGCCTTCTTTCCACATGATGGCAACACCTTCTGTTACATCATTTGCACCGTAGCAGTTTACTTTTGCTCTTAATCCTTCTGAATAGGATTTTCTAAAGAGTTCTTTTACCTCTCCTGTATAATAATCCATCTCTGTTTCAACATATGTAAATCCATTGATTCTGGAGATAATCTGAGCCGCATCTTTTCCTAAACCATTTAAAATAACTCTTAAAGGTTTCTGGCGCACTTTGTTTGCCTTCTCAGCGATTCCGATGGCACCTTCTGCTGCTGCAAAGGATTCATGACCTGCAAGGAAACAAAAACACTCGGTATCCTCTTCTAAAAGCATCTTTCCTAAGTTTCCGTGACCAAGACCTACCTTACGCTGATCTGCTACAGAACCTGGGATACAGAATGCCTGAAGTCCTTCGCCGATTGCTGCTGCTGCCTCAGATGCTTTTCTGCAGCCTTTTTTGATTGCGATCGCTGCACCGACGGTGTACGCCCAACAAGCGTTCTCAAAACAGATTGGCTGGATTTTCTTTACCTGTTCGTATACATCAAGACCTGCATCTTTTGTAATCTTTTCAGCTTCTTCAATAGAAGCAATCCCATAGCTGTTTAATACAGAATTGATTTTGTCAATTCTTCTCTCATATGATTCAAATAATGCCATTCCCTTGTCCTCCTTATTATTGGCCAAAATCTTCCCTTAGATAATCAGAAACCAGCGGTTTCCCGCCCGACCGATTATTCGTGTCTTGGGTCAATGATCTTTACAGCATCCGCAACGCGGCCGTACTGTCCTTTTGCCTTTTCCCAAGCAGTATTCGGGTCATCACCCTTCTTGATAAAGTCAGTCATCTTTCCAAGGCTTACAAACTGGTATCCTATGATCTGATCTTCCGCATCAAGCGCGATACCGGTAACATAACCTTCTGCCATCTCTAAGTAACGAGGACCTTTCTTTAATGTACCATACATGGTACCGACCTGTGAACGGAGGCCTTTTCCCAAGTCTTCCAGGCCCGCACCTACCGGAAGACCATCTTCTGAAAATGCGCTCTGCGTTCTGCCGTAAGCGATCTGTAAAAACAACTCTCTCATGGCAGTATTGATTGCATCACAAACAAGGTCTGTATTTAATGCTTCTAAAACAGTTAAACCTGGCATGATTTCTGCTGCCATGGCTGCAGAATGTGTCATACCGGAGCAACCGATTGTCTCTATTAATGCTTCCTGGATAATACCCTCTTTTACATTAAGAGTCAGCTTGCATGCACCCTGCTGAGGAGCACACCAGCCAACGCCATGTGTCAAACCGGAGATATCTTTAACTTCTTTAGATTTTACCCATTTCGCTTCTTCTGGGATTGGAGCTGCGCCGTGATGAACGCCCTGTGCTACTATGCACATCTCTTCTACTTCCTGTGAATAAATCATGTTAAAACTCCTTTCAAATAAGTAATAATTGTGAAAAGTACTTTGTTAAATATATCACATCATACTTGATTACATTTTCTCATATAATGTCGAATTCCGCAAGTGTTTTTTATTTTAAGTCAAGACCACCCGTAAAACGGGTGGCTTG
>CAJMPJ010000026.1 GCA_905215155.1 uncultured bacterium | reverse complement strand
CACCGGGCCTACCGGCGACACTGGCCCTACTGGCGACACCGGACCTACCGGACCTACCGGTGACACTGGTCCCGCTGGAACTCCTGCTGCAGTCGCATTTGTAAACAATGACGTAAGCAGCGCAGTATTATCGGCTGAAAATACTGAAAATACGGAAGCAACGGTTGCATCTTTGCCGGCAAATGTAGAAGCAAACCAAAATGCTAAAATTGATTACTCCCTGGATTTAGAATTAGTAACCGCTGCAGACTACAATATTACGGCAGAAGTAAGACTTTATAGAGATGGAACACTTCTAAATACCAAACAATTAAGCAGATCAGGAGCAACTGCAGGTACTGAAAGCATACCATTATTCGGCACTTATGTTGATACCGCTCCTGCTGCAGGAACCGTAACTTATGAAGTCAGGTTGATTGTTACTGGGTCTACAAATATAACTTCCAGTAATGCAGCAAACAACAACTTGAACGTAATTACGTTTTAATTTATAAAGCCCCGGTCTACGGGGCTTTATACAAAACGAAATTTCAATACAGATTACTACTCTTTATGTATCATAAGAAACAATTATTTTAAGTAAATTTTGTCTCTAACAAACTTGACACTTTATACATATGATATGTTATAAAGGAAATAAAGCCCTTTATAAAAATATACGCATCTTTAAACTATTTTACAGGAAAATATTACACCTTGACAGGAGGGAGTTATAATGAATAATTGTAGAGATTGGGACGGAAACCGCTACGGTTGTGGCGGTGGCTGCGTTGGTCCACAAGGACCAAGAGGATGCCCTGGACCCACCGGCCCCCAAGGACCCAGAGGTTTTCAGGGACCTCCTGGACCTCAGGGACCTAGAGGTTTTCAGGGGCCTCCTGGACCTCAGGGACCCATTGGACCCATTGGACCTCAGGGACCGGTAGGGCCTCAGGGACCTCAGGGTATTCAGGGACCAACTGGACCGACTGGGCCAACTGGTGCCACGGGCGCTGCCGGTGCTCAGGGACCTCAGGGTATTCAGGGACCTGCCGGACCTGCCGGACCGACTGGCGCTCAGGGACCTCAGGGACCCATTGGACCGACCGGACCTGCCGGACTTGCCGGACCTACCGGGCCAACTGGACCGATCGGACCGACCGGACCTGGCGGCGGTGCTGGAGCAACTGGACCGACTGGACCAATCGGACCTACCGGACCTACCGGGCCGACCGGACCAGCAGCACTATTCAGTGGACTTCAGGCACAGCTTACCGCAGGCACAGAAGTCGCAAATGGAAGTCCTGTTTTATTTAATACCGTTTTGAGCGACCTGAGTCCTAATATTTCTTACAACCCAGCTACAGGTATTGCTACAATAACCGCTGCAGGAAATTATTATGTAGCTTGGTGGGTATCTACAGACGGAGCAGGACCAGCCACTTTTGTACAATTCACACTTCAGTCTAGTGGAGGAGCAGGTGTACCTGCTAGTTCACCAGTCGTAACAGGTCAGTTAAATGGTTCTGCACTCATCACAGTTGGTGCGGTTCCTACAACCATTCAGCTTGTTAATACAACTGGCCAAACCGTTTTCTATGGTGCGACTCCGGTCATTGCAAACATTGTTATTTTAGAAGTTTGACAACCATAATACGCCCATCCGAAAACATTCCTATGTACAAAAATTCCAAAAATAAGATATGCGTCGGAACTAATACTTCCGGCGCATATTCTTTGGAATTTACATCTACATAAGTGGAGCAAACAGTCTCAAAGCTCGTCCTGCAAATCTCTCGTACCATGGATATTGAGATAAGTCCTCTAATGTCACTCTTCTGCTTTGAGCCAATGTCTCCTGGAAATCCCGTTCAATATCTCTGACCGCTTCATTGCAGTACAGATAGGCAGCACATTCAAAATGCAGATAAAGGCTTCGGAAATCCATGTTGATGGTTCCTACCACTGCTTTTGTATTGTCACTGGTAAATACTTTTGCATGCATAAAGCCAGGCAGATATTCATAAATCCGGACTCCTGCCCGAAGCAATTCCCCATAATGGGATCTCGCAAGCAGAAATGCATATTTTTTGTCGGGTATCCTGGGCATGATAATGACTGTGTCCACTCCCCGTTTCGCTGCAAAAGCAAGGGCTTTCACCATTCCGTAATCCAGGATCAAATACGGTGTCATAATATGGACATACTGTCTGGCTGAATTGATAATATCCAGATATACCTGTTCCCCTACGCTCTCCTCGTCCAAAGGACTGTCTGCATACGGAATGACAAAACCCTCCATGCTCAGCTCCAGCGGATAAAAGTATTCCGGATCTCTTAAATACTTACTGTAATCCTCCGGTTCCGTTTCAGAAATATTCCACATTTCCAAAAACATCATGGTAAAGCTTGCAGCCGCATCCCCTTTGAGCATAATTCCGGTATCTTTCCAATGTCCAAACCGGACACGCCGGTTAATGTATTCATCCGCCAGATTCATTCCACCGGTAAATGCAGTATGTCCGTCTACCACCAGTATTTTACGATGATCCCGGTTGTTCTGATAGGTGGTCAGCACCGGTTTGATGGGAGAAAAAATCTTGGCTTTTATTCCTTTTTTCTGTAATTCCTTTGTATAGCCATAAGGAAGCAGGGTAAGGGAACACATCCCATCATACATAAAACGGACTTCCACTCCCTCTTTGGCCTTTCGTTCCAGAATTTCCAGTATCTCATTCCACATTTCCCCTCGCTCAACAATGAAGAACTCCATAAAGATAAACCGTCTGGCCTCTTCCAGTTCTTTTTTCATCGCTGCAAACATGGTTTCTCCCAATGAAAAATACTTTACATTGGTGCTGCCGTAAGCCGGATAATGACTGGAATTCTTAATATATCTGGCAAGATTGGCATTCTGCCTGCTCATTCTGGACAAATTTTCCATAACCTTGGGAGACTGGACCAAGTACTTTTCCGTATTTTCCATATTGATTCTTAATTTCTTATTCATTAATTTGCCAATGATCTGAAGTTCCACAAACAGATAAAAGAGCATTCCAAATACGGGTACTGCTGCAATCGGAATCATCCAGGTCAGCTTAAAAATTGGATTCTCTTCTTTATTTAGAATATAAATAATAACCAGTGCGCTAAGGAGAGTAAAACCACCGTAAAAATAAGCCAGATAGCGGCTTAAAAAACGATATGCCGCAAAAAGTATGACTATCTGGGCAATGAGCGCTATGGCTCCAAATGTAGTCCGTCCAAAAATAACCCGCAGCATTCCCCTAATTTGCTTCATCCTCGTAACCTCCATATGCAAGTCCATGCAGCTTTGATATGATTCTCTTAGTTTAGCACAAAAATAACTGGAAATAAAGTGCCAAATGACTTCTTGAAATACCATTCGATTTAAAGTATAATGGAAAATAATAAAATTTATCAAAAGGAGACCGTTTATGGAGCAATCAAAGGTTTATTATACAAACTTTCATACCTCGTTTCAGGAGAACCTTCCGCAAAAACTGAAAAGACTGATTAAAAAAGCTGGTATGCTGGATCAAATCGACTTCCAGAACAAATATGCAGCAATAAAAATCCATTTCGGCGAACTGGGTAATCTTTCTTTTCTACGTCCCAATTATGCAAAGGCTGTGGTTGATCTTGTGCAGTCAGAGGGCGGCAAACCATTTTTAACAGACTGCAACACCTTATATGTAGGTAGCAGAAAGAACGCTCTGGATCATCTGGACACTGCTTATGAAAATGGGTTTTCCCCCTTTTCTACCGGTTGCCACGTACTGATTGCCGACGGTTTAAAAGGGACTGATGAAAGCCTGGTTCCTGTAAACGGTGAATATATAAAAGAAGCTAAGATCGGCCGGGCAATTATGGATGCGGATATTTTCATCTCCCTGACTCATTTCAAAGGCCATGAAAGCACCGGGTTTGGAGGAGCTTTAAAAAATATAGGAATGGGCTGCGGATCAAGAGCCGGAAAGATGGAGATGCATAACGCAGGAAAACCCCATGTGGAAGAAGAAAGCTGTGTGGGCTGCCACGCCTGTGAGAAGAACTGTGCTCACAGTGCCATCTCCTTTCAGGAAAAGAAAGCATTTATCGATCACAACCGCTGTGTGGGCTGCGGCCGCTGCATCGGAGTCTGCCCTGCTGATGCGGTCCAGTCTAACTTTGACGAGTCCAATGATGTTTTAAATTATAAGATTGCGGAATATACCCAGGCCGTAGTAAAAGGCCGCCCAAGTTTTCATATCAGTCTGGTTATGGATGTATCTCCCAACTGCGACTGCCATTCTGAAAATGATATTCCAATTATTCCGGATGTGGGAATGTTTGCTTCCTTTGACCCGGTTGCCCTTGATATGGCATGCGTTGACGCAGTGAACCGTCAGCCAGTGATGGCAGGCAGTCTTTTAGAAAAACACGGCAGCCATCACCACGATCACTTTAAAGATACCCATCCAAATACCAACTGGAAGTCTTCCATCGAGCATGCGGTAAAGATTGGACTTGGCAATTCAGAATATGAATTGATCACCATCTGATATCCATAGAAAAGAGAGCACGCATCTGTGCTCTCCTTTACTGCTAATCTTCTATTTTAAATCGAAACGTCCCGGCTTCGCTCAAAGGGACCTTATCTCTTCCAATCTGCCACACAGATATTTCCGAATCCTTTACTTTATTTTCCGCAACATTCTTTGCAATGATCAGCTGGGGCCAGACAAAGGTGGTTTCGACTGCTTTCCCATCCAGGCAGATTTTGGAATAAGGCGTAAAATTATTCCCGTAAATTAACACATTGGAATCATTATAAACCACGTCATCAATGGTGATATCGTCTATGCCCATTTTCAGATCTGTGGTCTGATAAGGACTTTTGCCTCCATACACCTCATGACTCCCATAGAGAATATCGTATTCCAGAGTTTTCATATCCTTTAAGTAATTATCTACATCCGCATGTTTATCGTTAAAATATTTCTGATGAAAACGCATCATCGTACCTTCATGAATGCCCAGCATGTCCAATACATGAGCTGCAAGCTGATAAGCCTCTACATCCTTTTTTACCACAGGTAAATTCATATTATTCCAGACCACATATTCCGTCTGAAAAAGCGTTTTGTTCTTCATCTCACTTTCTGACCACTCAAATCCGGGAAGATGGTCCCCATACATCACCAAGACCGTAGGTTCATTCCGTGTTCTCAGGGTATTAACCAGCGAACGTATGAACTCATCCATTTCATTGATCTGCTGGCAATAATACTCAAAACTTGGATATTTCCCATGTCCCTGAACGGAAATAGTATAAATAAAATCAGGGTTAGGTGTGGAATCCAGCGCCTTCATAATCTCTCCCGTCAAGATTTTATCCTTGCACCACCCAGTAGGATTCCGCTCAATATTGTTCATATATTCAATGGGTGTAAACGTATCAAAACCAAGTTGGGAAAATACACGGTTCCGGTCATAGAAGGTAGCTTCATTATTATGTATGGCATGAGCACTGTACCCGAGATTTTTTAAGTCAAAGGCAACACTTTCCGAGGAAGTCTTTTTTAACACGGTTTTATAAGGGTATTCTCCAGGTCCGAAAAAGTCCAGATTCATGCCGGTAATGGATTCAAACTCCGTATTGGCAGTTCCCGCTCCAACCACTGGTACATTCAAATAACCTCCCGGGTAATTTTTCTGCAATTGGTGGAAAAATGGAATCGGATCATATTTCACCGGATTGTTGTACCACAAAGAAGGGTCAAAAAAAGATTCCAGCTGAATCATAATGATATTTGGTTTTGTATTCTCTGACAGCGCATATAAATTTTCCGGTACCAGCTCTTCATCTTTAATTTCTTCCATGGTTTCGTTATCATAGCCTTCCGGCTTTGATATCCCTGTGTTAAACATGGAATTGGAAAAACAATATGGAAAACCAAAATTACGGAATGCATCACCGATATTGCCAAAGTGCACAGCTACCAAACCGGTCCTCATAGATATGCTTGTTGCGCCAAGAACCAACACCGCACAAACAGCTATCACCCCTGTTCCAAATCCGTATCTCACCTTTTCTTGCGAGACAGGTGCTTTCCGCCAGACAAAAACCAGGCACACGATAGCAAACAAAACCCCAAGTACGATCAGAATAATCTGCTGCCAGGTAAAGTAAACCGTAAACAGATTGACCGCATATTTTACCAGCCGGAAGTCTGCTGCCGTAAATGGTGTGGTCCGGAAAACAAGAAGTATTCCGTTCACCACTCCTAAAAAAAGCCATATGACAGACATTGCAATGCAGATAAATGTCTTTCTCCTCGTTACAAACAGAATCGTATAAGGCAGGGTTATAATCAGTGTATTCAAACAAAAGATGGGAAAACTGCCTAACATATATGAGCCAAGGTCTGCAAGGGATTTTCTGGCTGCCAGCTCAATCATGACATTTATTATGGCAGAAAGAGCAAGAAGCTTTCCCAGCCATTTGACATATCGTTTCATCATATACCTCTTTGCATCATATTTCTTTTTTGAGTCGGCTTTAGTCTACCACATTTTACAGAAAATTTACATACTTTTTATAAAAGAATTTATAGGCACAAATAAGGACCGGCCTTTTGACCGGTCCTTTCTTAATTATTCTTGTTCTTCTGTAGGTTCAAATGCCGCTTCCTTCCCCGCATTGATGCCAGCCGTATCAATTGATTCCACTGTCGCAGCTGTATCTTCCGGTTTTTCATCAAACGCTTCATTTGTTATCGGATCGGCACAGGTCTCTTTTACAGGGGCACCGCACTTTCCGCAATAAAAGGAATTCTTTGGAACTTTCGCTCCACATTCTGCACAAATACGGGTTCCCTCGCTTTGGGACAACTCAATCTCCAGAGCGGCAATTCTTTGCCGGCCAGCTTTTACGGCCTCATATGCCTTTGCATAAGCTTCTCCTGGCTCGTTGTTCGTTTCATAGAACTGTTTACCGATAGCAGCATAAGCTTCTTCCAGCTTTGTTCTCTCAGCACTTATCTGTGTCTTTAACTGTATCGTCTCAGTCAGCGCTTTCGCTTTGGTTGCGACCTCTTTGCCGGTATCGCTGAGTGTTTTCCCCAGCTCTTCAAAAAATGCCATCCGTGATTCCTCCTTTGACTTATACTCCTACCATTTTAACTTTATTGCAGGGAAAAGTCAATGAAAGACTGCTTACACGCCGCTTTTTATCTGATCAATATCCTTCCTGACCGACTGAGGAAGCTCTTGGACAGGAATGGTATATTGTATCTCGCTTCTACTGCCGGCTGATTCTGTTACAGCTGAGAAGCTGATTCTCTCAACCCTGTTGTTTACAAATGGATTCATATTGGAATACTCCTCGACAGAAGCATTTTCCATAATCTGCATCAGCAGTTCCGGCTCTGAAATGGTCAGATACTGCATCTTTTGCTTCTCATAAGCATAATTAAATTGTTCAAACTGAGTCATATCAAAATTGATTTCTTTGATCTGTTCCAGATCATTCCAGCTGTCCACATCCACCTGACATTCTTTAAGCAGCTCCAATGTATTCTTAAAGGAAGAATAGATGGGATAATACCCTCTTTCCGTAACGTCACTATACTGCCAGTAGTTCTGGCTCTCCATACGCTTGGTTTCTGCATCCGCCTGTTTTTCCGTAACAAACTGGATAGACCCGATTGGATTTTCCTTCTGCATGGTTTCTACTTTCAAATTTCTTAAATCTTCCTGGTAAACCATAAGGAGCTTTTCTGTCATCGCTTTATCGGTTCCATTTCGGTCCAGACTCACAACCTTTTTCTGAGCACCTCTGCCCACTCTCACCCATGCGGTATCCTCGGGAGTCTGGGTAAGCACTGGATAGACTGCATTCAGGAATTCCGGATTTTCATAGATCCGGACGATTTCCGGGCGCACTTTATCACCCGCCAATTTATAGGACCGATAAATATGTTTCCCGCTCTTCATGGTATATCGGACAGAGAATCGGTAAGTGTTCTCATTATCACCGGTACTTTTTTCGGATAAACCGCTTCGGTGCAGGCTTTGATTTCTTTCCACCGCCTCGCGCACCAAGGCCAGAACGGGTTTTGTATCCTTCAGCTCCATACGGCTTAATATATATTTATCGGAAGATACATTCCGCCAGTTATAATCTCCCTGCTCATCCTGCCAGATATCTCCATAATCAATCCAGTTCGTGGTGTTATCAAAGGATATCCCCATTGACTTTATAGAATTCTCTTCCGGTATATAGCTGTCAAATCCAAACCAATCATAATGAAAACTGCAAAATAGGACCCCAGCTAAAACCGCGGAAACAATCATTTGCTTCCAGTGGGAAAACAGCTTGCGGAAATCAAAATGGTAAATGATCTCAATGGAGCAATGAGCCAGCAGCGCACCACAGATCAAACCGAATGCCGCCCAGCCCAAACTGGAATGAATAAACCAGAAAAACAAACTTCCGTACAGGGAAACGAGGACCACAATGGGAATCCTGATGATTGGCATACTGATTTTAAATGCCATTGCTTTCCCGGCTGACTCTGACCCTCTTTTCTTGTAGAGCCAGAAGCACAAAAGTGTTGCAATGACAGTCCCGGCAATGACCGCTGCAATCCGAACCAGAAACTCTCCTGTAAGCTCCGGCTCCATCTTTTCTATATTTGTAACAAACAGCACAAACGGAGAAACCTTATCCATAAGCCCGTTAAATACAGTTTTGCCTTCCTTGTAGCTGGTATAAAAAAACTCATTATAGGATAAGTCCAAGGCGAACAAAAGACAGGCTGAATAAAAATGAAATACCAATGTACCCAAAATTCCTATCAATACATTTCCCGTCAAAATCATGGCAAGTACTGTTACTGTATACATCATACAATAATGTATGAGGAAAAACAGATATGCACCCAAAGAAACGCCGGCTATTTCTGCAGGAGAGATTCCGTTGGCAACCGTCACCCCCAGTGCAAGCAAAAGATTGATGCCATAGGCCGCTGCTGCGATTAAAATACCATTTATATAATTCGCCCAAAATAAATGCTTTCTGTTTACCGGAATTCCGTGGTAAAAGTCCACCTTTTGTCTGGAGTGCAGGTAAGAAAAACTGGTCACTCCCAGAATCATAGACAGAAAAATCACCAATGCGGCGAGAAACTCATTCTGAACTCCAAGCCATCTTTGAAGCTCCGAAATAACATACGGATGACTCATTTCCTGCTTTATATTCTCGTCAAGCCTAAGTGCTGTTCCTACCGGAAGAGCAAAGAAAAACAGCAAAAAAGCCACTGCCATTGACCAAAGCCGTTGTTTCCCATCCTCTTTTAAGAGATTAAAAAATAAGTTTTTTGATGTCATAACCGGCCACCTCCGTTTCACTGATAAATATTTCTTCCAGAGACAGTGGAATTATCTCATAAAATACCGGTTGGTATGATTCCATCCGTCCAATTACTTCTTCTTTGCTTCCACGCACGGTTAAGGTGTATAGCTTTCCTCTGGATTCCGTTTTTATGCGGTTTAAATCTACCAGGTCGTTCTCTGTCATCCCATCCTTTAACACGCATTGGATCTTGTGAATGTTAAGCTTCATATCATCCAAATCCCTGGAAAGCAATATTCCTCCCCTGTGCAGAAGTCCTACGTGATCGCAGATATCCTCAAGCTCCCTCAAGTTATGGGAGGCTATAATAGGGGTTAAATTTCGTTCCGCCATATCATTAGCAAAAATACTTTTTACCGCCTGACGCATCACCGGATCAAGTCCGTCAAAGGTCTCGTCACAGAACAGATACTCCGTATTGGCACAGATCCCGCAAATGACCGAAAGCTGTTTTTTCATCCCTTTGGAAAAAGTCTGGATCTTCCTTCTTGTTTCCAGTCCAAAATGATCCAATAGTGTCTGAAAACGTCCCCGGTCAAATTCCGGATAAACCCTGCTGTAAAATTCCATCATATCCTTGGGGGTTGCATTATTAAAAAAATACTGGTCATCCGAAATATAGAAGAAACGTCTCTTTACCTTTTCGTTCTCATAGACCGGTTCTCCGTCTATGACAACGCTGCCTTCATCCGGCCTTAATATCCCGCTGAGCATTCTTAAAAATGTACTCTTTCCCGCCCCATTGGTTCCGATAAGGCCGAAAACGCTCCCCTCCCGGATCTCAGCACTTACATGGTCTACCGCCACAATTTCATCAAAACGCTTGGTCAAATTTTCAGCTTTAATCATAAGTTTTATCCTCTCCTTCCAAATATTCCGGTTTTGTCCAGCCCTCTGCAATCCAGGTATGAACTTTATCTTCCGTAAGGCCAGATCTTTTTGCTTCATCAATCCAACTTCCAAGCTTTATCTTTAGTTCACTGTTTTTTAAAGCACGGATCGAACTGGTATCGGCCACAAAACTTCCTTTCCCTTTTACCGAATAAATGAATCCCCTCCGTTCCAACTCTGCATACGCTCTTTGGATCGTATTGGGATTAATGGATAAATCGGTGGCAAGACTGCGGACAGACGGCAGCTGGCTATCCTGTTCCAATACGCCGCAGATCATCAGATCTTTTAATTTTTCAACAATCTGCTCATATATGGGCCTGCGGTCTTTGTAATCAAGCAATATCATATTCCACCTCCAATATCTGTATTAATACTCCTAGTACACTAAGTATAGTAAAATACCTCTGATTTGTCAACCAGAGGCGTTAAAACTATTTAATTTCTCCGATCCTCAACGATCAGAATCCGTATGGCATTCTGGGTAAGGCTCCAGTTGAACACATACAGAGTGTATGATACATTCCCTCTGATGTATATATTGGAGCTTAATAAGATATTTCCGCTTAAAAAATTGCTTCCGGAAACCGAAACCATGTAATACCCCGTCGTTGTATACTGAAAATTAGTCACCTGCTTATAATTTACATTCCGGAAAATTACACTGCCATCATTTAACATAACATTGATTCTCCGGTTTGTTATGGAAAGATTGCATACCCGGAAACAGCCGGTATTGATTCCTCCATTGCAGAGTATATCTTCAATGACCATCAAATCAAGTCCGGAATCCGTATTGATAATAGCAATTGTAATTGCACTTTTTGCAGGAATCTGAATCTGCTTTTTTACATACTCATAGTCATTTTCACCGGTCACAGTAATTGTCAACTCCTCCGCAGATACCCGTCCATACTGGGTCATATCCCCATTATCAAGTCCATTTACCGCGATCTGGTCATTGATGAATACATAAAACGCAGGGTAGTCTGCCGCCGCATTTAAAAAGCGCACTAGTCCTACCTGGTCTGAATCGCAGTAATAACATGGAATAATCGGCTTTGGAAACATTGTTATTATGGAACTCCAGGTATTTTCATTTTCTTCTTCAGAAGATGGATTGTCAAATACCGGCCACTCATCCTGCTGGCCGGGAACGAGTATGTTTGACTGGTTCCCGTCTGAATAATCGGACTCTTCCCCTGCCGGTGTATCATGATCTCCTGTATCTGCAGATGCCTCACTTTCTTGCGGAGACTGCTGAGGATTTGGTTCTGTATTTATGTTAGAATTTGCATCATTTTGGATATAAATTAAATCGCCCATAAAAACCCTCTTTTATGATAGTTATATAATAATTGTATTCCCACAATGATACCCAGTGCCTGTCTCCCCACATTTGCCGGCACCTGCAAATAAAATCCCCATGACCAAAGAAACCTCTAGTCATGGGGATTTTATCTATTCTTTATAAAGACAATTAGTCATTTCCGTATAAAGTAACCAGTTTCTGCAGATATTCAAATCTTGCTTTTGCATCTGCTTCATTCTTCTCGAATAAGTCAGCTGCTCTCTCAGGGTTCTTCATTACTAAGGAAGCGTAACGAACTTCGCCCTTTAAGAATTCCTGGTATCCTTCTAATGCAGGAGCCTTGCTGTCTAAGCTGAATTTCTTCTCAGCAGCAGGGTTGAAACGGAAGTTATTCCAGTATCCGCATTCTACAGCCAGCTTCTCTTCTGTCTGAGCTTTGGACATACCTTTCTTAATACCATGGCTGATACATGGAGCATAAGCGATGATTAAAGATGGTCCCGGATAAGCCTCTGCTTCTGCAATTGCTTTTACAGTCTGAGCATAGTCAGCACCCATAGCGATCTGTGCTACATATACGTAATAGCTCATGGCAATGCTTGCTAAGTCTTTCTTCTTTGTATCTTTACCGCCGGCAGCGAACTGTGCTACAGCACCAGTCTTTGTAGACTTGGAGGACTGTCCGCCTGTATTGGAGTAGATCTCTGTATCAAATACCATAATATTGATATCCCTGCCGCTTGCAAGAACATGGTCAACACCACCGAAACCAATATCATAAGCCCAACCGTCACCACCAAAGATCCACTGGGATTTCTTTGCCAGATAGTTTTTGTCTTTCAGAATTGCTTTGGCTAATTCACAGTCACAGCCTTCTAATGCAGCAACGAGCTTATCGGTAGCAGTTCCGTTAGTTGCGCCAACTGCAAATGTGTCAAGGTACTCTTTACATGCTGCTTTCACTTCATCAGAAGCCTTTTCAGAGTTTAACAGCTCTTCTACTTTAGCCTTTAATCCACTTCTAAGTGCAGTCTGAGCTAAAAGCATACCATAACCAAACTCTGCATTGTCTTCAAATAAGGAGTTTGCCCATGCAGGACCCTGTCCTTTTTCATTTACAGTATATGGTGTAGATGGTGAAGAGTTACCCCAGATAGAAGAACATCCAGTTGCATTGGCAATGTACATTCTGTCACCGAATAACTGAGTTACTAATTTTGCATAAGGAGTTTCACCACAACCGGCACATGCTCCTGAGTACTCAAGAAGCGGCTTTTTGAACTGGCTTCCCTTAACAGTAGTCTCTTTGAATTTCGTGATCACTTCCTGTTTGGTCGGAAGAGTCTGACCATAGTCAAAGCCTGTCTGAGTTGCATCACAGTTTGCTTCCATGTTTACCATAGTAAGAGCCTTTTCGCCCTTCTTTCCAGGACAAACATTTGCACAGGAACCACAACCGGTACAGTCAAATGCAGATACCGTAATAGCGAACTGGTATCCTGCCATACCTGTCATAGGAAGTGTCTTCATAACTTCCGGCTTCTTAGCTGCTTCTTCTTCTGTTAAAGCAACCGGACGGATAACTGCATGAGGACAAACATAGGAACAGAAGTTACACTGGATACAATTATCTGGATTCCAGCTTGGAATATTTACTGCAATACCACGTTTCTCATATGCGGAGGTACCGGATGGTGAGGAACCATTTGCATAATCAGTAAATGCGGATACTGGTAAAGAATCACCTTCCTGAGCACTGACTTTTATCTGGATATTATTTACGAAGTCAACAACTTCCTTGTTATCACCGGAGATTTTCTTATAGTCAAGACCTTCATCCGTGCAGTTTTTCCAGCTCTCTGGAACTTCTACTTTGACAACACCCTTTGCACCAGCGTCGATGGCAGCCCAGTTCTTCTTTACAACCTCTTCGCCCTTACGTCCGTAAGTTGCTTTAGCTGCTGCTTTCATCAATTCGTTTGCTTTTTCAGCAGGAATGATTCCAGTCAGTTCAAAGAATGCAGACTGAAGGATTGTGTTGATACGTGTTGGTCCCATACCGGTCTCAATACCGATTTTAACACCGTCGATGGTGTATAACTGAATATTGTGATCTGCGATATATTTCTTTACCTGGCCTGGTAAGTGCTTGTCAAGACCGTCTTTGTCCCAAGGACAGTTCAATAAGAAGATACCGCCGTCTACAAGTTCCTGAACCATATTGTACTTACGTACATAGGAAGGATTGTGGCAAGCGACGAAGTTTGCCTTACGGATCAGGTAAGTGGACTTGATCGGCTTATGTCCGAAACGTAAATGGGACATGGTAACACCACCGGATTTTTTGGAATCATAATCAAAATATGCCTGAGCATACATGTCGGTATTATCACCAATGATCTTGATGGAGTTCTTATTTGCACCTACCGTACCATCTGCACCAAGACCCCAGAACTTACAGTTAGTAGTTCCTTCCGGAGTAGTAACAATCGGATCACCTGTTTCAAGAGAAAGATGTGTAACATCATCCACAATACCGATGGTAAATGGTGTTTTTGTCTTATTATTGTAAACAGCAACGATCTGTGCAGGCGTTGTATCCTTGGAACCTAAACCGTAACGTCCGGTCAGAATCTTAACCTGATCAAACTTAGATCCTCTAAGAGCAGCAACAACATCTAAGTATAATGGCTCACCTAAAGAACCTGGCTCTTTTGTTCTGTCTAAAACAGAGATTGTTTTAACAGAATCAGGAATGGCATCAATCAGAGCCTGTGCGCTGAAAGGTCTGAAAAGACGAACTTTTACAACACCAACCTTATGTCCGGCCTTTGTTAAATAATCAATTGTCTCTTCAATCGTATCATTAACAGAACCCATAGCAATGATTACATGGTCTGCATCTGCTGCTCCGTAGTAGTTGAATAACTTATAATCCGTACCGATCTTTTCGTTGACCTTGTCCATGTATTTCTGAACAATTCCTGGAAGAGCATCGTAATATGGATTACATGCTTCTCTTGCCTGGAAGAAGATGTCAGGGTTCTGAGCGGAACCTCTTAAATTCGGCTTGTTCGGATTTAATGCATTACGACGGAATTCATCGACTGCATCCATGTTTAACATGTCTTTTAAATCTTCATAATCCCATGTCTCGATCTTCTGGATCTCATGAGATGTACGGAAACCATCAAAGAAGTTAATAAACGGCACTTTGCCTTCAATAGCAGCCATATGAGCTACCGGAGTCAAGTCCATAACTTCCTGTACGCTTGATTCGCATAACATAGCACAGCCTGTCTGGCGGCATGCATATACGTCAGAGTGGTCACCAAAAATAGATAAAGCATGAGATGCAACTGCACGAGCGGATACATTGAATACTGCCGGCAGCTGCTCACCTGCGATTTTATAAAGGTTTGGGATCATAAGTAACAGACCCTGGGAAGCGGTATAGGTGGTGGTCAGCGCACCTGCTGCTAAGGAACCATGAACTGCACCTGCTGCTCCTGCCTCAGACTGCATTTCTGTAATCTGTACTGTCTGACCAAAGATGTTTGTTCTTCCGTCTGTGGCCCATTCATCTGTGGCCTCTGCCATAGGTGTAGATGGGGTAATTGGATAAATAGCCGCTACATCAGTATACGCATAAGAAGCATGCGCTGCTGCGTGGTTACCATCCATGGTTTTCATTTTTCTTGCCATTTTTGATTTCCTCCTGCAAATGTGAATATTAATAAATCGTTCCCATAATGGGAAAGTGACCTGACATTATTATAACAATTATTCAACAAAAA
The DNA here is from genome assembly GCA_905215155.1 of uncultured bacterium. Taxonomy (GTDB): domain Bacteria; phylum Bacillota; class Clostridia; order Lachnospirales; family Lachnospiraceae; genus Lacrimispora; species Lacrimispora sinapis. Next base: position 35,656 of record CAJMPJ010000026.1, on the reverse strand, counting down.
GCAAATATTAAAACTGGAAAATTAAGTATTATTTTTGAAACAATCGAAAAAAAGAGGACTGGAACAAAATATCTGTCCAGTCCTGTCTGTTATTGTCCGTTTATCCGTTTAATGGATTGGGAGGCACAATGGTTTCTGCAGGGGCTGTGGTTTCTTCCATATCGGAAGAAGGTCCCTGTGATTTTGATGGCTGAGTCTCCTGTGGGGTTGGTTTCTCCTGCTGGGTTTCACCGGAAGAAGAATTGCCCGGGGTATCTCCGGCCTGTGAAGCCTTCGTCTCTTGATTGGCCTGAGAACCTCCGTTAGTTCCTGCATCGGAAGGATTGGCTGAAGGAATCACCACTCCGGAGGTGTTCCTCTTGATCGTAGCCGCTTTTCCGCGGTATGTGCTGTTGTGGAAAAACTCATCGCTTACCACAACACCGTTTTTCTTGGTCACGAGATTCGTCACCCAGCGGCTTCCTTTGGTCTCTGCCTTAACGATCTTCTCTACCCCGGCCGGGAGAGTCTGATCTTCTTCATATACTGGCGCAGGAGCATCCAGTTCGGCTGTCTTTTTGGAGGTCATGGACAAAGTGACTCCGTCTTCCAATATCGGAATGCCGACGATGGAGATCTTCAATTTCTGTTTTGCAAAGCTGGTTCTGATTGCAATGGAACTGGAAGAATTATTTACAAACTTCATATCCGGCCCGCCAAAACTCACCATGGCATCCTCTCCCGGTGTAACATAAGAAGGCTCGTAACTATGGGCATGGCGCTCTGTGGTCGTAAGACCGGCAAAAACCACCGCATTATATAAGGTAGATGATACCTGACATACGCCGCCGCCAGGCTCCTCGATCAATTCTCCGTTTAAATATGCTCCAGCAGGACGATACCCTTTGGCAGAAGAACGTTCTCCTGTTGCTTTATTAAAAGAGAACTCTTCCCCTGGTTTAAGAATCAGTCCGTTTAAAGCAGCGGAGGCAAGTTCGATATTCTTATTCCTGTCTTTGTTCGATGTGGTGGTGGTGGTATAAGTCCCAATTACCTTGTACAGCTCTTTTGCCTGGGCCTCTGTGATCTTAGGTGCCACTTCCTTGCCTGTGGCCGGAATAACCGCCTGAAAGTTCTTCGCCTTCAGCTGAGCAGTTATATCGGCTGAAAGTTTATCCTGATCAATCACTACGCCGTTTTGTTCTCCAGAATAAATAAACTTACCGGTGTTTTTGTCAAAACCGGAAATGGAACCATTTTTCGCTGCAACGTCCCATTTCTCTGCTGCCGCTTTCACCACGGAACCGATCTCCTCTTCCATTCCATCCGTATCCAGAGTGTAGCTTTCTTTTGGTTCCCCTGTATATATTTCCTCCAGCAGAGCTTCGATCTTACTGTCCAGAAGGTTTTTTACTTTGAATTCGTCATTATTATAAGTAACCTTCATTCCCCATGGGTACTTTTTAAGAATGGCTTCACGGGCTTCTTCCCTGGACATACCGGCAATGGAAATATCGTCTACCTTCACGTCCTTTTTTAATCCCTGATCTGAAACCGTTGAGGAATTCACTTCAGCCGCTTTTGCTTTACGGCTTCCGGCAAATTTAACAACCGCCATTATACTGATCACCGCGACAACAGCCAAAATGATCCCCAAAAGTACCTTCGTTACATCGTATTGAGGTCCTCTTTTTCTTTTCCTTCCACGTCTTTGATAAGAACTGCCACGGCTGTAAGACTGGCTTGTCCTGCGGCCTGAGGATGACGTGTTTCTTTTACTTTCGTTCTGAGAGGAACGGATTCTTCCACCGCCTCTTTGTCTGTTATCTACCTGACTCATTTATTTCACCTTTTTACATGATTATGTGGTATTACATTGAGTAGTATACCATACTTTGTGGGAAATGCTATTACGATTTTATGAATTTTCTTAATTAATTTCCCCGTTTTTTCTGTATTTTACAGAACGTAAAAAACATGTTACTATAGTGTTACCAATCTATTTCATTTTGGAGGTTCTTATGAATTTTGTCGATTTACATGTTCATTCCACCGCTTCGGATGGTACCTTATCTCCCTCCGAAGTGGTGTCACTTGCTGCAGAAAAAAAGCTGACAGCCATCGCACTGACCGATCACGATACCATAGATGGAATCAAAGAAGCACAGGAGGCGGCTTTCGGCCTTCCTCTCGAAATCGTTCCCGGCATTGAACTGTCCTGTGTTTATTTAGAAGAAGAAATACATATCCTGGGGCTTTATGTCGATCCTTCCGACTCCTGTTTTTCTTCTGAAATCAGCGAACTAAAAAAAATCCGTGATAAGAGAAATGCCGAAATTATCCGCCGTTTCCAAGAAGCAGACATCCTGATCTCTCTGGAAGAAGTCATGGCCGGTAATCCGGGTACAGTAGTAACCCGTGCACATTTTGCGCGCGTGCTTTGGGAAAAGGGCTATGTAAAAACCATGGACCAGGCATTTAAAAAATACTTAAACTATGGAGGTCCTTACTGCCCGAGGAAAGAAAATATCACTCCGGAGCACGCGATAAAGATTCTGACCGGCTGCAATGCGTTTCCGGTTCTGGCTCATCCCTTCCAGTATCACCTGGGAGACAAAAAGACGGAGGAACTGGTCTGCTATTTAAAAGAGCTTGGGCTCTTAGGTCTGGAGGTGTATCACTCCTCAAACAACCAGTATGAAAGTTTAAAGCTAAAAAGCCTAGCCAGAAAATATGGCCTTTTTCCCACGGGCGGTTCTGATTTTCACGGGAGCAATAAGCCTGATATTGAATTGGGGACCGGCAGAGGCGGTCTCCGCATCTCAAGCCTGCTGCTTGATGACATCAAACAGTTCCGAAATTCATTTCCGGGATAACATCAGCCGATTTTTCCTTCGTCAATAAAGCCTGCCAGTTCAATGGCAAAATAGGTGATAAGGATATTGGCTCCTGCACGGTAAATGCTGATTGCAGATTCGCATATGATTTTTTCTTCATCAATAAATCCGGCTTTAGAGGCTGCTTTTATCATAGCATATTCCCCGCTGACGCTGTATGCAGCCACAGGAATATCGTGCCTGTCTGCAACTTCCCTGATGATATCCAGATAAGACAGAGCCGGTTTTACCATGATGATGTCCGCTCCTTCGGCGGCATCAAGCTCCGCTTCCTTTAATGCCTCTTTCCGGTTATGGTAATCCATCTGATAACTCTTACGGTCTCCGAAGGCCGGTGCCGAACCTGCGGCTTCACGGAAAGGGCCGTAGAATGCAGAAGCGTATTTTGCAGAATAAGCCATGATCGGTACCTCTGAAAATCCAGCTTCATCAAGGGCTTCTCTCATAGAACCGATTCGTCCATCCATCATATCGGACGGTGCCACCATATCAGCTCCTGCTCTTGCGTGAGATACTGCGATCCGGTTTAAATAAGCAAGGGTCTTGTCATTATCCACGGTCTCTCCGCAAAGGATGCCGCAGTGACCATGAGAAGTATATTCACACATACAAACATCCGTTATGATATAGACAGAGGGATAATTTTCTTTGATATAGCGGATGGTCCGCTGAACGATCCCATCTTCCTCATATGCCTGACTTCCGCAGGCATCTTTATGTTCCGGAATCCCAAACAGCAGCACCTTTTTTACTCCTGCAGCCACAAGCCGGTCCATAATAAGGGAAAGCCGGTCCACACTGTAACGGTACTGTCCCTCCATAGAAGAAATTTCTTCCACAATGCCTTCTCCGTCTACTGCAAACAAGGGATAGATCAAGGACTCCTTGGAAACCCTTGTTTCCCTTACCATTTTTCTCAATGTGTCCGATGTACGCAGTCTTCTCGGTCTGTATAATAAGTCCATTTGTCTTTACCTCCATTTTATTCCTGTCCTATTATACACCCTCTTTAAGAAGATTCAAGTAATTCTTGCAGCAACTCAAAAGATTGCTTATAATGGTATCTGTATCATACCAAATAGAAATGAGGTACTGCTTTATGGAAGAATTCTATCAGGCAATGGAAGAGAGAATCCGCATGGCCGGCTATGAAGGTCCGGTGAGCGGGGAAGAGATCTACAACGATATCTGCGATGAGATTGATGACAAGGAACCGGGCGCTTATGTTTTCATGTCAAAAAAGACAGACGACACCTTTTTTGAATACAAGATCCAGGTCTTTGAGGACCAGTTTAACTTGAGTGCGGTGGACATCCATACACCACACAAGGTCTATCATGCCGATTTTGATTAAGATTTTAATATGGGAAAATACGTTCTCCACAATACTTAATGAAAGCCGCTGACCGGCGGTCATTTTAAGAACCATGTAAAAATCCCCTGAAAGACGGGCACCAACGAATGTGTGTGCCTGCCTGCCAGGGGCTTTTTTATGGTTTGACCGCCTTTTCTTTTTTGGGAGGATACCTTTTACTTAACCGTTTATTGACTTCCTCCCGAAGAAGGGTATACAGTACGGAACATAAAGGAATGAAGATTAACATTCCCACGATTCCCATGGTGCTGCCGCCGATGGTCACTGCCATCAGCACCCAGATGGAAGGAAGACCTACGGAATTTCCAACTACATGGGGATAGATTAAATTGCCCTCTATCTGCTGAAGCACGAAAAATATAATCACAAAAACAAGGGCATTGATTGGTTCTACCATCAGCATGAGGAAAGCTCCGATGACACAGCCTATAAATGCTCCAAACAGGGGAATCAGTGCTGTAAACGCAATCAACACACCTATGAGCAGTGCGTAGGGAAGCTGAAAGACGGAAAGTACAACAAAGAACATACTTCCAAGGATTACAGCTTCCAGACACTGGCCGGCAAAGAAGCTGGAAAAAGTCTCATAGATCAGATGCAAGATTTCCAAAGTCCGGTTTGTGACGGCTTCCGGAAGAAATGCTCTCATCAGCTTCTTAAACTGGCGTGACAGGGTTTCCTTCTGAAGCAGAATGTAAATGGCAAATACAAATCCAATGAAAAATGTGGTAACACCGCTTATAATGGACATGGCTGCAGACAGCGTTGAAGTAAGCACAGTGCCTGCACCTGTGGTCAAAAATTCAACCACACGGTTTAAAAAGGATTTCCAGTCAATCTGAATGCCATTGATATAATCTGCGATCTCAGGGAATTGGACAAACAACAATTCTGCTTCTTCTTTTGCCCTTGTGAGAAAAGCAGGGATGCTGTTCTGCAAACTTAGGAGGGTATCAATTACCTGGGGCATTACCACAAAAATCACAAGAACTACGATTCCCACCACAAATACAATCGAAAGGCACAGACTTAGGGGTCTGAGGGCCTTGCTCTCTTTCTTCAGCGGCAGAAGTTTTTCAATCCTCAGCATCGGTACGTTAAGGATAAAAGCCAATACTCCCCCCAAAAAAAGGGGAGTCAAAAATCCAAATAACTTTACTGCAAAACCAAACAGGCTCCGGTAATTAAAACCGGCCACCACTGCTACGACCGCAAATACGATCAGCCAGCGAAGCTTTTTAATAGTATTGTCATTCAACTCCATGATATTCTCCTTTTAATTCTTCCTGAAAGACGTCTTTGATCTCCTGCATGAAAGCATGAAAGGTACCCTGTGCCATCTTAGCACTTCCGCCGCCTCTGCCATTTAGTCTGCTGTTCATCTTTTTGCAGAGCAGGCGCATGTCCGCAAAGCTGCTTCCTAAGGCAAATTGATACATGTCTCCTTCTCCGGAGCATATAAGAACGATGCTTCCTTTGTTTTCTTCATACAGCATAGTACAATACTGCCTTAATTCTGCAGGAGCCAGTCCACGTTCAACAACCAGAAGCGGTTGATCGGATACCGGAAATTCCGTGACCTTTTTCTCCAGCAGTTCCTTCACCAGCTGGTTGATCCTGCTCTCCCTTTTCAACTTTTCTTCTTTCAGTTTCTGAGCGGCTTCCAGAATTTCATCGGGCCTGGCTGAAAAAAGTGCGGAAATGCCGGATACAGATTTTTGCTTTTTCCGGTAATCCTCAAGAGCCATCTTTCCGCACAGCATGGTGATTCTGACTCCGCCTTTATAGTTCATCAGTCCGGTCACCTTTATGATTCCAATCTCTCCGGTCGTATTTACATGAGTTCCGCAGCAGGCACATACATCTCCCCCCGGAATCTCTATGATGCGGACCTGCCCGCTCAATTCCTTTTTGCTGCGGTATTCCAGCAGAGATAGTTCTTCTTTGGAAGGATAGGATTCCTGTATGGAAACATTCTCCCATATCAATTCGTTGGCTTTAGTTTCTGCGGCTTCTATCTGATCCCAGGAAAGAACTCCGTTAAAATCAACGGTTATCTCCTCTTTTCCCATATGAAATCCTACATTATCATAGCCATAATGCTTATGTATGATTCCTGATAGCAGATGTTCGCCTGAGTGATTCTGCATATGGGTGAATCTTCTTTCCCAGTCAATGGTTCCCGTTACCGTGCTGCCGTTCAAAACCTTTCCGTCCGTTATATGAACAATCCCTTTTGCATCTTCCCTCACATCAAGGACTGCTGCCTCTCCCAGTTTTCCTGTATCTGCCGGCTGGCCGCCGCCCTCCGGGTAAAAGGCCGTCCGGTCCAGTACCACTTCATAAAGCCCGTCCTTTCCGGGGTTACAGCTCAGCACCTTTGCTTCAAACGTTTTCCGATAGGGTCTTTCATAATATAATTTTTCCATCATTTGCTCCTTATTTCCCTGTTGTTACTAATTATACACAAGAATTGGATAAGTTCAATCATAACAAATATAAAATTTTACGAAAAAATGTGGAAACAGTGGCAAGCTGATATTCATACACTTACATTGTAAACAAATTATTTGGAGGAACCAATATGAGTGATCTGGCAGCAACTAACTGTGGATGCGGATGTGACAACGGAGGAAATAGTGGATGTGGCAATATTATTTGGCTTATCCTGATCCTTTGCTGCTGCGGCGGTAACGGTTTTGGCAACAGTTGTGGCGGATGTGGAAATGATGGATGCGGTAGTTGGATTTGGATCATCCTTCTTCTCTGCTGCTGCGGCGGTAACGGTTTCGGCTGCGGAAATAACTTCTGCTGCTAAACGCAAACATAAAACAAGGCCCAATCCTTTCATAGGATCGGGCCTTGTTTTCATCCATCAGCGTCTTTGATTGTTCTCTTGCCCCGGTCTTGTAAAAGGGCTTTGGCTTCCGCTTCCTTTCCCTGTATTCCGGTTCTGTTTCCGATTCATACACTCATCATCAATTTCATATACAGCATTTCCATCTATAATTAATCTGCTTCTCATATCTATATCACTCTCCTGTAATACTAATATATGCAGCTGCATATATTGTCAACAAGAAAAGTAAGGATATTAAACTATGAATCATGAAGAAAACGTCCCTGCAAATGATCTGGACTCCCTCATCAATAATAACCATCTTCAAATGATGAAGGCTGCCCTGCCTTATATGAACGTTACCCATCAACGTTTCATCTCGACCTTTATTAAATTTAACGAGCTGCAGCGCACCATAAATTTATTTGAAGAAGGAGAAGTAGCTGCTATGGGAATCTGTTCGGCCGGAGACAGGCAATCCCCCGATTCCCCTCTTGAAATGCTGAATACCATAAAGCCCTATGCCAATCAATCCGAGCAGGACCTTATTGATCTTATCATCAATTTTTTCCAGGGATTCAAACTGGCCGGAGCTTATCAGGAAACCGTTCCTACTTCTACCATCCCGGTACAGGCACAGCAGCAATCAGACGGAAAGAACAAATCCGACGGACAGAACAAATCCCAGAATCCCCGCCGTCAGAATAATCCTCTTGGAAGGCTGTCCTTTGAACAGCTGAAAAATTTCATACCTCCGGAACAGCAATCCCGTTTTGAAACCTTGCAGCTTATGATGTCCGCCATGCAGCAGATGAATTAATCATTATTCCCACAGGAATCTATATCACTCACCGAAAGGAAGGATACGAATCTATGAACTCCAACTGGAAACAAGATCCAAGGCTCAAAAAAATGAATCCCCAGAAAATTTCCATGCTGACGGAATTTGCCGCTAAGGTGGAATCCGCTCCAAAGGACCAGCTTATGACCACCCTTTTAGCTTTAAATGCGGAAGCAAGTCAGAGAGGCATCCAGTTTAACGATGAAGAAACCGACCTGCTCGTCTCCATCATGAGTGCCAATATGACTCCTGCCGAAAAAAACCGGGTGGATACCCTACGAATGCTCTCTAAGAATTTAATGAGACGAAATAAAAAATAGCAAAAAAACATTAGTATTCAGACTTTGCTCTGCGGATGCGCTTCTTTAAAAACATCAGCAAAGCGATACCTCCCGCTGCAAGGATCAAAATCCCAATCATGGAGGTGGCAAACCCGACTTTATGTACGATTGCTTCCCAGTTATTCCCGGCAGCCGCACCCAGGTTTACGAGCAGAAGGTTCCAGAAAAAAGAGCCGACAGCCGTAAATATGATAAAAGTAAATACATTCATTCTGGCAGTACCGGCCGGCAAAGAAATCAGACATCTTAAAACAGGAACACATCTGCAGAACAGAACAGTATATTTCCCCTTTTTATGAAACCAGTCTGTAGATTTATAGATGTCTTCTTTCTTAAAGCCGAGAAACCTTCCAATCTTTGTATCAACAAGTGCAGCGAGTCTGTCTTCGGAAAGGAACCGTCCGGCTCCATATAGCAGAAGGGAACCAATCACAGATAAAACAGTGGCACCAATCACCACTCCTGCTATGGTCATCTCCGACTGGGTGGTCATCCATCCGGCAAAAGTGAGCACCAGTTCTGAGGGGATAAAAGGAAGAATGTTTTCAAGGATCACAAAAACCATGATAGCGAAATAACCATAGTGATTCATTGCCTGTATAATAAATTGATCCATTTTTTATGCCTTTCTGAATTTCTGCATTATTTTTTATATTCATAATTATTTATGATATATGGACAATAAAATATATGCATCATTTTATACTTATAATAAGGACATTACAGACCATGCTGACAGGCCATAATGTCCTTATTACCAATTATTTCAAAGAAAAATGGACGCCTATTTGCAGACGATATTTACAATTCTGCCGGGGACATAAATTTCTTTCACAATGGTTCCTGTTAGTTTATCAGAAATCAGCTCTTTCCCTGCCTGTATGGCATCTTCTTTGGATACGTCCGCAGGAAGAGTGACGACTGCTCTTGTTTTTCCGTTGACCTGAACGGCCACTTCAATTTCATCGTCCTTCATGGCCTCCTTGTCACATTCCGGCCACTGTGCATGGAATACGGAATCTCCTTCTCCAAGCTGACGCCACAATTCTTCTCCGATGTGAGGTGCAAATGGTGCAAGAAGAATAACGAAGGTCTTAAGAGTTTCTTTGTCTATGCCTCCGGTCTTCTTTGCAAGCTCAATCAGTTTGTTGTTGTATTCCATAAATCCGGAAATGACCGTATTCAAATTGAACTGATTAAAACGCTGGTCAATATCAAATATCAGCTTATTGCGAAGACGGATCATCTCCTTGGTGGCTTTTACGTCCTTGCCGCAGCTTTCAGTCACCAGGTTCCAGAAACGGTTCAAGAAACGGCTGACTCCTTCGATTCCTCTGTCATCCCATTCTGCATCAAGTTCCGGCGGGCCCACGAACAGCTCATACATACGGAGCGAATCACATCCGTAGTCACGGACAAGGTCATCCGGAGAAACTACATTACCCTTAGACTTGCTCATCTTGATTCCGTTTTTTCCGGTAATCATGCCCTGATTGAACAGCTTAACAAAGGGTTCATCAAAATCCAAAACTCCGATATCATTTAAAAACTTGGTGTAGAAACGGGAATACAGAAGGTGAAGCACCGCATGCTCCACGCCGCCGATATACATATCCACGGGAAGATATTTCTCTGCCTTCTCTCTGGATACCAGCTCCTTATCATTATGACTGTCTACATAGCGGAGGAAGTACCAGGAGGAACCGGCCCACTGAGGCATGGTATTGGTCTCTCTCTTCGCAGCAGCACCGCACTGCGGGCAGGTGGTATTCACCCATTCGTCAATGCCGGCAAGCGGGGATTCCCCTGTTCCGGTGGGCTGATAGCTTTCCACCTCAGGCAGTTTGAGAGGAAGCTGATCTTCCGGCACCGGAACATTGCCGCAGTGAGGACAGTGAATGATCGGAATTGGTTCACCCCAGTAACGCTGTCTGGAGAACACCCAGTCACGAAGCTTGAAGTTTTCCGTCTTTTTGCCCAGTCCTCTTTTTTCAATCATGGCCGGAGCCTCTTTTTTAAGTACCGAGGATTCCATGCCGTTCCACTCGCCGGAATTGATCATAATTCCGTTTGCATCGGTATAAGCTTCTGTTAAGTTTTCGATTTCCTTACCGTCTTTTGCAATGACCTGGATGATCGGAATATGAAACTTCTTCGCAAACTCAAAGTCTCTGTCATCATGGGCAGGTACGCACATAATGGCTCCGGTACCGTAATCGGCCAGCACGTAATCAGAAAGCCAGATCGGTACTTTTGCCCCGTTTAAAGGGTTTATTGCATAGCTTCCGGTAAATACACCGGTCTTTTCTTTGTCCTGAAGACGGTCTACGTTGGATTTCATGGAAGAATCATAAATATAGGCTTCAACCGCTTCCTTGTTCTCCTCCGTTGCAAGAGCTGCTGCAAGCTCATGCTCCGGCGCAAGCACCATAAAGGTGGCACCATGTAAAGTGTCAGGTCTGGTTGTATATACGGTGATGGATTCGTCTCTGCCGTCTACTTTAAAATTTACCTCAGCACCATAGGACTTGCCGATCCAGTCACTTTGCATTTTCTTCACTTTTTCCGGCCAGTCAAGCTTGTCAAGATCCTTTAACAGCCGGTCCGCATAAGCAGTGATTTTCAGCATCCACTGTCTTAAATTTTTCTTTGTTACAGCGGTACCGCAGCGTTCGCAGCAGCCGTTGACCACTTCTTCGTTGGCAAGTCCGGTCTTACAGGAAGGACACCAGTTAATGGGGAATTCCTTCTCATAGGCCAGTCCTTTTTTAAACATCTGTACAAAGATCCACTGCGTCCATTTGTAAAATTCGGGGTCTGTTGTATTGACCTCCATATCCCAGTCATAGACAGCGGAGATCTCATTGATCTGCCGTTTGATGTTGGATACATTTTCCGCTGTGGATTTTGCCGGATGGACTCCCATCTTGATGGCATAATTCTCAGCCGGAAGACCAAAGGCATCCCAGCCCATGGGATGAATCACATAATGGCCTTTTAATATCTGATACCGGCTCCATACATCAGAGATTACATAGCCTCTCCAGTGTCCTACATGAAGCCCGCTTCCGGACGGATATGGGAACATATCCAGACAATAATATTTTGGTTTCTTTCCATCATTCACATTGATGGGATTCTTCGCCCAGTTCTCACGCCATTTCTTCTCAATGGCACTGTGGTTGTAAGCTGCTGCCATAAAATTTCCTCCTTTTAAAAGGGATATCCCTTAGATCAGATTCACACGGTTAAAATAAAAAAGCGCCTCAAGCCATCAAAGGACGGCTATAGAGACGCAGGATTTACCGCGTGGTACCACTCTATTTCATACATTGCTCGTATGCTCTCAATCGGATACAACCTTCATATCCGCCTGCTGTAACGGTCAGGTCTCCGGCAATACCTACACAGAAGCCATAAACTTCCTTCCGTACGCTACTCCTAGGCCAGTTCAGCTGTCATCCCCAACCGGCTTACACCAACCGCCGGCTCTCTGTATGCTTCAGACTGCTTACTACTCCTAATCACAGTATTTTTGCTAACTGTAAATGTAACATAATTGGAGATATGTGTCAACCGGCTTTTACGAAATCTTGCTTTTACGAAATCTCCGAAATAACAAAGGTCACGGCAGATACCAGAAAAAAGAACACCATCCCAAAATTTAAAAACAGAACCTTGAAGGCTCCCTTTCCCCATGCTTCATGACCTCCAGCCTGAAACACCAGGTTCTTTCTGTTTTGCAGGAACACAACCATTCCGGCAATCACTGCGCCCATTATAAAGATGCCGTATACACCAAGCAGCCAGGGCACATTTTGAACCTTCAGTCCTACGATAGAACCAAGAAAATTGATCATCATGTGAAATGCTATGGTATAACGAAGTCTGCCCGTCTGTATATAAATATATGCAAATACAATCCCAAGGAAAAAGGCATAAAAGAACTGATAAAAATTTCCATGGCTCAGTCCGAAAATAAAACCGGAAACAACAATAGCCGCTTTATCTCCGTAAAGTCTGATCCGGTCTATAAGAATCTTGCGGAATATAATCTCCTCACAAATAGGAGCCATCACTACCATCGTAAGAAAAATCGTCCAGCCGCTCAGCCCGTTTATAACCTGTTCCACCGGATTTATCATGGGTTTTCCCTGTAAAGCGGACACCAGGCTCATCAATGCCTGTCCGATCATATTCCCAAGGTATAAGCCGCTGATGCAGACCAGAAAACCTGCAGCCAGCCATTTACCACCGGCCCTCCTGGCAATGGGTTTATTTATCACAGGCATCTCCCTGATGATCACATATGTAACTATACCGCCCACCACATAATTAGCCATAGAACTGAAGAGTATATACCAGTCGCTATCCATGGGAATGGTAACACCAAGAAAAGACAGCACTGCTATAAGCGTCCCGATCCCAAGCTGCAAAGCCAGGGTTATCATTAAAAATGTACCATATCCAATCCCCACTCTGGTAAATGCCTTCCTAATAATCCTTTTGTCTTCCGCCATTGCTTTCCCTCCTGCCAGTTTGTACCAGTTTATCACAGATCGGGCAAATGCGCAATTCTTCTGCAGCAGCATCGGATTTCAAAAAAGATCCGGCCGGGCATCACAGGATACCTTGCCGGATCTTTTCCCTCCTTTTACACCACGGCCTTATCGACCTTTGATGCCCGCTCCTCCACTTCTTTTTTCTGGATGTCTCCGGGGGCCATTTCATATCGGCTGAACTCATATTCAAAAGTTCCCATTCCTCCTGTCATGGAACGAAGATCCGTATTATAACCGAAAAGCTCGGACATGGGGATATCTGCCTCAATGACCTGTTTCCCGTGATGGTCGGAATTCATTCCAAGCACCCGTCCTCTCCGCCGGTTCAAATCTCCCATAACATCACCGGTAAATTTATCAGGGACTCTTACCTTTAGGGAAGCGATGGGCTCAAGAAGGACCGGATTGGCCTCCATAAATCCTTTCTTAAAGGCGATTGTGGCTGCCATCTTAAATGCCAGCTCGGAAGAGTCTACCGGATGATAGGATCCATCTATCAACGTGGCCTTTAATCCAACCACAGGATAAGCTGCAAGAGGGCCTTTTAAAACACATTCGGCAATTCCTTTTTCAACTGCCGGAAAATAGTTTCTTGGTACCGCTCCTCCAAATACATTTTCTTCAAAGATGTAGGGAGTCTCTAAATCACCGGAAGGCTCAAAGATCATCTTAACATCCCCGTACTGTCCGTGTCCGCCGGACTGCTTCTTATATTTTCCCTGAACTTCTACTTTCTTCCTAAGGGTCTCCCGGAATGCGAATTTGGGTTTGCTCAACTGGATCTCCACTTTATAGCGGTTTAAAAGCTTGCTGACCACGACTTCCAGGTGCTGGTCTCCAATGCCGTATAAAAGAGATTGGCGGTTTTCCGTATCATTCACTGCCTTTAAAGTCCAGTCCTCTTCCATCAGCTTTGCAATGGCATTAGAAACCTTGTCATCATCCCCTTTTGATTTTGTTTTGTATCTCATATATGTATAGGGTGTGGATATTTCCGGCTTATGATAAACGATGGGAGCAGAACGAAGGGCAATGGTATCGCCGGTCTGAGTCACATTGAGCTTAGAAACAGCTCCGATATCTCCGGCTCTTAATTCGGACACCTCCATGTTGTCCTTGCCCCTTAACAAATAAAGCCTGCCTACCTTTTCTTCTGCATCTTTGTTCACGTTATAGATCACAGAATCAGGTTTTAATGTTCCGGTACAGATTTTAAGCAAAGAATATTTGCCAATGAAAGGATCTACAATGGTCTTAAACACACGTGCAGATAAAGAAACTTTATCGTTATATTTGGCAGTGAACCGTTCTCCTGTGGAAATGTCCACGCCAATGCATTCATAATGGTCGGGGGACGGGAAATATTTATCGATGGCCTGGAGTACCATCTTGGCCCCCTGGGCGTTCAGTCCGCTCCCCAGCATGACCGGAACGATATTGCCTTCGATTACATGCTCTCTCAGCGCAGCAGAAATTTCTTCCGCCGTGAATGCTTCTCCTGAAAAATAGCGTTCCATATATTCTTCGCTGGTCTCTGCCACCGCCTCCATAAGAGCTTCACGGGCGATTCCCAGATTTTTTTTGCTGTATTCCGGGATCTCACATTCCTCGTAATCGCTGTTTACGGTAAAACGTCTCCCTGCCATCTTGACCACGTTGACAAACCCTACGAATTTTTCATTTTCACGAATCGGAAGATGGAAGGGTGCAATCTTTCTGCCGAATTCTTTTTCCAGCTTCAGTAATAGCTCACGATAGCTTGCCTGGTCGTCATCCATATTGGTTACAAAGAAAAGTCTCGGCAGCTTGTACTTTTCACACAGCTCCCATGCCTTATACGTTCCAACTTCAATCCCTGCCTTGCAATTTACCACAATTACCGCTGCATCCGCGACACTGATGGCCTCTTCGACCTCTCCTACAAAATCAAAATACCCGGGAGTATCCAGCAAATTGACCTTGATCGGGCCATCTTCCCCTTCATACTCCAAAGGAATCAGAGACGTGGAGATAGAAAAATGTCTCTTTATCTCTTCTTTGTCATAATCGCTGATGGTATTGCCATCGGTCACTTTTCCCATTCTGCCAATGGCTCCTGTCACAAACGCCATTGCCTCTGCAAGAGTCGTTTTACCGGCGCCCCCGTGCCCAAGTAAGGCAACGTTGCGGATTTGTTTGGTTCCATACACGTTCATAAGCATTCCTCCTGTTCCGTATTTTATTCTATGAGAATATTTTACTAAAAATGTCGTATAATTACAAGTAAATCATACAATTTGTACAAATATATTTCGACATTTTTCTATCATTTCAAAAAAAAGAGGGGACAAGCCCCTCTTTTTCATCATTCCTTTTCAAAGAAGCTCTCATGAAGCTTCCCACTGGATTCAAAATAGTAATATGTCTCTCCAATATAGACCGGACCAGTGACCATATGTCCATCTTTCTCAAAATAATACCAGTCATCTCCTACCTGCTGCCAGCCGGTCACCATATAGCCTTCCGCATCAAAATAGTACCATGTATCTGCAACCGCTCCAAAGCAGCCCTTTGCATAAGATCCGTCGCTGTTTCTATATCTCCAGCCGTCCGGTTCCTGCTGCCAGCCATATCTATTGATACCTGTTTCTATCTGAGCCTTTGCTTCCAGCTGCCCAGGTGCTCCAGGCATAAATGCAAAGACACCTGCCCCAAACAGACAGCAGGTGCTGCAAACAGCCAACTTTTTCCATAATTTTCTCATCACTTACCCTCCACTTGTTTTATACGATTGTCTCAGACGGTTTGATAGAATCTGCCAATAAAGAAATCCTTTCTCTGGCCTCCTGAAACCATGCATCCTCTGGATTGATATACAGAAGATACCGGATTTTTCCAAGAAGAGAATCCAAATACCGCCGTTCTTTCTCTGAATCCAATTCTGTTCTTCCGGTCCTTTCCAAGTGGGACTTGACCCCGAACTTCAGACAGTAATATACTTCCTGCCGCAGCTTTCTCCGGTAATCCGCAGATACCTGCACTTTTTCATTTACCACGATCCCTGTGACCGCCTGTCTTCTATGACAGGATAGTATTCTGGTCTTCTCTTCATTTAAAGAAAATCCCATCACAGATAGAAAATCTGAAACCTTGCGTATGACCCGCCCCGGAAGAAAATCACCGGAAAAAGTCATGTCATCGCAATATCTGCTGTATGAAATCCCCTGTTTTCCGCACCATTGTTTCATGTAGTCATCAAAAGGCTTCATGACCAGATTTGAAATGGCAGGCGAAGTGGGCGCTCCCTGAGGCAGAAATTCCCGGCAGCAGCACAGGGATGTCAGCATGGTTCCCACCGATAAGGGAAAATACTTGCGGGAAAATGCGCTTCCTAACACCATGGGAAAAGAAATGGTTCCAAAAAAATCTTTTATATCCAGCTTTAAAACCAGCCGGTTTCCTGTATGAACCGAGGCATTCTTTAACACAGAGGTTCCTTTTTGATATGCCGTGGCACAGGAGGAAACTGCAAATCCGAAAAGAATATGATTTAAAATGTTCTTTTGAATTTTCTTAAGCAGACAATCAGGTACCATCAGAGTTCTCCTGGTTCCGTCCCTTTTGGGAATCTGAATGACTTTATAATGACGTTCCGTATGATTGCTGACTGAATAAAGACATGCGATCACTTTATCGTCGGGCAATTTTTCTCCCAAAAGGCGAAAAGACAGCAGCATGTCCCGGCAATGCTCCGGCGTGCAGTATTTCCAAATATCTGACTGATTCATCGGCATAATCCTCACTCTATCTGAAATCTGACAATCAAACAGCAGAAGCAATACAAAAATGATACCGTAAGATGCGAAGATGTACAAGCAGCATGCGTCATGCACATGCAATGTGCAGCAGTACTTCGCAGCAGATTGCGGTCTTCTCCTATACTATAAATGTCCAGACAGCGACTCGCTGCCCTGCGGCAGTATTACCGATCAAACTATTGCTTCTGCTGTTATAACAGATATTCTACCATAAGGATTGAATTTATACCATTAATTTGAAGTTAAAAAGAAATAAAATCAAAATTTACTTTAAAGTGTTGAACTTTAAAGTATAAAAGCGTTGACAACCGGAAGGTTATCTTATACAATGGGGATTAACCATTAGCAAAAAGAGAGGAAATCTATTATGATTATTATTATGAAGCCCAATGCTTCTGAGGAAGCTGTGATTAAAATCAAACAAATTATTGAGGCCAATGGCCTTCAGGCACATTTATCCAAGGGGGCCGAAGTGACCATCGTAGGTGTCATCGGCGACAAATCAAAGCTTCAGGGTGCTAACATTGAACTGATCGAAGGTGTGGATAAAATCGTGAATGTGACAGAATCCTATAAGCTGGTCAATAAAAAATTCCACCCCGAGGATTCCGTAATCACGGTCGGTACTGCAAAGATCGGCCCAGGCCACTTCACCATGATGGCAGGTCCATGTGCCATTGAAAACAGGGACATGCTTCTGGAAACTGCGGCTGCTGTGAAAAAAGCCGGTGCACAGTTTTTAAGAGGCGGCGCATACAAACCGAGAACTTCCCCTTACGCATTTCAGGGGCTGGAGGAGGAAGGCTTAAAATACATGAAGGAAGCCAGAGAAGCCACCGGACTGAATATTATCTGTGAAGCCACCAGCTTACGCGCCCTTGAAACAGCCGTTAAATATGTGGATATGATCCAAATCGGAGCACGTAACATGCAGAACTTTGAGCTGTTAAAGGAGGCAGGCCGGGCCGGAGTTCCTGTTCTGCTAAAGAGAGGCTTATGCGCTACCATTGATGAATGGCTCAATGCGGCTGAATACATTGCATCAGAGGGAAACCCAAACATTGTCCTCTGTGAACGGGGCATCCGTACCTATGAAACCGCCACCAGAAACACCCTGGACATTAGTGCTGTTCCTGTGATCCGTTCCAAGAGCCATCTGCCCATTATTATTGATCCCAGCCATGCCACGGGAGTCCGGGCATACATTGAGCCGATTTCAAAGGCGGCACTTGCAGTTGGAGCCGACGGTCTTATTGTGGAAGTCCACCCATGTCCTTCCTGTGCTTTATCCGACGGTCCACAGTCTCTGACTTTCGATCAGTTTGATCACATGATGAACGAATTAGAACCTTATGCAAAACTTTCCGGGAGGGTTTCTTCATGAGTGAAGCTGCCATTGCCTTTATCGGGCTTGGTCTGATTGGCGGTTCCATTGCCAAAGGGATCAAGCGTGAAAAACCAGGTACCAGGATTATGGCTTACATGCGTTCCAAAGCGACGCTGCAAAAAGCCAGGGATGAGGGAATTGTAGATGTGATTTTAGATGGCATTGGGGAGGAGTTAAAGGAATGTGACATGATTTTCCTTTGCACCCCTGTGGAATATAATGCAGAATATTTAGAAAAAATCAGCCCCTACCGAAAACCTGGTGCCATTATTACGGATGTAGGCAGTACCAAGACAGACATCCACGAAGCAGTCATCCGTCTTGGCATGGAATCCTGTTTTGTGGGAGGTCATCCCATGGCCGGTTCGGAAAAAACAGGATATGAAAATTCCACCGACCTTCTGCTTGAGAACGCCTATTATATTATTACTCCCACCGCCAGCTCCTCCAGGGAGCAGGTGGACCGGTTGATCCAGATTGCCGAATGCATCGGTTCCATTCCCCTGGTTCTGGATTACAAAGAGCATGATTTTGTGGCCGCCGCCATCAGCCATCTGCCCCATATCGTAGCTTCAAGCCTTGTAAATCTGGTTAAGGATTCCGATAACGAACAGGAGCTGATGAAACGGCTTTCTGCAGGCGGCTTCAAAGACATCACCCGAATCGCTTCTTCTTCTCCGGTAATATGGGAACAGATCTGCATGACAAATCATGAGAATCTTTCCCTGATACTCAAACGATACATTGCGTCCTTAAACCAGATTCTTGAAGAATTGGAGGCAAAGAACCATTCGTATATTTACCATTTGTTTGAGACCTCCCGGGATTACCGGAACACACTTTCCGAGAAAGCCAGAGGCCCCATTGTACCGGATTATTCCTTTACCGTAAATATGGCGGATGAAGTGGGTGCAATCTCCACCTTATCGGTTATCCTGGCTGCAAAAGGCATCAGCATAAAAAATATCGGCATCAACCACAACCGGGAACACGGGGAAGGGACTTTAAGAATCTCGTTCTATAATAAGGAAACCATGGAACAAGCATGGAAACAACTGGAACGATATCATTATGATTTAATATCGAATTAAAGAGAGGTATTCTATGAAATTCACAAAAGCCTCCCCTTTAAAGGGAGAAATAACCATACCTGGTGATAAATCCGTATCCCATCGCAGCGTGATGTTGGGCTCCATCGCGAAAGGAACCACTGAAATCAGCCATTTTCTTCCTGGTGCCGACTGTCTTTCCACCATCTCCTGTTTTCGGGAAATGGGAATTTCCATTGAAATAAACGGTGACAGTGTGATTGTAAAAGGAAACGGACTGCATGGGCTGAAAAAACCGGCTGGCATCCTTGACTGCGGAAACAGCGGAACAACGACCCGCCTGATTTCCGGCATATTGGCTGCCCAGGATTTTGACGTGACCTTGACTGGGGACGATTCCATAAAAAAACGTCCCATGAAAAGGATCATAGAGCCATTATCCTTAATGGGCGCGGATATCAAAAGCATCTCTGACAACGGCTGTGCACCTCTTGCCATTTCGGGAAAACCCCTTCACGGCATCCACTATACCAGTAAGGTTGCTTCCGCCCAGATCAAATCTTCCATTCTTCTGGCAGGTCTGTATGCCGAAGGAGAAACAAAGGTAACCGAACCGTATAGATCCAGGAACCATTCGGAAATCATGTTAAACTACTTTGGCGCTGATGTGAAAACAGAAGGAACCACCGCCTGTATCACTCCGGCAAAGGAGCTTTACGGCAACAAGATCGCAGTTCCCGGAGATATCTCCTCCGCAGCATTCTTTCTTGCGGCAGGGCTTATGGTACCAGGTTCCGAGATTTTGATTAAAAATGCAGGAATCAATCCGACCCGTGACGGCATCCTTTCCGTATGCAGGGATATGGGCGGCAATATCACTCTTCTTAATGAAAGTACGGATTCCGGAGAACCTACTGCGGATATTTTGGTAAAATCAAGTTCTCTTCATGGCATAACCATTGAAGGAGCCATTATTCCAAGGCTCATTGACGAGCTTCCCATGATTGCTGCCATGGCTTGTTTTGCAGAAGGGGAAACCATCATAAAAGACGCTGGGGAACTTAAAGTAAAGGAATCCAACCGCATTGAAGTCATGGTCCGCAATCTTTCTGCCATGGGCGCTGATGTTGAGGAAACAGAAGACGGCATGATCATCCGGGGAGGAAAAACCCTTCACGGAGCCGTTATTGACAGCAGGCTGGACCATCGGATCGCTATGACTTTTGCCGTGACCGGATTGTGCGCAGAAGGGGAAACGGAAATTTTAGGCGCAGAATGCGTCAATATTTCTTATCCTGGCTTTTATCATGATCTTCAATCATTGTTCCAATAAAAAAAGAAATGCCGGATGGAAACGTTATTATCCCGGCATTTCTTTTTCTTATTATTTTATGCTGCGGTCAGATAACTTCAATCTGACATACCTTCATGGCATTGAGTGCATTCTCATGGCTCTCAGGCGTTACACCGGCACAACAGGAGGCATCCACACGAATGGGCATCTCAGGCAAAAACGCTTTGATTAACAGCGCATTGGAAATCACGCAGATGTCGGTACACAATCCAATGAGTTCTATGGACGCATATTCTTTGTTCTTTAAAAATTCTGCCAAATCTGCACTTCCAAAGGTATTCTTTTCAAATCTCCGCCCCGGGAATTCCTTCAGAGCTTCGTGAAGCTCCCAGCCGTTTGTTCCGCGAATGCAATGGACCACAGGAAGCTTCTTCCCCTCCTGGGTTTCCAGGTAATCAATCTCATGGGTATCCAGGGTAAAGAGCACATCCTCTTTGTTCGCCTGATACTCTTCAATCTTCTTTTTTACATTGGGAACAATGGCCCTTGCCTCTTTGGTTCCCAGGGAACCGTCAATAAAATCCTTTTGCATATCCACTACAATCAGTAATTTTTTCATAAGCCAACCCTCCATAGACAGATCGTATCTGTATTGCAGCATAATTATCTGTAAATAAAAAGAATGACTCTTCCTAAAACATGCAGAGAAGAAACCATATCTGCATATATTATAACAGATGTATCCTATTACATGCAAGTCTTCAAGGAGTTGCCAGGATTGGAAAAGGTCTTATAAAAATATTTTTCAAATATTGGTTGACAAAACCACTTTAACGCATTAAGATAGTGACTAAATAAAACAAACCGTTGAAAAAGAAGAGTAAGCTTTCCCTGCATTATTTCAGAGAGCCGCCGTTGGTGTGAGTGCGGTATAAAGCGGATAGCCGAATGGACTTTTGAGGGCGGCCCTGAACCAGATTTTCAGTAGGGGCTGACGGATTCCACAACCGTTATATTTGTGGCATATATGTTTGTATATGAAAAGTGGACTTTTATAAAGTCAATTTGAGTGGCACCGCGGATTGTATAATTCGTCTCAAGTATGGTTTAGAACATACTTGGGACTTTTTTTATTTCAAAGAGTTTCCGCTGCCTTCCTTTTCTATCAACGAACAACCATTCAAGGAGGACATATTTATGAAAAAATCTGTTAAACTGTTATTAATCGCAGCAACCGCTGCCACAGCACTCTCCGCCTGTTCCAAGGCTCCTGCAAAAGCATCGGAAGGTTCAAAAGAAGGCAGCGCATACACCATCGGCATCGGCCAGTTTGCGGAACACGGCTCTCTTGATAATTGCCGGGAAGGCTTTTTGGAAGGGTTAAAAGAGGAAGGAATCGAAGAAAACAAAAACTTAACCATTCTGTATGAAAATGCTCAGGCTGACGGCAGCACAGCAAGCCAGATTGTGAACAATTTCCTCTCCAAAAAAGCGGACCTTATCTGCGCCATCGCGACACCAATGGCACAGGCTGCTTACAGCGGAGCGAAAAAATCAGAAGTCCCAGTCATTTATACCGCTGTTACTGATCCGGTCGCTGCTGCCCTCGCCAAGGAAGACGGAACTTCTGTCGGCGAAGTAACCGGAACCAGCGACAAGCTGCCGGTAGAAAAACAGCTGGAAATGATCCGTAAAATCCTTCCAGATGCGAAAACCATCGGAATTCTTTACAGCACCAGCGAAGTAAACTCGGAAGCTGCAATTGCCGAATATAAGGCTGCAGCCGCTGACTACGGCTTTGAGATCGTAGAAGGCCCTGTCTCCGCTCCTGCTGACATACCTCTGGCAACCGACAGTCTCTTACAGAAGGTGGACTGCTTAAATAACTTAACAGATAATACCGTAGTCAGCTCTCTTCCGCTTATTTTAGACAAAGCTGCAAAGAAAAACATTCCTGTCTTCGGAAGCGAAGTGGAACAGGTTAAAATCGGTTGTCTGGCCGCTATGGGACTTGATTACGTAGATTTAGGAAAGCAGACCGGTAAAATGGCTGCAAAAGTCTTAAAGGGTGAAGCCAAAGCAAGTGAGATGAATTTTGAAGTGATTAAGGAAGCAGCGTTCTACGGAAATGCGAAAGCAGCAGAAAATCTTGGAATCACCTTGCCTGCAGAGCTTACCGATTCTGCCGCTGAGATGTTTAAAGAGATCAAACAGTAATACTTATTATCGAACCATATTGGAGGAAGTCATATCATGTCAATCATACTTGGCGTTTTAGAAGAAGGTCTGGTTTATGCCATCATGGCACTGGGCGTATACATTACCTATAAAATACTGGATTTTCCGGATCTGTCTGTAGATGGGACCTTTCCGTTGGGAGGGGCAATTACAGCCACTTTGATTCTGGCAGGATTCAATCCGCTGGCAACACTGTTGATTGCTTTTGCAGCCGGTGTCCTGGCGGGATGTGTTACCGGTTTCATTCACGTAAAATTAAAGGTAAGGGACCTTCTGTCCGGTATCATTGTCATGACTGCACTCTACTCGATCAATTTAAGATTGGCCGGAAAGTCCAACGTGGCGTTTTTCAACAATGATTCCATTTTTGAAAACGCTCTGGTGAGCCGCCTGGTTCCTGAAGGTCTTTCTGACATCAGCGTTATTATAATACTGGCTGTGATCGTCCTGATCGTAAAGCTTCTTCTTGACCTGTATTTAAAAACCAGATCGGGCTACTTATTACGGGCGGTGGGGGACAATGAGACCCTTGTTACCTCTCTTGCCAAGGATAAAGGCTCTGTAAAGATCCTGGGTCTTGCCATTGCCAACGGCCTGGCAGCTTTAGCCGGTTCCGTATACTGCCAGCAAAAAGGCTTTTTTGAAATCAGTATGGGAACCGGTACCATCGTGATCGGTCTTGCTAATGTTATCATTGGTACGAAACTTTTCAAACGGTTCGGAGCGGTTAAGGCAACCACCGCAGTTGTCATTGGTTCCATTATTTATAAGGCCTGCGTTTCCATTGCCATCTATATGGGCATGGAAGCTTCGGATCTAAAACTGATTACCTCCGTGCTGTTTTTAGGAATTCTGGTACTCAGCAACGGCAGAGAAAGGAAGGTGAAAAATCATGCTTGAGCTTCATAACATCAACAAATATTACAATCAGGGAACGGTCAATGAAATGTGCCTGTTCCGGGACTTTTCACTGACCATTGAGGATCAGCAGTTTGTATCGGTTGTAGGAAGCAACGGTTCCGGTAAAACCTCCCTCTTAAATATCATCTGCGGCAGCATTCCCTTAGACAGCGGCTCCATCCGCATTAACGGAATTGACATTTCCAATATGCCGGAATACAAGCGTCAGCGCCGCATTGGAAGGGTCTATCAGAACCCGTCCATGGGAACCTGCCCGAACATGACAATCCTAGAGAATATGGCAATTGCAGATACCAAGGGAAAGCCTTTTAATCTCCTTCCCGGAACCAACAAGCAGCGGATCACCTATTATAAAGAACAGCTTCGGTCTCTGGGCCTGGGCCTTGAAGATAAGCTTCACGTAAAGGTGGGTGTTTTATCCGGCGGCCAGCGGCAGGCAATGGCACTGCTCATGTCCACCATGACTCCTATTGAATTCCTGATTTTAGATGAACATACTGCTGCTCTGGACCCTAAGACAGCGGAGATCATTATGCAGCTGACCGATAAAATTGTAAAAGAAAAACATCTGACCACCATCATGGTCACTCATAACCTGCGGTATGCAGTGGAATACGGAAACCGCCTGCTGATGATGCATCAGGGTTCTGCAGTGGTCGATAAATCCGGAGAGGATAAAAATGGTCTGGATACAGAATTTATTCTTGAAAAATTTAACGAAATCAGCATTGAGTGTGGAAACTAAAAAACAGTCTATGCAAAAAGGACCGGTCAGAAATTATTGACCGATCCTTTTTTTAATTTAATGGATGCTCATTTATTTAATGCTGATCCAATATCTTTGCTCCACAATTCCATCCACGATGACTTCGTTTTCCAGAATACCGCCACTATTAATTATCTGCTCATTTCACTCTGAGGACCTTTCTCATTGTGTTCACGGATCACCGTGTCAACCTCACTTAAATCAGAAGTCGGCAAATCACCTGGAATGGTATTCTTTAATGCTGCGGTGGCGTTGCCGTACTGAACGGCTTTCATACAGTCTCCTCCGCTGCTTAAAAGGCCGTAAAGAGCACCTGCAATATAAGCATCTCCGCTTCCGATCCGGTCCACCACATCAATGTTATGGTAAGGCTCTTCCTCGTAATATTTCATTCTGGCCGCATCGTATATCACGGACCCAAAGGTATGGCTTTTCGGGCTATGTACGATTCTCTGAGTAGAAGCCACAATGG
Organism: uncultured bacterium; assembly: GCA_905215155.1. Lineage (GTDB taxonomy): Bacteria > Bacillota > Clostridia > Lachnospirales > Lachnospiraceae > Lacrimispora > Lacrimispora sinapis. The sequence continues at coordinate 10,898 of CAJMPJ010000026.1, read as the reverse complement.
AAATCGGATACTCCTGGGTAAAGCTCTTCATCATCTCTTTGACCGTTCCCTGTTTTTTAAAGGTCAGTCTGGCGGTATCTTCCGAGCAGAAGAAAATATCCACATAGGGAAGGATCTGTTCAATGCATTCCCTGGCTTCTTCCCCCGTCCATAGATTGCCGCGGAAATTCACATCAAAGGAAATGATGGTTCCGCTTGCCTTAAATTTCTTTATCATATCAATGGCCGTTTTCCTGGTATTTTCGCAAAGAGCCAGGGTGATACCGGTCGTATGAAAGCAGGTCGCTGCCCGATACATCTCATCCGGGAAAGAGTCTTCACTGATATAGACAAAGGAGCTGTTCTTTCTGTCGTAAACCACCTTGGGCTTTCTCGGATAAGCTCCGTACTCATAATAATATAACCCCAGTCTTGCATTTGCACTTTGGTCATATACAAAATAGTCATCACTGATGCCATAGGAACGAACTTTATTCTTTGCAAATTTTCCCATATCATGAGCAGGAAGCTGGGTCACCAAACCAGTGTGAAGTCCCAAAAGGGCTGCCCCCACCGCAACATTTAACTCCGCACCCCCAACCTGTTTCATAAAGGAATCACCCCGGACCAGTCTTTCCACACCTGCCGGAGACAGACGCAAAAGCAATTCGCCCAGACTTAATAAATCAAATGGTCTGTTGCTCATTCTGACATTTCCTCCATTAGTTTTAAAAAGGGGATCATTAAAGAATGATCCCCGATGTCTTATATTATTTGTAAATGGCAGGAATCCTTCTCCTGTCTGCAGACAGTCGGTCAGTCATTATCTCTGAACACGTCCTGATCCGTCTCCTCCTGCCAGAGTCTCAACATCCTCTCTGGTTACCAGGTTGAAATCTCCTGGGATCGTGTGCTTTAATGCAGAAGCTGCTACTGCAAATTCGAGTGCACCTTTGAAGTCTTTTCCGTCATTCATACCGGAAATAACGCCAGCTGCAAAGGAATCGCCTCCGCCTACACGGTCCACGATTGGCGTAATGTGATATTTTTTAGAATGATAGAATTCGCGGGTCTTACCATCCATGATACAAGCAGACCAGCCGTTATCCGATGCAGAACGGCTTTCACGCAAGGAGCTGATTACATATTTGAAACCGAACTTGTCGATCATCTGATTGAAGATGTCTACATAGCCCTGTAATTCCAGTTCTCCGCTTGTTACATCAGTATTGCCCGGCTTGAAGCCAAGAACCTTTTCCGCATCCTCTTCATTGCCGATACAAACATCCACGTACTGCATAAAGTTTGTCATTACCTTCTGGGCTTTCTCAGAAGACCATAATTTTTTACGGAAGTTCAAGTCAACGGAAACCGTAACACCATGAGCTTTTGCTGCCTTTAATGCAGCTTCCGTCAACTCTGCAGCACGATCGCTGACTGCCGGTGTAATTCCTGTAAAATGAAACCAGTCCGCACCTTCAAAGATCTCATCAAAGTTAAAATCAGCAGCCGTAGCTGTAGAGATGGATGAATGTGCTCTGTCATAAACAACGGAAGAAGCTCTCATAGCAGAACCTGTCTCTAAGAAATAGATACCAAGTCTTTCGCCGCCTCTTGCGATGTGCTTTGTTCCTACATTGTATTTTCTTAAAGCAGCAACCGCACAATCCCCGATAGGATTCTTCGGGATTGCTGTTACAAATTCAACGTCGTGTCCGTAGTTGGCTAAAGAAACTGCTACGTTTGCCTCTCCGCCGCCGTAGTTTACATCAAATTCATCTGCCTGAATAAATTTTTCATTGTTCGGGGTAGATAATCTTAACATGATTTCACCCATGGTTACGATCTTTGCCATTTTGTACTCTCCTTAATCTCCTGCTGATTTTAAATTATTTGCGTGCTGCTGCCACTGCCTCTACAAATTCTTTTGCTTTTGCGGTAACTGCTGCAAAATCGCCTGTTTTAGCGCCCTTTGTCAAGCTGCTTCCTGTACCGACTGCATATGCGCCAGCCTTGATCCATTTGTCAACATTATCAACGTCAACACCGCCGGAGGGCATGAATTCTCCCTGAGGAAGAGGTCCCTTAAAGGAACTGATTGCGGATGGTCCCATGATGTTGCCGGGGAATATCTTTATAACGTCACAGCCTGCTTCCAATGCGGTGATTGCTTCGGTAGGAGTCATAACCCCCGGAAGCATAGGAACTCTGTAACGGTTGCAAAGCTTAATGGTCTCAACATTTAAGCCTGGGCTTACTACATAATTTGCACCAGCAAGGATTGCTGCTCTTGCTGTCTCAGGATCAAGTACCGTACCTGCACCGATCACAACATCCTCATTCCTGCTATATTTTTCTGACATCTTTGAAATAAATTCAATGGGATTTCCTTCATCCATAGTCATTGTAATTTCAATAAAATTGATCCCCCCGGAAATGATGGCGTCAACTACTTTTTCACCCTGCTCTAAGTTTTTTGCACGAACGACAGCAACCAGACAGTCTTTTTTCATCTTTGATAAAACCTGTTCTTTTTTCATGATTGTTCCTCTCTCCTTCTTAAAGTTCGCATATACGAATTAACTTCATATTTACGATTCCTATACTTGAATATTAATCGTTTCTATTCATTTTGTCAACAGGTAATCCTTATATTTTTCCAAGAAATCCTAATAATCGGGAAACCTCCATGGCCTTTTCCGCTATGAGTTTACCCAGGGTTTCATAATCCTCGGTGGGTTTATAAAGCGTGGAAACGCTGATAGCTCCAAGCACATTGCCATCCCGGTCAAAGACAGGAGCCCCCACACACTGCATGTGTTCTTCCATCTCTCTGGCGTCGAACGCATAGCCTCTCTCCCTGACTATATTAAGCTCATGAATCAGCTGGTCTCTGTCCTTGACCGTCCGCTCGGTAAACTGGGTAAATTTAATGCGGCTGATCATCTGCTCTCTTTTTTCCTCTTCGCTGTACGCAAGAATTACCTTTCCAAGGGAAGTACAGTATAAAGGATTTTTGGACCCTACGGTAGCCGTCGTTATAATAGGATTCTCCGGTTCAAACTTACATATGTATACAACATGATGATCGGAAGGGATTCCGAAAAAGACTGTTTTCCCCACTTCTTTTGCAAATGCCTTTAAAACCGGCTCTATGATCCCTATAAAATCCAGATTATTGGTGTAATTGATTCCAATGCGGTAAGACATTAAGCCTATGGTATAAATCTGCTTCTGCCCCCGCTTCACATTTACCATCCCCATCTCTGCCAGAGTGGTAACGATATCGTAGGCGCTGGTTTTGGGCAGGTTCAGTTTTTCACAGATATCATCTAATGTGGCACCTTCCGGTGTCCGGGAAATCATTTTTAAAATTTCCACTGTTCTTTGCGTAGTTCTATTCAGTTTCATGTCTTGCCTCCATTTCTAAGTCTTAGTATACTCCTGGAATTGAAAAAAATGCAAGTTTATTTTCGCATATACGACTCTTTTGTAAGCATTTACAAAAAAGTCATGTTTTACTCCAATATTTTGGGAAAATAACAAATCAGGGATTGTATTATTAATCATAATTAGATATAATAAAAGAGGTATGTAAATACTTACAATTACGGAGGTGCTGCTATTGAATATATACGATGTTTCCGAACATGCTCACGTTTCAATTGCCACCGTTTCCCGCGTGATTAACGGAAATCCCAATGTCAGTGAAAAAACCAGACAGCGGGTACTTGCTGTCATGGAGGAGCTTGGCTATACCCCTAATGTATTTGCCAGAAGCCTTGGCCTTAATACAATGAAAACCATTGGGATTATGTGTTCCGATTCCTCGGACCCCTGGCTGGCAGAAGCCATCTACTATCTGGAAAAAGAACTCCGGAGCAATGGTTATGATTCTATTCTCTGCTGCAGCGGATATCTTCCTGAGACCAAAAAGAAGTATTTGGAGCTGCTTTGTTCCAAACGGGTGGATGCCATTATTCTGACCGGTTCCCATTATATAGAGGCACGGCCCAAGGACAATGCTTATCTTTTGGAGGCGGCAAAAGACATTCCTTTGATGCTGGTCAACGGAAGTCTGGAAGGAGAACAGATTTACAGCACCGTCTGCGACGACCATGCCGCAGTCTGCAGTGCGGCAGCAAGCCTGATAAAATCCGGGCGGAAATCCATACTTTATCTTTATTCCGGAAACTCCTACAGCAACTTGCGTAAGCTTTCCGGATACCGGAAAGCGGTAAGAGATGCAGGTTTTACGGTGAAGGAAGAACTTATGGTGCTTTGCCAGAAGGATCTTGACGCTGCGATGGAACAGCTTAAGAAACTCTCCTCCAGCGGAATACATTTTGATGCTGTTCTGGCTGCAGAGGATATTCTGGCGGTTGGTGCGGTCAAATATGCGGATCAGGCCGGAATTAAGATTCCGGAGGATTTAAACATCATAGGATACAATAATTCGATCCTGTCAAGGTGTACGACTCCTGAGATTACTTCCGTAGACAATAAGGTGGAAGCACTGTGTACCACAACCGTCAACACTTTGATGAAAGTGTTAAACAACGGGAACGTATCGGCTAAAACTACGATCACGCCGGAATTGATCAAACGAGGTACTACTAATTTTTAATTTTTATATACTTATATACAAGGAGGATTCACTAACATGAAACAGTTTATGGATCAGGATTTCTTATTGTCAACGGAAGCAGCAAAGGCACTTTATCACACCTATGCAAAAAAAATGCCCATCGTTGATTATCACTGCCACATCAACCCACAGGAAATCTACGAAGACCGCAAATTTGATAACATTACCCAGGTTTGGTTAGGCGGTGATCATTATAAATGGCGCCAGATGCGTTCCAATGGGGTTGATGAACGATTTATTACCGGCGATGCTTCAGACCGTGAGAAATTCCAGAAGTGGGCAGAGACGCTGTCAAAACTGATCGGCAACCCTCTCTATCACTGGAGCCATTTGGAACTTCAGAGATATTTCGGCTACACCGGTTATCTAAACGGAGATACGGCTGAGGAGGTATGGAATTTATGCAATGAAAAGCTTCATGAAGATTCCATGAGCGTCCGCAATATCATCAAACAGTCAAACGTTACGGTTATCTGTACCACAGACGATCCTGCCGATACACTGGAGTGGCATCAGAAAATCGCTGCTGATGCTTCTTTTGATGTAAAAGTGCTTCCTGCCTGGAGACCGGACAAGGCTATGAATGTAGAAAAACCTGATTTTGCGGCATACATAGCAAAATTATCCGCTGCCAGCGGCATTGAAATCAAGGATTTTGCGTCCCTTAAAACTGCACTGAAAAACCGTATGGAATTCTTTAAGAGCCAGGGCTGTTCCGTATCTGACCACGCCCTTGAATACGTCATGTATGTTCCTGCTGATGAAACAGAGCTTGAAGCTATTTTTGCAAAAGGTCTTTCCGGAAAAACCATTTCTAAAGAAGACGAACTGAAATATAAAACTGCCTTTATGTTATTCGTTGCAAAAGAATACAACCGCATGGGCTGGGTGATGCAGCTTCATTATGGCTGCAAACGTGACAACAATGCCATGATGTTTGAAAAGCTGGGGCCTGATACCGGTTATGACTGCATCAACAACTACGCACCATCCGCACAGATGGCAGATTTCTTAAACGCTTTGAGTGCAACCAATGAGATCCCAAAAACCATCATCTACTCCTTAAATCCCAATGACAATGCTTCCATCGGCACCATCATCGGCTGCTTCCAGAGCGATTTTCCAGGTAAGATCCAGCATGGTTCCGCATGGTGGTTTAATGATCACAAGATCGGCATGACCGAGCAGATGACCTCTCTGGCCAATGTAGGATGCTTTGGAAACTTCATTGGTATGCTCACTGACTCCAGAAGCTTTTTGTCTTATACCAGGCACGAATACTTCCGCAGAATCCTTTGTGAGTTGATCGGCGGCTGGGTTGACAACGGAGAATATCCAAATGACCAGAAGGCATTGAAAGAAATCATCGAAGGTATTTCCTATAATAACGCTATGAATTATTTTCAGTTTTAATATTTTCAGTTTTAAATAGAAATAACACATTATAAATACGAAAAACTCCCCTGCCCATTTCAATCCGGCAGAGGAGTTTTTTATATCAAAAGAGTGGCAGGGACTTAACTTGGTAAAACAGATGAGACTTCTTTAAAAATCCTTCATGATTTCCCGGATTTTCTCCGCTGTTTTCTCTCTCCCCACCGGGCATCCCGTGACCGGTGCCTTGCCCTCGGCAATGGCACTCGCCAATGCATCGCAGCCTGCATACCCGCAACCGCCGCAGTTAATTCCCGGCAGCGCCTGACGGATCTTCACCTGTCTTTCATCTGTATCCGCTTTTAATTTCTCACTGGCGATGCCCAAAAACAGGCCGATCAACAGACCGGTCCCGCCTAACACAGCGGCCGCATAAATTATTCCCGTTATCATTTCTATTCTTCCCCCTTTAAATCAATCCGACAAATCCGAAAAATGCAATGGCCATAAGTCCTGCTGTGATAAGAACAATGGGTGAGCCTTGAAATGACTTGGGGATATCATTGTATTCAATCTTTTCCCGGATGCCTGCCAGCATAACGATGGCAATGGTAAAACCAATGGAAATCCCAATGCCGTTTACCACACTCTGAAGGATTCCGTAATTCTTTGATACATTGGTAAGAGCGGCACCAAGTACCGCACAGTTGGTTGTGATCAGAGGAAGGTATACTCCCAGCGCTTTATGAAGAGGCGGCATGGATTTCTTTAAGAACATTTCCACAAACTGGACCAAAGCCGCAATCACTAGAATAAACACAATCGTCTGCAGATATTCCAGATGAAGTCCCACTAAAATCCCGTTATAGATCAGGCTGGTGACCAGAGAAGAAATCGTAATGACAAAGATCACTGCAGCTCCCATACCAGCTGAGGTCTTTACGTTTTTTGAAACTCCAAGAAACGGACATAGGCCAAGGAACTGACTGAGCACTACGTTATTTACCAAGGCCGCACCAACCGCAATTAATAACAATTCTTTCATTGTTTCCTCCTCCTATTTCTCCCTTTTCCCGTTTTTGGCATTGCCGCTTTTACCACTCTTTTGCCCGGAAATGCCGCAGGTTCCCATACAGGAGCCGCAGCTGTCACAGGAATCAGAGGCACCGTTCGTTGCAGATGGGGCTTTAAATTTATTCTGCAACGCCGTCAGACCAGCCAGGACGAAAAATGCTCCCGGAGCCAGGGAAAATATCGTGATCTGATACCCCTCTGGAATGAACGTATATCCAAACACAGAACCGGAACCCAAAAGTTCCCTCACAAAACCGATGCAGGTAAGTGCGATTGTAAAACCGATTCCCATTCCTAAACCGTCAAAAGCAGAAACCAACACTCCGTTTTTAGAAGCAAATGCTTCCGCACGTCCTAAAATAATACAGTTTACCACTATGAGCGGGATATAGATCCCAAGAGCCGTATAAAGAGATGGTACATAAGCCTGCAAAAGCAGCTGGACCGTGGTAACCAGTGTGGCAACAATCACAATATAGGCAGGAATCCGAATGGTATCCGATATGATTTTACGCATCGCAGAAATAATCATGTTGGAAAACAGTAACACCACCGCTGTGGAAATCCCCATTCCCAGCCCATTGATCACGGATGTGGTGACCGCCAGGGTCGGACACATGCCAAGCATCAATACAAGGGTAGGATTTTCTTTAATAATACCGTTCCATAACCGTTCCGTATATTGATTTTTCATCTTTCCACCTCCTATTGTTCTATGTGATGATATGCCAGATACAGTGCGGCATTGACCGCATTGGTGACCGCACGGGATGTAATGGTCGCTCCGCTGATGGCATTGATCTCTGACTCACCGCCGCTTCCTGACTGGGCCACAGTAAGCGTTTCTGCAGATTTTCCTGTAAATTGTCCCTTAAATGCAGGTTCTTTTGCCAGCTGCCCCAGTCCCGGTGTATCATTGATTTCCAGGACTTCAATTCCTTTTAAGCTTTTATCCGCATTGATTCCTACCAAAATCTTTACGGGCCCGTTATAGCTGTCGTTGGAATAACAGGTAACCGCATATCCAAGAACCGTCCCGCTTTCATCAATTGCTGCAAGTGCCTGGTCGATCCCTACATTGCCATAATCCTTTGAAGGAAGTTCGGCATTGCTGCTTTCCACGGCTTCTGTCAGTTTGTCATCGGTCTTAAATTCTGAAGCTTCCGGAAATACCGCCCGATTCGCTTCGTTCTTTGCGGACATACCTGACTTTTCAATGGTCTCCTTTGTAAGTTCATGCACGCCGCCAAGCAATAATCCGGAAATAACGGTGATCACAAATAAAATCAACGCATCTTTGATAATTCTGCTATTCTTCATCTTATCCTCTCTCCTTTCCAAACGCTTTTGGAAGAGAAATCTCCTCAATCAGAGGCACCAGAATATTGCTGAAAATAATAGCATAGGAAACACCTTCCGCAGAACCTCCAAATAAACGGAACAAGCCGGTCAATATTCCTAAAAGGATTCCAAACAGGATCTGGCCCTTAACAGTAATGGGGCTGGACGAATAATCCGTAGCCATAAAGAATGCACCAAAAATCACACCGCCGCCGCACAAATGTGCCAGCACATAAGTAAGATCCTGACGGCCGAAGATAAATACAAACAGAGCAAACGTAATCAAATACGCAGCCGGTATCCGGATAGAGATCACCTTCCGGATCAGCATGTAGGCAGCTCCGATTAACAGAGCAATGACCGATACTTCTCCCATGGAACCCGGGATCTTTCCGATAAACATAGCAGTCAGGTCCACGGACTGTCCTGCCTTTAAAGAAGCAAGCGGGGTAGGGCTTACAACCGCGTCATGGTATGTAAACGTGGTCATCTGCCCGGAAAAAGAAATGAGAAGAAAACATCTGGCTGCCAACGCAGGATTCATAAAGTTCTGGCCGATCCCGCCGTAAAGCTGCTTAACGACAATGATAGCAAAAATCCCGCCCAAAAATGGAATCCACAGTGGTATGGCAGGCGGCATATTAAGACCTAAAATCATACCGGTTACAAGTGCACTGCCATCGCTGATTGTAACCGTTTTCCCCATAAGGGCTTCAAATACATATTCACTGAGGATACAGGAAATTACACTGATCAATAAAACCAGGGCGGCCTTTATCCCGAACTGGTACACCCCATACGCAGAAGCCGGTATTAAGGCAATGGCAACATCAAACATAATATTTGATGTGGTTACCTGGTCTCTGATATGAGGTGAAGAAGAAATGCTTAATGATTGTGTCATCTTTTCGCCTCCCGCTTGTTCTCTTTTTTAATTGTAATGCTCTGGTGGGTCTTAATAAATGTTTCAGTGAGGGGAATCCTTGCCGGACAGATATACGAACAGGAACCGCACTCACAGCACTCCATCCCATTGAGCTTAAAAAACCGTTCCGCATCAGAATTAGCCGCTGCCAGGACCATCTTCTGAGGTACAAGGCGGCCAGGGCAGACCCGGACGCATCTTCCGCAGCGGATGCATGCTGCCGCCGGATTCCCGGCAGTCTCATCTTCAGCCATAGCGACCAGGGCTGAAGAAACCTTGGTCACCGGTATATCTGTATGAGCCATAGCCTGTCCCATCATAGGACCGCCGGAAATCAACTTTTTCGGTTCAGTTTTATAGCCACCCGATGCTTCCACCAGCTGTTGATAGCTGGTTCCGATTCTGACGCAATAATTCTGAGGGTTTTGTATCGCATCTCCTGTTACCGTAATGATACGGCGGATCAGAGGAGTATTTTCTGCGACAGCATTGTATATGGAAATCACCGTACCCACGTTATTCACAATACAGCCTGCTTCTGCCGGCAGCATATCGGAGTTTATCTTTCTTCCTGTCACATTATTAATCAGGGTTCTCTCCCAACCCTGGGGATATTTTGTCTTAATAGGAAGAACTGTAATGCGTGGTTCATCTTTTGCAAGCTCTTGTAATTTTTCGATTGCCTTGGGCTTGTTATCCTCAATACTGATTACGCCTCTTGCATGTTCAAAAAGCTGAAGCATAATCTGAAGTCCCTTTATGATCTTCTCCGGCTCTTCAATCATCAGCCGGTAATCCGAAGTCAGATATGGTTCACATTCCGCACCATTTACAATCACCGTGTCGATCTTTGCATCATCCCGCGGACTCAGTTTTACATAGGTAGGAAACCCGGCTCCCCCCAATCCGACGATGCCTGCCTCTTTGATTATATTGCGTATTTCTTCCTTAGATAACGTTTTGGGGTCACGCTTTATTCCAAAGGATTCTATTGTCTGATACGTTTCGTCATTTTCTATAATAATGGACATAATCATAGTACCATTTGCTATCATTCTCGGTTCAATGGCTTTCACGGTCCCTGAAACAGAACTGATTACACAGGCGGAAATAACACCGTCCATCTCCCCGATTTTCTGTCCGACTAAAACATGGTCTCCTGCTGCCACCAAAGGCTTTGCCGGCGCTCCAATATGCTGGGACAAAGGAAAAACCATCTCACCTTTTGACTGCAGCATCACTACCGGTTTATCCTCAGACAATTCTTTTCCCTCATAAAGATGAATGCCACCCTTTAATGTAGGTAAACCCATCTAATTCCCCCTTTCTCTGCAAATGCTTGTGGCTTAATCAGTATACCATAATATGGTATATGAAACAATGCCAATCATTTAACAAACAAATGTCAATTTTAAAATGTACTTCCCCTCATATTTTATTTCATACTATATTTTATATACCAATTTTCTGAAAATTATTGCATCATTGTTTCTTGATTTCATCAGTCAAGACCACCCGTAAAACGGGTGGCTTGTGAAAAGGGTATAACCCTTTGAT
>CAJMPJ010000025.1 GCA_905215155.1 uncultured bacterium | reverse complement strand
TAACCGCTCTTCGATCTCGAAACTATTGGCGGGAAATGAAATTCTTCAGCCATATCTGGTATTTTATTTGCGGTTTATTTACAATTTACTAAATTATGATATAATGGGAATACTTCACAAAGGAAGAAACCTCCCAATATGAGGAGACCCCGGTTGACGGACAACCGGGGCAATTATGAAAAATCTATGTGCAACTTGACTGATTAACTTATTTTAAAAACTAATTTTCTATACAATTAGTATAAAAAACGGATATGAACACAATATGAACGGCCTGTAAACAGATTATGAAAAAGGAGATACTATGAAAAACAGCCTTAAAAATAGAAAGACCATCGTGATTGGACATAAAAATCCGGATACCGATTCCATCTGCTCCGCAGTCTGCTATGCAAACCTGAAGCGGATCATAACCGGGGAAGATTATCAGCCGGGACGTGCCGGACGTGTCAACGAAGAAACCCAGTTTGTGTTAAATTATTTTGGCATGGAAGCGCCGGAGCTTGTGGAAAATGTAAAGACCCAGGTTCTGGATATAGAGATCCGCCCGATTCAAGGGGTGGATAAGAATCTATCTTTAAAGAAAGCCTGGAATCTGATGCAGGAAGATAATGTAGTGACGATTCCGGCAATTACCAAAAAGGGGATGCTGGAAGGGCTTATTACGGTGGGAGACATTGCAAAGTCTTACATGAACGTATATGACAGCAGCATTTTATCAAAAGCCTGCACCCAGTACTCCAACATCGTAGAGACGTTGGAGGGGGATATTGTGGTTGGCAATAAGAATGCCTATTTTGATAAGGGAAAAGTTCTGATCGCTGCCGCCAATCCGGATATGATGGAGTATTACATCTCCAAGGGCGATCTGGTCATCCTGGGAAACCGGTATGAATCCCAGCTTTGTGCCATTGAGATGGAGGCAGCGTGCATTATTGTCTGCGAAGGTGCCGCAGTTTCCATGACCATTAAAAAGCTGGCGCAGGAGCGGGGCTGTACGGTCATGACCACACCATATGACACGTATACAGCGGCCCGTCTGGTGAACCAGAGCATTCCCATCAGCTTTTTCATGAAGACGGAAGGGCTGATTACGTTTGAAGAGGAAGATTACATTGATGAGATCAAAGACGTGATGGCAAGCAAGCGCCACCGTGATTTCCCGATTCTTGATAAGAACGGAAAGTATAAGGGCATGATTTCCCGCCGTAATTTGCTGGGGGCAAAAGGAAAACGGCTCATCCTTGTGGACCACAACGAAAGGTCCCAGGCGGTGGAAGGTATGGAAAGTGCGGAGATCTTAGAGATCATTGACCATCACCGGCTTGGAACCGTGGAAACCATTGCACCTGTATTTTTCCGCAATCAGCCGGTAGGGTGTACGGCTACCATCGTTTATCAGATGTATCAGGAGAATCAGGTTGCCATTGAGCCTCAGATCGCTGGACTTCTGTGCAGTGCCATCATCTCCGACACGCTTTTGTTCCGTTCTCCGACCTGTACGGATGCAGATAAAAAGGCAGCCCTTGCTCTTGCAGAGATCGCAGGGATTGATGCTGAAAAGTATGCTTCCTCCATGTTTGCGGCAGGCAGTAATTTAAAGGGAAAGACAGACGGGGAGATTTTTTATCAGGATTTTAAGAAGTTTAACGTTGGAAAGGTAACATTTGGCGTAGGTCAGATCAGTTCTTTAAACTCCGAGGAGCTGAAGGAACTGGAGGAACGCATGCTTCCATACATGAAAAAGGCGAGAGAAGAGCACGGGGTGGATATGATGTTCTTTATGCTTACCAATATACTTACAGAGTCCACGGTTCTGCTCTGCGAAGGCCAGGGAGCAAAGCAGATGATCGCAACAGCCTTCCGCGCAGATGACGACAAAACCAACTCACAGGAACATGTGGTCAGCTTACCGGGTGTGGTATCCAGAAAGAAACAGTTGATTCCCAGCATCATGTTAGCCGTCCAGGGTTAAGGAGGACGGTCCATGAAAAAACAGCAGTCAAATCAAAAACAGCTTCCTGTGAAACGAGAGAAAGTGGAATGGAAGCCGGGCAACATGCTTTATCCGGTTCCTGCCGTTATGATCAGTTGTCAGAGGGAAGGCGAAAAGCCCAATATTATTACGGTAGCATGGGCCGGAACCATTTGTTCCACGCCTGCCATGCTTTCGATCTCTGTGCGGCGGGAGCGTTATTCCTATGATATCATCAAGGAGACCGGGGAATTTGCCGTGAACCTGGTGTCAAAGGAGCTGGTGCGGGCAGCGGACTACTGCGGAGTAAAATCCGGCAGGGACGTGGATAAATTTAAAGAGATGAAGCTGACCCCATGTACGCTCAAGCACATCAAGGTACCTGGAATAGAGGAAAGTCCGGTCTGCCTTGCATGCCGGGTGGTGGAAATCAAGCCTCTGGGAAGCCATGATCTGTTTCTGGCTGAAATCCTGGGAGTGACCGTAGACAGCCGGTATATGGATGAGAAAAACAAATTTCATTTAAATCAGGCTGGGCTGGTGGCTTATTCTCACGGAGAGTACTTTGAGCTTGGAAAGAAAATCGGCAGCTTTGGATATTCGGTAAAAAAAACGGACAAAAAATCAGCCGGCAGGAGGAAAAAAAGATAATGGGGAAGCAAGATAATATCACATTGATCGGAATGCCTGGATCAGGAAAGAGCACCATTGGTGTTTTGCTTGCGAAACGCCTTGGATATTCATTTGTAGACGTGGATATTGTCATTCAGGAACAGGAAAAGCGGCTTTTAAAGGAAATCATCGCCGAGGAAGGGGATGACGGCTTTCTGGAAATAGAAAACCGGGTCAACCGGGAGCTTTTAGTCTCTCACAGTGTGATCGCACCCGGCGGAAGCGTGATTTATGGAAGAGAAGCCATGGAGCATTTAAAGGATATCAGCATCGTGATCTATTTAAAGCTCAGCTATGAAAATCTCAGGGAGCGTTTGGGCAATCTGGTGGACCGGGGGGTGGTACTGAAAAACGGTATGACCTTAAAGGACTTGTATGATGAGCGGATTCCCTATTATGAAAAATATGCGGATATCACCATTGATGAGACTGGACTGGAAGCCGGCAAGGTGGTGGATGAACTGAGAGCCATGATGAAAGAACGGTTCGGACTGGATACATAAGGTATGAAATGAGGAAGCAGGACGGAGAAATGATAGCCATTTCTCCGTCCTGCTTCCTTTTCTGGGACAAATTTTAAAGAAGTAGAATATTTGACTCCCAGAAAACATATTCATTAGAAAAAGACGCTGTGGATAAAGAATAAACAGACTTTGGGAAGCAGAATAATGGTATTTCATATGTTTGACAATGGTGTCTGAGCAGAGGAGGATTCTGCCGGGCACTATTTTTATTTCCTGCGGAGACATGATGCCCTGCGGGATAGAAATGAATGGAATCCGATGATTGTAAGGGGGAAAAGTGATGAAGAAAAAATTAAAGCGGCTGGCAGCCGTCGGTATGGCAGGAATCATGGTATGGTCTTTGACTGCATGCAAAAGTGCAAAGACAGTAACAAAGGAAACGGAGCCATTAGCTGCCAAAGCCGAGGAAAACCTGTTAAATGTACATATTGATGTGGAAGTGGCCTCTATGGATCCTCAGATTGCCACCGACGGGACTTCCTTTGAAGTCATTGCCGGGATTACCGATGGGTTATATGGAGTGGATGCCGGTGGAAAACCTGTGCCGGCACTGGCAGAGAGTGTGGATAAAAGTTCGGATGGCTTAACGCTCACGTATCATTTAAGAGATGCTATATAGTCCAATGGAATGCCGGTTACAGCCAATGATTTTGTATTTGCCTGGAGACGGGCGGTGGACCCCGAAACAGCCAGTGAATATGCATACTCTTTATTGCCCATGACTTATCCATAGTGAAATACATCTCAGACCGGATCGGTGTCCTGTATCTGGGACATTTGGTGGAAACTGGGACCACGGAGGAGATATTTGGAAATCCCATTCACCCCTATACCAGATCCTTGCTTTCCGCCATTCCAAGGCCGGACCCTCTGGGGGAAAAACGGAGGGTGGCCCTTTCTTATGACTGTAAGGAGCTGGGAATTGATTATGAAGCAGGAACGAGACATTTGCTGGGTGGACAGCATGTGGTACTGGGAACCGGAGATGAGATAAAAAAATGGACAAATGGGAGATAAAAAAAGCAGGAGAACGAAAATCCTCCTGCTTTTAATCATGCTTTTACTTTGAATCGCTGCATCAGTTGTTTCAGCATATGAGCCTGGCTGGACATCTCCTGGCTGGCTGCAGCGCTTTCCTCTGAGGTGGCGGAATTTGTCTGGACAACGCTTGAGATCTGGTCGATTCCCAGCGTTACCTGGGCAACGGCGTTGGCCTGTTCCTCGGAAGCGGCGGAGATCTGATGAACCAGTATTGCCATGGACTGAGCAGATTCTACGATATGATCCATGGATTCTGCGGTCTCATTGGCGATTCGGTTACCGGTTTCGATGGAATTTATGGCATCTTCAATCAAAACGGTGGTGTTCTTTGATGCCTCCTGGCTCTTATTGGCAAGATTGCGGACCTCATCGGCAACGACTGCAAAGCCTTTTCCGGCTTCCCCTGCTCTTGCGGCTTCTACGGCGGCATTGAGCGCCAGGATGTTGGTCTGGAATGCAATGTCTTCAATGGTTTTGATGACTTTATTGATCTCTGCAGATGCTTCGCTGACGGCTGCCATGGCATCGGTCAGATCCTTCATTTTGGTTTTGCCGGATTTCAGCTCTAAGGTGGTATTGTTTACCTGTTTGCTGGTTTCTTTTGCATTCTCAGCATTTAAGTTGATGTTGTTGGAAATATCATTGATGGTGGCCGCCAGCTCTTCGATGGAGGAAGCCTGCTCCGTAGCACCCTGGCTCAAGGCCTGGGCACTGCTTGCAACCTGCTCTGCACCGGAAGCGACCTGGTCGGAAGCCTGTGTAATTTTTCCCATAACATCATTTAAAGAGTCTGTAAGGTGCTGGATGGAAATCTGTACCGGACGGAATTCTCCTTTAAATTCTTCCGTATCATGAGGAATGTTAAAATCACCCTTTGCCATACGTCCAGTGGTATCAGAAATGTAATCCATGTAGTAGGAGATCCTTGCCATCATGGTTCTCATGCTGTCGGCAAGACTTCCCAGTTCATCATGGGATTGATACTCAAGACTGCATTTCAACTCGCCCTGTGCCATGTGGTCAGCGACCTCTTTCAGTTCATCAAGAGGTTTGATGATTCCCTTTGTAATACGGAGTGCAAGGATTACAGAGGCGGCAATGGCAGCAAACACAATGACGATCATAATAACGATGAATATGGAAGCCTGTCTGGCAAGCTCTGCGGAACGGATCTGTCCGGCGGAAGACTTATCTGCCAGTATGGAATTGATGGTATCTCCGATTTCAGCCGCAAGGGGAGCTGCGTTGCTGCGGAAATAGGACATGGATTCCTTGGAAGATTTTTCTGCAAGAGCGATGGTTTTACTGCGCATCTCCTCGTAGGTTTTCATTTTTTCCGTCAGGTTGTTGAAAAGCTCTTTTTCGGAAGCCGTTTTCATGCGGGTTCCGACCTTTGCCATTTTTTCATTGATCACATCAATTTGTTTGGCAAGGGTGTCCTTCTGCTTTTGGGTTTCGGAAGCACCTTCGGCGTAAATGATGTATAAAACCGTAGCCCGGTGAGCCTGGAATGCCTGTCCCAGACTTCCGATATCGCCCTGGGCAAATCCGTAATCCTCCAACTCTTTATTGTACTCTTTATCAATGGTGTGAATCAGCTGAATCCCAATGATTCCAGCCAAACTTGAGAACAATACTACAATGAGAAAGGTGACTAGTAACCGGTTTTTAACTTTTAATTTGTTTATCATAAATTCTCCTCCGTGGTTCTTTGCGCTTATTGAAGCGTTTTATCTATAAATAACACTATGAACTCGTGGTATTTTTTTCCAGTGTAATATCGGTTATTATAGTTTTTTTCGTTCTAATAGTCAATGCTCATACTAGACTACATTTCTCAGAAATATTTGTAAATAAATGCCTTTTTTCACAAGGTAATTATATCGTAAATGAAAGTATGGAAGAAGTCAATTTCCTATTTCTGGGAATTATTTTTTTGTTTATCTTTTGATATTTTTATATCATTTTAAAGAGCTGAATGGAAAGAAATTTGACAAAGAAGGTTCCCTTCAGTATGATAAATAAAAAATAAATAACTTACCAGATAGTTGTACGAAAGAATACGAGGGGGTATGAAGTATGGAGAATGAAGGATTTCAGGTCCGTATGCTTGGTGAGTTTTCCATCTCTTACAAAGGGAAAGAAGTGATACTGGGAAAAAGAAGTACATTAAAATACATGCAGCTGCTCCAGTTTATTTGGTATTACGGCAATCGGAGCGGGGTAAAAAAGGAATCGCTGATCAGAGCTTTGTACGGAGGGGAAGGTGTTGCCGATTCCAATAACAGCCTGAACAATCTGATTTATCAGCTGCGGCGTCAGATGGTGAAGACGGGACTGCCAAATGGGGAGTATATCATTCGTTCGGATGGGTTTTATATGACGGACCCGCGATTTCCGGTAAAGCTGGATGTGCAGGAGTTTGAAGATCTTCTTTCCTGTGAATCTGGCAGTAAGGAGAAAATTTCTTGCTATCAAGCTGCATTTGAACTCTATCGTGGAGAGCTGCTTCCCTCCATTTCCACGGAAATGTGGGTGATATCTGAGAATTCCCGTCTAAAGTCTATGTATGGAGACTGTGTGAACTGCCTTGCCGGTTATTATGAAAAACAGCTGGATTATCAGATGTTAGAGCAGATTTATGAGAGAGCGTCAAAAATTTATCCCTATGATAACTGGCAGTTAAAACAGATTGAAACGCTTCTAAAGCGGAAGAATTACAAAAAGGCTTACGTCGTGTATAACGATATGGTACACCAGTATTCGGAGGAGATGGGACTGCCCCCTTCTCCGGAGATGCTTAACTGTTATGAAACGTTAAGTCAGATGAGCGAACATGTTCCCGGCGACTTGGAAAATATTAAAAGAGATATGAGGGAGTATATTAACATCATGCCGGAAGAGGCCGGAGCCTACTACTGCTCCTACCGCAGTTTTGTTGATATCTGCCATGTGACCAGCCGGCGCATGGAGCGGCACGGACGATCCGTTTTCCTGATGCTGTGTACACTGGTGGATTATGAGAGAAAAATGATCATGAACGAGGAAAAACTTAGGAAACGCTCTCAACTGATTAAGGAGGTTATCAGCAGTTGTCTCCGGAAGGGAGATGTGTTTACCAAGTATAACTCCGCCCAATATCTGATTCTTTTGGAAGGGGCAAAACAGGAGGACTGTGAGGTGATTTACCGGAGGATTCGGAAAAAGTTTAAGGAACGGTCTGGTTACCGGTCTGAGGTGGAATATCTGATTACGTCCATGGCGGATCTGGTTGATCATAAGAAGACGTTGTAGGAGGCGTGCTAAGCGTCCGTTTTATAATGACATATCAGGTTTAAAAGGGCAAAAGAGGCCAGGGTTTTCTCATAGGAGAGGACCCTGGCCTCTTTTGTGGTATCTGATATTCATCCTTAAATTGGTAAAAATGGATAAAAACAAAAATAACAGGTTTTATGATAGTTTGTAAGATAGGTGATTTGCTAAACTGTGTGCATGAGGTGAAAGAATATGGATCAAATGATCAGGAACATCCATGCACCGGATTTGGTCTGCATTTGTATTGATGAGTATCGTCAGGGAGAATATGCCGGGAGGATCTGGCATCAATACGATGATGAACCGCTTGTATTCAGAGGGATTATTCCTCTAATCCGGAAAATGGAGGAGTTATATGACAGCTGGGATTTTCCCCAGGCGTCCACGATCTGCCGTTCATGGACCGGAACGAGAAATGCCGGGGGCAGTATAAAAAAAAGAGATGTGAATTTCCCCGTGCACAGATACAGTATCCAGGAGAATAGAGGAAATCTGGGAACCTTTATCGTACAGGTAAAGTACCGGCAGAATGCTACCTGGCAGGGGGATGTGGTTTGGGTGGAAAAAGGCAAGAAGGAATGCTTTCGCAGTGCCATGGAGCTGTTTAAGATGGTCGACGATGCAATCAATCCTGATCCTGTGGCATTGGAAGAATTATTTTCGGTTAAATGCGGCAGAAGAGAGGTGGTGACGGAGCAATGGTTCGAAAATTGAAGGTAAAACCAACGGCAACTCCCCTTGGCGGGAGGCTGCGGCACATGGGCAGACGAATTTGTGCGGCAGGGCTTTGCATTAGCTTGATTTTTGGACACGGTGTAAGCACGGTTGAGGCTTCGTCTGAGACATCAGCAGCAAAAGTGGGAGAACCCGGGGTCACTTGCTTTAAATTGGATGGCAGACGGTTGGATCAAGCACTTCAGAAAGCGGTTAAAAAGGAAAAGCAGGTGAAAAAGTTGTTGGCATTCCGGGGAGAGGGAGCGGAGGATTATGAATCACTTTTTGAACCGGATGGAACATTATATGAGCTGAAGCCGAAGTTTGAGAAGGATAATAAATATATGGATCTGCGGGTATTTGCCCGCCTGGAGCAGAGTAAAACGCCGGGAAGCAGATACCGGATGGAAGAGGATGAGGAAATTATTTTCCTCGTGACCAATAAATCCCATAAAGAACGGACGGCGGTAATCCGCGTGGATGGAAAGGTGACGGAGCAAATCGTGGTTGTGCCGCGCAGCGAGGTGGAATTGGAAGATGGTGTGAACGGCATCGTAAGCCAGCCTGCGGCAGAAACAAATGAGGAGACTGACGCGGTCAAAGAAGAAACGCATGAAGAGACTGCCGCTGTTACAGAAGAAGAAACGCCTGAGGAGACCACCGCTGTTACAGAAGAAGAAATGCCTGAGGAGACCACCGCTGTTACAGAAGATGAAACAACTGAAAAGACGCAGGAAACAACGCAGGATACAAAGGTGCCTGACACTTCGGATGAAAAAATGACAGAGGCGGAAGAAAGCAATATAGAACCCAATGCTCTGGATAAAACGGAGAGCAAGGATGAGGACGGTTTGATAGAGAATCCTGTGGCAGCGATTTCCAGACATCAGACCTCCATTTTGACCATGACAGCAAGTCCCTCTGATGCGGACGGGGAAAGGGAGGATGAGAAAGCCTCCCCTTCGGAGGCGGCATTGGCAGAAGCGGATGAGAAAGAGGTACTGGAGGGAGATATTTATGAGACGGTGCTTCTTGGGAAGAAAACTGCAGCTGCTTTTGTGACGACTGCGGGAGATTTAGGACTGACCCGGCAGGAGTGGGATCTGGCAACTCCGGCTCAGGCAAAGCGTTTATACGAAGCGGATCTGGGGGATGCAGTCATCCAGGCGTATGCGGCAGAAGGAGTTCTGCCGGAGGACGCAGAGCTTCATGCAGTAAAGCTGGAGGAGGAGGGCGAGAATGCAGACCAATACCTGGAAGCAAAGGAGGTTCTGGATGGTGACGGCACGAAATATGATGGTATGCTGGCTTACGATATCAGCTTTCTGGATGGGGAAGGGAATGAGATCGAGCCGGATGGGAATGTGCAGGTAAAGATCCGGCTGAATGCAGCAGTCCTTCCGGAAGAGACGGACCCGGAATCCCTTGTGGTCCAGCATCTGGCTGAGAGAAAAGATGGCGTTAAGGTGGAACCGGTGGCTGATGCCCGGAAGAAAACACCGGGAGCGGTGGAAGTAGGGGAAGCTGAGACGGTCGCTGAATTTCAGGTAGAAAGTTTTTCTAAGTTTATAATTACCTGGATTGGAATTGGGAGAAGTGTGGATGCAGTGACTTATTTGAAGAATGCAGAAGGGGAACTAAATCAAGGTCCTTATAAAGAAATCCGTATGAGTTATGGGGAAGTGTTAAAATTTTCGGAGCAGAGTGATATAAAAGCGGTTACATATGAAGGGATTTCATATCACTATGATTATGCGGAACTATATATAAAAGAAGACGGAAGGTATCGAAAAAAACATAACATTCATGGCATCAAAGCAAATTACTGGGGAAGGGATTACACCTATTACACCTATTACTATACGGCTGATGGCAGGGAATGTAGTGAAAGAATAAGCGGAGATATTCAAATAAGATTGTACTACAAAGAAGCCCCCCGGTCGGGGGAGGAGATCAACTTTTATTATACTGCCAAGGATGAAATTGACAATGCAGGTTCTGTTACATCAATGAGAGATGCCAGCTACATGCGTTATACAATCGTACTGCGGGATGAAAATGGTGAGGAATATCTTGAGGATTACCTCAGTAAGAATGAAGCGGCAAAGGAAAACCATCCGGCTGAGTACAAATTTAATACAAAAGAGCTTAATATTGGCCCAGCTCTCATTGATGCCATGGGTATTTCCATTCCGGGATATTCGTTTACCGAGGGCTATGCCTATTTCTATTATGATGGTTATTGGAGTAACAGTGGGAATTACGTTAAAGTTTCACAATTACTGAATTATGGAGCACCTGCCGACAACGGAAATAGATATGATTCTAATTTGGCCTATACTGGAACCCATTATCAAGGGGGGCAGAAAATAAATATTAAAAGTTTGCCTGGAGATTACAGGAACACAGAGGAAGGTTATTATTCTTATAATCCCACAGGAACGCTCCGCCTGGTATTTTGTAAGGTTTCTGACATAGAAAAGAGCAAATATCACGTCAGCTATGTGGATGCATTCAGCAAGAACCCGAATTCCATTACGGTGCATCAGGAAGAAATGCCCGGGCCGTATTGGGATGAAAAAGAAGAAATATTCTATGGGACGGTGGACGCCATATGGCAGGGGCAACCGGAGAAGGGCCCCAAAGGGTATGTGTTTGGCGGCTGGTACAAGGAAAAGGATTCCGAGGGCAATGGCATGGGGGAGCGGGCGCAAACTGATGTGGATGAGAAGACTCCATTTAAAACGGATGTATATTATTATGCCAAATGGATTCCTGAAGAAAAAAGTATTACGGTTCAGAAAAAGGTTGCAGGAAATGCCGGAAACAGGAGCCAAAAGTTTGAATTTACGATTAAGGTCAATGGGGTATTGGTAAACGGTGATGATTATGGTTATTCTTCCGTAAAAAATGGCATATTTTCGTTGGCAGACGGCCAGTCCATTACCTTTCATAATCTGAAATACAATGACAAGGTAGAAATAGAAGAAAACAATAACAACTCTCTGGGATATGAGACCGGATATGAGACATTTGACCGCAATAATCAAAAAATTGGTTCTCTGGAAGGATCGGTCTGGTATACGGACTGTTTGGGTGATGTATGTACCATAATCTTCACAAACACCAAAAACATAGCGGTACCAACGGGAATTATCACCAATGGAGTACCGTATCTGCTGATGGTTACCGGAGGGGTATGCGGCGGTTTGTGGTTTCTCTTGGTGGGGCTGAGCCGGAGAAGGCGAAGCAGGAACGAGTTTATTTAAGGAGTTTTTATAGTGATGGAAGCAGAAAATATGGAAAATATAGCCCAGTTGTTTCGGAATCTTCGGTTTAAGAAAAAATTATTTGGCGGAGTGGATGAAAAAGATGTGTGGAAAAAGCTGGATACGGTGCAGAAAGAGTACCGTGCCGCTTATGAAATGCAGAGAGAACGCTACGAGGCACGCTTACAGGAACGGGATGAGATAATCGCTCTGTTTAAGGAAATGCAGAAGCGCCCTCAGGAGTCTGCCGATGAGTAGAAGCAAGAAACAAAAACCGGCAGAAGCCATGACGCCGGAAATGGTGATCCGCAAAAGAATCCGCCGTCTTTCCGACCGGGAAGAAATTTTTTCGTTTATTGGGAAGCTGGTTTGTATGATTCTGCTGTTGGGAACGTTTTTCGGCGTGGTGTTCGGTATTACTCCAATGCAGAATAATGACATGTCCCCCAGAATCAGTGCCAGAGACCTTATGCTTTACTACCGGCTGGAACACAACCTTCATTCCCAGGACGTTGTTGTATTTGAAAAGGATGGAACGCAATACACCGGAAGAATCGTAGCTGCCGGGGGAGACCGTGTGGAAATCACCGAAGACTCACGGTTAAAGATCAATGGAAGTCCGGTTGTTGAGACGGATATCTATTACTCCACAGCGCGCTACGGCGACCAGGTGGCCTATCCCCTGACTCTTTTGAAGGGCCAGTATTTTATCCTGTGCGATCACCGGGAGGGGGCAAAGGACAGCCGGTATTTTGGACCGGTGGAGCAGAGGGAAATCAAAGGAAAGGTTATTACCGTTATCCGGCGTTCCGGTCTTTGAGACAATTAAAAGCAAATGTTTGTAATAAGAAATAGAAGGGGAAACCTTATGAAAGAGAGGATACTATATATGAAAAGAAGAATCATTCGTTTATTTACATCAGCCCTGTTGACAGGAACTATGGTAATGACAATGGGAGGGATGAGCGCCCTGGCGGATACAGAAGGGGCCATATCGTCCATTGAATTAAAGAAAGTGGTTACAACAGACGGAAATACATATGCCCCCAATACGACCTTTGAATTTAAGATCGAACAGGGAAATGGGGAAGGCAGCACAAGCATTGGCGGTCAAACCTTTCTTGTTCAGCCCGGCGTAGAGGGGGGACTGGTACTTGACCAGGCCAATCAGTTTTCCTTTTCTCCGGTTCAAATGAATCAAATTGCAGATTCCTATACGGCAGATGGAAAAATCAATGTGGATATAGACAAATTTACGGCTCCGGGTGTCTATCATTATACGGTGCGTGAAGTCGAGCCTGAACTTGATCAAAAGTATGATGGTATTCTTTATGATAATAAGGTGCGGAATGTCTATGTATTTATACAGAATAAGGAAGCCGGTACGGGCTTAGAATGTAACTATGTGAAAATTGTGAAAGAGGGAGAAGACAGCAAAAGTGATTTGACCTTTACCAATAACTATGGACAGGGAGAAGGTGACAATGATACCACCCATGATGTCACAATCACCAAGAGTGTTACCGGTAATCAGGGAGACAAGGGAAGAGCCTTTACGTTTACTGCAGAGATAAAGAGCAGTAATGAGGGGGAATTCTATAAGGTAGTCCTGGAAAAAAAGGATGGATCGAATACTGAAACCATCGACCACATGGAAAGCGGTAAAAGTGAGACCTTTACATTAAAGGATGGGGAATCCATGCATATCTATGGCCTGACTCAGGGCGATACCTATACGGTATCCGAGGAGGATTACAGCAAAGACGGTTATATTACCACGATTGATGGGAAACAAATAGCTGCAGAGAATGGAAAAGTTACAAAAGTGGGCAATGTTAAGGTGGATGGTGAAACGATTAAGGTTGAAAACAATAAGACCGTATCGACCCCGACTGGTTTAGCTCTTAGTTTTGGACCATATGCACTTATGGTTGGGCTTGCAGGCGTGTTTGGAGCACTGTTTCTTAGAAAGAAAAGAGATGAGGAGTAATAAGTCTCAGGATGTAGGAGGTATTTAAAATGGATACAGCAGTCAATGCAGCAAGGATTGGAAATTGCATATTAAGGGTTTTTGCAGCATTGATGATTCTTATGATGCTGTCCTACGGAGGGTACTCTCTCTGGGATAGCTTTATGATCAGCAGAGGGGCATTTCTTTCGGGGGACTTGCTGAAGTATAAGCCCACAGGAGGTTTAAAGGATCAGGTTTCGCTGGAGGAGCTGATGGCCATCAATAAAGATGTGCTGGGCTGGCTGACGATTGATGATACCAGTATTGATTATCCGCTGGTACAGGGTGAGACAGATATGGATTATCTGAATCAGGATGTGAGGGGAAATTTTTCGTTTTCCGGCTCTATTTTCCTGTCATGTTTAAATCAGCCGGATTTTACGGACAGCTATAGCCTGATCTATGGGCATAACGTGGATACCGGGGGAATGTTTGCGGATGTCAAAAAATTTACGGAGTCAGAATTTTTTGAAACACACAGGACAGGAACTTTGTATCTGGAGAATCAATCCCTAAAGGTGGAGCTGTTTGCATGCATGGAGGCGGATGGTTACGACCGCATTATTTACGCTCCGGGAAAAGAATGTGATATGGAGAAGCTGCTTGGCTATCTGGCGGGAAATTCCGTCTGTTACCGGGAGATTGGTGTCACCTCAAAAGACCGCATCATTGGGATGTCCACCTGTGAAAATGCGGAAACCAACGGCCGTATCATCTTATTCGGCCGGTTGGTTGAGGAATAGGCACAAAAAGGAGGAATTGTGAACGATGTATCAGGGTATTAGAAATATGCTGTTTTATACGATCATTCCAGCTGTGCTTGCAGCCCTGATGCTGCCGATGGTATGCGAAGCTGCACAAGAACCGGTTTCGGTATCAATTCCGGTTGGCATTGAAACATCCGGCAGAAGAATACCGGATGGAATCCCTTATACAGTGAGCATTCAAAACGTCACGCCGGGAGCACCTATGCCTGAGACTGCTTCCATTACCATAAAGGGTTCGGGGCAGATCACATTTGGACCCATCGCCTACCGGGTACCGGCAGATTATCAATACCGGATCTGCCAGAATTCAGAGCCGCAAAGTGATTTGACCTATGATCAAACGGTTTATAAAGTCAATGTACGTGTAGTGAATACTCTGCGGGGCAGTCTGGCAGCAGAGATTTGGGCATCAAAGGACGGCGATGGGGGGCAGAAGGCAGATCGCATCGCGTTTACCAACCATTATGACCGTCCATCAGACGGAGGCAGTTCGGGCGGAGACGGAAACGGACCGGGAAGCTCTGATGCTCCAAGGGATGGATTGACCCAGATTGAGGATACAGCGACTCCTCTGGCGGGAATCCTTCCGGCTGGTCTGGTTCCGGACATTTTAATCCCGGAAAATATGGTTCCCATGTCCATGTTTCCCAATTCCAGACTTCCGAAAACGGGAGATCCCACAAATCTGGCTTTATATATCATCCTGGCCGCCTGTTCAGGCACGGCGCTTGTACTGCTGGTGGCTTACAAAAGGCGCATGGATGCAGAAGAAGGTTGAGGCTTTAGAAACAGAGGAGAGAACTAGTTAATGAGTGGTAAAAAGCATGAAGAGGCTGAAACTTCAGATATAAAAAAGAAAAGAACCCTGTTAAACCTATTAATCGTCATTTGCATTGTGTTATTTGCAGGATCGTTTTTCTGTCTGTTCTGGATTCTGTGGAATTCCAGACAAGAAGAAAATTCCTTCCGGACGTTGGCAAATGTGATTCAAACCGGGGAGCAGGAGGCCGGAGGGAAGAGTGAAGCGTCTGGCAGTACCACCGGGGAGCCAAAGCGGTCAAGACCGGCAAGGGATTATCGGAACGTATATGAGTTAAACCATGATTTTGCTGCATGGATCCGTATTGATGGAACCCTGCTTGATTATCCGGTTATGAGCTCGCCGTATGACCCTCAATATTATATCCGCAGAGATTTCTATGGAAAAGATTCCATCAGCGGGACACCATTTCTCGGCGAAGGCTGCAACGTGGACAGCCTAAGCGTGATCGTTTATGGTCATAACATGAAAAATGGGACCATGTTTGGAACTCTGGATGAATATGCGGAAGAAAGCTACTGGAAAGAGCATCCGGTCATTTCTTTTGATACGTTGGAGGAAGAACGGGAATATGAAGTGTTTTCTGCCTTCCAGACGACGCTTAATCAGGGGGAAGGGGAGAACTTTCGCTATTATGAATACGGAGGAGATCTCTCAAAGGAGGAATATGAACAATTTGTTTCCCAGGCACGTAAAGCCGCCTTTTATGATACTGGAATCGTTCCGGAATATGGAGAGGAACTGCTGATTCTTTCCACCTGCAGCTATCAGGCGGTTGACGGCCGTTTTGTTTTAGCTGCGAGAAGACGAAAATGATATTTACCTATAAAATATGAAAAGAAATCACACACTATTGGTATCTTATGAAGAATTTTAGGTAAAATAAATGGGTAAAAGGGGGACTGCGGATGAAGAAGCTCTGTATTGTAGTACCTTGCTATAATGAAGAAGAAGCCCTGGCCTATACGAATACGGAACTGACCGGTATGTTAAAGAAACTGACAGAAAAAGGAAAAGTGAAAAAAGACAGTTTCATTCTTTATGTGGATGACGGCAGCAGGGACCATACCTGGGAGAGGATTCAGGGATTCCGTAAGGAATATGAATGTGTTTTCGGTTTGAAGCTTGCCAGAAATACGGGTCATCAAAATGCCCTCACCGCAGGACTTCTGACTGCCTTGGATTTTGCGGATATGATGATATCCATTGATGCCGATTTACAGGATGATATTTCTGTAATCGAAGAAATGATTGATCAATTTGAACAGGGGAATGATATTGTTTACGGAGTCAGGAACAGAAGGGATACGGATACCTTTTTTAAGAAATATACGGCTCTTGGTTTTTATAAGCTGATGCAGGCCATGAAAATTGATATCGTTTATAATCACGCGGATTACCGGCTCATGTCCAAACGGGCAGTGGAGCAGTTTTCCGGCTATACGGAAAGAAATCTGTTTTTAAGAGGCATCATCCCTTTGATCGGATACCGTTCTGCCATTGTAAAGTATGACAGGAAGTCCCGGATAGCCGGTGAATCCAAATATTCCTTAAATAAAATGTTTTCCATGGCTTTTGAAGGAATCACTTCTTTTAGCATACAGCCGATCCGAATGATAACACGTCTTGGGCTTGCCATTGTGGTTTGCAGTATTTTGGCAGCAGTATATGCATTTATTTCCTTTATTACCGGAAAGGTCGTTGCGGGCTGGACCTCGATCATCTTATCCATCTGGTTTATCGGCGGAGTCCAGCTCCTGTCCGTGGGACTGATCGGCATTTATATCGGGAAAATTTATATAGAAGTAAAGCATCGCCCAAGATATAACATTGAAATAAACAATCTTATGGAGAAGCCTCATGAAGAATCGTGAAGAGTCAAAAGCGTCCAGACAGATGAACAGACTGCTGACTTTTTTTAACGGAATCAAAGCGTTTATAAAAAAAGTCAATGTAAAAATGGAGGGAAAATACTCTCCCTCTCTCCTGGCTCTGGCGGTGACTGCCATAACGGCACTGGTGGTTTCTTCCATCCTGTTCCTGCCGGGTGGCCTGGGCGTGGCAGGGGACGGCTCTACGGATGACATTATGAGATCTGCGGGTATCTACTATAAGGATAAGGAACCGGACCGGATTTATAACAATTATTTTGTGAAAACCTATTCCACCGTTGCATCGGGAAACGATGTGCCGGGAAAGACGGTAAACAGCCAGGTGTTTCTCATCAGACTGGCCAAAGGGCTGGATCAGGTCTTGACAAGGGATAATGATTTCGACATCCGTTTTCTTGGGTTTCTATACCTTCTTTTGTATCTGCCGGCGGTTTATCTGATAGTCAGACAGGTATGCCAAAGGGTCCGGCAGTTTTCCGAAGGGGTCATCATTGCGGCAGCAGGCTTGTTCATTTTTTCCGATATCGGGTATGTGACTTACTTTAACTCCTTTTATCCGGAAGCCATCTGGTTTATTACCATGTTATACGTTGCAGGCGCTTCCATGTCCTTTCAGACGGAACGGAATGCTCATTGGGACTTTTACAGCCTGCTTCTGTTTCTGGTCTCTGGGGTCATTCTGGTGGGTTCCAGGCGGCAGTGTGCAGTCATTGGTTTTATTCTGGCCGTATATGTGATCCGCCTCATCTTCGTACGGAAAAGTTTTCTTTGGGGAGTAAGCTGTGTGGCGGCTGCATTTTTATTAAGCATATTTTCAATTTTAAATATCTTTTTATTTCCGTCGGATTTTACGGAAACCAGTAAATTCCACGCAATGACAAGAGGAGTATTGTTTGGTTCTTCCAATCCGGCACAAACCCTTGAGGAATTTGGCATTGATCCCTCCTATGAGCTTTTGACCGATGCCTCCGCCTATGATTATATTCCCTTTGTAAAGGCAGGCGATGATTCCTTATATCATGGCTTTATGGATCAATATACCACCTCAGACGTTGCGGTTTATTATCTGCGGCATCCGGGAAGCCTGTTAGGAATGCTTGATGTTTCTATCCGGGCCGGAATGGATATCCGAAGAAGCAGCTGCGGCAATTATGAGATAACTGCAGGTCTTCCAAAGAAGGCGAGAAGTCTTTTCTGGTCCGGATGGAGTACGTTTAAAATGACATCGGCACCAAGGACCATCGGATATCTGATTTTGCTGATTGGGGCGGTCTTCTTCTTATTTTACAAAGGGTACTCCATCAGGCCCCCAAAGGATCGGAGAAACACCATATTTTTGGATCTGCTTATGATGGTCTTAGGCGTGCTGCTGTCCCAGTCACTTGTCGTGATCATTCATAGCGGTGATGCTGAAATGGTGCAGCGTATGTTCCTTGTGGGAATTTCCCTGGACATTATGACGTATTGTGTATTTGCGGAGCTGCAGCACAGGATCAAAGTTGTTTAAAAAATGCAGAATAGGAGGAATCGAGGTTAGATGTCAGATAAAAAGTCTTTTGGCTATTTGTTTCAGGATGTTGGTCTGGTTTTGCTGCTGGCCTGTTTGTTTACAGGTGCCATCACCGTCAGTTATACCCCAAGGGCTATGCTTTTTGAATCGGTGCTCATGCTGCTTGGAACCTTTACAGTCCTTTTGTTTGCAGGCTTTAAAATGTTTGGAATTGCTTGTGTGCTGGCAGGCCTTCAGGTGACCATTTACACCGCTTACCGTTTGTATCTGTTCCTTTCCTATGATACGGAGATTCCCAAACTTAGCTTTGTCTGGATATTTCTTCCTCTTCTCAGTGTGGCAGTTATGTATCTGTTCGTATCCGGCAATCACAGGCTGGAACTGGAAAACGATATTTTAAGGGAACAGGTGGAGGAGCTGGTGATGATAAATCCTCTGACCAAGCTCTATAACCTGAGAAGCTTATATTATGACTTAAATGTGCAGGTTTCCTACACCGAGAGGAATAAAATGCCTCTGTCCTTAATGATCATCGTATTGAAATACGAAGCAGAGCTTGCAAGCATTTTATCAAGGCAGAATTATGAGCGTGTGATCCAGCGGCTGGCTCAGATTGTGGTAGATACGGTTCGGGCGGAGGATAAAACCTATTCCATCGACCAAAAAGGCAGTCTGGCAATCATTATGACCTGTGATAAGACGGGAAGTGAAATTGCCATGAGAAGACTGAAAAGCCGTATTTCAGAAAAAGATGCATTTTCCGGTATTACCGATGCTGCGATTAAAATTGATGTGAAAATAGCAAGTCTGGAATATGATAAGGAAGCGTTTGGAGATAACATGTTGTTATTCAAGCAAAGGGTAGAAAATGAACTTCAATATGATGTTTAGAAGAATTCTCGTCTGTATGGCCATATTTATAGTATCCGGTATCATAAATCCGTCCCCGTCATGGGCTTTGAGCGGTAAAAAGATAGAAAAAGGGGACATTCTGCTCATCTACAGCGATGGTTCGGATGAGGAGACCCTTGACACGGTTTATGATATGACAGAGCTTCTGACCTATCAGAGCTTTAAAATAAGCTATGGCTCGGTATCGGAAAGTATGGACCATCTGGATCAGTTTTCCTATATCATTTGCTATGATCTGACCACATATCCCAAAGACTTTACAAAAAAGCTGAATCAGTATGAGAAGAATGTTACCGGCTTGGGCAAGAACACATCGCCCCATATTTTATTTGTTGGCAGCAGATTTTTAAAAAGTTACTTAGAAGATACGAAAAGAGGAGACGATTATGAGGGAATCAACAGTTCCACCGGGAAAGCCAGTTATACCTTTGATGGTTTGACCTATCAGTCGGGAATCGTAAAAGATGATTATTATCTGTTTTTAAAGAAGGTGGGTTACCGGAATGGAAGCCTGATTGCAGATGGCAGAGAAGGCTATCTCTGCGGGAGCAGCGGTGCGATTACCCATATACCGGTGACGAACTTAAAAAATCCTCTGGTCAAGGCCGTATTCATAAAAGAGGCAGCCCGGTGGAAGTGGCCGTTTCAAGGGGAACCCAATATCTTTGCCCAGTATCTTGTGATTGACAAAGTGTTTCCCTATGAAAATCCTGAGAAGCTGCTGGAGGTGGTGAAGCTTTTGGCAGATGCAAAAACTCCTTTTGTAATTTCGGTCATGCCTATGTACGTCAACGGGGATTATCCGGCAATGTCAAGGTTTTGTGAGGTTCTGCGCTATGCCCAGGCAAATGGAGGCTCTGTGGTGATAAATGCTCCCATCAATCAAATGCCGTCCTTTCAAACGGATACCATGCTGGATTATCTGGAACAGGCTTTGGAATTATACAACAAACAGGGGGTTTATCCCCTGGCTCTGGAGGTCCCGCGTAACTGGCTGTTTCATAAAGATACCATTGAGATCATGAGCCATTTTAAAACCATTGTTACATCCCAGGAGAAAGATCCTTATATAGAACCGTCGGATATGGCGGGAAATGAGGTCTATAAAGACGGTCATCAGTGGATCGGCAGTTCTGTGGCTCTTGATGATCTTGGCATCAGCTATGTGTCTGCCTATTCTACCGCAGTTCCCATTTCCTTAGAAGCGGATACGACAGAAATTCTTAAAATCGCAGATGCCTGCCGCAGTTCCTCCATTCCTTTAAAAAGCCTGTGGGACATGGACCACAGCTGGTGGACGGAAAAAAACCTGATGGTTTATAACAATCACAGCCTTGTATTAAATGACAAAAAGATGGATTTGACCTTTGTTCCAAACACGTATGGGAAAAAACATAATTATCACCGAAACATGCTTCAGAGGTTTTCCAGGGATTTGACAACCCAAAACCGAATCCTGGTCACCTTAGTAGGCATTACTTCCATTCTCTTTGTGCTGTTTATATTGTTAGCCAGATATTATAACCGGAGAAATTATTTCTTTAGGGATAGCAATGAGGAGAATGACAGACCATAAATATGATTGATCTGGTAAAAAAGATTAAATACTGGGAGGGTATATGTCAATTATTGATGTACTGGCATTATATTCCATCTTTGTGATATGGGGCCTGATGTTTCTTAATATAGTGCTTTCAGTAGGAGGGTTTATCTATATTATGAGGATGTACCGCACAGATGGTCATAAGCCGATTTCAGAATATCCAATGGTGACCGTCATGGTTCCTGCTCATAATGAAAGCATTGTTATACAAAAAACAATGGAAGCTTTATTAAAATTTGATTATCCCAAAGATAAATATGAAATAATAGTGGTAAATGACAATTCTACGGATCAATCAGCCGAAGTCCTTCAAAGGATTCAGCAGAATAATCCGGATTCCAGGATCATTGTGATCAATACGGACCATGTGGTAGGAGGAAAAGGAAAGTCCAATGCCTTAAATATTGCGCTGTCCGTTGCGTCGGGAACGGTCATTGCAATCTATGATGCAGATAATACTCCGGAACGGCAGGCGTTAAAGATCCTGGTAGAAAATTTAATGTCAGATGATAAATTAGGGGCAGTCATCGGAAAGTTCCGCACCAGAAACAAGTACGCCTCTTTGCTAACCCGGTTTGTAAACATTGAGACCCTGGCTTATCAGTGTATGAACCAGGCCGGCCGGTTTTTCTTCTTCAAACTGTGCACGATACCCGGCACCAACTATGTGATCCGGCGGGAATTGATTGACAGAATGGGCGGCTGGGATGTGAATGCCCTTGCCGAAGATACGGAAATCAGTTTCCGTTTGTACCGGATGGGGTATACCATCAAATTTATCCCTCAAGCGGTCACGTGGGAGCAGGAGCCCCAGCTGCTCAAGCAGTGGTTTAAGCAAAGAACCCGTTGGGTAAAAGGGAATCTATATGTATTAAAAAGCAATTTTAAATATGCGTTTGACCCGAAAGCCGGAAGGATGAGGCTGGATGTGATTTATTATGCCCTGGTTTACCTGCTGATGTTCACCTCCCTGGTCTTTTCCGATATGATATTCCTGCTGGGGATTCTGGGATTCTGGTATGTGACTCTTGGCGGATTTTCTTCTCTTTTGTGGGAAATGGCCATTCTCCTCTTTGTATTAAATGTAGCCATCACCTTATCGGTGGAAAAAAATGAGTTTAATTTCAGCAATCTGGTACTTACCTTTTTCATGCTGTTTACTTATGCCAAGCTATGGGTGCTGGTGGTTTTAAACGGAATCTTACAGGGCATAAAGGATACGGTTTATCAAAGGGAAGTCATATGGGATAAGACCGAACGTTTTGAAGAAGACGGTGGGAAGAAATAAGCCGGTAACCCAAAAGGAACAGAGAAATAAGCCAGAGATTACACCGCCGCCGGCGGAGAAATAGAGGATGACGATTATGAAAATACGGAAAAAAATCGGAGTATATCTGGGACTCGTCCTTTTCATCATGCAAGGACTGACAGGCACAGCATATGCAGACAATACAGATACAGTCAATACAGATGCAGCCATAATGGGGGAAACTCCGCCCCTGCCCCCGGATACCACAGAACCTGTTCATGAACCCACAAGCTATACCCAGGATATTTTCTTTCCCAGAAAGACCTTAAAGGGGATTTATTCTTCTGCCGATTTGTATTTTAATATTCCGGATTACTGGGATGTGAAGTATGTATATGCTCAGATCCAGTATGATGTCAGCCAGCTTCTGGAAGGCAAGCGGTCTTCTGTGACTCTGTCCATCAATGACATTCCCATCCAGTCCTACAGACTGGAGTATCAGAACGGAAGTTCTCAGATCCTCTATGTGCAAATCCCCATGAGTGAAGTCCGCACCGGTTACAATACTCTCAAAATAACCGCCTATGCAAGGCTTTTTGATGAGGAGGGCTGTGTGGATGAGGAGTCCGGTGCCAACTGGCTTAGAATCGACGAAACTTCTCACATCCGGTGCGGCTATGAGAGCAAAGACCCGGAACACAGGCTTTCCTATTTCCCTTATCCATTTATGTCAACCTATAATCCCACGGGTGAGGGGCTTGTGATTGCCGTATCCGATCAGGCGTCCAATGGGGAAATCGCTGCGGCCATGAACTTAATGGCAGCTTTAAGTACGGATACGAAGGAGCGGAATGATATTCAGGTATGTCTTCTTTCTGACCTGGCAAATAAAAATCCAAGCCGGACCATAGTAATATCGGATTATGAGAATCTCCCCCAGGAGTATAAAGACCGGGCAGCCAAAGCACCTGATTCCACAGAAAATGCCACGGTGACCTTTACCGATGATGCTCAGGGAAAGCCGCTGCTCCTCATCACCTCAATGGCCGATGAAAGTCTGCTGGAAGCGGCATATATGCTTATGGATAAAAGCCGAACCTCTCAGGAATACACCAATGCTGCCACGGTGGAAAAAGGAAGCGCCCAGATTGCCATGGATGCTACCCAAAAGAATGATATGATGGCCGGCCATTATACCTTTGAAGACATCATGGGCAGCGGAATGAGCTTTGTCGGCCCATTTCACCAGGAAAATTATCTTTATCTTCCCGTATCCAAAGATTTTGTCCTTTCCGAAGGCGGAAAGATTGCCCTGAAGTTCCGGTACAGTGAAAATCTCGATTTTACCCGTTCTCTTATTACTGTCTGTTGGGGAGAGGTGCCAATTGCCAGCAAACGTCTGAGTAAGGAAAATGCCTCCGGAGATGAGCTGAATTTTGAAATACCCCGTGACGTTATAGGCACGTCCGCAGGCAGCATCAAGATTTCCTTTGATTTGGAGATTGCGGATATGCTCTGCACCCCCAGACAGAGTGATATGCCCTGGGCCTATGTCTCCAGGGAGTCTGCGGTGTTTTTACCGTCCTCGTCGGATGCGGCCCTTTCCTTTGATTTACAGGCATTTCCATTCCGCAGGGATGGGAAATTCAACGATGTGATGCTGGTGGTTTCTGATGCACCCTCTTCCGGGGAGCTGAATCTGCTGGGGCAGATTGTGGCCATGTATGGCAATGGAGTGAAACCTTACGGCAGCTTTTTGGTAAGGAGAGCCGGTGCATTCACGGAGGCGGACGGAGACTACAATCTCATTACAACCGGCACTTATGGCAGCAATCCTTGGATTCCTCAGATCAATGACAAGCTGAGTTTTCGATACACCCCGGACGGAACCGGTTTTGAAAGCAATGAACAGCTGATTTTGTCTAAGGAGTATGCCGGGACCATTGGAATCATGCAGCTCATAAAATCTCCATATGCCCTTAACCGGGGGGTGCTTGCTGTTACCGGAAGCAGCAGCGAAACTCTTTTAAACGTTGAGAGATTTTTAAGGGAGAGCAGGCAGCGCAGTAAGATTACAAAGGATTGTGTCATCATTGCTCCCGATTCCAGTGCCACAGCCTTTCAGTTCTATCAGACCACAGCGGGGAAGAAGGAGCCTGCTCCCATAGAAAAGCTGGTCCGGAATAAGCGGTCTGTTATATTCACAGCAGTTGCCACTTCCGCCATGTTTATGATGTTAATTGCTGTCATCATCATACTGCTCCGGATGCGCTCGTACCGGAAAAAGGATGAGAAATAGACTTGCCGGACATTTGGTACTGCCTGAAAAGGAATGAGGGAACGTATGAAATTAGAAAAAAAATGGTTCTATTATTTTTGTATCGCTTTATCTGTGGCTGGAATTGCCTATATCCTGATCTGCGGCGTATCCAATCCGGGAGGAAGTCAGAACTATCCCTATGTGAGGAAAGGGCTGATGATCCTTGTCTTTTTCCTGGTCTGGATCGGTGTGCATTTCTTTGCGCTGCTTTGTGCCAGACTGGATTTGGCTTCCAGGCTTTTAAAAAGAAGAAACCTTTCCTTGTGGCTGGAGGTTGTTTATGTAATACTCATTCTGGGAGCGGCATTTGCACTTCGGTATGCGGTGATCGTTCAGTTCCCCATGGAGCCGGCATCGGATTACAAAACCTATTATGAAATTGCAGAAATGCTGAAAAACGGGACGCTTCAGGAGAAGGGAGAGGGGTACTGCAATTACATTGCCATGTTTCCTCATATCATAGGCTATTGTTACATTTTAAAAAATGTGTTTGTATTGTTTGGTACAAGTGTATGGAACGGCCAGATGGCCAATGTCCTGTTTTCGGTGGGAACCGTATTTGTTATTTACCGGATCGGCAGGAAGCTGGGAGGAAAGCTGGCGGGAGTGATTGCCTTGACGGCAGCCGCATTCTGGCCGTCTCAGATTTTTTACGGGACCATGCTGGCGGCAGAGTTTTCCTTTACGTTTTTTCTTTATTTATCCCTTTTGCTTTTTCTGCACCTTGCAATGGATTATGATGCGGCAACGAGGCATGCGGTGTGGGGAGTGCTTCTTCATATCCTTTTGGGCTTTCTGATTGCGGTAACGTCTGCCATCCGTCCCATGGCCCTGATTCTTCTCATTGCAATCATACTCTGCCTGTCGCCTCAGAACATGAAGCTGCCGAATATACCCAAAAACAGCATCTCAATCTGGGTTCGGTTTATGGCAAAGGGCTGGTTAAGAAGCGTTCTCATCCTGGTTTCCTATTGGATTCTTTCCAGTGTTATTACCACGAATATTGAACTGACCATCAATAAAAGCCTTCCCTCCCTCAGCGAATCCTTTGGCTACAATCTGCTGGTAGGGTTAAATGAGGAATCAAGGGGAGGCTGGAACGAAGAGGATTCCAAATTTTTATATGCAAACCTGGACATCACCAAATCTCCCATGCAGGCTCAGATTGCCTGCCGGGACCGGGCCATGAAACGGCTCACTTCCGACCCCAGGGCACTCTTTGATCTGTTTGTCAACAAATATGAATTGCTTTGGGAAAATGATGATTATGGTGTGACCTGGAATCTGGCATTTTTAAAAGAACAGAACCAACTGACTCCCAAGCGGGCGGGTATTCTGACAGCGGCTCAGGAAACGAATCATATGGTATATATGATAACAATTTTGTTTACCTTAATGACGCTGGTTTATTTGCTGCAGCGAAAAGCCTCCTACTTATACGTGCCCATTCTGCTTTATCTTGGTACCGCAGCCATGCATCTGTTCGTGGAAAGCCAAAACAGATACCACTATCACGTGCTTCCGGTCTTCATGATCGCAGCTTCCGTTGGTATCGGATATATTTTTGAAAATGCCATCGTCTTTGTGAAATCCGCGGATCTGCAAAGAAAGGAAAAGGAACGGCAGAAGCACCAGGAAGAAACGGTGTTGAAGCAGTTCGAGGAAGAGGAACGCCAGGCCATTAAAACCCGTTATAAGAACATGACCAATGCGTTTGACATGGATTCTGCAATCAAAAACGGCAATGTAATCGTGACGGTTTCTGCCAAATATATGAAAGAGACAGCACAGCCAGACAAAGAAGATCAAAAAGACATAATATTTCAGGAAATGAGAGACAGTGAACGGACTGAGTTATTCAACAAAATAGAGCAGTTAGAGAATCAAAATAAGAAATTGACAACCGAATGTAAAGCATTAAGAGAAGAATTGGAGCTGGAAAAATCCAAGCACAGCAATTGGAGAAAAGAAAAATGAAACCAGTAATTCCGTTATCAAAGCTAGAAAAAATATTGATTATCATTCTCGTTATATTGGCTGCCGTTACCATAGCCGGAGGTATGCTTCTTTTGTTGTATACTCCTGATGATGAGGACCTGCCCGGTCAAAGCAGTGGAAAGAAGGCCGATTGGAGTCAGGAGGAGCAAATGGCACAAGAGGTTTCTCTTGATGACATCACAAGTGTTCTCCCGGAACATTGTGATTTAAACCAGAAGATACCGGATATTTCCTTTGAGGATGAGAATGGAAAAGAAGTATCGGTAAGGACGTTTGAAGGGAAGGTAACGGTCCTGACCTTTTGGGCGAGCTGGTGTCCGGACTGCCAGAAAGAGCTTTCTCTCCTGAATCAATTTCTTGACAGGGCCAAAGGATATGGTGAGATCAATTATGTTCTCATCAACAAGCTGGATAATTTAAAGGAAACAAAAGAGAAAGCCACACAATATTTATCCAAACAGGAAATTCCTATAAACACCTATTATGACAATGGTCTGGCTGCTTATAAAAAACTGGGACTGCACAACATTCCCACCACCATATTTCTCGATGAGCAGGGAATCATCAGGGCCTGGAGTTCCAGACAGATCACAGAAGCCTCCGTGTTTGAAGGGTTTTTAAAGGATGCGGTGGAAGGAAGCGCAGCGGTAACCTGCGAATTCGTCACCAGCCACATGATGGATTCCAAAGGCGGCATCCATACGAGATACGACACCTCCAGAGAAAAGACAGAGGCAAGTGACGTTCTTTGTGAAACCCAGGGAGCCATGCTTGAATATGCGGTATTAAAAAACGACCGGGAATTATTTGACAGGGTATACCATTATGTAAACTCCGTCATGAAAACCCACGGTCTCACCGCCTGGAAAGTCACTGAAAATAAGCCTTCTCCGGTGAATTCCCTTCTGGATGATTTGCGGATCATCAAAGCCTTAATGGCCGCAAACCGTTTATGGGGCGGATATGATGATGCCATTAACGATTATAAAAAAGAGTTACTTCGATATGGAGTTTCCAATGGATCTTATGTAGATTTTTATGACAGCAAATTCAAAAAATATGGAAACCGTTTTACTCTCTGCTATGGAGATTTAAAGACAATGAAAGAATTATCCATTCAGGAGGAACGGCTGAAAGAACCTTATGAGAAAGCAAAGAAACTGATTACGGAAGGTAAAATAAGTGATGAATTTCCTCTGTATTACAGCTGGTATAATTACAAGACCAAAGCATATGAAAAAGACGATATCAACATGGCGGAAGCGATGGTCACGCTTCTTCATTTGGCGGAAGCAGACCAGTTGGAGGAGGATACCATAGCCTGGTTAAAGAAAGAAATGGACCAGGAAGGAGTCAAAGCCCGTTACTCCGTGGAAGGGAAAGTGATAGATGGCTATCATTATGATTCCACTGCGGTTTATGCCCTGATTGCCATGATTGCAGAACGGATCGGAGACAGGGATTTACAGGGAAAGGCTCTTAAAAAGATGGAAAAGATGAGAATTGTAAATACCTCTTATGTCTATCACGGAGCGTTTGGACTGGAAGACGGCACGGGCATCACTTCTTTTGATCAGGTGATGGCAATGCTGGCTTACGAATATACCAATTAACCCCTTTTTGAATACAAATTTCTGAAAAACCAATGAGGTGCTTGACGATGAAACATATAATGGTGGTATTTGGGACAAGGCCGGAAGCCATAAAAATGTGTCCGCTTGTGAAAGAATTAAAAACAAGAAAGAATGTCCGGGTAAGTGTCTGCGTGACCGGTCAGCACCGGACCATGCTGGATCAGGTACTGGAGGTATTTGACGTGGCTCCGGATCATGATCTTTGTATTATGAAGGAAAATCAGACCCTGTTTGAGATTACAATAAATATTTTAAACGCAATCAGACAAATCCTTCAAAATGAACGGCCGGATATGGTATTGGTCCACGGCGATACGACCACAACCTTTGCCACGGCCCTGGCCTGCTTTTACTTACAGATTCCCATTGGCCATGTGGAGGCGGGACTGAGAACCTATAAGATTCATTCCCCTTATCCCGAAGAATTTAACCGGCAGGCCGTCGGTATCATAGCAAAGTATCATTTTGCCCCCACGGAGCAGGCAAGACAGAATCTGCTCAAAGAAGGGAAACCGGCAGATCAAATCTATGTGACCGGAAATACGGCAATAGACGCATTAAAGACAACCGTTCAAAAGGATTATTATCATAAGGAGTTAGACTGGGCATCGGGAAGCCGGCTGATCCTGCTGACCGCCCATCGGAGAGAAAACATGGGAACTCCCATGCAGCAAATGTTTTGTGCCGTCAAACGGATTATTGCGGAGACTCCGGATGTAAAAGTCATTTATCCCATTCATTTAAATCCCCTGGTCCGGCAGATTGCTTATGCTGTTTTTAACGGGGAAGAGCGAATCCATATTATAGAGCCTTTGGATGTGCTTGATTTCCACAATTTCCTTGCAAGGTCTTACCTGGTACTAACGGACAGCGGAGGTATTCAGGAGGAAGCTCCAAGCCTTGGAAAGCCAGTCCTTGTTATGCGGGACACAACGGAGCGGCCGGAAGGAATTGCAGCCGGTACCCTGCGTCTTGTGGGAACAGAAGAGGAAAATATCTACTTGTCTGTTAAAAAGCTATTAAGTAATAATGAGGAATACGATCAAATGTCCCAAGCCAGCAATCCTTACGGAGATGGATTTGCCAGTAAACGGATTGCAGATATATTAATGGGGGATGGAGAGTAAAGCCACACCCCATTCGTATCCGATCGCCGGATTATATCTCAGGTCAATATAATAACAACTTTGATTTAATAACCAATGAGTTTGTTATTTTGTCTATTTTTCATCAATTTCCATACATTATAAACTCCACACCTTTTATTTGAAAATAATTAAAATAATAATTGACGCTTCAGGTATTTGATGCTATGGTAATACAAACAAAGACGTTTTGGCAGCAGCCAGAGCGTTTTTTTTACCCATTCATGAATGAACTCATTAATAGAAATTGGAAATATAATGATATTATTAATTGCCGGAGGTGTAACATGAGTCCCTTAATCTGGATTATTGACGAAGAATGGCCGGACTATGAAGAAGAGAAGAGAATTCTTGCCGAGAGATACCCGCAAGCAGATATCCGGTTTTCCGGATATGATTTTGAGCATGATTTAAATGCGTTTGGTTATCAGGCAGATCTTATTTTGACTCAGATTTATACGTCTATAACCGCTGAAACCATAAACAAACTGGAACGGTGCAAAGGAATTGCTGTGTATGGAGGCGGATATGACCGTGTGGACATAAAGGCCGCAAAGGAAAAAGGAATTAAAGTTACCAATGTGCAGGGGTACTGCGCTGAGGATATTGCAGACTATATCATAGCCGCCATGTACACATTCAACAAATGTCTGACCGAATACAAGGATTCCTTAAAAGATGGAAAGTGGGGAGCGCAGGCGATTTTAAAGATCGCCCCCAGAATCTCCGAAACCACTCTTTTTATCATTGGATGCGGAACAATCGGAAGAGCCGTTGCGAAGCGGGTGCAATTACTTGGAGTCAGGGTGACCGGCTATGATCCGTTTCTTACGAAAGAGCAGTTGGAAGCTTCTTTCATCCAGCCGGTCAGCATGGAAGAAGGGTTAAAGACCGCGGATTATGTCAGCATGAATGTAAAATACACCCAAGAGACAAAACATCTGTTGAAAAAAGAACATTTTGAGTTGATGAAACCAACGGCTTACTTTATCAATACGTCGAGAGGAGGCACCGTTGCAGAACAGGATTTGATTGAGGCAGTAAGAGAAAAGAAAATAGCAGGCGCCTGCCTGGATGTAATCACCAACGAGCCGCCAACAGTATCAGAGACCATATTATCGGTGGAAAATATCATTGTAACACCCCACATCTCTTATTTATCTGCACAATCCTACGCAGATTTAAAGCGGAGGACCGTAGAAAACGGGTTATGTATGTATGAGGGGAAAGAACCTGCTGATTGGGTAAACCCTTAATCATAAATCACAGACAAAACAGCATGCACAAGGAGGAAAAGGATGAAAAAATTTCTGGCATTATTTTTCGCACTCACAATGACAACCGCTCTTTTAGGAGGCTGCGGCAGCAGTTCCACCGAATCAAAGGGAAACTCAGCTTCCACAGAAGCACCGTCCAGTCAGGCAGAAACAACAAAAACCGCTGAAACCACCAAGCAGCCGGCAGCAGAAGGTGATCTGGCGTTTTATGAAGGCAATACCATCATCGGTCAGTCTTCCTGGATTGGATTTGCACCGATGTATCTGGCAGAGCAGAAAGGATTTTTCAAAAATCACGGTGCTGACGTATCCATTCAGCTTTTTGAAAGCAAAACAGACAGTAAAAGTGCACTGATGGCAAAGAGGATTCAGGGTATGTCAACAACCATAGATACCCATGTTTTAAACAAGGCCAGCGGAATGGATATTTCCGTCGTATTAGCACTTGATACCTCCGCAGGCGGAGATGGTCTGATTGCAAAGTCTGATTTAAAAGATGTAAAATCCCTGGCAGGCCATACCGTTGCACTGGATACCACCGGCGGTGCTTCCTACTTCTGGTTCCAGTATCTTCTGCAGAAAGAAGGAATGACGCTGGACGATGTTCAGGCAGTGAATATGAGTTCCGGTGATGCGGGAGCGGCTTTTATTGCAGGGGAAGTGGATGCAGCCGTAACCTGGGAACCATGGCTTTCAAAAGCAAAAGAGACAGAAGGCGACTCCGTCATGATTGATAGTTCTGCCACACCAGGCATTATTTTAGATGCTTTGGCTATGGATAATGATTTTATTAAATCTTATCCCGGAACGGTAAGGGCGATTGTAAGCGGATGGTATGATGCCCTTGACTACATAAAGAGCAATCCTGAGGATGCTTATAAAATTATGGCAGAATATACGGGAAATGACAGCGGTGACAGTCTGAAGGCCGCTATGGAATCCGAGATCGAATTATACGATGAAGCAAAAAATCTCTCCTATTTTGAGACAGATATCTATACGATTGCGGATATGGCCTCAGAATTGTGGATTGATATGGGACTGATCAATGAGGTGCCGGATTCCAAGAAAATGATTACAGGCGATTATCTGGAGCGGTTAAAATAAGGAACAGGCGTAAAACATCATTCATCATGGAATGTTTAGGAAGGAATCAAGGGAAGTCATGAAAGAAATGAAAATGGGACTTTTAAAGAAATTATCCGATTCGTTTACCCCCAAAGGGACAATCAGTAAAAACGCATATGTGACA
Source organism: uncultured bacterium (assembly GCA_905215155.1). Classification (GTDB taxonomy): domain Bacteria; phylum Bacillota; class Clostridia; order Lachnospirales; family Lachnospiraceae; genus Lacrimispora; species Lacrimispora sinapis. The sequence goes on along the minus strand of CAJMPJ010000025.1, from coordinate 20,299 downwards.
TTGTCAGCCTTTGCATTTCTTTTGATCTTTTTGCTGTGGGGAATTGCATCGTATGTTATAAAGGTAGATCAAATGTTTTTGCCTACCCCCGTCAAGACCGTTGCCACCGCCTTTACCATGTTTACAAAAGGGGGATTTTTACTGGATATACAAATGTCCGTACAAAGAGTTTTGATTGGTTTTCTGATCTCTTCGGTGGTAGGAATCCCTTTGGGGATTTTGATTGGAACCTATGCTCCCTGCTCCGCATTCTGGGAACCCATGTTTTCTTTTATCCGATATTTACCGGCATCTGCCTTTATCCAGCTGTTTATCTTGTGGATTGGAATTGGAGAGGAAGCCAAGGTTGCTATTATTATAGTAGGGAGTTTTGCACAGATTATTCTTATGGTAGCCAATAATGTCCGCAATGTCAGCGGAGAATTGATTGAGGTGTCCTATACCCTGGGAGTTTCCAAGCTGGAAGTTCTGTGGAAGATCATTCTTCCAAAATGTCTGCCCGATGTGATTGACACCCTGCGTGTGGTGTTAGGCTGGGCATGGACCTATATCATTGTTGCTGAAATGGTAGGTGCCTCGAAAGGAATCGGATTTATGATTTCACAGGCAGGCAGACAATTTTGGGTGGATAAGATATTTGTAGGAATCATAACAATCGGATTCATTGGATTGTTCTTAGATATGCTGGGATTATATTTAAAAAAGTTATTATTTCCATGGAATGAATCTTAGGAAAGGAGCTAGTGGTATGGATAAGAATCTGGAAAATCATGGATTGAACATCATTGATATTGAGAAGGTTTATCATACAAAGAACGGTGATGTCCATGCACTTTCAAAAACAAACCTACATGTACACCGAAAAGAATTTGTGGCACTCCTTGGGACTTCCGGCTGTGGAAAATCAACCCTGCTCCGCATGATCGGAGGCTTGACCGAGCAGACCAGCGGAACGATCATATACGATAACCGGGAACTGACCAAACCCAGCGCAGAGGTGGGAATGGTGTTTCAAAAGTATACCCTGTTTCCGTGGCTCAGCGTAGAGAAAAACATTGGGTTTGGGCTGAAACAAAAGAAAGAAAAGACCAATGCAGAGATTCATGAGATTGTAAACCAATATGTTGATTTGGTGGGATTGAGAGGATTTGAAAAGCTCTATCCAAAGTCTTTGTCCGGTGGGATGCAGCAGAGAGTTGCCATTGCAAGGGCACTGGCAAATGATCCAAGTATTCTGCTGTTGGATGAACCATTTGGAGCATTGGACACCACAACCAGGGAAATCATGCAGGAATTGCTGCTGGATGTGTGGCAGAAGTCACCAAAGACTATCGTTATGGTAACGCATGATGTGGAAGAAGCGGTCTTTTTAGCCGATCGGGTGGTGGTCATGTCCGCCCGTCCCGGCAGAGTACGTGAAATAATAGACATTGATTTAGACAGACCACGGAATTATCGGGTAAAATCCTCCCAGAAGTTTATTGAATATAAAATGAGAGCGTTTGAACTGATCCGGGAAGAAAGCATGAAGCTGATGAAAGAGGGGATCTGATCATCGGAGTGAAGGAAAATTTTCATATAGAAATTTGTATGGTACAATACTGTATGAATGATTAAGGAAAACGAAAAGAGGACCCCCTATGGAGAGAACAGAATACTCAAACATTGAAGAGCTGTTTCATGCGATGGCCAAGGCCGCAAGCGAATCAGAAACCTATAAAAAGCTGGCATTTTATCTTGAAAAAGAATATCGGAAAATCATCTTTATGACGGCTGAGGAGGTTGCTAAAAACTGCGGTGTGAGCCAGGGAAGTGTCTCCAGATTCTGCATGGTAATGGGATTTAAAGGCTACAGTGATTTTTATAAACATCTCCAAAAGATGGTGACAGAGGAATTGACGGCCCCTCAACGCTACCACTATACCAAATCGGGCAAAAAAAAGGTGGATGACATTCTGCTGAAAGAGGCAGGCAACATGCGGGAGCTGACCTCCATTTTAGGGGGAAGGCTTTATGAGAAGATGGTGGATGACATTGTAAAAGCAGAAAAGATATTCCTGGTTTCAGCCAGAATGTCTGCAACCTTACTGCCCTATATGAAATATCTGCTGGATAAGTTAAGGGATCAGGTGGAGATCGTGACACCGGATTCCAATGGCTGGAATCGTTTTTATCTGGAGAACCGGGAGCAAACATTGATTATTTCCACCTGCTTTCCAAGGTACTCCAAAGCACTGGTGGAAAAATTAGTGGAACTGAAGAGGGAAGGCTTTTCTATATATGCCTTGACCGACCGAAGAGTATCGCCCACCATACAGGCGGAGATCCCCTCCATTGTTGTACCCATTACAACCACCTCCATTTTTGATTTATACAGCACCCCCATGGCTTTTATTAATCTGACCCTGCGGGATGTGTCAAAGAAGATTCCTGATTTGGATAAAAGACTGGAAATGATCGAGAGTTACGACAATAAGTACGGCGTGTTTTACCGTTAGAGGACGAAAACGAGTTTTGCTTGGAATAAGGATGAAAAAAACTGTAGATAGGATCAGGGATTTACAGTGTTTTTCTATATCCTGCCATGAATGAAAACATTCACATTTTATAAAAGGAGAATGAAACCAATAAAAAAGAAGCCCATGAATAACATAAATATTGATCGCTTAATAAAAAACGTACAAACATTAGGAACCATTGGTGAAAATCCGGAAGGAGGCATTGACCGGGCCTTGGGAAGCGAAGCGGATTTACTTGCCAGGCAGTGGCTGATGGAGTACTGGAAAGAAGTGTTTCACAGGGAAACAATTGTGGATGGCATTGCAAACATGTGGCTCCATGTGGAAAACGGCGGAAATAAAAAGGCCATTGTTCTCGGCTCTCACCACGATGCGGTTCCAAACGGAGGAAAGTACGACGGTGCTCTCGGGGTCCTGATGGCAACGGAGGTTGCAGAGACAATTGCAGAGCAAAAGATCACACTAAAGCATCCTCTGATGATCGTTTCCTTTACCGGAGAGGAGCCCAACCCTTACGGCATCTCCACCCTTGGCAGCAAAGCCCTGGCAGGGAGGATAAAAAAAGACCAGCTCATGAATTATTCCCATAGAGATACAACAGAAAATCTGGTGGAAGGGATTCAAAGACTTGGAGGCGGCCTTGAAAAGTGGGGGGAAATACCGGGCAAAGAGGAAATTGGGGCATATCTTGAGTGCCATATCGAACAGGGAAACCGGTTGGAGAAGATGGATTTACCGGTCGCCTGTGTTTCTGCCATTACAGGAATTTACCGGGAGCAGATAACCGTAACCGGTGAGGCGAACCATGCAGGAACCACCATGATGGACAGCCGAAAGGATGCATTGTTAGGTGCATGTGAGGCAGCACTTGCAATGGAAGCTATCTTGCTGGAATTACAGGATAAAGACATCGTGGGAACCATTGGCTATATCAAAAACCTGCCCAATGAAGCCAATATCATTTCAGATCATACCGAAATGATTTTGGATGTAAGGATATCCAATGAAGAAAAAAAGATAAAGCTGCAGCATCAGATCAATGAAAGAATGAAAGAAATAGAGTCCCGAAGAGGAGTAAAAATACATAGGAGCATTATCTTAAACCAGCCCGCACAGCCTATGAGTGATGTGGTGATTGGTGCGGTCAGCCGGGGAATCGAGCAGACAGGATTCCCTCCGGTGGAGCTGGTCAGCATGGCGGGACATGATGCTTCCAATGTTGCAGTCATAGCGGACAGCGGAATGATATTTGTCAGAAGCATTGACGGAAAAAGCCATTGCAAAGAAGAGTATTCCACTCCGGGAGACATTGAAGCATGTGCCAATGCAATGCTGCAGGCAGTACTGATTTTAGATGAGGAGATGGCTGAATGAAATTGTTTAAAGCTGAAATTGTTCATTATAATGGAGTATTTTACCGGGATTACGGGATATTGGTGGAGTCAGATACCATCAAAGCCGTTGAACCTGTATCAAACCTGCAGGCACAGTACAAAGATCAGATTGATGAAATTATAGAATGGAAAGACCAGGTGATTGTTGCCGGAACGGTAAATGTTCATAACCACAGCTTTCAAAGTCTTCTTCGGGGGATTGCAGCAGACCGGCCGTTTTTAGAATGGAGAGATGAATCTCTTTATAAGTTCTCTAAGAGGATGACATTGGAGGACATCTATCATGGAGCCTTATTTGCTTTTGCCGAGATGATGAAGCGGGGAGTCACCACAGTATGTGATTTCTTTTATTTACACAATTTTGGAACAGAAAGTGATGAAGCGGTCATACAGGCGGCAAAAGACGTTGGAATCCGGCTGGTTCTCGCCAGGACCATGTATGACTGGGAGGGCGCGCCAAAGGGATATGTGGAGACAATTGATGAGGCGGTCACCCATACCAGAGATCTCTTTTACAAATACAAGGAAGATGACATGGTAAACATTGTTCCGGCTCCCCACAGCCTCCATGCGGCGACCCCCAAGATGATTATAGCAGGTCACAAACTGGCAAAGGAACTGGGAACAAAATTTCACATCCATGTTGCAGAGGAACCCTTTGAGGTGGAAGAATGCAGGCTGGCACACAATGGGATGACTGTGATTGAATATCTGGATTCCATAGAAGTGGTGGATGAGCATATGATGATCGTCCATGGTGTTTATTTAAAAGAAGAAGAAATAAAACTTCTTGGAGCCAAAGGTGCCTCTCTGGCCTATTGTCCTTCCAGCAACATGTTTTTAGCCGATGGAATCACCAACATTCCGGCTATGATGGAAGCAGGAGTTACCATCGGCCTCGGCTCTGACGGTGCATGCAGCAATAACCGGATCAGTGTATTCGAGGAGATGCGGATGGTATCCATTCTCCAAAAGGCAAGTACCTGCAATGCCATGTGTGTGAATTATCACCAAAGCTTTGACATGGGGACCGTCAACGGAGGGAAAATTCTGGATCTGCCGATTGGAGAAATCAAAGAAGGGAAAAAAGCAGACTTTGTATCCATTGACTTAAACGATTTTTCCATGCAGCCAATGAATGAACAACTGGAACAGATGCTTCCAAACATTGTTTATTCCATGGAACCAACGGCCATTAAGCATGTGGTAGTCAATGGAGATTTCACCGTATCCCATGGTAGGCTGGCAAAACAAAAAGAAGAAGATGTGATCAAAGGCGTAAAAGATACCATGAGCCGTTTTTATCAATGAAAGGAGTCCTAGGATGCAGCTGACAAAAAAAGAACAGGATATGCTGGATGGGAAAATGGGAGCAGGCACCCAATTAGCCATGAAAATACTGGTGGCGGTGGGAGAGTCCTTTGATGCTCCTTACATGGTGCCTGTTACAAGGACCCATGTGGCATTAAGCAATCAGGAGGCAGACTTATGGTTTGCGGAAAAGCTGGTCAATCTGGGAGCAAAATGTGCGGTGCCCCCTACGGTAAATCCCAGCTTTCACTTAGAACAATTCAAAGAGATTACAACCATTTCTCCAATGGATGAAGAAATTGTAAAAAGGACCCATGCGGCTTATACCAAACTGGGTGCCATTATGACGTATGACTGTACCCCTTATTTAGAGCATAATGTTCCGAGATTTGGAGAAGTGATTTCCTTCTCCGAATCCAGTGCCACCCCCTTTGTCAACTCGGTTTATGGGGCAAGAAGCAACCGGGAAGCGGCCCAAAGTGCACTCTGTTCCGCCATTACAGGTGTGACCCCGTATTATGGCTACCTGCTTGATGAAAACCGGAAAGGAGAAGTGCTGGTACGGGTGGAAGCAGATTTAAACAGTGATTTCGATTACCAGATGCTTGGCTATGTGGTGCCGAAATTTACCGGATTTAAAATTCCTGTCTTTACCGGCATTCATAATCCTTCCAAAGAAGCCCTGATGAATCTTGGTGCACAGTTAAATACCGGAGGAAATGTTGCCATATACCACATCGTGGGATTTACCCCAGAAGCACCAACGGCAGAAGCCGCATTTCATGGGGAAGTTCCAAAGGAAGAAGTGGTGATCACAAACAAAGATCTGGAACAGATGAGAGAAGATTTGACCGATGCCGGCGGTAAGATAGATTTTGCATTGTTTGGCTGTCCTCACCTGACCATTCATCAGATTACAAAAGTGGCTGAAATTGTAGAAGGAAACAAATTGGCAGTCCCCCTTTTCATTATGTGCAGCGCGTCCACCAGGAATTTAGCAACCCAGATGGGTCTGCGTGAGACCATAGAAAAGGCAGGCGGTCATTTAATGGCAGATACCTGCATGGACCAGCCAAGCTGGCATTTCCTTTACGGAAAAAAGGGAGTGACGGATTCCCCCAAATGTGCCTATTATACCAAACGCCGTGACATGCAGTTTGTCATAGCCAGTCTGGAAGATTCCGTAAAAGCAGCTTTGAAAGGAGAAATCTGATGCAGGAGTTTAAATGCCATAAAATATCGGAAGGAATTGTGACGGGTGAAGTTTTAATATCAAAGGATGATTTCTGTTTCTATCTGGTGGACCCGAAAACGGGTGTGGTGATTGAGAAACAGCATTGCCTTTATGGTCAGTGCATTGCAAATAAAATTTTGGTTTTCCCTAACGGAAAAGGAAGCTCTGTGGTTCAGGCAGATGGTATGTATCAGTTAAAGATGACAGGAATGGAACCAAAGGGAATGATTATTAAAAATCCAGATACCACTCTGGTAGCAAGCGCAATTATTATGGAAGCTCCTCTTGTGGATAAAGCAGAAGCGGCATTCTATGAAACCATAAAAGACGGAGATATCATCACCCTAAATGCTACCGAGGGACGGATCACATGGGAAGGAGAACGCTGAGATGACACCATTAAACATGAAAATGACCATTGATACATTGCCCCCAATGCCGGAATTTGAACCAGGAATCCGCAGGGCACCCTCCAGAGGCTTCCGCCTGACAAAGGATCAGACCGTAACAGCACTGAAAAATGCCCTGCGCTACCTTCATCCGGATCTGCATGAAACAATGATTCCGGAATTTTTGAATGAACTGTATACCTATGGAAGAATTTACGGCTACCGCTTCCGTCCGGCAGGACACATCAAAGGCGGTTCCATAGACGACTACAAAGGCAACTGTCTGGAAGGCAGAGCGTTTCAGATGATGATTCATAACAATCTGGACTTTGAGGTTGCGCTGTATCCGTATGAGCTGGTCACTTATGGAGAGACAGGGAGTGTATTTCAAAACTGGATGCAGTACCGTCTGACCATGCAGTATCTGGAACTGTTGACGGATGAGCAGACGTTGGTACTGGAATCGGGCCATCCTCTGGGACTGTTCCATTCAAAAAAAGATGCGCCAAGGGTCACCATAACCAACGCACTGATGATTGGTATGTTTGATAATCCGGACGACTGGGAAGTAGCCGAAGAGATGGGAGTTGCCAACTACGGACAGATGACAGCAGGCGGCTGGATGTACATTGGACCCCAGGGCATTGTCCATGGTACTTACAATACCTTGCTGAATGCAGGAAGACAGCAGCTTGGAATTGCCAATGACAAGGATTTAAGCGGCGTGCTGTTCGTAAGCTCCGGTCTTGGAGGAATGAGCGGTGCACAGCCGAAAGCCATTGAGATTGCAGGCGGAGTGGGAATTGTTGCAGAAGTGGATGAATCCAGAATCAAAACAAGACTGGATCAGGGCTGGGTGAAGGAAGCCTCCTCTGATTTGGGGTATGTTTTTCAGCTGGCAAAAGAATATATGGAGAAGAAAGAATCCATTTCCATTGCTTATCATGGCAATATCGTTGATTTACTCCAATATGCGGTGGATCATAACGTGAAGATTGATTTGCTGTCGGATCAGACCTCCTGTCATGCCGCACATGAAGGCGGTTACTGTCCTCAGGGCATTACCTTTGAAGAACGGACGGTACTGTTAAAAGAGAACCGGGAACGTTTTGTTGAAATGGTAGATGCAACTTTAAGAAAACATATAGAGTTAGTGAAAGCCTGTGTGGAAAACGGAACGTATTTCTTTGATTACGGAAATGCATTTTTAAAAGCCGTATTTGATGCCGGGGTAAAGGAAGTATCAAGAAATGGAATTGACGATAAGGACGGATTTATTTACCCCTCTTATGTGGAAGATATTATGGGCCCCCAATTATTTGATTACGGCTACGGGCCATTCCGCTGGGTGTGCTTAAGCGGAAAAGAGGAAGACTTGGATAAGACTGATCAGGCCGCAATGGAAAGCATTGACAAAGACCGCAGGTATCAGGATTTGGATAATTACAACTGGATACGGGATGCCAAGAAAAACCAGCTGGTGGTGGGAACCAAGGCAAGAATCCTTTATCAGGATGCCGAAGGACGGAAAAACATTGCCCTCCGGTTTAATGAAATGGTAAGAAACAAAGAAGTTGGTCCTATTATGTTAGGCAGGGATCACCACGATGTAAGCGGTACGGATTCCCCATTCCGTGAGACCTCCAACATCAAAGACGGAAGCAATGTGATGGCAGATATGGCCGTTCAGTGTTATGTTGGAAATGCAGCAAGGGGAATGAGCCTGGTGGCCTTACATAACGGCGGCGGAGTTGGAATCGGAAAATCCATTAACGGTGGATTCGGCCTGGTATTGGATGGAAGCGAGAGGATTGATGAAATTATTAAAAGCGCCATGATTTGGGATGTGATGGGCGGCGTTGCCAGAAGAAGCTGGGCAAGAAATGAACATGCAATCGAAACCTCGGTTCAGTTCAACAAAACCTATGAGGGGCAGGCAATGATCACCATTCCTCATGTGGCTGATGAGGATCTGGTAAAACAGGCGGTAGAAAAAACCTTTTGCCAATAGTCAGGAAAAAGGGATGGAAAGGAGGGGGATTTGTTGAACAAATTATTGCTGTATAATTGTTCCCAGATTGTTACACCAAAAGGCAGCCATATAAAAAAGGGCAAAGAGATGGATGAGATAGAAGTGCTGCAAAATGCCAGTATTTATATGGAACAAGGAACCATTGTATTCCTTGGGCCGAATGAAGATGTTCTGCAAAGACTTGGTGCCGATAGCTTGGCGCAGATTCCAGGGGATATTCCGGTCATTGATGGAGCAGGAAGAGCCGCCTTGCCTGGATTTGTGGACTCCCATACTCATTTTATCTTTGGAGGATACCGGGAAGTGGAGTTTATGGAAAGACTGTCCGGTGTGTCCTATCTGGACATTATGAGAAAAGGCGGCGGCATTCAAAGTACGGTAAATGCAACAAGAAGCTATGGGGAAGACCAGCTTGCCGCAGATGGAAGAAACCGCTTAAATGACATGCTTTCCCAGGGCATTACCACGGTAGAAGGAAAAAGCGGCTATGGGCTGGATCTGGAGTGCGAACAAAAACAGCTTCGGGCAATGAAACGATTAAATGAAACCCATCCGATAGAGATTGTCTCCACGTATTTAGGGGCCCATGCAGTACCATTGGAATACAAAGATGATCCTGCCGGTTACGTGCGTTACATGGCTGATGTTGTAATGCCAAGGATAAAGGAAGAGAACCTGGCCGAATTTTGTGATGTGTTTTGTGAAGAGGAGGCTTTTGATATAGAGCAGAGCAGAAGCCTTTTAACAAAAGCAAAGCACATGGGGTTTGAACTCAAGATTCATGCAGACGAGATATATAATCTTGAAGGCGGAGCCCTTGCCGCAGAACTGGGGGCTGCCTCGGCAGACCACTTATTGATGATATCAGAGCAGTCCATCCAAGCACTTGCAGAAAGTGAAACCGTTGCAACCGTGCTGCCATGTACCGCCTTTTGCCTCAATAAACCCTTTGCTCCGGCAAAGAAAATGATAGAATCCGGATGCGGGCTTGCTTTAGCCACGGATTTCAACCCCGGAAGCTGCTTTACCAATTCCATTCCCTTAATGCTTTCCCTGGCCGTTTTAAAAATGGGAATGACTTTACCCCAGGCCATTACCGCCCTTACCATCAATGGGGCGTGCGCCCTGAAACGGGGGGATAAAATAGGAACTCTGGAAGCAGGAAAACAAGGAGATGTGGTATTACTGGATTATCCGGATTACTCGTTTTTAATCTATCATACTGCTAAAAATATTGTTCATACGGTCATAAAAAATGGACAATTGGTTTATAAAAAAGAAGAAAGCTGATTATGGATGCCAATATAAAAATATTAAAAGAAACGGATTTTAAGACAACCGCCTGGAGTGGCGGGGATACGACCCAGATTTATATTTATCCCGAAACAGCCCAATACGCGGACCAGGATTTTTTGTACCGCATCAGCACGGCCACTGTATTATCGGAGACCTCCCGTTTTACAAGGCTTGAGAATTATGACCGGATTTTAACCGTTCTGGAAGGGAGTATGGAATTGGAACGGGAAAAACAACTCCCCCTGATTCCGCTAAAACCTTTAAAGCCATTCCTGTTTGGAGGAGAAGTTCCAATTATCAGCCATGGCCAGTGCAAAGATTTTAATCTGATGTTTCAAAAGAGTGCACAAGGGCAGGTCCGTATCCTTCCGATGGAAGAAGGGGAAGCAGAGTTTGTTTTGGAGCCGGAAAACCATTACGTGCTGTATCTGATTAAAGGAAGGTCAAACGTAACATTTGGTGGGAAAGAGTGTTTCCTATGCGACGGAGAAGCATTGGTCCTCAATCAAATCAGGGAGACCGGATGCAAATTAAAGATTACCAGAAAGGAAGAAAATACGCTTTTGGCACTATGCTGTATTGCGTTCAATGGTTAAGATTGTGATGAAGAATAAAAAGAACACGAAACTGGCGGCAGACATTGCCTGCATTTTGCTGGGAAGTTTTTTATTTGCATTTGCCACAAACAGCATTTATACCCAGTACCGGTTGTTGAGTACAGGGTTCAACGGGGTAGCACTGCTATTGCACTATTCCCTTGGAACAAGTATCCCGATTTGTTCTTTTTTATTTAATATTATTTTTGTAGTCATCGGAATAAAATTGATCAGTCCCATGTTTGCAATCAAAAGTGCAATCGGAATCAGCTCGGTTTCCGTGTTCTTATATCTTACGGAGGGGATTTCACTTCCCATTGACAATATCATTGTTGCAATTATCTTCGGAGGTGTGATCCTGGGAGGCGGTGTCGGTCTCGCTTTACGTCATGACGGAGCGCTTGGAGGCATGAACATCCTTGGGAAAATAATCAATAAGTACGTGGGAGTCAGTATTGGTACGGTTGACATGGTGTTCAATGGGGTCCTGATTATTTGCGCAGGTTTTATTTTTGATCTTAATATAGCCTTGTATACCATACTGGCAAGATATATTGCAAATTTTGTCATTGATCATGTGCTGGAAGGGTTTAACCGAAAGAAGACCATCATAATCGTTTCGGATAAATACCGGGAAATAGCGGACAGAATCATGGTAAACCCAAAAAGAGGAATCACATTATTAAACGGAGAGGGCGCTTACACAGGAGTGGATAAACACATGATATACTGCGTCATTCAATTGACTCAGCTTGCCAAGGTGAAACATATTGTAATGGAGGAAGACCCTAAGGCATTCATGACCATCCTTGATGCCAAGGAAGTGGTTGGAAAAGGATTTATATAGTAGCAATCATCTGAAAAAACGTCGGATGCCCTTCAAATAAAAGAGCATCCGACGTTTTTTTATGAAAATGATTTTTTATTCACAAAGGGCGTTTGCGATTCCGGCAGCTCTTTCAAAGTCTTCTTCCCGTGGATTCCATAGGCATTTGGCTTCCGCCTCAACCACCGAAAATCCTGCATCGGTCAGCTTTTCACGAAGCACCTTAGTCCCTTCCCCGCTCCAGCCGTAGCAGCCGAATACGGCAGCTTTTTTCTCTTTGAATTTAAGCTCTTTTAAGAAATCCAGCCAGCCGCCCACGGAGGAAAGGATGCTGTTACCCACAGTCGGGGAACCGAGCGCAATGGCTTTTGACTTGAATACTTCGGTCATAATATCATTTTTATCCGCCTTGGAAATGTTATAGATCTTCACTCTGGTCTGAGGGGAAAGCTCTGCAATTTCCGAGCTGATCTTATGGGCAAGCTGTTTTGTTCCCTCCCACATGGTATCGTAAACAATGGTGATCTGGTCTTCCTGGTAGTTCTGGGACCACTCATAGTATTTTTCCACGATCTGTAAGGGATTATCTCTCCAGATGCATCCATGGCTGGTGGCAATGATGTCGATAGGAAGGTTAAGTGCCTGGATTTCCTCCACTTTCTTTTTTACAAGAGGAGAGAAGGGAGTTAAAATATTGGCATAATATTTCAGCGCTTCTTCCCAAAGTCTGCACTGGTCGGCCTTATCATTGAATAATTCCTCTACGGCAAAGTGCTGTCCAAACGCATCGTTGGAAAAGAGGATGTTATCTCCGGTCAAGTAGGTCGCCATGCTGTCCGGCCAGTGAAGCATCCGCATCTCCACAAATACCAGCTTCTTGCCGTTTCCAATGTCCACAGAATCCCCGGTTTTCACCACCTGGTAATTCCACTCCGGATGATGATACTGTCCGGTCAGGGATTTCACTCCGTTGGCGGTACAGTAAATGGGGGTGTTGGGTATTCTCTCCATCAAAGCGGGAAGGGAACCGCTGTGGTCGATCTCGCCGTGGTTTGCAACGATAAAGTCAATCGTATTCAAATCAATTTCTTTTTCCAGATTATCAATAAACTCGGTGGAATGAGGTTTCCATACGGTATCAATCAACACGGTTTTTTCTTCCTGGATTAGATAGGCGTTCTGGCTGGAGCCATGGTTAATGGAGTAGTCCGCCCCGTGGAAGGATTCCAGCTCCCAATCAATAATACCCACCCAGTTGACATTGTTTTTAACAAGTTTTTTCATCTTAACGTCCTCCTTCATATTTTGGAAATAACAGTGAATTTTCTGTAAATATATGGTTGTAAATATCTTTGATCAGCTCATGAAGCTTTTGAAACAGCAAATGATAAGAGGGACAGCCTCCATCAGGAACTGTAAAGTCATTGGTGCAGGCCGTAATTTCCTTAATCAGGTTTCCGGCTGCATCGTGTTCCTCTTCCAGTTCTTTCACATACCCTGCATCGCTTTTCTCATTATAGTTCTGTTTCATATATGGAAAGACAAGTTTTTCCTCCTTGGCAAAATGCTCCTCCAGTTCCTTTTTTAAGTCAGAGAAAAGTCCGTGAAGGGGCACCAGCTGATCCTGATGATGGGTATAATGAGCCAGAAGCACCCGGTTTACCAGGACATCAATTTCTGAAAGAAGGGTCCGTTCCTTTCCATGATGAGTATCCATGATGTAATCAATGAGTTCAGGAACCTCCATTTCCATAAGACGGTCTACGTCTAAAATTTCTGACGAAGCAGGTATGTTTTCCTGTTTTTCCAGTTTTTTATTCAATACATCAATAAAACTTTTGGAATCAATGGAACGCTGCTTTAAGGCATCCTCCAGTAAATCATTGCCTCCGCAGCAATAATCAATATGAAAGTCATTAAAGATATCAACTGCCCTGGGATATGCTTTTACGATTTCGTTTAATTTCATGTTATTTGTAATCATCTATTTCCTCCCTTTCGAGTTTGTAACTGTTTTTGTAAGGTTAGTATAACCCGGCAAGGGAAAATAAAATGTGATTTAAATCACTATTTGAAATTTTTTTAATCATTTTCAAAGATATCTCTTAGCAAATCTTTGTTTAAAATCCGCACCTTACGGTTCCCTTCCAGAGCAATGGCGCCTTCCTTGCGAAGCTCTCCCAGCTTTCGGCTGATGGTCTCCCGTCGGACGTTGATGTAGGCTGCAATGTCCTCTCTGGTCAGTTCAATGGTGTCTTTACTGATCCGGCTGCTCCGAAACAAAATGAATCCAGCAATTCTTGCCTTGGCATCATTTACGGATAGTAATTGAACCAGTTCGTTGGCAAGGGAAAGTTTATTGCCGATCACATTTAACAGCTTAATTCCTATCTCCGGTCTTTTTAAGATTATATTCTGGATATCCTTTAAATAAATCAAACACACCCCGCTTTCTCCCACGGAAACGGCGTTTGCTTCCATGGTTTTGCCGCCAAATAGGTTCTGCTCTCCATAGATTTCCCCTTCCTCAAGAATATCAAGAACATACTCTTTTCCTTCCATGGAATAGCGGTTGATCTTGATTCTGCCGTACCGGATGACCATGATTTTATCTGCCGGGTCCTTTTCAAATAAGATGGTTTCCCCTTTCTGATAATCCAGATGCTGTGCCTTTGAGATCAGTTCCTTTTGTTCTTCAAGGGAGAGGGGTTCAAAAAGTGAGATGCGGGAAGTGCATAGTTGGTTGCAGCAGGTGCAATGATGTGCCATGTATCTCCTTTCCAGGCATTTGTATTCCTTTTGTTTTTTCTGTATCATATATCATACCAAATGAAAATTGCAATCACCAGCTTGACCACCCATGTGGTGCCATATCCCCACCGCACACGAAGCTCCGGCATATACACAAAGTTCATTCCATATACCCATCAGTAAACGTCAGGGGGATAAAGATGGTGGATATGATGGTCAGCACCTTCATGATCTCGTTGAGACGGTAGCTTGTATTGGATAGATGCAGATCAGCAATCTCTTTTCTTCCATAGCTATAAGGAGGGAATATAATTTTCCATATGTTTTAAGGTTTTATGTTAAGTGGTATCATCTATTAGTAGTATAACACATTCGATATTTTTATAACATGATTGATCTCCGGCTTAAAGAAAGAATTTTGGGAATAAAACAGAAATATCCATTGAATGGCCGGTTGAAAAATAGCACAAACTCCATTATGATAAAAGAAGTTTGTGCTATAAAAATATTTGCAGTAGAGAGAAGGTTTTAATATGTATACAAAACAGGACCTGTTGCTACATCTTGAGAAAATGGGGCTTATGCCCAATGACACAGTCCTTGTACACTCATCCATGAAAGCAATTGGAGAAGTTGACGGCGGTGCGGATACGGTACTGGATGTCCTGATGGAATATTTTTCAGAAGGATTGCTGGTTCTTCCCACCCATACCTGGGCGACGATTGATGAAATTTACAATGTATTTGATCCGGCAATGGAACCGGCCTGTGTCGGAATATTACCCAATCTTTTCCGAAACCGGCCGGGAGTCGTTCGTTCTCTTCACCCCACCCACAGTGTAGCCGCTTACGGAAAAGACAGCAAAGCCTTCATCGAAGGGGAAGTGGACCGGACAACTCCCTGCGGACCGGGCAGCTGCTATGACCGCCTCAGACAACGCAATGGAAAAATTCTGCTCATTGGTGTGGGACATGCGAGAAATACGTTCATCCATTGCGTGGAAGAACTTCTAAATGTACCGGAGAGATTGACCAAGGTACCAACATATTTTAAAATTGTCATGCCGGATAAGCAATTAAAACCTGTCTTCGTATACCGCCATGACAACCCCCATACCGACCACATATCAGATGCTTACACAAAACTTGAGCAGGCGTTCTATGACAGAAAAGCTGCAAAAAAAGTAATGTTTGGGGATGCCGCCTGCATCTTGTGTGATGCCAATGAGATATATCATGTAACAAAGGATATTTTATCCCATCAAATCAATTGTCTTATGGAATTGGACGAGATTCCGAAAGAGTGGTGGAATCTCACCTAATGTAAAATACCAGTTATAAAGCCTTGGCAGATATATCGGTCCCCGCATTAAATTCCCTTTAAAAGCGGGGATAGCTTCTGTCTTAGATTCGCTTTGAATAGGTAAAGCCATCCAAAACAGCAGTCAGGATATTCTGGGCTTTTCCAGAGCAGTCGCCCAGCAGATAGCTTTGCGGAACTACCGAACCAAGCCTTTCCACCAGGTCTCTGTCAAGGGTCATTCCAAGAGCATTTACCACATTGTCGCACCGGATGGTATGTTCTGTCTGAGTCACCTCATCATAATATGTAACGCTGTCCTTTGTAACATTCTTTATTACTGACTGGAAATGAATTTCAATCCCCAGTTCCTGTACCATGCGTACCAGTGTCAGGATTACCAGTCCACTGGTGCCTTTCAGGAAATCCTCCGGCTTAACCATATCCACCAGTATGACTTTCTTCCCTTCCTGTGCCAGTGCAATTGCACATTCGGTGCCGGTCAGACCGGAGCCTGCGATGACTACAGTCTCCCCAACTTTTACTTTCTTTGTATCAACATCACCGGCCCATGCCACATTCTCTCTGGTCATTCCGGGAATGGCCGGATACAGGGGAACCGCTCCCACCGCTACAAAAACCACATCCGGGTTCACTTCCCTTATCAGCTGCTCTGTCACTTCCGTATTTAAGTGAATCTCAGCGTTGCATTCCATTGTCTGGCGAATCATCCATCTCATATATTGCACAAGATCCTGCTTAAAGCTTTGGGCCGAAGCAGTGTGGAGCATGCCGCCAAGTTCAGGCCCCTTCTCATACAGCAATACGGTATGCCCAAGCTCTGTTAAACGCTGGCAGGCTTCCATACCGGCAGGACCGCCGCCAATTATCATTACTTTCCGCTTTTTGGCAGCCATGGAAAGCATATCGGGATATTCCAGTTCCCGCCCGATTAGGGGATTTACAGCACAGCGGATACTCTTAAAGTTAGGGGGCTGAATACGGCCCGCGCAGTATACACAACGCATACAGGGCCTGATTTCATCATCCCTGCCCTGCTCTGCCTTTATAAAGACCTCATTGTCAGCCAGACATGCCCTGCCCATTCCTACCATATCGGATTTATTCTGGGCAATGAATTCATCCGCCTCGTCCACCGTTACAAAGGAACCGGCTACTGAAATGGGGATATGCAGGTGTGGCTTTGCCTTTTCCGCAAATTCAGCATTTGTCATATGGGGAAGAAGGTAGGAGGGAATCATATATTCTCCGGTTTCCAGCACCGGAATAAATCCTGCGGAGAAGTTCATCATATCCAGATAAGGCTCCGCTGCCTGCAGGAAAGTGATTAGTTCCTCAAAATTTGCCTCATCCGGCAGCATTCCCTCAGGCAGGCGCGGATGACCGGAAACTCTCATATCAAGGGCAATCTGGTCACCATAAGCATCATGGATTGCTTTCAGCACTTCCAAAGGAAAACGCATTCTGTTTTCCAGGCTGCCGCCGTACTTATCGGTCCTCTGATTAAAAGAGGGAGATAGGAACTGTCCAAGCAGCCAGCCATGTCCGCTATGTATAGAAACCATATCAAATCCGGCCTGGACACATCTTCCCACCGCGTCCACAAAATTCTGCTTTACCTGGTCGATCATAGCCTGATCCATTTCCTCCACCCGGTGTCCTTTATAGAGGGGGGCAATATAATCCGGGGCGGGAGAAGGTGAAATTCTGGCTTTGCCATTTAAGAGCACCTCGTAAGCCAGGGCACCCGCATGACTAAGCTCAATGGTGGCTTTTGCGCCATAACGGTGCACTTCTTCAACCGCTACCGCTAAAGCAGGCACAAAAAGATCCGAACCCAGATTAAGGGTGGCAATATGATCGTATGCCCGGTCCATATCTATGCTGGATTCTCCAAAGGAAACCAGACCAGCTCCCGATTTGGCCAGCCTTCCTATAAAAGCGGCCAATTCTGTAGTGCTTCTTCCCTCCGGAGTAGCCAGGCAGGGCATCATAGGCGGTATTACAATTCGGTTTTTCAGTGTAAGTCTGCCCACACGGATTGGCTGGAAAATGTGGGTATGCTTGGTGTTTCTGTTCATAAGGCGACCTCCATGACTTCATTTTAGTTTGTTAATAGTTCAATATTAGTTACTGCTTTTCCCCTTACTCATAGAAATGGGATTGTACGTGTGATATAATAATCAAAAAACTATACGATAACCCGGAAAATTTTTCTTGTTACTATTTTACAGAAAAGTTCTTCCCGGTATAATGTTAGCATATTACATTGTCTAAAAAATAACAATATATGCATTGCACGTTATCGTAATAAAAAACAAAAGCTGCATTGTACGAATCGTATATTATGGAGAACGCTCTAATGAAACTCAGTATGTGGATGCTGGCCCATTGGCTGAAAAGATACAGCCCGGAGGTCCAGATTGTAAATGGCGGTATGGTTCTAAAGAAGCTGCGAATAGTATCTGGTAATCAAAAATCTGATAATAGAGAAGAGGATAAGACAGCCCTGCTGATACAAAGCTCAGTCGGTTTTCAGTCGGAAAATACCGATAAAGAGGAGATTCTTTTATCAAACTGCGGTGACAGTCTCCGCCTTTTAGGATATCCGCAGGAAGTTATTGTAAACGAAATCAGCAGTGCTTTTGCCTATTATAACGACTGGGAAGAACGCTTGCGCCTTGCCGCAGGGAGTGCCGAACCGGAACAGAATATCATTGATGAATGTACCAGTCTGTTTGGCCCTATATTTTTAATTGATATGGAGATGCGGAAAATTGCCATGTCAGCACAATATGGCGCTGGAACAGTAAGTCCGGTGTGGGACGAGCTGCTTGCTAAGGGAGTGTCCTCATTTCATGTAATGGAAAAGCTGAGAAATACCTGGTTTTTCAATAATTACACCAGCCTGCACAAATGCAGCGTAACGGAAATCGAGAATGTGGAAGAAGTGATGCCCTATAATAAATGCATTATTATCAGTCAGGTCAATGACATGGGCGAGGTAATCGGCCAGATGTTAATCAGCAGTAAGGAGGCTTTTGAAATGGCAAAGCTGCAGCTTTCCACCGTAATCTACGAAGTGCTGTCAACCATCCGTCCCAGGAGACCCAGTACCAGTAACAAAGAAGTGGTCAGCAACTTTTTCTCTTCTATGCTTTACAGTTCCGAGCAAAAAAAGGAATATCAAAGTTTTATTTATTCCGTGAACTGCTGGAGTCCCAAGGAGGAATATTGTGTGGTGGTATTTAAAAAGACGGCAGCCCAGATTCTTGTCAATGCAAAGACCACTCTCTCCATGATCAGTGACCTGCTTGAGCATTGTATTATAACCCATGAGAAGGAATACATTACTGCCTGCATTAACGTTACCAGAAACAGCAGATATCAGCAGCAGATTCAGCAAATCTGTACAAAAAGATGGTACGTATACGGTATGAGCTTTGTTTTCGAGGGTATGGAATCGGTATATGAAATGAAAAAACAGGCTATGCTGGCTCTTGCGGGAAACCGCAGCCTCTTTTCAGAAGTTGCTTTTGATTCACTGATTCACTCTATTGAAGATCAGAATTTTGTAATTGCCTGTATTCATCCGGCACTGCGCAAGCTTAAAAATTATGACCAGGAAAATCATACCCAGCTTCTCCCTACCTTGAAAGTTTTTCTGCAATGTGAAAGGAGCTGGGTACGAACCGCTGAAGAATTAGAACTTCACCGAAACACAATAATATCCCGGATGAGCAAGATTTCCGAGCTTCTTTGCCTTGATTTTGATGATGCTGACGAAAGAGAATATCTGCTTTATTCCTTTCGGATTCTAGCAAGCCGCAATGAATAAATCTGATATTAGAAAATTGTCATGTGTGAATTGCGAGATTAAATGATAGTAAACATTTATTTACATAATTGAAAGTAATCTGGTGATATGTCCATACTATCATATTTTTTTATAACACTTGGGGCGAAAAAGGTGCGCGGCACTGATCTTGATAATTAATGTTCCATTCTTCAAGTAGGACGAGTAGAACAAAGGCCTGTTGCTCGGAAAAGTAATTGCACATTGAAAAGGGATATGATACCATATTGACATGGAACAATCGTGTCACTGCAAGGGCGTTGGCCTTCCATCATACATAGATGGGAGGTGGTGCGGATGAAATATGACTTTAAAGACCTTATGGCCTTTGGTATGTTCATAGTCGCATTACTTACCTTTATTTTCGTTAATTGTAAGTAGCGTTTTTCTATAAAGTCCCGGAAACGGGCATAGAAAAACCACCCTTGTAAACTTTGGCCAGTTCGAGGGTGGATTTCTATCTTCAATATAGGCCAACCCCTTGTAGGGGGCGGTTGTTCCTTTTGTAATTCAAGTATAGCATTGTTAAGAATGTATTGTCAAGATATCAATGTCAAGGTAACAATGCTGAGATTATAATTTCTTGAACTATCCCCTAATTTACATCGTTCTGATTTCATGCGCATATCTGTTACAGCAATTCAAGCCTGATCTTCCTCATCAGAAACATATTCCATTATATCACCGGGCTGGCAGTTCAACAACATGCACACTTTTTGTATGACTGCGTAAATTTATCTTCGGATTTAATGGTTTAGAGTTCACCCACGATGC
>CAJMPJ010000024.1 GCA_905215155.1 uncultured bacterium | reverse complement strand
AGTGGTGTTCTCTTTTTATTTATTTTTCATTATCCGAATAAAACTTTACGCTAGCAAGCCCTGCAAAGGTACTTGTTTGATGTGCTGCCGGGGGAAAACGGTTGAGAATCATGACAGTCAGAGGTATAATGATTTTGTTGCACAGGAATAAAATGATTGGAGGGATCATTACAATGAAGGAGAAGGCAGGAGATGTGATGCTGGTTGAGGAAACATATTATCGTCAGATGGGGCAGCAGGGCAAAGGAATTGAAAACAAACGTAAAATATGAAAACCGCCTGTTTTTACAGTTTCTTTTCCTGGTAACAGTCCCCTTGATTATCATGGGGATTGTATCTTACTGTATTTATGTCAGGGGGGAGACTGCAAAGAGCAGGCTGGCTCTGGATTCTTACTGTAAAAGCGTAGCCAATGAGTATGAAAATGTGTTTTCCTCCATACGGGAATATTATTTGGACAGCACCAGCAATACTTCCGTAAAATGGCTGGTGAACCAGAAGGAGGTTCCTTATTCCAGATATAAGGAGCTGCGGCAGGCCCAAAATTTGCTTCAGGGAAACTATTTTTTATCAAAGTATATCAGTTTTTATAATTTCATCAATGTAAAGGAAGGCTGGGTCCTTAATAAATACGGGATGTATCCGGTTGAAGATTTAAAGAATAAGTCTGAGCTGGAGGGATTTCTGGCAGAGCAGAAGGAGGTTCCGGTGTCTTTGTACTGGCTCAACCGTACAGACGCAGTCGGCCCGTATCACGGGACCGTAAAGGAGTCCGGGTTTGTGGACATGAGCGGAGAACTCCTTGTGGTGAAAGAAGAATTCAGCAGCGTGGGGACCGTGTATTTACTGACAGTCCGGCTGGATACGGCCCGGCTGGCAGACCTTTCCGAGCCTTATCAGAAGATGGGGTATGATGTGACTGTGTTAAGCAATGGAAAGGTGCTGATGGAGACCAATCCGGGCCTTACCCGGACCTATTTTGCCGCAGCCGGGAAGGAATCCATTGAAAACGGTATTTATCCGTCTCCAAGCGGGAAAAAGTACCGGCTGAGTGTGATCGAGTCTGCTGGAAATGATTTAACCTACATAACTGGTATGGATTTGGCAAAGATGAACCGGGGAGGAATTCCCTTTGTTCTGGCTTCCATTGCCATCATTGCTGTGTTCGGGGTGATCCTTGTTTTATTAAAACTGGCTGCGGTTGCTTTTTCAAAGCCGGTGCAGATGCTCTTATCGTTTGTAGACGATCAGAACGCCCAGATCAAGGATCTGTTTTTAACAAATCTATTAAAAGGCGAACTGAATATGGAAAAGATACAGGATACCATGAAGAAATATGAAATGGAATCCTGGAGTGCTTACCGGTTGATCGCCATTTCCTGCAAGTTTGAGGAGAAGGAGGGGTCTGTGTCCCAGGAGGAGAGGGACCGGGTGAATAAGGAGATTTCGGGGAACTTACCGGACAGTGTAAGAGAGGCATTTTTCCTGTCGCCGGTTCTTTATGAGCATATGGCCCTGTTTCTCATTGGGGAGAATGACGATCTGGAATTGGATAATAAAACAGCACTCGTATACAAGCAGATCAAGGATCATGTGATGGAGCATTACGGGTATCCGGTTGCTTTTGGCATCAGCAGGACATTCCATAAGCTGACCCATGCGGGGAGGGCATACGAGGAATGTTCCGAAGCTCTTCACAGCAAAAACCACAACCGCAATGAACATGGCTCCTCTCTGGTTCTTTATGATGATTATTCTCTTATGGACCCGGCAGGGAATGTGTATGACAGGATCATGGAGGATGAGCTGTCCCATGCGGTGGACAGCTGCAACGAAGAGGAAGCAAGAAGGCTTTTGGAGCTGGTGGTAGGCAGAATGGAAATGAAGGGGGCTTCCGGTATGGAGCGGACCTATTATGTTACAAGGCTTCTGACGGCAATCCTTGATATTCCGGCCAGGGCTTCCATTTCTCTTTCCGATGTGTTTGGAAACGAACAGTATAATGTTCTGACAAAGGCGGCCAATGTTTACGGGCAGAAGGAACTGGTAACCTACATCGCAGATGAAATCTTTCAGCCTGTGATGACCGCTCTTACGGAGGCCCGCCAGGCCAGTGGGTCCCAGATCGTGAAGGAAGTCACCAGAATGATCAAGGACAACAATGGGAATTTAAGCTTGAATGAATGTGCAGATGTACTCAGTTATCATCCCAACTATATCAGCCGTGTGCTGAAACGGGAAAAGGGAGTTTCCTTTACGGACATGATCAATGAAGAAAAACTGAAAATAGCAAAATACTTGCTGCTTACCACCACAGACCCCATTTCTGAAATATCTGCCAAATTAAACTACAATAATGTTCAAAATTTTATTCGGTTTTTTAAGAATCAGGTAGGGATAACTCCTTCTGCTTATCGGAAACAGCATAAGGAGTCGGATGACTGCCTGGGAATATAATGATTATTCTAATGGATAAGCCTCGAAGAAACCTTGTGATTATCAGGGAATCGGGGCTTTTTCTATACAAAAAAACAGGTTTGATAATGATTATTTACAAAAGCCGGAACCATGATGTACGATAACCTCACCAAGGGGGAAGCAGT
Organism: uncultured bacterium; assembly: GCA_905215155.1. GTDB lineage: Bacteria > Bacillota > Clostridia > Lachnospirales > Lachnospiraceae > Lacrimispora > Lacrimispora sinapis. Next base: position 50,782 of record CAJMPJ010000024.1, on the reverse strand, counting down.
CAATGGCTTATCCCAATAACGATTGAGGAGGAGAAAGTATGAGTCAAAACCCATCGCCGTCTGGAACAAGGCCAAGGGCCGGAACGGTCAAACATGCACTGCAGGCCCATAAGTGGCTGTACCTGATGATCATTCCAGGCGTCATTTATATGCTGGTTTTCAGCTATCTGCCTATGGGCGGATTGGTTATGGCATTTCAGGAATTCAGCCCTTATAACGGAGACACTATGCTGGGGGCATTTCTTCACAGTCCTTTTGCAGGATTGTCCGTATTTAAAAAGTTTTTTACCGGACCGGATTTTGTCCGGGTTTTAACCAATACATTGTCGATTTCCATTGCCAACCTGATTTTTTATTTTCCGGCACCGATCATACTGGCACTTTTTTTAAATGAAATCAAGAACTTGGCTTTCAAGAGGGTGACACAGACCATGGTGTACATCCCCCACTTCATTTCCATGGTTATCGTGGCTGCTTTGACCGCCCAGCTGTTCAGCACCACCGATGGTCTTGTCTATCACTGGCTGGTGGAGCTGTTTGGAAGAGACCATGCGCCGGACATCATGTCAAACCCCAAGCTTTTCGTTCCCATGATCGTAGGTCAGAGCATGTGGAAAGAAACGGGTTACGGAACCATAATTTTCCTTGCCGCGCTGTCGGGAGTGGATACCCAGCTTTATGAAGCGGCAGAAGTGGATGGCGCCAACCGCTGGCAGAAGATGTGGCACATTACCCTTCCGGCCATCCGTTCCACCATTGTCATTATGCTGATTTTAAGGGTGGGTACCATTTTAAATACCGGATATGAGCAGATTTTCCTGATGCAGAATTCCATGAACCGTGGAGTATCCGATGTTTTTGATACCTACATCTATATGAAAGGTGTTGTAAACGGCAATTATTCTCTGGCAACAGCGGCAGGTATGTTTAAATCCGTGGTCAGCATGATTATGGTACTTGGTGCCAACAAGCTGGCAAAAATGTTCGGGGAATCAGGATTTTATTGATCGGGAGGGATGGAAAATGGCAAAAACAAAAACTTTAAAAATCAAAAGAAGTCCCGGGGATCAGTTCGTACAGGTGCTTATCTATCTGTTTGTGGGCGGTTTTGCACTGATCACCCTGCTTCCATTCGTATATATTGTAGCAGGCTCTTTTGCAACAGAGCGTGAGTTGACGGAACGGGCATTCTTTTTGTTTCCACGTACTCTTTCCGTGAATGCGTACCAGTATATTTTTAAGACAGGGGATGCAATTAAGGGGCTTATCAATTCCGCCTTTGTTACCATTGTGGGGGTGATCATCAATATGACGCTTTCCGCTACTCTTGCCTATCCTCTTTCCAGGCCGTATTTTAAGGGAAGAAAATTCTTTACCAATATGGTGATCATCACCATGCTGTTTTCGGGAGGTATGGTCCCTTCCTATATGCTGGTGGCAAATGTCCTGCATTTAAAGGATACCTTCTGGGCCCTGTGGCTTCCGGGAGCAATCAACCCGTTTAATATGATCATCATAAAGAACTATTTCCAGGGACTTCCCATGGAGCTTGAGGAGGCCGCCAGGATGGATGGCTGCAATGACGGGCAGACCTTTGTTAAAATCATTCTGCCGCTTTCCAAGCCGGTGTTAGCAAGCGTTGCTTTGTTTTATGCGGTTACCCACTGGAATTCCTATTTCAATGCTATGATGTATATTTCCGACAGTTCCAAGGAAGTCATCCAGATCGTATTACGAAGGATCATTTTCCTCACCTCCAGTGTGGCAAATGACAGCGGTTTTGAGTGGGGGGCCTTTGGAATGCCGCCGCAGAAGGCAGTAAAGATGGCAACGACTGTGGTTGCCACCGTTCCGATTCTGCTTATTTACCCCTTTGTTCAGAAGTACTTTACGCAGGGCATTATGGTTGGCTCTGTAAAAGGATAAATCAAATTGTAAAAGGAGAGGTGTTATGATGAAAAAAGTATGGAAAAAAGCCATGGCAGTTACTCTTGCCGGCTCTCTGGTGGTTCTTGCGGGGTGTGGGAGCAAAACGACAGGACAGTCCGCAGGGACAGCTTCCGGACAGACGGGGGAACCGTCAGGGGCAGACAGCGGAAAACCAACGATTTCCGTTATGGTACCCCAGTTTTATGGGACGGAGTTAAAGAACGATAACTCGGATGAAGTCATCAGGAGATTTGAAGATTATACGGGTACCCATGTGGAGTGGAGATGGGAAGCCAATGATACGTATAAGGAAAAGTTTGGCCTTGTTTTAATGGATAAGGAAAATATGCCTATGATCGTTACCGGAAACGGGGAACTGACAGCCAATGTGGTGGATGCCGCAAAGAAGGGGGCCTTCTGGGATTTAACAGAGTATTTAAAGGATTCGGATAGCTATCCAAATCTTTCAAAGGCAGATCCCAATGTTTTAAAAGCTGTGACCGTAGACGGAAAAATAATTGCGCTTTACCGTGCCAGGGAGATCGGACGCTATGGGTTCTCTTACCGCACAGACTGGGCGGAAAAAGTAGGAATCACAGAAGAACCTAAGACGGTGGAAGACGTTTACAACATGCTTTATAAATTCACGTATGAAGATCCCGATGGAAATGGAAAGGATGATACCTACGGACTTGAAATGACCAAGTATGTAGGTCCCATTGATATCATACAGACCTGGTTCGGAACCGGAAATAAATGGGTGGAGCAGGACGGAAAGCTGGTTCCGGTCCATCAGACCAAGGAATACCGAGAAGCGCTCAAATGGGTCAAAAAGCTCTATGACGACGGTCTGATCCGTAAGGACTGGGCAACTGTGGATTCCGGTACGTTTGGAGATGCCGTCAAAAAGGGAGAGGCGGGAGCCTTTATTGATGTTATGGACGGAGCCAAGAGAATCTGGAATTACTTTATCCAGAATGATGTAAAATCCGTCGTGGATCCAACAAAGACGGCGACGATGACGCTGGTGGGACCGGTCAATAACACGACTCTTGCAACCAGCGGGTTTAACGGATTCTATCTGATTACAAAGGCAGGTGCCAAAACGGAAGATGACGTAAAGAAGTGCCTTCATTTTTTAGATAAGATGTGTGACGATGAGATGTTAGTCCTTGCTGATTACGGTCTGGAGGGCATTACCTATGATAAGAATGATGCCGGTAAGATCGTTATGAGAAATAAGCTGGAAGTACAGCAGACTCCAAATGTAGGATTAAATTCCGTGGTCGCTTATATTCCCAATCTGACTGCTGGGAATCCGACTCTGGAAAAACTGGAAAGTACCATTGCCCAGGATGAAGCAATTGCGAGGAACAAAAAGGTGGCAGTTTTTAATCCGGCTTTAGGATATCTGGCCAACTCCTCTGTCAATGCAGAAGTCGGTACGGATATCGAGCAGATCATTGATGATGCAAGAACCCAGTACATCTGCGGTCAGATTGATGATGCAGGCTTTGATGCGGCAGCCAAACAGTGGTTAGACCGCGGCGGCGACAGACTGATAAAAGAAATCAATGAATTGTATCAGCAGGATACTGCGAAGTAGTTGATCCTAGGCGGTGCGGTCTCTTGGCAGGGGCTGTGCCGCCATTTTTATGACATAAAAAAAGGATGGAGGAAAACGTGAAACTGCATAATCTAGGGGACAGGCAGAAAACAGGATATACCACCTGGGGCTGCATGTGGCAGCAGGGAGCCTGTAAGAAAGAGACGGGATATGTTCTTAAAAATGATGACGGGAAGTCCGTGCCCATGCAGTCCAGAATTACCGCCTATTGGCCGGATGGAACGGTGAAATGGACCGCCCATACCGCATGTGCCGACGAACTGACAGAGGAAATAGAAGTAATTCCTTTCGAGGAAACGGCTGGGGAAAGAAACGGTGGCAGTAGGGGGCTTTATGTAAAACCGGAGGGAACGGGCTATGTTGTGGATGCCGGTGGACTTCGGATTCACATTCCCGGACCTGGGGACTGCCTTTTTGATGAGGTATGGGCCGGAGGAATAAAAAGAATCTCCAAAGCCTGTCCGGTTCTGTTATTAGAGGAACCCATAACTTATGCCGGGGCAAAAGGAAGGCTTTTAAAGACTTATCGCGGCGTGGTGGAGGAAGTATCTCTGGATGAGGAAGGCCCTTTGCGGGCAGTCATCAAGTACCGGGGCATCCATGTTTCTTCCACCGGAGAAAGGAAGCTTCCTTTTCTTATCCGAATGTATGTAGGGCTTGACAAAAGGGAACTTTCCTTTACCCATACCTTTTTGTATGACGGAGAGGAAGAAAAAGACTTTTTAAAAGGAATCGGCCTGCAGTTTTTTGTGCCTTTGAAGGGGGCCATGTATCACCGGCATGTGATGTTTGAAGGGGATCATGGGGTATTTCATGAGACCATGGCAGAGCTTCTGACCTGGCGGCCCAGGGTCCCTTTGGAGATATACCATGCCCAGATGAACGGTGAGCGGCTGAACTTAAAAGGGAGCGATAGGGAAGTCGTTGAAACGGTACTGAATGATATGCCTTTTTGGGATGAATACGATCTTTGCCAGGACAGTCCAAGTCATTTCCGGATAAAAAAGAAGACTGCCCTGCCGGACTGCTGCTATTTAGACTCCCTTCATGGCCGGAGGACTATGGGCGGCGCTGCCTTCGGCGGGGAGAACGGTAGTGTTATATGTTCCCTGCGGGACTTCTGGCAGACCTATCCATCGGGGTATACCTTTCGGGGGCTGACCGGAGAGGAAGCAGAAGCGGTCATCTGGCTGTACAGTCCAGGCGCAGAAGCCATGGATTTCAGACACTATACGGACCGGGGATATAATCAGGTGTACTATGAAGGTTATGATTATAAAGGCGCCACGCCTTACGGCATCGCTTCCACCAGTCAGTATGCCATTGCTTTTTGTGACAGTCTTATTCCGTCGGAGGAAGAACTGTGCAGCTTTTCAAAGGCAGTGTCAAACCCGGCCCAATATGTGGGAACTCCGGAATTTTACCATGAGCACCGGGCATTCGGCTACTGGTCCTTGCCGTCCAGGGAAACAGAAATGGAGTGCTGGCTGGAGGAGCAGCTTGACCGGGCCGTTGATTTTTACCGGGGGGAAGTGGAACAGAGGAATTGGTACGGGCTGTTTAACTACGGGGATTTCATGCATACCTATGACATGGAACGCCATCAATGGCGCTATGATATGGGCGGGTATGCCTGGGATAATACGGAACTGGTGCCGACTTTGTGGCTGTGGCTCGCATTCTTACGGTCGGGCCGGCCGGAGATCTTTGCTCTTGCCGAGAAGCTGACCCGTCATGCATCCGAAGTGGATGTGTATCATATGGGCAAGTACAAAGGCCTTGGTTCCCGCCACAATGTGCGCCACTGGGGCTGCCCCTGTAAGGAAGCCCGGATCGCCATGGCTGCCCATCACCGGTATTATTACTACATGACAGGGGATTACCGGCTGGAGGATATTTTTGATGAATTAAAGGATAATGAACAAACTTTTCTCTATAAAGATCCTTTGGCAGACTTTTATAAAAAGGAAGAGATGGTTTATCAAAGTCATGCCAGAAGCGGCCCTGACTGGTCCTCCCTCTGCGCCAACTGGATGACTCAGTGGGAGAGATTTTTGGATGACCGGTATTTAAAGAAAATCCAGGTCGGTATGGAGGATATTAAAAATGCCCCGTTAAAGCTCCTGTCAGGACCCGATTTTGAATTTGACCCCGAAACTGTCCATCTGCGTTATATCGGTGAGCGGGCAGCCGGAGGAACGCATTTGCAGATCTGTATGGGCGCTCCCCAGATCTTTATGGAAATGGCCGACTTGATCGGAGATGAAGAGTGGAAGCAGATGATGGCGGAATACGGCCGATTCTATTTCCTTTTGCGGGAGCAGCAGGTAAAAGAGTCCGGAGGGCTGATTGGAGACAGGGAGTTTTCCCTGCCTTTTATGGCGGCGGCTATGGGCGCTTACGGGGCCTGGTATTTAAAAAATGACGATCTGGCAAAGACGACCTGGTGCCATCTGCTCCATGCACTTCTTTGTGAAGAAAATCACAATGGCTTTCGCATCACCAAGCTTAGCAGCAAGGGAAACCAGGAGGAACTTTCAGAGATTCCGTGGATCAGCACCAATTTTACGGCCCAGTGGTGTTTGAATGTTATCTGCGTTTTGGATTTTATAAAAGAGCAGCTTCCCAATGATTTAAAAGAAGCGGATGAGCTGGTGGCAGCCATGCCTTCAGACAGCTTTAGAAAGGCATAGGACCAGAAAGACGGAGGAAAAACATGATAAAAATAATATCTTTAACCAGGGAAGGGGTCACCATTGCCTGGGAAATCAAACAGGGTGCAAAAGCATCCAGGGTCTATTGGTCTGACCGGGAAACCGATGGGGAAAATTACCGGCTGATGGCGGAAATTTACGCCCATGAAACACAGCAGTTCCATTTAAATAAGGCTCCCTCCATTCCTCATTATTTCCGGGTTTGCCCGGTATTGGAAGACGGGGAGTGCAAAGAAGGTGAAACGCTTGTGACTCCGGTCCGATTCTTTTTGGAGGAACAGTTAGAGACTCTTAACCGGGGGCTGGTGGCAGTAGAAACAAGAAACGGGATATTTTTAAGCTGGCGATTTTTTCTGACCGAAGTGACCGGATATGAGGAAACGGGAAAAAGACTGACCGGAGCAAACTTTATGGTGTACCGGGATGGAAAGCCGGTCAGCTATGTTACGGACAGCACCAACTACTTAGACCCGGATGGAAACCGGGAGTCAAGCTATCAGGTGGCAGCCGTATTAAACGGGGAGGAAGATAAAGCCTGTGAACCGGTGACCGTATGGGATGGGGGATATCTGGATCTTCCCCTTAAAAAACCGGACCCAGGCGTGACTCCGGCGGGGGAAGTCTACACCTATTCAGCCAACGACATGTCTGTGGGTGATGTGGATGGAGACGGAGATTATGAATTCCTTGTCAAATGGGACCCTTCCAATTCCCAGGACGTCTCCATCAAAGGATATACGGGCCAGTGCTATATCGACTGCTATAAGCTTGACGGAACCCTCTTGTGGCGGTTAAATCTGGGACCCAATATTCGGGCCGGTGCTCATTATACCCAATTTATGTGCTATGACTTTAACGGAGACGGGAAAGCGGAAATGGCGCTTAAAACTGCTCCGGGAACCCGTATGACCCGGTATGGAGCGGATGGAAAAGAACTGGAAACGTATTATATCACCATGCCGGAAGAAGATTTGGAAGCTGGATACAGCCATGAGGATTCCTATGTATGCAGCTCAGAAACCTACCGTCTCCATCTGGTGGAAACCTTCCGTACCTGGCAGGATCACCCGGAGGTCCGGGCGGGGCGCTGGCCAAAGACCTTGGAAGAATGTTTTCAGATACCGCCAATGGCAGCATATCCGTTGAATCAGGAGGATGCAGAGCGTCTGGTGGATTATTTTCTGGATGTTTATGCTCCTTCCAAAAATCCCAGAAACAGACTCCGGGAATTTGAAGGCTTTATTTATAAAGGACCGGAGTATTTGACCATGTTTTCGGGAGACGGAAGAGAACTGGAAACCATAAATTTTCCCTTTGACCGGGTGGATGACGGGCTTATGTGGGGAGATTATGCAGGAAAGCGGATAGAGCCCTGCAACCGGGTGGACCGGTTTTTATCTGGGGTCGCCTATCTGGACGGCAGACGGCCCTATCTCATTGTCTGCCGTGGATATTACACCCGGTCAGCCGTTGCTGCCTATCAATTCTTTGAAAACCGGTTGGAGCAGGTATGGTCCGTGGACAGCGGATTTGTGCCCATGAATAATCCCTTTCATGACACGTTGCAGGCAGAAAACGGAACAGATCCGGTCTACGGAGCGTTTGCAGGTCAGGGAAATCATTCCCTTTCCGTCTGTGACGTGGATGGGGACGGATTCATGGAAATCATCTACGGGGGGGCGTGCCTGGACCATGACGGAAGCCTGCTTTACAGCTCCAAAGATAAGCTGCCAAACGGTCAGGCGGCAAAGCTTGGCCATGGAGATGCCATGCACGTGGCAGACATTGACCCCGACCGTCCGGGGTATGAGATCTTCAATGTATTTGAAGGTGCGGAACATGCACCTTACGGCTATGCACTCAGGGATGCGGAAAGCGGACGGGTTTTATTCGGAGAATACGCCCAAAAGGATCTGGGCCGCTGTATGATCGGAGATGTGATTCCAAATGCCAGAGGACTGCAATGCTGGGTCAACGGGGTGGGCACCTATGACTGCCATGGAACTCTTTTAAAAAAGGAGACACTGGGCACCAATATGTCCATCCGCTGGGCAGGCGATTTAACCACCCAGATCATTGATGGAGAAGATTATTTGAAACAGTCCCCCACCGGAGTGATCAATGATTTTACCCACGGCATCATGCTGGTCCCGGAAAATACAAATACCAATAACGGAACGAAGGGAAATCCCTGTCTGGTGGCTGATATTTTCGGGGATTTCAGGGAAGAGCTTCTGCTGCGTACAAAAGACAGCCGGGCCATCCGGATTTATACCAATCCCCAGGTTACAGACCATAAGCTGTTTACCCTGATGCATGATACCCAGTACCGGTGCGGGGTTGCCTGGCAGAACAACTGCTACAACCAGCCCTGCTATCCAAAGTTTTACTATGCTTCTGATATGGATTTTGGCCGTGTGCTTCCTTATATGAAGCGGAAACCGGTTCTGTTTCTGGCCGGGGATTCCATCAACCAGACCTATCAGGAAGAGGAACGTCCCAGCACCGGCATGGGTGAGAGACTTCTGGAGCATATGGACACCGGCAACCGGTATGAGATCAGCAGACGGGCCGGGTGCCGGTTTTCCAATGAAAGGCGTTATGAAAGCAGACATCTCATCGTGGATAACTGTGCCATGGCAGGCAGGTCCTCAAAAACCTTTTTGGAGGAAGGCCGTCTGGAAGATATAAAAAATCAGATAAGAGAAGGAGATTTTCTTCTCATCCAGTTCGGCCACAACGATGCAGCAGAGGGGAAACGGGAGCGGTATGTCCCAGTTTCAGATTTTCCAAAATATCTGGAAACGTATGCAAAGACCGCCAGGGAAAAGGGCGCGGTGCCGGTTCTCATATCCCCTGTCTGTTTATGTCCATGTGAGGAAAACCGGGAAGGGGAAAAAGGAGAGATCGCAGGAAAGCTGCCCGCATACCGGGAAGCGATGGAGCGGTATGCGAAAAAGGAGGGGATTCCCTTTGTGGATATGTACCGTCTCACAGAGGAATTCTGTGAAAAAGCCGGAGAAGCAGAGGCCAGAAAATTATACAGGAAAGACCTGGTCCATCTGTCGGAATTCGGTGCGGATCAGTATGCCGGCATATTGGCAGACCATTTAAAATCAATTATAATAGAGGAAAACGGGGAGGGATAGCAAATGGGAAAGCTGAACTTTGACAGGACAGAAATAGAGGATGCCATGGACCGCATCGTGGAACGGACCAAACGAATGGATATGTCCTGGGACTGGCCCTGCGGCGTGGCCTATTACGGCATTGCACAAGCTTATGAGATCACCAAAAAAGAAAGCTACTTGGAGTTTTTAAAGGAACGTGTGGATGAACTGATCCGCCTGGGACTTCCGGCGTGGACGGTGAATACCTGTGCCATGGGCCACTGTCTCCTGACTCTTTATGAAGCCACCAAAGAGGAGTCCTATATGGATATTATACGTTCCAAGGTTGCGTATTTAAGAGAGGAGGCCCTGCGTTTCGGAGATAACGTGCTCCAGCATACGGTATCCGCAGACAATGATTTCCCGGAGCAGTGCTGGGCAGACACGTTATTTATGGCCGCCTTCTTTCTTCTGAGAGTGGGAGTGAAGACAAAAGAGGAAGAAGTGATCAAGGATGCCCTTAATCAGTACTACTGGCATATCCAGTATCTTCAGGATGAGAAAACCGGTTTATGGTATCACGGCTACAACAACATCACCAAAGATCATATGTCCGGCATTTACTGGGGCAGAGCCAACTGCTGGGCTGCCTATACCATGAGCATGGTAGGCCGTATCCTTCCCAAATGCTACTTATATCCCCAGTATTTGGAGATCGTAGGCAGCTTAAATGAGCAGCTTTCCGCCTTAAAGCTGTTACAGACGGAAAACGGCCTTTGGAGAACCATTGTTGATGATGAGGAATCCTATGAGGAACTGTCCGCCTCCGCCGGCATAGCCGCAGCCATGACAATCAAAGGAAATCCTCTCCATATAAAATACATCGAAAAGTCCATACAAGGCGTTTTGTCCCATGTGACAACGGACGGAAGACTGACGGATGTATCGGGAGGAACCGCCGTGATGAAGGACCGGGAGGGGTACCGGAATATTTCAAAAAAATGGATTCAGGGCTGGGGGCAGGGAATGGCTTTGGCATTCTTTGCCGCAGTATTCAATTATGATAACATAACAGGAGATGGGGCATTATGATGGAGCCATTAAAAAATATTTACACATGCTTTCCGGAGGGAAAGCACAAAGTTCTTACCATGAGTTACGACGACGGACGGACGGAAGACAAACGGCTGGTGGATATCTTTAACGCAAACGGCATCAAAGCCACATTCCATGTCAATTCAGGCCTTACAGACAATGAAAACCGTCTGAAGCCGGAGGAATGGAAGGATGTATACAAAGGACATGAGATTGCCTGCCATACGGTGCTCCACCCGACCATAGCAAGATGTCCGCTCCCACAGGTGGCGTTACAGATATTAGAGGACCGGCGGGCTTTGGAACGTGTTGCCGGTTACCCGGTGAGAGGAATGTCCTATCCCAACGGCTCCTACACCAAGGAAATTGTGGATATGCTTCCGGGTCTTGGCATTGAATACTGCAGAGTCGTAGGGAGCACTGATGATTTTGCCATGCCGGAAAATTACCTGGTGTGGAAATCCACCTGTCATCATAACCATAATTTACTGGAAAATGGAAAACGTTTCGTAGAGCTTTTTAAAACCCAGTACCTCTATATGATGTATGTATGGGGCCACAGCTATGAATTCCCAAGAGATGATAACTGGGAGCTAATGGAAGAATTCTGCAGACTGGTGGGAGGAAGAGATGATATCTGGTATGCCACCAACATTGAGATCGTGGATTATATGAAAGCCGCTGCCAATTTGAAATTTACCATTGACGGGACCACGGTCTGCAATCCATCCGCCATCAGTGTATGGGTGAGCATTGATGGAAGGCAGGTGGAAATTCCAGGAGGTAAGCTGATTGTATTATAAGGCTTTTTCCCCTGAGATTGTCCCAAAAACCAATATCAATTAAAACAAATGAAACGGCTAAACCGGAGCTTGTTTAAGAGTCTTATAACAGGGACCTTAAAGAAGCTCTTTTTTGTGGTGTATGGGCATTACAAATAAATGGAATCTGGTGATATACAAAAACATGGCAGAAAGGACAAGCCAGCAATAGGATTAGGCACTTGATACAGTATGCCTGTAACAATTGAGAAAAATAACGTAGCAGGATTAGAAACAAAATATTTACATATAAGGGACAATATGTTATAAATATAACCATATTATGGAAAGGAAACGAAATTATTATGAACACATTATTGCAAATTCTTCTACTAATTGCAGTTATTGCAATTGTTATGTTTGTTTTTAATCTGTATACCAGCTTATTAGGAAAAATCAGTCAAAACAGCATTAAGAAAAGGATCGCAAAAGGGAAAATCAATGATAAGCAGTTGATGAATCTTTACAAAGCCTCCGAAAGAAGCCGCCGTGGGAAGCTAATGGCAATCTTTTTTTACGGAATCTTTTATAAGTCTTTTCTCAACATGCAGGAAGGCAATTATTTGGTCTACAAAGAAGAGATGGAACGCAGAGGCTTGCTTGAGAGAGCAAGTTAAATTACATAGGAGGGCACAAAAGCTGGTAGGCTTTTTGTGCCCTCCTTTTTCTCAGGGGGAAATCATCAACCGCCAAGGGTCTGCTCCAAAAGAATTTTTGTTCCCATAAAAATCAGAATAAGACCTCCGAAGAATTCTGCCTTTGATTTAAACTGTGCTTCAAAGCGGTTTCCCAGTCTGGCACCCAGAGCGGAGAGTACAAAGGAGGTAATTCCAATAAGGATGATTGCCGGTAAGATCTGAACTTTAAGAAAAGAAAAAGTAACACCAACGGCCAAGGCATCTATACTGGTGGCCACGGCCAGCATCAACATCTGTTTTGGATGCAGGGAACTATCTCCGCAGTCATCAAGACCCGGAGAAAAGGCTTCCTTGATCATGTTTAATCCAATACTGCCCAGTAAAATGAAAGCGATCCAGTGGTCAAAGGCATTGATAGCGTCCATGAACTGTGATCCGAGAAGGTAGCCTAAAAAAGGCATACCTGACTGGAAACCGCCAAAATAAAGACCAATGATGAATGCGTTTTTCCAGCTCATTTCTTTCAGGCTTAATCCTTTGCAGACGGCAACGGCAAAGGCATCCATGGATACGCCTGCCGCGATCAGAAACAGTTCAATAAAGTTCATGGGGATTCTCCTTAATTCATAGATAAGTATATGCCTTGGGCAGGAGAGGCTAGAACCCTTTATCCAGATAGTTCTGCACCTGTGTCTTTATTTCTTTCCGTACGGTTTCCAGTCCCATCTCGCCGGACAGCCGGCAAAATTCTTCTATGTATTTGTCCGTATCATCTCCGTAAAGTCCCTCATAAAAGGGGGTAAAATAACGGGAATATAAATCAGTCAGCCGGGATACCTCAACAGCAATGTTTTTCGTATCCAGTGTCCAGCCTGCCAACGGTGAGACTCGATAGCTCCTAAGGTCCGCGGTGTACTCCAGCAGTTTCTTTTCTTTAGGACTATAGGAGGCGGGGGTACGGCTGAAATTGGGATTCCAGGTCAGTTCATAGGAGGGAATGGAATATTTTAACGTGGGATTGCCCAAAGGAAGGTATTCCTTATCCGAGCTGGCAATCCAGTCATAACCCTCTCTGCCAAGCTCAAAGAGATCCACATTCTCCTGGCTGGAGAAGAGCCAGTCAAGAAAGGACATGGCCTCATCCGCATGTTTGGAATACCAGGGAATACATAAATAATTCCACGCATCCATATTGGAGGGAATGGCACCTGGTTTTAAGTCTGAGGAGTTAAATAGCTCATCTGCGGGAAAGAATCCGCATTCGGCATTCGGAATGAAAGCCTTTAACGTATCGTGAAGATCACTCTGGCTGCTTATGGTTGATTCAAAGGAAGCTGCCTGTCCGGAGAGGAACAGCTCCTTTGAATTGGTCAGAGCCATGCTGTCAGGATGAATGTATTGGTTCCATTGGGCCAGGGTACGGAATTCAGATTTCATAAAGTCATAATTGTATTTTGTATTTAAAGCCGAGAACCTTGCATCGTCATCTCCTAGAAATACCACATCTTCCACTTTCCGCTCATCGGGAGAGAGTACGATATATCCTGGAAACAGGGTATCGGTCCAGCCGTTAATGGGGTAAACATGGTTCTGCATAAGATCAATGGAATGACGGTGGGTGAGAAAAAATCCCCGTTTGCTGGAAGCGAAGGGGTAGATGTCCCTGCTGTCAGCTAACACGGCATCATAATACTTCTGAAGCTCCTCCTGGCTGGTGATTTCATTGAAACCGAGCTTATATTGCTCCAGCAAGTCTTTCCTGTAATAGATGCCTGAAACATCCAGATGTCTTTTGGTAAGGGGAATGCCGTATAATTTTCCGTTAAAGCGGTTGGCATCCAGGTATTCCGGGGGAAAGGCCCGCTTTAAATTGGGGTAAGCATCATTATTAAAGTACTTTTCCAGATCCATATACATTTTGTTTGAGATCTGGGTGCTCATTCCGTTCCATGGTGCGTCAAAGACCAGATCAGCATCTTCAGAAGCATTGAGTCTGGAGGCCAGCTCGTCAGAATAGGTGTAAGGAGGAATGGTCTCAATATTAAGACGCAGGTGGAGCTTATCATAGGAACGGCGGTAAAATTCTTCCAGCACCGGTTCAACATGAGAAACTTCCCCACGGAATAGGATTGTGACCACTTTTTCCTGATCCTTTGGAGAGGCATCATTTTTATCATTGCAGCCTGTCAGAAGGCTGCATAAAAATATCAGAAAGAGCAGAAGTTTTGCGGTTCTTTTCATGTCATTTCCTCGTTTCCGGACATTTTCCTGTATTCCTTTACCGTCATTCCAATGCGGGACTTGAACACCGTATAGAAATAACGGTAATCATAGCCGATTAATGCGGCGATTTCTTTTCCGCTTTTATCAGTGGTCTCCAATAATTCCTTTGCCTTTTTCAGACGGATATTTGTGATGTACTCTCCGGGAGATATCTGGTTCATCTCCTTAAATAACGTGCTGGTATAACTGGGAGACAGCCCGATGGATTCTGCAATCATTTCAATGCTTAAATCAGGATTGGAAAAATTTTCATTCATATATTGGACAGCCTGTTTCATAAGGATCACATTTTTATTATGGAGTTCGGAGTTTTTTAACTGGATCAGCACCAGTGCGTAGCTGTATAGAATTTCTTTTACTTCTTCCAGATTGCTGCAGTTATTTACCTGCTGCAGGGTCTGCTGGTAAGTAACGGGGCTTAGATCATCCTGGTGTATGGTTTTTAAGATCTGATTCCAGGTAATCAATAGCTGGGAGACAGCCATATTAATATTATCAATGCTGGTTTCTGCAATCTTTTCCATGAACCGGTCAACCGCCCGTTTCATATTTTCCGTATTCCTTCCACGGATGGCAATCACAGAGGATTTTTCTTCTTCGGAAGGATAATCATAGACCATATGCTCTTTTGCTGCGATCTCTTCGTAAAAGATGATGGAGGAAGCGCCTTTTACCATACGGTAAGATAAAGCGGAAAAAGCCTTTATAAAACTCTTATTAATATCCATAAGGCTTTGGACATACGTTCCGATTCCAAAAGAAGCACTTCGTTTCACGTATTCCATCATGACATCATTGATCTTTTGCAGAGTCAGGCGAATCCATTGTTCTTGTGCCGGTTCCTGGCAGTTAAGAATCAGGAAGACGTAATTGAAGGGAGCTTCGCTGGTGATTACATCGTAACGTTCAGAGAGCAGTTCCTGTGCAATGTTTAATATGGAATAATGGTAGGTGGATATATCCTCTCTCAAGGTCTTTTTTACAATATCATTATAATCATCAAAGGAAATGATGAGGGCTACGAACAATGGTTTGTCAAAGACAATCCCGCAGCTGCTTAATTTATCCCGGCAGATATCCTCAGAGTCATAATCCCCGGAAACAAGATGAAATAAAATCTCACGGCTGTTGACGACAGACAGCTTTTTCACGTCATAATCAAGGCTTTTGATCTGCTGCTTTAAGTGGTTTAGAGTGCTGCCAAGATAATCTAAATCGCTTTGGGGCAGTTGGGATTTATGGGGGTCCGGGATATTGTCTTTTTGCAGTCCGCGGATCATTCCGGCGATGGGGGAGTAAATCTTTCTGGAAAATAATATGGAAAACAACAGTGTGACAATCAGTGTGGCTAAAATAAGTAAAAGTGCTGTATTCCTGATATAGGAAACCTGTGCGTGGATGCCTGACAAAGGGACCGCACTTACAAATATAAACCGCAGTGAAGGTGCCCTCCTGCTGTTTATGATACACTCCTGTCCCTGGAATATCCCCTTCATGGTAATGTCTTTATTCTCGGAAATAATGGCTTTGGATGCCTCACTTTCCTCAATGGATCTGCCGTTTGAGCCAATGTCTTTATTCCATACAATCGTACCGGACTGGGTGATAATATAGATGCCGTCTTTCAACTGTGGTTCCAGTGCGAGCTGGTCCAGGAGCTTTTCCTGGGAAATATTTACGATCAGTGCACCGTCATTCTCATTCTGATTGTTTTTCTGTGTATAAACAAGAGTAATATAATGATAGGTGTATACAGTCCCCAGCCTGGTATAATTTGTGGTTCTGGGGATAAATGCATCGGGAGACATCGGATTATACCGCTTCCAAAGGCTGATTGCATCCTTATCATAGAAAGAATCAATGTCAGAAATATATCCCTGACTGGTATATACCTTATTTGCGTTCCTGTTTATTATATAAGCAGAATCTACACATTTATTGGCATCTGTCATATTTTCCAGCAGCAAAGAGACTTGATATTCTTCAAGGCTTGAAAGGTGATCCGAAAAAAGGGCTTGATTGATGGCCAGTTCTCTTTTCAGGCCGGCAAAATTTTTATAACAGGTGCTTAACGTATTATTGATTGTGATATAGGCCTGATCAATGGAATACTGTGCCGATTTGTTCAAATCGTCAATGGTTTTCTGTGTGAGGAAGGAAGTCAGCAGCAGGGAAAAGGAAATCAGTAAAAATGCGCTGCCAAAGAGAAAAGTAAACATAATATTATAAAAAAAAGATTTGGATTGAATCCTTTTTGTGATTTTTCTGATATACGGTTTCATCTGCCGCCCCCATCTTGTAACTGCGTTTGATACACTTTTTATCTATTATAGTGTATCTTCCTTTTTTTTCAATAGTATTAAATATCAGAGATTCTATTTTTGGACCAAAAAAAGGATTTTTGATAAACTTTTCTTTCTGTTTCCCAATATATAAAATAATATGATGGAAACAAGGTCATAATCTTAGACTTGTTTTGTGCATTTTGCTCATTGTAAACTATGGGAGTAATCAACAATGGAGAGGGAGGTTTTTCATGAAATTAACTTTTTTTCAGGAACTGCGTAAGAATAAGATGATGTATCTGATGACACTGCCAGGAATTATTTTCTTTATTATTTTCTGTTACATACCAATGGCGGGATTGATCATTGCATTCCAGGATTTCAACATGATAAAGGGGATTTTCGGAAGCAAGTTCAATGGAATCGAAAACTTTAAATTCCTGTTTCAGACAGGAGATATCTATAAGGTAACAGCCAATACCTTATACTTAAACATTTTATTTATACTGTTTTCAACTGTTTTTGCAATCGCACTGGCAATTATGTTCAATGAAACAAGGCAGCGCCATTACAAAAGGATTGCTCAGACCATTTCCCTGCTTCCCTATTTCATCTCCTGGGTAGTGATCTATCTGATTCTTTATTCCTTTGTAAACAGAGAAAATGGGATCATTACGATGATGCTTGCCAGATTCGGAATCGAACTGAAGGTGTTTTCTTCCCCTAAAGTCTGGCCTGCGCTCCTGGTATTCTTGAAAATATGGCAGGGGGCCGGTTACAGTGCAATTGTCTATATTGCCTCCATAACCAGCATTGACACAGGAATCTATGAAGCCGCCAGCATAGATGGTGCCTCCAGATGGAGCCAGATCACCAGGATCACGCTTCCTATCTTGCGGCCTACCATTATTCTCATGACACTGTTTAGTGTAGGGCGGATCTTTTATGGTGATTTTGGTATGATCTATGCTTTGGTGGGTGATAATTCCCTGCTGTTTCCTACAACCGATGTAATTGATACTTATGTTCTCCGTTCCATGAGGAATCTTCAGGACTATGGTATGGCCACAGCCACCGGGATGCTCCAGTCCGTACTGGGATTTGTTTTTGTCTATTGTGCGAACAAACTGGCGAGAAGCATCGAACCGGATTCTGCAATATTTTAAAAGGAGGGAAGGAAGATGTCAAATATTACACCAGGCAGGAAGCGGAAGATGAAAATGTCCGGGAAGGACAGGGCGCTTGTAATCTTTTGCTATTTATTTACCGCAGTGTTTGCTCTTTTATGTATACTGCCCTTTTTATACGTGCTCGTTGGGTCCTTTACTGATGAAATGATCCTGGCAAAAAACGGATTCTCATTGTTTCCTCAAAAATGGTCACTGGCAGCTTATAAAACGGTATTTAAAGGCGGTCAGGTCATCAGTTCTTATGGTGTTTCCATTTTTGTTACGGCAGCCGGGACCGCTTTAAGCCTGCTTTTTTCCACTATGCTGGCGTATCCCCTGGCAAGCGGCAAGCTGCGCCACGGCAGGATAATCAATTTTTTTGTATATTTCACCATGCTGTTCAGCGGAGGGCTTGTACCAACCTATATGCTGATTTCCCAGTATCTGCATCTGCGTAATTCCATATGGGTGATGATTCTGCCGGTGCTGATTGTTCCCTGGAATATGTTCCTGCTGCGGAATTTCTTCCAGTCAATTCCTGATTCTCTTATGGAATCGGCCCGGATCGACGGAGCCAGTGAAATCACCATCATGTTTAAAATCGTGGTGCCATGTGCGGTTCCGGCTCTTGTCACGGTAGGCCTGTTCTATGCACTGTCCTATTGGAACCAGTGGTTCCAGGCCATGCTATATATTGATACTCCGGAAAAATTCCCTCTTCAGTATTTGATCATGAGGATGATGCGGGATGCAGACTTCACCAGGCAGATGGCTGCCATGGGCGTTTCGACCGGTACGGGAGAGACAGTCCCCAGTCTGACCATAAAACTTGCTACGGCAATGGTAACAATCGGACCCATTGTGCTGGCATATCCATTTGTCCAGAAATATTTCACCTCAGGAATTATGGTAGGTTCCGTAAAAGGGTAACCAGTCGGCAAATCGGCATTAAAATAAAAGGAGGATTAAAATGAAAAAAAATTTAAAAAGACTGGCTGCAATGACTCTTACAGCGGCTCTTGCAGTCTCAGTCACAGCATGCAGCAGTTCAAAAAACACGGGGGACGGAGCGAAGGACCCGGAAAGCGTCAGTAAAACAGCGGAAAGCAGCGGCCAGGTGCCGGAAACGACTCTTAAGATCTATATGTTCGGCGGCGCGGAAAATCAGGATAAGGTTCTAAATAAGTTTTATGAACAGACAAAGGACACCCTTAATACAAAGCTGGACTTTGTATGGTCGCCGGCATCTGATTATATCCAGAACATCCCGCTGCTGATTCAGAACAAGCAGGAGGCAGATCTTGTCTTTGATGCCTACTGGATGAATTTATCCAAAATGAAGAATGAAGGTGCTTATGCGGACATTTCCAAGTACTTTAATAATGATGAATATCCAGGCTTAAAGGCAGCGTTCCCGGAATCGGTGATTGGTCAGGTAAGAGAACCTGACGGGGCAATTTATACGGTGCCTCTCTATGAGGTGGCAGATGACCAGTCCTTTTGCTTCTTTATCAGAAAGGATTTAAGAGAAAAGTATCACCTGCCGGAGGTCAGGGATTTGGATACCTTCCGCCAGTATTGTGATGCAATGGAAAAACATAAGGCAGAGGAAGGCCTGGTGGCTCCCATCGGTCTGGCAGAACGTGGATTTTTCAAGTTCCAGGACAGAGAGCTGACAAGAAGGGCCAATCACATATTTGGCATTCCAAACACCGGGGCCAATGCGACCATGGAGATCCAGGCACTGCTGAATGAAGAAGGAACGAAAGTGCTGGCGGTAGCAGGAATCGGTGATCCGGATGAGGCATTTGCAGAATTCCCGGAACCGTTTCATACCAATTATATGGATGCCCGCTATGTGGAACTGGCAGAAACGTGGAAGCCCTATGTACAGAAGGACTCAAACGTAGAGCAGGATGCCAAAAAGAACTTATTCTATACCGGAAAGGTGGCAGCAGTGGAAGGCGCCCTGGACGGCTATGGGGAAGTAGCGAGAGAAATTGAAAATTTTACAGGAATAAAGGATAATGTAGAAGTATTCCTGTATGATGAGGTAGAGCAGAAGAGGGATAAGATCGTAAAAAATAACTTAACCACCAACAACTTTTTGTGTATTCCTTACTATTCCACCAAAATCGACCAGACCATGAAGTTCCTTGACTGGATCTATTCCAACAGAGCCAACCACGACCTGTTCCAGTATGGCATAGAAGGGGAGGACTGGACTGCGGTAGGAGACAGCCAGTATGAATCCTTAAATGCAGACAACAAATATGTATTCCCTGGCTATCAGCTGACATGGAACCCTAATTATGCCCGGATTGAGAAAAATCTTCCGGAGAAGATCAAGGATTATTATGAAAACTATGTCAATCTGCCTGATAACTATGCAGAGTCCCCCATTGCCGGATTTGTATTCAATGCAGGCGAGAATTCGGAAGTAAAGAGAGCGTATGCGGCCTATACCAATGTACAGACCGAGTACTATTCCACACTGGCCAATGGCATTTACGGGGATCAGACCGAGAAGGTAATCGGTGAATACTATAAGAAGGCACAGGCGGCCGGAATGGAGACCGTCAAGGAAGCGGTGAAAAGACAGCTTCAGGAGTATCTGGATACAAAAAACAAATAAAATACACAGTTAAATGGAGATGAATATGAGCAGGATCGTAAATTATCCGGCTCCGAAAGGAGCTTGTTTACAGCATGACTTTCAGATAAGGATCAGGGAACAGGAAGGGAAGGAGTGGAAGAACGTAGACTGTTATCAGGTCAAGGTGGATATGCATGAGGTACGGACGGCTTCCATGGCTTATTTTTACTTTACCGGAGAAGTGGAACTGGAAATTACCTGTCCCGAAATATTTTATATTTACCAGGTGAAGGTACGTCCTCTTAATGCCGGTGTTAAGGCGGACTATGATTCTAAAACAATACGGATCAAGCTGGACCGGCCCCAAAAGCTTTCCATAGAAGTAAATGAGGATCGGTTTCATAATCTTCATCTGTTTGCCGGAGAAATTGAGGAGCAGGAACCAGATCCGTTCAATGATAACACGTTATATTTGCCCGGAAGTCCGGACCGGGTATCCGTTCACAGAACGGAGGAGCTGATGGCTGAGGCAGAGAAAAAGCCGAAAGGGAGAACCATTTACTTTGGTCCTGGTGTCCATTATCTTGAGGAATGTACGATGAGAATTCCATCGGATACCAATGTGTTTCTGGCTGGCGGTTCAGTTCTTGTAGGTACCTTTATTGTAAGCAGATCAGAAAATGTGAAGATTTTCGGGAAGGGCTGTCAGTACCTTGCTGGTTTTGAACGGTTTTCCGGTCTGAATGCAGTGAGACTCAGCCATGCAAGGAATGTCACGGTAAAAGGGATTCATATGATCAATCCGCCTCACTACAGTGTCTATATAGGAGGATCTTCGGATATAAGCGTGGAGGATATCACTTCCTTTAGCTGTGAAGGCTGGTCCGATGGAATTGATATTATGAGCAGTCAGAATATCTCGGTCAGAGACTGTTTCCTGCGGACTTCCGATGACTGTATTGCCATATATGGGAGAAGATGGGCTTATAACGGCGACACCTCCCATATCACGGTCAAAAACTGTACTCTATGGGCTGATGTGGCCCATCCTACCATGATCGGCACCCATGGTGATTTTGAACAGGAAGGAAATTGTTTAGAAGATATACATTTTGAAGATCTGGACATACTGGAACATCATGAATACCAGGCGGAATATTTAGGCTGTCTTGCCATCAATGCAGGCGATAAAAACACAGTCAGGAATATTTCCTATGAAAAAATACGGATCGAGCAGATATCTCACGGTAAAATACTGGATTTTCAGGTAAAATGCAATCCGGATTATAATCCAAAACCCGGAAGAGAAATCAAGGGAGTGTCCTTAAAAGACATCTGGTATTGGGGCAGTGGGGAAGTTGAGTCGGCGATCTGCGGATACAGCCACTTATCCCCTGTTACCGGTGTTACCATTAAAAATCTTTATATCCGGGGGAAAAAAGCAGAGGATTTTTCAGAGGCCGGAATTCGTGTTGGAGATTTTACAGAGGATATCGTTATTTCGTAAACATGTTCCTCTTTCCCATCAGATTTATGAAAAATAAATCTTGCAGAATAAAAAGGATTGTGATATTATAAGTAAAATTCATTGTGGTAAATTGCTGAACTGTTATAAATTTCAAAAAACAGGAAACCATATACTGCAGGAATGAAAGCTGATATCGAAAAAGGCAGAGAAGGAGACTCTGGCCTATGGACCTCGACAGGAAGAGGGCGT
Source organism: uncultured bacterium (assembly GCA_905215155.1). Lineage (GTDB taxonomy): Bacteria > Bacillota > Clostridia > Lachnospirales > Lachnospiraceae > Lacrimispora > Lacrimispora sinapis. Next base: position 28,798 of record CAJMPJ010000024.1, on the reverse strand, counting down.
CACCGACTGAGAGCGCCGTCATGTGGGACTTGGCTATGGGAACACTCCGGAGCCGGTAAGCCGAAGCGGCCATGGATCGTAAAGATTTCTGGTGTCATGGGTAGGTTTATCCGTATACATGCGTTAAATGTTTGAGTGGAGACATTTGCTGATCCGTTAGCTTATTTTACGGAAGCATTCATTGCAGATGTTTCAATGCGGGTGGTACCGCGGGAGATTATAGCCATATAAATCCCGTCCCGGAATATGTAACTGTATTCCGGGACGGGATATTTTATTGTCAAAAACCCTTCACCGGAATCAAAGCAATTACATTTAGGTAAGGAGAATAGAACTATGGAATTCATCAAAGGTGTGAAACAGAAAGAAACAATGGAAATCTCAGAAGTAAGTTCCAAAGATTACGCAGGAAAGACCATCCGCATGGAAGGCACGGTCCATACCATCCGGGATATGGGAGAGGTGGCATTTGTGATCCTCCGCAGGGCAGAGGGACTGGTACAGTGTGTCTTTGAAGAAGGAAAAACGGATTTTGATTTAAGCCTTTTAAAAGAGGAATCCGCCATTCGGGTCACAGGAGTGGTATCTGCGGAAGAACGGGCACCTCATGGGTTTGAACTCCGTTTGACGGCAATTGAAGTGCTATCACAGCCGGCGGAGGTGCTGCCCATTGCCATCAGCAAGTGGAAATTAAAGACTTCCCTGGAGACAAAGCTGGCACTTCGACCCATTACGCTGCGCAATCCCATGGAGCGTGCCAAGTTCCGCATACAGGAAGGGATTGTAAGGGGATTCCGTGATTTCCTTCATCTTCAGAAGTTTACGGAGATTCGTACACCAAAGATCGTAGCCCGCGGTGCAGAAGGCGGTTCAAACGTATTTAAGCTGGATTATTTTAATAAAAAAGCAGAACTTGGCCAAAGCCCTCAGTTTTATAAACAGACCATGGTAGGTGTGTATGACCGGGTGTTTGAAGTGGCTCCGGTTTTCCGTGCGGAAAAACACAATACCACAAGACACATCAATGAATACACCAGTATGGATTTTGAAATGGGATATATCGACAGCTTTGTGGAGATTATGGAAATGGAGACCGGTATGCTTCAGTATACCTTTGACCTGCTTTTGAAGGAGTATGCACCGGAGCTTAAGATGCTAAAGGTCCAGCTTCCCGATGTGTCAAACATTCCCATGGTCCGATTTGATCAAGCAAAGGAACTGGTTTCAGAAAAATATAACCGGAAAATCAGAAACCCTTATGATCTTGAGCCGGAGGAGGAAGTGTTGATCGGCCGTTATTTTAAGGAAGAATGCGGAAGTGATTTTGTATTCGTCACTCATTATCCATCGAAGAAACGTCCGTTTTATGCCATGGATGATCCTGCCGATGAACGGTTTACCCTGAGCTTTGACCTTTTGTTTAAGGGGCTTGAGATAACCACCGGAGGTCAGAGAATCCACGATTATGACACCATTGTAAAGAAGATGGAGTCCAGAGGAATGAATCCGGAAGATATTTCTACCTATTTAATGATATTCCGGTACGGGATGCCGCCTCACGGCGGCCTGGGAATCGGACTTGAGCGTCTGACCATGAGGCTTCTTGATGAGGCCAATATCAGAGAGACGACTCTTTTCCCAAGAGATGTTACAAGACTGGAACCATAGAAGGAGGCAGAAGATATGGCACACATCATTGACGATGAAACGATTGAGTATGTTGGGATTCTGGCAAAGCTGGAGCTCAGCCAGGAGGAAAAAGAATCAGCGAAAAAGGAAATGGGCCTTATGCTGGATTATATCGACAAATTAAATGAACTGGATACAGAGGGCATCCTACCCATGTCTCATGTGTTTCCGATTGACAACGTGTTCCGGGAAGACGTGGTGGAAAACGGCGATGACAGAGAAAACATCTTAAAGAATGCTCCCGAAAAGAAAGACGGAGCCTTTAAGGTGCCAAAGACAGTGGATTAGGGGGGGAGCGCAGATGACGGAGAAAGAAATATTGTCCCTTACGGCCGTGGGCCTTGGGAAAAAAATCAAGGAAAAAGAAGTAACCTCTGTGGAAGCCGTAAAGGCAGTTCTAAGCCAGATAAAAGCCATGGAGCCGGTGCTCAACAGTTATGTTACGGTAGAGGAGGAACGTGCCCTTCGCCAGGCAGAGGAAGTACAGAAACGGATTGATGGGGGAGAACTGACCGGACCGCTGGCCGGGGTTCCCGTAGCAATCAAAGATAATATCTGTATCAAAGATATGAAGACTACCTGCAGCTCCAAGATTCTATCGGATTTCGTTCCCACCTATACGGCTCAGGCGGTAGAAAACTTAATTAAGGCAGGGGCCGTGATCCTTGGAAAGACCAACATGGATGAATTTGCCATGGGAAGCACCACAGAGACCTCAGCCTTTGGAGTGACCAGAAATCCATGGAATCCGGACCATGTTCCAGGCGGATCTTCCGGCGGTTCCTGTGCGGCAGTCGCTGCGGCAGAATGCTTTTATGCGCTTGGCTCAGACACCGGCGGTTCCATCAGACAGCCCGCCTCCTACTGCGGAGTCACAGGCTTAAAGCCGACTTACGGAACCATTTCCAGATATGGCCTGATCGCTTACGGCTCTTCTCTGGACCAGATCGGACCGGTAGCAAAAGACGTAACGGACTGTGCCGCAATATTGGAAGTGCTGGCGTCTCATGATACCAAAGACAGTACCTCCGTGGAATGCAAGGATTACCGGTTTACAGAAGCACTGACCGGTGAGGTAAAGGGGCTTAAAATAGGGATTCCTGCCGATTATCTGACGGAAGGACTGGAAAAAGAGGTAAAGGAAGCAGTCTTAGATGCCGCAAAGGTTTTGGAGGAAAAAGGAGCAATCGTGGAGACCTTTGACCTTGGAATGGTGGAATATGCCATACCTGCCTATTACGTCATTGCTTCCGCAGAAGCCAGCTCCAACTTATCCCGCTTTGACGGCGTGAAATACGGCTATCGTGCAAAGGAATATGAAGGTCTTCACGGCATGTATAAAAAAAGCCGTTCCGAGGGCTTTGGAGCGGAAGTGAAACGCCGGATCATGCTGGGGTCCTTTGTACTCAGTTCCGGTTATTATGATGCTTATTATCTAAAGGCATTGAGAACCAAGGCATTAATCAAGAAGGCATTTGATGAAGCGTTTGCAAAGTATGATGTGATTCTTTCGCCGGCAGCACCTACCACAGCGCCCAGGCTCTCGGAAAGCCTCAGCGATCCGTTGAAGATGTATCTGGGAGATATTTACACCATTTCCGTAAACCTTGCCGGGCTTCCGGGCCTTACGGTTCCATTTGGCACCGATAAGAAAGGTCTGCCCATTGGGGTTCAGTTTATCGGCGACTGCTTTAAAGAGAAGAACATTCTCCGGGCCGGCTATGCATTGGAACAGGATAAGACCTACGAAATGCCGGAGATGGCTTTGAAAGCCATGGCAGGAAGGGAGGAGAACTAAATGAGCAAACAGTATGAGACAGTCATCGGCTTAGAGGTCCATGTGGAGCTGGCGACCAAAACAAAAATCTTCTGCTCCTGTTCGACAGAATTCGGGGGAGCACCCAATACCCATACCTGTCCGGTCTGTACCGGTATGCCAGGTTCTCTTCCGGTGCTTAATAAACAGGTGGTGGAGTATGCCCTTGCTGTAGGTCTGGCTGCAAACTGTAAGATCAACCAGCGCTGCAAGTTTGACAGAAAAAATTATTTCTACCCGGATAATCCCCAGAATTATCAGATTTCCCAGCTTTATCTTCCCATCTGCCACGATGGCTATGTGGAGATTGATACGGCCGCAGGCAAGAAGAAAATCGGAATCCACGAGATTCATATGGAAGAGGATGCCGGAAAGCTGATTCATGATGAGTGGGAGGACTGCTCTTTAGTCGACTTTAACCGAAGCGGAGTGCCTTTGATCGAAATTGTTTCCGAACCGGATATGAGAAGTGCGGAAGAGGTCATCGCTTATTTGGAGAAGCTGAGGCTGATCATCCAGTATCTGGGCGCTTCGGACTGCAAGCTTCAGGAAGGCTCTATGAGAGCCGACGTCAACTTATCGGTGCGTGAAGCTGGTGCAGAAGAATTCGGTACCAGAACGGAAATGAAAAACTTAAACTCCTTTAAGGCCATCGCCCGTGCCATTGAAGGGGAGAGAAAGCGCCAGATCGAGCTGATCGAAGAAGGAAGGCTGGTTACACAGGAAACCAGAAGATGGGATGATAACAAAGAATCCTCTTATGCCATGCGTTCCAAGGAAGATGCCAAGGATTACCGCTATTTCCCGGACCCGGATTTACCTCCCATCATGATCAGTGATGAATGGATCGAAGCTATTAAATCCAGACAGCCGGAGCTTCGGACCGAGAAGATGGCAAGATATCAGACAGAATACAAGCTTTCGGAATACGATGCGGAAATTATCACCGGTTCCAAGCATATGGCGGATATTTTTGAGGCGGTGACTGCCATCTGCGGGAAGGCCAAAGAGGCCGCCAACTGGCTGATGGTGGAAGCCATGCGCCTGTTGAAAGAGAATGAGATGGAGCCGGAAAATATGTCTTTTTCCCCGGAAAATCTTGCAAAATTAATTCAGTTAGTGGATAATGGAACCATTAACCGAACTGTGGGCAAAGAGGTCTTTGAGAAAATATTTACAGAGAATGTGGAGCCGGAACAGTATGTAGAAGAACACGGACTCAAGGTTGTAAATGATGAAGGCGAACTGCGAACGGTCATACAGGGGATCGTTGCAGCAAATCCCCAGTCCGTTGAGGATTACCATAACGGAAAAGAGAAAGCCATGGGCTTTTTGGTAGGCCAGACCATGCGGTCTATGAAGGGGAAAGCGGACCCGGCGGCAGTCAACCGTATTTTAAAGGAGCTTCTGGGTTAATGGAGTCTATATGAGGAGGAGTAAGGAATCTATGAAACCGTATGTTGAGATGACAAAGGAAGAGTTACAGCAGCTGAAAAAAGAACTTTCCGTACAGTATAAGGAATTTCAGGGAAAGGATTTAAGACTTGATATGTCAAGGGGAAAGCCCAGTGCAGAGCAGCTTGACATATCCATGGGAATGATGGATGTGTTGAGCAGCAGTGATGATTTGACTTGTGATGACGGAACCGACTGCCGAAATTATGGGGTTCTTGACGGCATCAGGGAGGCAAAGGAGCTGCTTGCGGATATGATGGAGGTGGCACCGGATTATATCCTGATTTACGGCAATTCCAGTTTAAATGTCATGTACGACACGGTTTCCCGCTCCATGACCCACGGGGTCATGGGAAGCACCCCCTGGTGCAAGCTGGACAAAGTAAAGTTCCTCTGTCCGGTCCCTGGATATGACAGACATTTTGCGATTACCGAATATTTCGGGATTGAGATGATCAATGTTCCCATGACCTGTGACGGACCGGATATGGATATGGTGGAAGAACTGGTGGCAAACGATGAGTCCATCAAAGGGATCTGGTGTGTGCCCAAGTATTCCAACCCACAGGGGATTTCCTACTCTGACGAGACCGTAAGGCGGTTTGCCCGCTTAGAGCCTGCTGCCAGCGATTTCCGGATTTACTGGGATAACGCATATTCTATCCATCATTTATATGAACATGACCAGGATCATTTGATTGAGATTCTTGCCGAATGCAAGAGAGCGGGCAACCCGGATCTTGTATATAAATTCGCATCGACTTCAAAGGTAAGCTTCCCCGGTTCCGGCATCGCAGCCATTGCGGCCAGCCAGAACAACCTGGTGGACATCAAAAAGCAGTTAAAGATCCAGACCATTGGACATGATAAGGTGAATCAGCTTCGCCATGTCCGGTTCTTTGGGGATATTCATGGAATGGTTGAGCATATGAAGAAGCATGCCGATATCATAAGGCCCAAATTCGAGGCCGTCATCAACATTCTGGAAAAGGAGATCGGCGGACTCGCCATCGGGGAATGGACCAATCCCAAAGGCGGCTATTTTATTTCCTTTGATTCCTTAAACGGCTGCGCCAAGGCCATTGTAACAAAATGCAAAAAAGCCGGTCTTATTATGACCGATGCCGGAGCCACTTATCCATATGGCAAAGATCCCTATGACAGAAATATCCGCATTGCCCCTTCCTATCCGATGTTAAAGGATCTGGTTTTGGCGATGGAGTTGTTTGTCTTGTGTGTGAAGATCGTGAGCATTGATAAGATTCTGGCAGAAAAATAAACCATACTATCATGGAAAAAGGCAGGTTGGGAATGGAAGTAACAAACCATTCTCAACCTGCCTCTTTTCTATATTAAGTTCCTTCTATCCTATTCAAACAGAACCAGATTAATAAACGCCTGAAATGCTTCTGTCTGGAATTTATCCTTATGGAATACCACATGGTTCATGCAGCTAAGCTCCAGGTCCTTGACTTCAATCTCAACGATGTCTCCCTGCTTTATGGATTCATCGGCAAAGATCCTCGGTACAATCCCGATTCCAATGTTTTGCTTTACTGCCTGTAAAATCACATCGGAATTGGTGCTGGACCAGAGAGGTTCTGCGGACAGATTGTGAAGTGCCAGAGCATAATCAAAGGTATCCCGTAACGTACACCCGGATTCTCTTAACAGCAGAGGCTCCTTGATGAGCCTGTCTAATGGGACGGGCTGGGCGGTACGTTTGGCCAGTGGATGAACGGGAGAGCAGATCACAGCCATAGGATAAGAGGAGAAAGGGATCTTCTCCAGCTGGTCATCGGTGATGACACCTTCAATCAAACCGATATCCAGCTCATTTTTCAAGAGCTTGCTGGTGATCTCCTGGGAATTGGAGACCGTGACCCTGGTCTGGATGTCCGGATTGGAAATGGAAAAACGAGAGACCGCCTGGGGGAGTAAGTAGCTGGCAAGAGTCACGCAGGAGCCGATTCGGAGAGGAGCCTGCATGTGCAGTGTGCCGGAGTAGTTTTCCAAATCCTGATAAAGTTCCAGAAGGGGGATGACTTTAGACAAATAAAATTTTCCATTTTCGTTGATCACCACTCGCCGGGATACACGGTCAAATAAAGGAGAGCCAACGGATTCTTCCAGTTCATTGATGGCGTGGGAGATGGCGGGCTGGGTCATGGACAGAGCCTTGGCTGCTCCGGTAATACTTCCTTGCTCACACACCGTTTTAAAGATAGTAAGATGTCTTAAGTTCATGATAGAGTTCCTTCCATTACCAACGTGTTATATGATAATATTCATTATATCATTTTGATAATGGTATGAACAGACATTTTGTAAAAAATGTCGAATTTAATCAAAGCCTTAACATCATTAAGGATTCCGAAGCGTAGGTTCCGTCCCGGTACTTAAAGGCGTGCTCTCTGGTTCCGTAGGCTTCAAACCCAAATTTACGGTAAAGGGCCACGGCACGCTGGTTTTCCGAAACCACTTCAAGCTCCAGCTGTTCATAACCGATTTCCTTGGCTCCGCTTATGAGCGCAGACAGCAGATGGGACCCAAGCCCCAGCCCCCAATAGTCCCGGCAGATTGAAATTCCGAAGGAGGCCCGGTGGGCATACCGCTGGTGCAGGGCAATGGGATTGATTCCTGCACTCGCCACCAGTATGCCATGGACAAAGGCACAGATCATCAAATCCTTTCTGCTTTTCAGACAGTTATGTAAAAATTGCTGTTCCTGAGGAATGGTGATGTCGATTTCATCCGGGTACCGGGCTAAATAATTGGTTTCCTCCGAAGCGGTTTTCATGGCGAGGAGCAGGGCGGCGGCATCTTCCGGGCCGGGGCTTCTTAAAATGCAGGAAATACCATTTTTTAATCGGACTTCTTTCGGTTTGAATTTCATGGCGTTACCTCCTGAATAGGAAAAAGAAAGCGGCAGATATGCGGCTTTCTTTTTCTGTGCGGTCAATCAAAATCAGGCAGTTTTACAGACGTTTTGCAACGGCTTTGATAAAAGCTTCGCTGTTTAAGACCGTTGGGTTTGGCAGGGTGGTTATGATGGCTAAGTCTTTTGTCATCTCACCGGCTTCTATGGTATCTATGGTGGCCTTTTCAAGCTTATCTGCAAAGGAAACCAGTTCGCTGTTTCCGTCCAGCTCCCCGCGCTTTCTTAATGCTCCGGTCCAGGCGAAAATGGTTGCTACGGAGTTGGTGGAAGTTTCCTGGCCCTTTAAGTGATTGTAATAGTGGCGCTGTACGGTTCCGTGGGCAGCCTCATACTCAAAATCTCCCTCAGGGGAAACCAGTACGGAGGTCATCATGGCGAGGGAGCCAAAGGCAGAAGAGATCATGTCACTCATAACGTCCCCGTCGTAATTTTTACAGGCCCATATGTATCCGCCCTCGGATTTCATGACACGTGCAACCGCATCATCGATGAGGGTATAGAAATAGGTGATCCCTGCTTTTTCAAATGCATCCTGATACTCCTTTTCAAAGATTTCCTGGAAAATATCTTTAAAGGTGTGGTCATACTTTTTGGAAATGGTATCTTTAGAAGAAAACCATAAATCCTGTTTGGTATCCAGTGCATATTTAAAACAGCTTTTTGCAAAGCTTTCAATGGAGTTGTTTAAGTTGTGCATGCCCTGGACAATGCCTGCGCCCTGAAAGGTATGAACGGTTTCTCTTGCTTCAGATCCGTCCTTGGCCGTATAGACAAGTTCCACCTTACCGGCACCGGGGATCTTCATCTCGGTGCCCTTGTAAACGTCACCATAAGCATGTCTTGCAATGGTAATCGGCTTTTTCCAGCTTTTCACACATGGTTCGATTCCCTTGACAACGATGGGAGCGCGGAATACGGTTCCGTCTAAGATGGCGCGGATGGTGCCGTTGGGACTTTTCCACATCTCTTTTAGATCGTATTCTTTCACGCGGTCCGCATTGGGAGTGATGGTGGCACATTTGACGGCAACTTTGTATTTTTTTGTGGCATTGGCGGAATCTACGGTTACCTGATCATTTGTCTCATCGCGGTGCTTCAGCCCCAGATCATAATAATCAGTCTTTAAGTCAATGTGTGGGAGCAAAAGATTGTCTTTAATCATCTGCCAGAGAATCCGGGTCATCTCATCGCCATCCATCTCAACAATGGGGGTTGTCATCTTAATCTTATCCATGTGTTTGTCCTCCTGATAAATGTTGGTATTTTGCTATAGTATACGACAAAACTGGACATGGTACAAGTCTGTCTATGCAAATTTATTCAACCATTTTTGTATATTATACACAGTTTGGGGATCAATGAAATGTTCCACCTTTTCCACCTGTTCCAATTCATCGGTATTTTGATTGATATAGCAAAAAAAACGGTGGAGGACATTATGGCGGAACAGCAGATATTCCCCAAGCTCCATGCCTTCTTCTGTCAGAGAGACAGTGCCGTATTTTTCAAAGGCGACCAACCCCTGTTTCTTTAGATTCCCGGTCATTTTAGAAGCGGATGACGGCTTTACATGAAGGCATTCGGCCAGCTCTTTAATCCGGACAGGATGTCTTTCATGATGCAGCCTGCAGATCATCTCCAGATAATCTTCCATGGAGGAGGTTATTTTTGTCTGCTCCAAAAGAGAATAGCCTTTGAGGGTATAGAAATTATCAGCTTGGGTCATGCATATGTCTCCTTTTCCTGTAGTCATAATTCAATCCTATTCCAGGATAAGCAGTTCTATGATTCTGTAAGTATGAAATACCGGTATCCTCCATTGGAACAATATTTTCACTTGCTGCATATGTTAGGATATGGAAACTTGCGGAGGTAATCTGAATGAAGGAAAAGGTATGTTTATCTGATTTAAAAAGAGGCCAGAAAGCGATTATCTCAAAACTGGCAGCTTACGATGACATGAGAAGACGGTTGCAGGATATCGGTCTGATCGAAGGTACGGTGGTGGAATGCATGGGAAAAAGTCCTCTGGGGGACCCGACTGCATATTTAATAAGAGGAGCGGTAATCGCACTTCGCAGCGAGGACGCAGGCCGTGTTCTGGTAGGGCCACGTCCGGAAGAAGATATGACGTCTCATCAGGAAGAAGTGGCTGCAGCAGCGGTCAGCCAGGAGGAGGAGATATGGGACTAAGCAGGGATTCCGTAGGAATCAAATCTGTGGACCTTGGACTGGAAATCAAGAAACGAAGTAAAACGGATAAAGTCATTGCTTTGGCGGGAAATCCCAATGTGGGTAAGAGTACGGTGTTCAACCAGCTGACTGGGATGAATCAGCACACGGGCAACTGGCCTGGAAAAACCGTAGCCAGCGCCCAGGGCTATTGCAGTGACGGCAGTCAGGGATATGTAATGGTCGATATCCCCGGCTGCTATTCCCTTATGGCACATTCTGCCGAAGAAGAGGTTGCCAGGGATTTTATCTGTTTTGAAAACCCGGATGCGGTGGTGGTGGTCTGTGATGCCACCTGTCTGGAGCGAAATTTAAATCTGGTCCTGCAGGTTCTGGAAGCCTCGCCTCATGCCGTGGTCTGCGTCAATTTGATGGATGAGGCGAAAAAAAAGAAGATCAGCCTCCGGCTTGATCTTTTGGAAGAGCGTCTTGGCGTGCCGGTGGCGGGGACCGCGGCAAGAAGCAAAAAGGGGCTGGATCAGCTTTATTCCGGCCTAAAACGCTGTCTGGAAGAAAAAGAAGAAGGAATGGAACGTCCTGTTCTCATTTGTTATCCGGAATACATTGAAGAAGCAATTACAAAGCTAACCCCAGTGGTAGAAAACATATCAGATATTAATGTCAACACCCGCTGGCTCTGTGCCAGACTTTTAGATTCCAATGAAAATCTTATGGGCGCTGTAAAAAAATATCTAAAACCGGTTGCAGAATCAAAAGAAGTGAGAGCCTGTCTGGAAGAACTGAGGAGAGAATGGAAGGACAGAGGGATTGATCAGGAAAAAATAAGTGATGATATGGCTTCCGCCTTTGTTAAGAAAGCGGAATATTTATGTACAGGAGTGGTGATTTACGAAAACCAGACCTACAACCGGAAAGACCGGAAACTGGATTGGCTCTTTACCAGCAAAATCACGGGGTTTCCCATTATGTTTCTGGTTTTGCTTTGCATCTTCTGGATCACCATAACCGGAGCCAATTATCCGTCTCAGTTTTTGAGCAAGATATTGTTTGGCGTTGAGGACTGGCTGGCCCGGACTGCAGACTGGGCCGGTGTGCCGGCTGTCATCTCCAACCTTTTGATTCACGGCGTTTACCGGGTCCTTGCCTGGGTCGTGTCCGTCATGCTTCCGCCTATGGCCATATTTTTCCCACTGTTCACCCTTTTGGAAGATTTTGGTTACCTTCCCAGAGTGGCTTTTAATTTAGACCGCTGTTTTAAACGGTGTTCCGCCTGCGGGAAGCAGGCACTGACCATGTGTCAAAGGAAATCTATGCTTTTTTCGGACCGGAAACGGCCATTCTTCTCTTGACACATTTTCCTCAAAATGGTATAGTTACAACATCAAACTGTAACTAAAAATAGTACAGAAATTTTGGCTAAAAGCCGTATTATTTTTTTACAGAAGGGTAAAAAAGGAGGTACTGTGAGTGGGTTTTTCAATTGATGTGAGTGTTCCCGTTTTGACCGTATTTCTGCAGGGAATCGTAAGCTTTCTCTCCCCCTGTGTCCTTCCTCTGATTCCGCTTTATATCGGATATTTGTCGGGAGGGACAGGAAGGACCGGAGAAGATGGACGTATCCATTACGACCGCAGAAAGGTCATGCTTCACACCATTTGTTTTGTCATCGGAATCAGCTTTGCATTTTTTCTGCTGGGATTTTCCGTTTCTGCCTTAGGCAGCTTTTTTAAGTCCAATCAGCTGCTGTTTGCCAGAGCCGGAGGCATTTTAATTTTTCTGTTTGGTCTGTATCAATTGGGGGTGTTTGGAACCTCTTCTGTTTTGGAACGAGACCGGAGACTTCCGTTATCCCTGGATAAATTTGCCATGTCTCCCCTTACCGCACTTCTTATGGGATTCACCTTTAGCTTTGCCTGGACGCCATGTGTGGGCCCGGCGCTGGCCAGTGTACTCATTATGGCCACTTCCGCTTCTACAAAGGCATTGGGCTTCGCCCTGATCGGCGTATATACCTTGGGGTTTGTCCTTCCCTTTCTGGCAGTCGGATTCTTTACAACAACCGTTCTGGAATTTTTCAAAACCCATCGGGATATAACCAAATATATGGGAAAGCTGGGCGGAGTGCTGATGCTGTTTATGGGGATACTCATGTTCACCGGAAAGATGAATGCAGTGAGCGGATATCTCTCTTCTCTTCCTTCTCCATCCGTAACACAAGAGCAGGAGACAGAGGAACCCTCTGCGGCAAACGAGACCCCTCCGGAAACGGAAACGGAAGAGGAACAAAAGCCCCTTCCAGCCGTTGATTTCACATTAAAAGATCAGTTTGGAACGACCCACTCCCTGTCTGATTATAAAGGCAAGACCATATTCCTTAATTTCTGGGCGACCTGGTGTCCCCCCTGCCGTGCGGAGATGCCGGATATCCAGAAGCTGTATGAGACCCAGGATACGGAAGGCGATAACGCGGTGATTATTCTTGGAGTCGCAGCACCAAACTACGGAACCGAAAAAGACGAACAGGGAATCAGGGATTTCTTAAAAGAGAATGGATATACGTATCCGGTACTCATGGATACAGATGCAGAACTATTTGAAGCTTACGGCATTTATTCCTTTCCCACCACCTATATGATTGACCGGGAGGGAAATGTATTTGGATATGCCAGCGGGCAGTTATCAATGGATATGATGCACAGCATTATTGAACAGACACTGAAAGGAGAGCGGGATTAATACTATGGATAAAAACAGGGCAAAAAGGCTTCGGTCCAGAAGAAGAAACAGAAAGATCGCTTATGGGGTATTGACATTATCCGTCCTGACATCTGTCTGGTTATTATATTCTAATGTATTCTCAGCCAGTCCGACGAATACAGACAGGAAAAAAGACGGAAGCGGACAGGAAATAAGTGAACAGACCGCAGATTTATCGAAAAAGCTGAAATCCGCCAAAATCGGAACCACGGATCTGACAGGTCTTACCATTCAGGAGGCGGAAGACACCATCGAGGAACGGTATCAGTGGGAGCTGATGGTAAACAACGGTTCAGACAGCGTATTGCTGGATAATCTCATAGACAGCCAGATTAAGGATATCAAAAGAAAGCTGGAAGAGACGTCTCCCGACGAGACGCAGGAGTATCATATTGATTATGAAGCGATGCGGGAACCATTTACCAGACAGGCGGCGGAATTGGCCGGGAAATGGAAGGAAAGCCCGGTAAATGCAGAACTGGAATCCTTTGATAAGGAAACCGGAACTTACCGCTATACCCAGGGTAAGAACGGCCGTACCCTTGACCAGGAAAAGCTGGTGGAGCAGCTGATGGAGGCCGTGAAAGCAGAGGATTATCAGGCGGAGATACAAGCGGAGTTTGACCAGACACTCCCGGACAGGACCCAGGTTCAGGCAAAAGAACAGTACCGGGTCATCGGAACCTTTACCACCACCACCACAAATAATAAGAACAGGAACAAAAATATCAGCCTGGCGGTGGACGCTATCAATGGAATGGTTTTAAAACCTGGGGAAGAATTTTCCTTTAACAATGCCACCGGAAACCGGACCAGGGAAAAAGGATACCAGCCGGCAGGCGCATACCGCAACGGTGTGCTGATCGAGGAACCTGGCGGAGGAGTCTGCCAGGTCTCCACTACCTTGTATCATTCCATCATAGAAAGCGGATTTAAGACTACGGAGCGCAATTCCCATAGCTTTGCACCTGCTTACGTGGAAAAAGGACAGGACGCCATGGTCAGCTTTGACGGATATGCGGGACCGGATTTAAAGTTTAAGAACACCAGCAGCAGTTCCATTGTTATCCGTGCTTCCCTGGATGGAAGGACCCTAAAGATTTCCATCGTAGGCATTCCGTTTCTAAAAGACGGCGAGAAGGTAACCATTCGTTCCCAGAAGGTAAGGGATTTGGAGCCGGTGACACCGGTTTATGAAGAAAATCCCTCCCTTCCTTTTGGAACAGAAAAAATCGTTGACAAAGGAAGCACAGGCAGCGTCTATAAGAGCTACCGAGTCCTGAAAAAGGGAGATACGGTTATGAAGGAAGAACCGCTTCATAACAGCACGTACAAAGGAAAGCCAGCAGTCATCCAGAGAAATACCACTCACAAGCCGGTTGAAACAGAGCCGGAGACTACGGCAGAGACCCAGCCGGAGACAACTGCTCCGGAGACAACTGCTCCGGAGATTCATGGCCCGGGTGCGGAGCTGCCCCCTGCCGAAGCGCCAGAGCAGCCGCAGGTGTAAGGCCGGATAAAAAAGTCAGTATTTTGCTAAGGCAGAATGCTGGCTTTTTTTGAAAACTTTGAAAACGTATATCGTACAAGCCGGACGGAATAAGATTTTCCAGGAGGTGTTCCCATGGATACGATCAATCATGCGACCGATGAGAAAAAGCTTACCGACGTAAAGGTGGAACGGATCTACGTTGGAGAGAAGACGGCAAAGCAGCTGGTCCTGGAACTTCTTAAAAAACGAAGGGAATCCGGAGGGCAATTTTCATGACCACGGAATATCAGGCCGGCTTATATATGCGGCTTTCCAGGGATGACGGAGCCGGTGAGAGCGCCAGCATCAGTACCCAGAGAAAAATGCTCCGTTCCTATGCAAAGGAACATGGGTTTGAAGTTTACGGGGAATACGTGGATGACGGCTTCAGCGGCACCAGCTTTCAACGCCCTGCATGGGAACGGCTCATCAGCGATATTGAAGCCAAAAGAGTGAATCTGGTGATTACCAAGGATTTGTCCCGCCTCGGCAGGGATTATATTTTAACCGGGCAATTTACGGAAATCTATTTTCCGGCTAAAAAAGTACGCTATATTGCCATCAACGATGGGTATGATTCCGATAGTCCGTTAAATGATATTGCTCCATTTAAAAATATAGTCAATGAAATGTATGCGAGGGACACGTCAAAAAAGATCCGCAGCGCGTTTCAGACCAAGATCAGGGAAGGCGCCTTTATCGGCAATTTTGCCCCATACGGATACCAAAAGGACCCTGTAAATAAAAATCATCTGGTAATTGATCCCATAACAGCTCCCATTGTCCGGGAAATCTTTGAACGGGCGGACCGGGGAGAATCCCCCTCCACAATCGCCGATGCCTTAAATCAGAGACAGGTACTGACACCCGCCATGTACCGCTGTATCAGACACCCCTATCTGCAGTCGGCTGAGCCCTCCGGCCGGAAGGGGTGGACCTCAGGGACCATTTGCAAAATGCTTAAAAATGCCGTTTACCTGGGTCATGTCGTGCAGGGAAAGACCTCCAAGCTTTCCTTTAAAAGCAACATCACCCTTTCTCACCCGAAAGAAGAATGGGTGGTGGTAAAACATATGCATGAGCCACTTATTTCCCAGGACGTATTTGAACGGATTAAAAGAAGGAGTGTCCCTCGGAAAAATCTTCGGGAAACAGATTTTATCAATGCTTTTTCCGGAATTGCCGTATGCGGGGACTGCAAAAGAAACATGTCTGTCACAGGAAAAAAAGGAAAGCCCCGGTCTTACCGCCTGGTATGCGGAGGATATAAGCAGTATGGAACCAAAAAATGCACCAATCATTCTATAGACTATGATCTTTTATATGAGACGGTATTAAAAGAAATCAAAGATTTACTTGATCTTACGAAGCAGGAAAAAGAGGAGATTAAAAGAAAACTTAGGCAGTCGGAATCCATAAAAAAAGAAACCTTTGAAGAACGGTCAGCGGCACCATTAAAAAAGCGGAACCGAGAGATTTCCCGTATCATTGGTCAGCTCTATGAGGATAAAGTGAACCAGAGAATCAGTGAAGAACGCTTTTATGAAATGCTGGCTTCTTTGGAAAAAGAGCAAAAGGAGATTACGGCAGGATTGCGGTCTTTAACGGAAAGAAAGGCTGAAAGGGAACCTGGGGAACAGGTGCAGACGTGTCAGGGAGAAGAGCTTTTCAAAGAGATATCAGGCGAAAGAAAACTGACCAGGGATTTCATCGGAAAATTCATTGAAAAAATCGAAATATGTCAGAGCCGAGAGGACGTTCATGAGGGGAAATGCCGCAGGTGTCAGACCATCCGGATCTACTTCAGGACCAATGGTCCGTCACAAGAAGAATGAAGCGGCATAAATTTCCCCTGTCATGTGCATGGGCTTTGGCTGCAATGCGGCAGGGATCGTCGGGTGCCGGATTATTGATTCCCCAAGAGAACGGTTGATTGCTATGATCACCAACAATTTTGTCCCTTGTAACGGGCGGTTTCCCACCATGATCGCCATTATTACCATGTTTTTTGTAGGAGGGGCCACCGGTTTATTTTCCTCTGTTTTATCGGCTGCCATGTTATCCGGAGTGATTGTTCTTGGGATTCTGACTACGTTGGTGATTTCAAAGGTACTTTCCGTTACTATTTTAAAGGGGATCCCCTCATCCTTTACGCTGGAGCTGCCGCCATACCGGAGGCCCCAGGTGGGGAAAGTCATTGTGCGATCCATTTTTGACCGTACCTTATTTGTGCTGGGCCGTGCCGTAATCGTTGCGGCTCCCGCCGGTATGGTCATCTGGCTTATGGCCAATTTAACCGTTGGAGATGCCACCCTGCTGTCCCTCTGCTCCGGATTTTTAGACCCGTTTGCTCAAATGATTGGATTAGATGGCGTCATTTTGCTGGCGTTTATTCTTGGTTTTCCGGCAAACGAGATCGTGGTTCCCATTATTATCATGGCTTATATGGCGGAAGGAAAACTTCTGGAAATTGATGATTTGTCTGTATTGAAAAATCTTCTGGTGGCCAATGGCTGGACCTGGATCACAGCGGTCAGCACCCTGCTGTTTTCTCTGATGCACTGGCCCTGTTCGACCACCTGTCTTACCATCAGAAAGGAAACCCAGAGTATGAAATGGACCATAGTTTCCTGGCTGGTCCCCACCATAACCGGCGTTCTCGTATGCTTTGTGTTCACCACCGTTGCCAGAGCCTTTGTGTAATGTTTAAACGTTCTCCGTTCTGTCCACAATCATAGTAGACTATTTAGTGAAAGGAGGGAGAAGCGTGAATCGGAGTTACCGCGTTTACGACCTGTCGGACCGGAGAAAAGCCAGAAGTATTGTAAAGGAAATCTCCAAAGTCGACGGAGTGCAGGGGATACAAATTTCAGATGATTTAAAAGAAATGAGCATTAAAATGGAAACCGGAAAAACGACCGCTGTCATGGAGCGGGTGGTAAACATCTGCAACCGCATCTCTTACGGCTGTGAAGTAAAATACAAGTTCACATAGCCCTTGTTTATAGGAAACTGCCAAACGCCGCGGGATACTGAAATCCAGTATATCCGTGGCGTTTTCCATTGCGTCAAATCCAGTATTTGTAAACTTTAGATATAGTTTGTAAAGCTTTGGAAAAGTCACTTGAATAATGAATCCGTTGGATTTATTCTGGGGAGGTGAGAAGTACTTCCATCATGGTATAAAAAAGCAATCACGCAAAAATGAGCGTGGCAACTAGGAGGAATGATGTATGAACAGGAGAAAGAAGTATGGAGCTGCGTTTCTTTCCGCTGCCCTGACACTGGTATTGGCGGGAGGATATGCGTATGCGGCAACCAAACATTTTGCAGATTCCACGAAGGATGAAGCCTGGGATAATTGGGTACAGAAATGGGAAAACCAGGTGAGCACAGATTATGAAAAAGTTGCGCTGACTCCAGGGGCGGATGAGACTCAGATGAATTTTGCCTGGTACTCCAGGGCGGACAAGGAAGCAACACCGAAGATCGAACTTTCCACCAACAGCAATATGAGCGGTGCAAAGGTATTTGAAGGTGAGGCCACCCAGGCAATTGACGGATATAGGAGCAATAAGGCGACTGCTTCGGCTCTGCAGGAAAATACCACGTACTATTACCGTTACTATAAAAATGGAGAGCCAAGCCAGATCTCCTCCTTTAAAACACACAGCTTTAACAGCTATACCATGCTTTATGTAGGAGATCCCCAGATCGGCGCCTCCAAGGGACAAACCACTTCCAGAGGGGATAAGCTGGAGAATTCCTCCCCATTGAATACGGCAGCCAGAAATGATTCCTTTAGCTGGAACAAGACCTTAAATATGGCCATGGCTGCAAACCCGGATGTCAGCTTTGTCCTTTCCGCCGGCGATCAGATCAATAAAAATGTAGAAGGCAGAGATCCGGGCAATGAAGTGGAATACGCCGGTTTTCTCAGTGCCGACTGGATGGATTCCCTGCCCGTTGCCACAACCATCGGCAATCACGATTCCACCAACGAAAGCTACAGCTATCATTTCAATAACCCCAATGACACCCAGCTGGGAAAGACCGCTGCGGGAGGAGATTATTTTTATAAATACGGCCCGGCTCTGTATGTGGTTTTAAACACCAACAATTATAACTGTGCGGAGCATGAACAGGTGTTAAAACAGGCAGTAGCCGCCTATCCCAAAACGGCCTGGAGAATCGTAATGATTCATCAGGATATCTATGGCAGCGGGCTGGATCATTCCGATTCGGACGGCATCGTGCTGAGAAGCCAGCTGACCCCTCTGATGGACAAATACGATGTGGATGTGGTGCTGCAGGGACATGACCATACCTATTCCAGAAGCTATCTGTTAAAATCCGATTCCAAAACCCATGCGAAGTATGATTTCTATGACTGGGATCATGTCAAGGATGAAGCAGGAGAGGTACTTCCTTATAACAATTCTGTCTATCAGGATGAAAATAACTGCTACACCATTGCCAATACCATGTCCGGAAGCGTGACCAATGCGGCTGGCACCCTTTACATGGAAGCCAATTCCTCAACCGGCAGCAAGTATTACGAATTGATCCCCACCCAGCAGGATTATATTGCGGCGAGAAACCAGAACTGGAATCCAACTTATTCAGTGATCCGTATCAATCAGAATACCTTTACCATTGATACATATGAGATTGCAGGCGGACGGCTGCAGAATATCGACCAAACCTTTACCTTAAAAAAGACCAGCACTTCGAGAAGATAGAAAAATTTATTCTGTATTTCATGGGGTGTCTGATTCCGTCAGGCGCCTCGCCGCTTCCTTAAAAGCCGGTGCCAGTACCATTGCCGGCCTGTGGAAGCGCAGAGAAAGTGAGGAAGTATAAGCATGGAGCAGATTTCTAAATCGGTAAAATTTTTACATAGTCATGGAGGAAAGCGGATCCAGTGGGTGTTGTTTGCCGTTTTTATGGCAGCATTTGCCCTTTTTTTGCTTCGGTTTAATCAGGTGGATATCGCCAGTCTGGTATCCACAGAGGGAAGGACCTTTGAGCGGGCAACGGTGGTTAAAATTTTAAAGGACAATGTACAGGAAGATGGAAACCGGGTGGGGCAGCAGAGTGTTTTAATAGAGGTTAAGACAGGACCTAAGAAGGGGGAGATTGTGGAGGCCACCAGCAACAACGGTTATCTCTTTGGAGCCGCCTGCCGGCCTGGAATGGGGGTAATAGACATACAAAGTCTTGCCGGGGACATCTCCCTTCATACGGTGTACAGCTTTGACCGGGAATGGGCTGTTTTAGGATTTATTGCCATATTTCTGGCTGTGGTTTGTCTTATCGGAGGGAAAAAGGGGATTCTCGCCTGCGTGGGTCTGATTTTTACGTTCATCTGCATCATCTGGTTTTATATCCCCATGATCTATAAGGGATATTCGCCCTTTCTTGCGGCGATCCTTGTGGCCGCCGTTACCACGTTTGTGATCATGTATCTTCTTGGAGGCTGGTCCGGGAAAACCATCTGCGCCGTAATCGGAACGGTAGGGGGAGTTGTGATTGCCGGGATTTCGGCTTTCCTGTTTGGAAAGGCGGCCCATTTGACCGGATACAACGCACCGGAAATCGAGTCTCTGCTGGTACTGGAAAACATCCGGGGAATCCGGGTAGGAGAGCTGTTGTTTTCCGGACTATTGATCTCCGCTCTGGGAGCGGTTATGGATGTGGCAATGGCCATTTCCTCTACCGTATTTGAAATCCATGATCAGATGCCTCACCTGGATAGAAAGGGACTGTTCCGTTCGGGAATGAATGTAGGACGGGATGCCATGGGAACCATGGCTAACACTTTGATTCTGGCCTTTGTGGGGAGCGGAGTCAGTACCCTGATTTTAACCTATGCCTATGAATTGCCTTATCTTCAGATCATCAATTCCAATAATATGGTAATTGAAGTGATGCAGGGAATTTCCGGAAGTATGGGAGTGATTCTGACGGTACCCATCGTTTCGCTGATCGCATCGTTTGTGGCAGCAGGAAGAAAGCCAGAGGTGTCCGGACGCTTATCTTCAGAAACCATCACTGAGACAGTATCAGACTAAAAAAGGACTGCCTTTGATGACATCATCTGTCATCGGTCGGGCAGTCCTTTTATAATTCGATTAATGAGCCTTTTTTGCGTATTCACCGATCTTCTTGTCCATGTTGGAAATATGCTTGGTAAGCCATTCCAGGATCATCTGGTTGGCATTCAAAATCACCAGTAAATTTCCTCCGGACGCATTGTAATCATTTTTTAGCTTGGTTAGCTGTGAAATAAAGGCAGTATGTGCTTTTTTCTGTTCTTCATATCCCGGATAATGGATGCTGAGCATGTATTTTTCCTCATCCGCAAAATGTTTTTTGGTATAATCATCCAAAAAGGCAAGAAGCTCCCCCACATATTCTTTGGCCCGGTTGTTCTTTCCTGCTTCGAAAAGGGCCTCTGCTTTTTCAAACCACATCTTATGCTGATCATCAATCATTGATATTCCAACGGATAAATTCGTTGTCCATGGCATAAGTACTCCCTCCTTACTGGTATTTATTTGATATCTATGATTATAAACCCATAATATGGAAAAATCAAGCAAATTAGCCAATACAAAAAATAAAAACTATTATTAATATTTTGTTTGGTATAGGTAAAACCTAAGTCCAAAAGGTACATATAAAATTGACGTACCTCTGCTGCAATGCTATAATTTTTATTTAGTAAACTGTAAGGGAGAAAGAACATGGAGGCAGAGGGAATCCGTCTGAATAAATTTTTAAGTGAAGCAGGGATCTGTTCCCGCAGGGAGGCGGACCGTCTCATAGAAGCAGGTAAGGTACGGATTGATGGACAGGCTGCATCAACCGGACAGAAGGTTCTGCCGGGCCAGACTGTTTTGGTCAATGGGCGTACCATAACGGCAGCGGGAGGGAATAAGAGCCATAAGGAAAAACCGGTCCTTTTGGCAGTTTATAAGCCCAAAGGCATCGTATGCACCACATCCCACAAAGACCGTGCACCAAATATTGTGGACATGATAGATTATCCTGTCCGCATTTATCCCGTGGGCCGCCTGGATAAAGATTCCGAAGGTCTGATTCTTATGACGAATCAGGGCGAACTTGTGAATAAAATAATGCGCAGCGGAAATGCTCATGAAAAGGAATATCTTGTGAAAGTAAACCGCCCCGTCACCGATGACTTTATCCGCAAGCTGAAAAAGGGAGTGTTCCTGTCCGAGCTGGACGTGACTACAAAACCCTGTTTTGCAGCTAAAACCGGAGAAAAGGCATTTAAGATCGTTTTGACCCAGGGCCTGAACCGCCAGATCAGGCGGATGTGCGGAGAGTTAGGCTATGAAGTGCGGCTGTTGAAACGAATGCGGATCATGAATGTGGAACTGGGAGATTTAAAACCCGGCGCTTACCGGGAGCTTT
Source organism: uncultured bacterium (assembly GCA_905215155.1). Lineage (GTDB taxonomy): Bacteria > Bacillota > Clostridia > Lachnospirales > Lachnospiraceae > Lacrimispora > Lacrimispora sinapis. The sequence goes on along the minus strand of CAJMPJ010000024.1, from coordinate 6,973 downwards.
CAAAGAGAGAATACCACCAGATGAAGGAAGCCTTAAAAGGCTCAAGCAATCTTTCCTATAAAGAACAAAAAAAGGAGTTATCTGATGGACGCCAAACTAGATAGAATGAAAGAACTGATCCAGGTTTTAAATGAGGCAGGAAAAGCCTATTACCAGGAAAGCCGTGAGATCATGAGCAATTTTGAATACGACAGACTCTACGATGAACTGCAGAAGCTGGAAAAGGAGACCGGAGTGATCCTATCCAAAAGCCCCACCCAGAACGTGGGCTTCCATGTGCTGAGTGAACTCCCAAAAGAAGCACACGAAAGCCCTATGTTATCCCTTGATAAGACAAAAAGCGTGGAAGAGCTGGAGGAATGGCTGGGCAGCCAGAAAGGGATTTTATCCTGGAAGCTTGACGGTCTGACCGTTGTTCTTAACTACAACCACGGAACTCTTCAAAAAGCCGTGACCCGGGGAAATGGGGAAATCGGGGAGGTCATAACAAATAATGCAAAGGTATTTTCCAATATTCCTCTTACGATATCCCACCAGGGAGAGCTTGTACTGAGAGGCGAGGCGGTCATCAAATATTCCGATTTTAACCGGATCAATGAAGAAATTGGTGATGTGGCAGCCAGGTATAAGAATCCCCGAAATTTGTGCAGCGGTTCTGTCCGGCAGTTAAACAACGAGATCACAGCCCAAAGAAACGTCAATTTCATGGCATTTGCTCTGGTATCTGCAGAAGGGGTTGACTTTAATAACTCCAGAAGAGTTCAGTTTGAGTGGCTGAAAGAGCAGGGCTTTGATGTGGTGGATTACAAGACCGTAACAAGGGAATCACTGGCTGACACTGTGAAAGAGTTTGCAAAGGAGGTTGGGAACTATGATATCCCATCCGACGGGCTGGTGCTTTTATTAGACGATATTTCTTACGGCCAGTCTCTTGGCCGGACGGCAAAGTTTCCCCGCAATGCCATCGCATTTAAATGGGCGGACGAGATCAGGGAGACGACCCTTGTAAAAATCCTTTGGAGCCCGTCAAGGACCGGTCTCATCAACCCGGTTGCCATCTTTGAACCCGTAGAGCTGGAAGGGACCACCGTAAGCCGTGCCAGTGTCCACAACCTAAGCATCATGGAAGCGTTACAGCTTGGAGAAGGAGATCAGATCACCGTGTATAAGGCGAACATGATCATTCCTCAGATCGCCGACAATCTGACAAGGAGCGGAACCATTAAGATTCCGGAAGAATGTCCGGTTTGTTCCGGAAAAACAGAGATCCGAAAGGTCAATGACGTAAAGAGCTTATACTGTACCAATCCAGATTGCCAGGCAAAGAAGATAAAGAGCTTTTCACTCTTTGTCAGCCGGGATGCCTTAAATATCGACGGACTTTCCGAAGCCACCCTGGAAAAATTTATCGGCGCCGGCTTTATCCGGGAATATGCAGACATTTTCCATTTGGAGCAGTATGAGGAAAGCATTACTCAAATGGAGGGATTCGGGAAAAAGTCCTACGATAATCTGATACAGGCGGTAAAGAATGCGTCCCATACCACCCTTCCAAGGCTGATCTATGGACTTGGAATAGCCGGGATCGGCCTGGCAAATGCCAAGATGCTCTGCAGAGAGTTCCGGTTCGATTTTGAGAGAATGCGCCATGCAGAAGAAGAGGAGCTGATTTCCGTCCCGGGAATCGGAAAAGTCCTTGCGGATGCCTGGATCAATTATTTCAAGCAGGACAAGAACAATGAGATGGTGGACCGGCTTCTTAGTGAAGTCACCATCGGGCAGATGGCAGAAACAGAAGAAAATACAAAGCTGGAGGGGAAGATTTTTGTCATCACCGGTTCGGTGAATCACTTTGAAAACCGGAAAGCGCTTCAGGAAGCCATTGAAGCCCAGGGAGGAAAGGTCACTGGTTCTGTTACTTCAAAAACCACGTATTTAATCAACAACGACACCACGTCCAATTCTTCCAAGAATAAAAAGGCGAAGGAACTGGGAGTGCCTATTATATCAGAGGAAGATTTTATAAAAATACTGGAGGAATAAAGTATGCCCATTAAAGTACAAAAGGATTTGCCTGCAAAAGCCATATTGGAAAAAGAGAATATATTTACCATGGATGAGGACCGTGCGTTAAGCCAGGACATCCGACCTCTGGAAATTCTGATTGTAAATTTAATGCCCATCAAGGAAGAAACAGAAACTCAGCTTTTACGCGCTCTTTCCAACACACCGCTGCAGGTGGACTGTTCCTTTTTAATGCTGGAGAGCCATACTTCCAAAAATACATCTGCCAGTCATTTGAATAAGTTTTATATTTATCTCGATGAAGTGCAGAATAAAAAGTTTGACGGAATGATCATCACCGGTGCACCGGTGGAGCATATGGAGTTTGAAGAAGTAAACTACTGGAAGGAGCTGGCTAAGATCATGGAATGGAGCAAGACCCATGTGACCAGCACCCTCCACATCTGCTGGGGCGCGCAGGCAGGCCTTTATTACCATTATGGCATCAGGAAATATAAAAGAGACAGCAAGCTGTCCGGCATCTATTGCCATAAGATTCTGGACCGCAAGATACCTCTTGTAAGAAGCATGGATGATTTTGTGATGGCACCTCATTCCCGGTATACGGAAGTGCGAAGAGAGGATATTGAAAAGCACCCGGAGCTTCAGATTCTTGCCGAGTCAAAGGAAGCGGGAATTTATCTGGTCATGAGCGAAGATGGAAAACAGATATTTGTCCAGGGACATCCGGAGTATGACCGCATGACACTGGACGGGGAGTATCACAGGGATCTGGAGAAAGGTTTAAACCCCAAGATCCCCTGCAACTATTATGAAGATGATGATCCCAATACGGTTCCAATGCTGAACTGGCGGAATGCGGCGAATACGCTGTATGCCAACTGGCTGAATTATTATGTATATCAGGTAACACCGTATGAGTTGGACGCAGATGAGCCGGAGTATGTGATTTAGTGAGGTTTGCAGCAAATAAGAGGATGAAACAGGCTGATATCTTGATTATGACAGCTAAATACAAGAATAAGGTTCCAAAGCATATTTATGAAGCGTAATATGGAAGAAACAGTATGAAAAATGAAACTATAAAAATATACAGTCCTTTTACTTGCGGTGGAAACTAAAAGATAAAAAAGATGTAAGAGTTGCCTCATTAGGTGAAAATAATGAGGTATTTAGAGATTAAAGAGGTATGACTTTTATGTTTGAGGTAATTGAAAAGCTTCAAGATATGGAAGAGTATTATTATATTGATTTTATTCCATATGAAACATCGGACGTGCATTTTTTAGAATTGGAGGAATATTTTGAAACCTCTTATCTGCCTTTGTTTGCTGAAAAAATATCACGTATTGCTTTGAAGTTGATTTATTTTTATCAATGCGAGATTTATCTAACGGAATCTCCAAAACTTGCTAAGTTGAAGCATAAGTTTCCTTTTAATGTAAATATTAGAAACAGTTCTCCTGATAAATTAGCGTATATTATAAAGAAAATTGTATCAAAAGATTTTTCTTCGGTACAGATTCTATTTTCAGAACCTCAGTTTCTCATGAGTATTAATGGTGGATTTTTAGTTAGTTTTTATCAACTGACGGATGAAGTTCTGCAAATATTACAGAAACTAGTCTCACAAGAGGGATTATTTTTGAAATTTAGAAACTCTGCTGATGAAAGAATATTAATGTAATATGGAACAAAAGCCATTCGCTGCAGACACATCAATAGGGTGTATTGGATAGAAATATCTGATATGCCCTATTTTTTACTTGGAAGGTGTTTCAAACAAGAAAAACAGGTCATTTTAGTAACGACTGGATTTCTATTGAGCACTAAAAATAGGAGTAGACGGAACCTATTTTAATTTGTGTTAAATCAAGCATTCAAATGTCTTACTGCCTTATAAATGAAGGGGAATATAACGAAGTGTCATAATTTATCACTTTTTTATCGACCGAAATGACGATCAGTAATTTAAAAATATATATAATAACATATAGTATCAATTATTTTGATTTCGGTAACGATATGTACAGAAATTCTGGTTTGTTTTATAATATCTTCAGGAGGTGCAATATGGATGAAATAGATAAAGAAATTATTAAATTGATTGAGACAAATGGAAGAATGACTCACGAAGAGATAAGCAGACTGCTTCATATTTCCCGGCCATCGGTTCACCAACGTGTTTCAAAGATGGAGCAAAAAGGGATTATCAAAGGATACCGAAGTATTATTGATTGGAATAAAATAGATGAAAAAATAAAAGCCATTATTCTTGTAAAAATAAAATGTCATAATTTCAAGAAGATTGCTGCCAGTATTATTTCACTGCCCATACCGGAAGTTACCATTGTAGAGGCTCAGCGTCTTGCAGGTGAATGGTGTATGATGCTCAAAGTAAGAGTTTCTGATTCACAAAAAAGTACTGATTTAATAGATGAAATGGTTAAAATTCCAGAAGTACAGGAAACTTCTACCATACTTATTTTAACTACCATACTTGAGGATCGTATCATTGGACCGGGATATGCAGATAACAATACCTTAAATTGCTCCATGGATTGTGAAGGTGGTGCTTTTATCTGACAATGTGAGAAGTTGGAAAATAATCTGGTTAAGGTCAAATAGGAGGATACAATGAAGAAAATATACGCACCAGGCTGCGGTCTGATGATTTATAAACCAATTCTGGCAGAGAAGGCAATGGAGTACTTAAATCAGACAGAAAATACCAGTCTCAAAAAACATATGATTTGCTGCCGACACGCTGCCAACAACGAGAATTTGATGATTGGATATCTAATACCAGAGAATGCGGCATGAAAGAATTTGAGAAATGTGCAAAAACGTTTCAATCCTGGAGAAAAGAAATTTTAAATCCCTTTAAATATGGCATTACAAACGGTGTTACAGAAGGATTTAACAACAAGATTAAAGTATTAAAACGAAGTTCTTATGGTATACGGAACTTTAACCGGTTCCGAACCCGGATACTTCATTGTACATTATAGAAAAAAAATGGTCGGGATATGGAGGCTTATTTGGCGTGCCCAAAAACAGCATACAGTAGAACAAACCATAAAAATGGCTCTAAGCAACGAATGGAGCGGGATTCATACGAATCCCACCCCAACTATTGACAAAGAGCCTAAAATTTAAAATAATTACACTATTTAATTTTTAATTCATTATGAAAATTTATTAAACTGGATTCTCTAAATCTTGCGGTCTTTTCAACTCTATTTTTCCTTGCCACTTTTATGTATGAGTTTATATATTCTATTGCTTCAGATTCTATTGTTTCATAACATAGCTCTATAAAATCCAATTGTTTCGCTGGTATTCTAGGTGTGTCGAAAATTAAATAAGATGAATTATTTATTATCATCATATACCGATAATCCAATCCTGCCTTTGATTTACTTTTAGATGGTGCAGAAAATCCGATTTTACCATATTTTCTATCTGCATCGCCAAGATTTTTTCTCAAAGGTATAAGTATATTATTATCATCAAATTTTACATTTAAGCACAAATGGGTGCGCACACTATGTTTAGAATCGTCATCAATATCTAATATTTTTACCAATTGTGGGTTTTTATCATAATACTCTTGTTTTATGTAGCAATATGTAATAGATTGCATTTTCTCTCCTAGTAAAAGAGGAAGCATTTCTGCCTCCTCTAAACCGCAATTTTTCGATTTTTTATTAGCCAGGTGACATCGAGAAACCCCTCGCAATATTTTCAGGTTATTTTTAGCCAGACACTCCTGAACCATGTCTCGAAAATGGAAATCAATTTGATTCCCTATCTATATTATACACAAATAAGAGAAAAATGCAACCCAAAACATTTGTTTGGTTATGAATAGTTCTGTATATCAATATTATATGCAATTACTACGTGAAAATCAACCACCATAATTTTCCATATTTCTACAAGAACGTAGGTTCTTAGGTGGTGGGGTAGATAATTTTTCTTGAACCTATATTTAATAAGTGGTAAAATTATCCATATAAGTTATGGGTGGAGAATAATGTTATGGACATGAATAAATTTTTAGAACTAATGTCAGATAAAGGTATATCGATAATTACGGATAACGTACTTCAATTTTCAAAAAAGAGTTCTTTTACGGTAACTCCATCTAATGAGTCTTGTATAAAATTTAATGACCCAGAAAATTATTGTATTTATATTAACACCACCGAACTCACAAAAGAGTGCGAATATGTTTTTTTACATGAGTTTTTTCATTGCGTACAGTTTGAGGAGGGGTATCCGCACGTATTTGCAAAGAATGAAGATTACGATAATTTAGCTTCCGAATTCGGTTCTAGCATCTTAGATTTTGACATTAGATGTAGATTGGAAAAATATGGTTATTACGATCACCTTAAACAGCTAAAAAACGGTCTTAAAACTATGAATCATCTATTTAATCTAATAGAAATTCAAGGAGATAAAAATAGCTTAACGCATTTAGAAAATATATCTCATGGAACATTTTTTGCCTCGGTTGCTTCTACAAAAAGACTAGATAAAGAATTAGTACCGGTTTTACAATTGGCATCCAAAGCTAGTCCTAAAACTTATGAAACATACAAAATAATTAACAAGTGTTTTAAAATGTATAATTGCAACTCAAAAATGGGTATGTACAAAATTTTTAAAAAGCTTCTCATCCAATTAGAACTTGATGAATATTTAACTATGACCAATTAAGATATTTATTAAATAAAATGTAAAAATCGTGGAATCTTTTTTGTTAAAATAAAATCTCACTCTTTCTTTTAAATTCTTCACAATACGACTTCATGTTTGACACGCTTACACCAATTGAAACATTAGGGTCATTATAGGCACATTGCCCATCTTTTTTTACTTGCTCGTAAACGGTAGTCCATAGGTACCTCGCTTCTAGCTAGTTTTTTTGAGATAATGT
>CAJMPJ010000023.1 GCA_905215155.1 uncultured bacterium | reverse complement strand
ATCAAAGGGTTATACCCTTTTCACAAGCCACCCGTTTTACGGGTGGTCTTGACTTGCCGGAAAAACTTGTCTCGATTTAATTGTAAACCAATATTGTAAAACTGGTTGACAATCTATCTCTATCTTTGTATAATCGTGTAGAATCAAATATATTACAGGGGGATCTTATATGAAAATAACAGCAAAAGAACTTACGTTATGTGCATCCTTTGCCGCATTGAGTGCCATTCTATCGCAAATAGCCATTCCGATCGGCCCGGTTCCCATTAATCTGGCGCATATATCTGTATTTACCGCCGCCGGATTATTAGGAGCCAGGTATGGAGCTTTGAGCCAGTTTGTCTTCGTTCTTATGGGGGCTGTGGGGCTGCCGGTCTTTTCCGGGTTTAACGGAGGACTTTTCAGTGTCATAGGCCCGACCGGAGGTTACATTATTGCTTACATAGCATCAGCCTTTCTCGCCGGACTTATCATCGAACGGTCAGGAAAAAGCACTGTGCCGGTTCTGGCAGCAGCCATATATACCGGCTGGATCGTCACCTATCTGTTCGGTACCTTATGGTATTGTTATATCACCCATACAGGGTTTGCCGCCGCCCTTATGGTCTGTGTGATCCCTTTTCTGCCAGGGGATTTTTTCAAGACTTGTTTCACCATTTATCTTATTAAAAAGCTGAATCCGGTTCTGTCAGTAAGCCTTCGCTGACGGCCGCCAGCAAATGTAAAATACAGGGAGAATTAGAAAATGACCTATGATTTCCAGCACCTTTCAAAAGAGGACGCGTTATCCCTCCTAAACCTGCCGGATGAAGAATTGCCGGAGCTGTTAGAAGCTGTTTATTCCATCAGAAAGAAATACAAAGGAAACACCGTATCCATCCAGCTGCTCACAAATGCCCGGAGCGGCAACTGTTCCCAAAACTGTGCCTATTGTGCCCAGTCCCAGGAATCCAAAGCCCATATTGATAAATACAGGCTGGTTGCTTATGAAAAGCTGTTAAAAGACGGTTATACGGTAACGGATAAGAATCTTGCACGCCATTGTATCGGTTTAAGCGGAATCCGTTTTCAAAATTCGGAAATAAATGAATTTGCAGATGAGATAAGAAAGCTTAAGAAGGAAACCCAATCTCCCATATGCTGCTCCATCGGGTTTTTGACTCCAGAGCAGGCGAAAATCCTGAAAGAAGCAGGAGTGGAGAGGATCAATCATAATTTAAATACAAGCAGTAGGTTTTATCCCAATATCTGTACCACTCATACCTATGAGGAGCGCATATCCAATATTAAAATGCTGCAAAGCATGGGATTTGAAATATGCTGCGGCGGCATTGCCGGCCTTGGGGAAGAAAAACAGGATATTGTTGACATGCTTTTTGACATCCAGGCAATCCATCCTCAGGCGGTGCCGATTAATTTTTTAATTCCAATAGAAGGAACCGCTTTAGAGAAAATGGATACTTCTTATCTATCTGCGGAATATTGTTTAAAAGTATTATGTCTTGCCCGTTTGTTGAATCCCAGTTCCGATATAAGATGTGCAGCCGGAAGAGAGGTATATTTAAAAGGAAAAGAGAAATGGATGTTCTATGCAGTGGATTCTATTTTTGCCTCCGGCTATCTGACTGCAGATGGACAGGCAATTGAGGATACCATTCAGCTGATCACAGATGCCGGCTTTGAATACTTCGTAGAACCCTGATCCGTTATGTAACAAAAAGGAGCTGCTTTTCCTGGTTCCATTCAGGAAAAACAGCTCCTTAATCCTGCGTGCTGCAGGAACGTTATGGAATATCATCTTCCACGATGGTAGTGGTATCATGGGTCGATGAATCCTTCATAGAGTCTTCCACATCCTCCGGTTCTTCCAATGTGTCCCCGGCCGGCTGGCCGTCTTCGGAAGCGGTATAATCAAGACCACCGTCTTCTGTGAGATTCTCTGTTTCTTCTTTCGTGTCTTCTTTTTCTAATGAGGAGTCAAACATATCTTTTGCAGTAAATGCCACGGCATTGGCCGCTTCCTTTGCTGTATCGCCTACGATATTGGCTGCATCCTTTACCAGATTCTTAGCGGCAACGGCTGCATCCTTGGCAGCATCGGCCATGTCGGAAGCCGCAATCTTAAGCTCGTCCTTATTGGCATTTAAGGAAACATAGTTGCGGTTCATCGTGCTGTCAATCTTGGAAATATCGTCATTGCCGTCATCTTCAAAGTCGTGAAAATTTTCTTCCAGTTCTTTGTGGAAAGATCTGTATTTCGTAAAATAAGAGATGCCTGCAACAACAGCGCCGGCGATGGTGGCAAGTGCCACAAATTTCCCAAAACCATTACCCTTTTTTGCCATAAAAAAACACTCCTTTCATTCTCTTTGTTATTGTAATACTTCTGTTGAAAAAAAGAAAGGTATATAATAAGAAAATTTCTATAAACTAAATAAATAAGGTAAAAAACGTATAGATATGGTAAATTTGTAAAAAAATTATAAAGTTAGCACTCAACTATTGACAGTGCTAATAATGAGTGATATAACTTATTATGTGAATAAAAAAATACTTCTTTCGGAAGGCCAGAAGAAAGAAATAAGCAGAAAGCTATGAGGAGGAATTGCAATGAAATTAGTACCATTATTTGACAAAGTTGTGTTAAAACCATTGGTTGCAGAGGAGACAACAAAGTCCGGTATTGTTCTGCCGGGGCAGGCAAAAGAAAAGCCACAGCAGGCGGAAGTCATCGCAGTAGGACCTGGCGGTTTGGTAGACGGCAAGGAAGTTACCATGCAGGTTAAAATCGGCGATAAGGTAATCTTCTCCAAATATTCAGGAACAGAAGTAGAGACCGGAAAAGACGATGAAAAATTCGTTATTGTAAAGCAGAATGATATTTTAGCAGTGATCGAATAAATAAGGCGGCCGCAGGCTGTCACAAAGAACTGAAGGTCCCATAGGACTTTCCATTATTTTAGAAGAAAACTGGAGGTATGAATTATGGCAAAACAGATTAAATATGGCGTAGATGCAAGAAAAGCACTTGAGTCAGGTGTCAATCAGTTAGCAGATACTGTTCGTGTGACCTTAGGACCAAAAGGAAGAAACGTGGTACTTGATAAATCATTTGGTGCACCTTTGATCACAAACGATGGGGTAACCATTGCAAAAGAAATCGAGCTGGAAGATGCCTTTGAAAATATGGGTGCACAGTTAGTAAAAGAAGTTGCAACAAAGACCAACGATGTGGCTGGTGATGGTACGACTACCGCAACCGTTCTGGCACAGGCCATGATCAATGAAGGTATGAAGAACTTAGCAGCCGGTGCCAACCCAATCGTTCTTAGAAAGGGTATGAAGAAGGCAACAGAGGCTGCTGTTGAAGCCATTGCCAAGATGAGCGCACCGATCAAAGGCAAAGCCTCCATCGCAAGAGTTGCAGCGATCTCCGCAGCAGATGATGAAGTCGGTGAGATGGTAGCTGACGCTATGGAAAAGGTGTCCAACAACGGCGTTATTACCATTGAAGAATCCAAGACCATGAAGACAGAACTGGATTTGGTAGAAGGTATGCAGTTTGACAGAGGTTACATCTCTGCTTATATGTGCACAGATATGGAGAAGATGGAAGCGAATTTAGACGATCCATATATCCTGATCACCGATAAGAAGATCACAAGCATTCAGGAGATCCTTCCTTTATTAGAGCAGGTGGTTCAGTCCGGTGCAAGACTTTTGATTATTGCTGAGGATATCGAAGGAGAAGCTTTAACCACTCTGATCGTTAATAAATTAAGAGGAACCTTCAATGTTGTTGGTGTTAAGGCACCAGGCTACGGCGACAGAAGAAAAGAGATGTTACAGGATATCGCTGTTTTAACAGGCGGAACCGTAATCTCCGAAGAATTAGGATATGACCTCAAGACCGCAACTCTTGATTTATTAGGACGTGCAAAATCCGTTAAGGTACAGAAGGAAAACACCGTAATTGTTGACGGATTAGGCGATAAGGATTCCATTTCTGCAAGAATCGGACAGATCAAGAGCCAGATCGAAGAGACTACTTCTGATTTTGACCGTGAAAAGTTACAGGAAAGACTTGCTAAATTATCCGGCGGCGTAGCAGTGATCCGTGTAGGTGCTGCAACAGAGACTGAGATGAAGGAAGCAAAACTTCGTATGGAAGATGCTTTATCTGCAGCGAGAGCAGCCGTAGAAGAGGGTATTATCGCAGGCGGCGGTTCTGCTTATATTCATACCATCACTCAGATCGAAGACGTAGTGAAGAAACTGGAAGGCGACGAGAAGACCGGCGGTATGATCATCTTAAAGGCTCTGGAAGCTCCGTTATATCACATTGCAGCCAATGCAGGACTGGAAGGAAGCGTCATCATCAATAAAGTAAAAGAATCCAAAGTCGGAATTGGCTTTGACGCTTATAAAGAAGAATATGTAGATATGGTGGAAGCAGGCATCTTAGACCCGACAAAGGTTACCAGAAGTGCTCTTCAGAATGCTACCAGCGTGGCGTCCACCTTATTGACAACAGAGTCTGTTGTTGCTAATATTAAAGAAAAGACACCTGCAATGCCGGCTCCAGGCGGAATGGATATGATGTAAGACATATCTGTACGAAAGAATCACCTATGAGGTATCCTTTTATACCCTGAATCATACGGGAAGAGAAAGCAGCGCCTGAAAGGAATACCTTTATACCCCGGTAAGACGCAGGGAAGAAAGGAATCCAGTATCATTATGAATGAAATGTATGCAGAATGGCTTGTGAAGCGAAAAGCACCGGCCTATACCTTGGTGCTAAAGATCGTGATGGGAATTTTGTGTGTCATCGCATTTTTCCTTTCCATCTCTCCGGTTTTTGGGATTTTCGGAGTAATCATACTTTTTGCTGTCGGAGGAGCCGCATATCTGGTATTCAGGAACAGTGAAGTGGAATACGAATATTTGTATGTGACCAATTCGTTGTCCATTGACCGGATATACGGCAAAAGCAAGAGGAAAAAAGCCTGGGAGGCCTCCATGGAGGAGATACAGATCGTGGCTCCCACAGGTTCCACAGAAGCCCGTGATCATGAAACAAAAGATATGAAGGTACTTGATTTTTCTTCACAGTTGCCGGGGGCAAAGACTTATACGCTCATCAGTCAGTCTGGTTCGGAACGGGTGAAAGTTATTTTTGAACCCAATGATAAGCTGCTGCACTGTATGAAGATGACAGCACCCCGTAAGGTGATTTCACAGATATAACAGGAAAGAGGGTAGGAATGGTGAATGACTGTTCCCGCCCTTTTTTTGTATAAAAAAAGCATTCTTTACTGTCCATGTATGACGGAAAAATACTACAAAATGTCCGTTGACAAGCTATGTAAAATTTGTTAAACTAGGTAACTAACAAGCAAAATTCAGATTAGCGATGTTAATAAAAATCGAAAGAAGGAGAGGAAATATCAATGGGTACAATTATTGGCGAAGGCATTACTTTTGATGATGTGCTGTTAGTTCCTGCATATTCACAAGTAATTCCCAATCAGGTTGATTTAACGACCAACCTTACAAAAACCATCAAGCTGAATATTCCGCTTATGAGTGCAGGTATGGATACCGTTACCGAGCACCGCATGGCAATTGCCATGGCAAGACAGGGGGGAATCGGCATCATCCATAAGAACATGACCATAGAACAGCAGGCGGATGAGGTTGATAAGGTTAAGAGGTCAGAAAACGGCGTCATAACGGACCCATTCTTCCTTTCCCCGGAACATACATTAAAGGATGCAGACGAGCTTATGGCAAAGTTCCGCATCTCAGGCGTACCGATCACAGAAGGAAAAAAACTGGTGGGTATTATTACAAACCGTGACTTGAAGTTTGAAGAGGATTTCAGCAGAAAGATCAAAGAATGCATGACCTCTAAGAATCTGGTGACGGCGAAAGAGGGAATCACTCTCATGGAAGCAAAGCAGATCCTTGCAAAGGCAAGAGTGGAAAAGCTTCCAATCGTTGATGATGATTTCAATTTAAAAGGACTTATTACCATTAAAGATATCGAAAAACAGATCAAGTATCCTTTGTCTGCAAAAGACAGTCAGGGCAGACTTTTATGCGGAGCCGGGGTTGGTATTACTGCCAACGTACTGGACCGTGTAGCAGCCCTTGTGAATGCGAAGGTGGATGTTGTGGTTCTTGATTCCGCTCACGGACATTCTGAGAACGTTCTGCGCTGCGTAAGAATGATCAAGGAGGCTTATCCGGAACTTCAGGTCATCGCAGGCAACGTTGCAACCGGAGAAGCTACCAAGGCGTTAATCGAAGCGGGTGCTGATGCGGTCAAGGTTGGTATCGGTCCTGGTTCCATCTGTACCACCCGTGTGGTGGCAGGGATCGGTGTTCCACAGATCACAGCCGTTATGGATTGCTATGCCGTTGCCAAGGAATACGGCGTTCCTGTCATCGCAGACGGCGGAATCAAGTATTCCGGAGACTTGACAAAAGCCATCGCAGCAGGCGGAAGCGTATGTATGATGGGAAGCATGTTTGCCGGATGTGATGAAAGCCCCGGAACCTTTGAACTATATCAGGGAAGAAAGTACAAAGTTTACCGCGGAATGGGTTCCATTGCAGCCATGGAGAATGGAAGCAAGGACCGCTACTTCCAGTCGGATGCCAAGAAGCTGGTACCGGAAGGCGTGGAAGGCCGTGTGGCATATAAGGGAATGGTAGAAGATACCGTATTCCAGATCCTGGGCGGTTTGCGTTCCGGTATGGGATATTGCGGAGCACAGAATATCAAGGCGTTACAGGACAACGGAAGATTCGTAAAGATTACCGCAGCTTCCTTAAAGGAAAGCCATCCTCATGATATCCATATTACAAAAGAAGCACCGAATTACAGCATTGACGAATAAATAAGAAACAGGCGGAGATTGAACGATCTCCGCCTGTTTCTTATTTTTCCCTGTGAGGCAGACGTCCCCGGAAAAACCGTTTTTTGAGCTCTGAAAAGCGGAACGGGATGAGGGGATAAATGTAGCTCTTTCCAGCTATGGTCTTATTAAATACAAGGGCGCAAATGGAGAGCAGGATACCGCCCACAAAGCCCCAGAAGTTAAAGAGAGCCGTAGTTACGAGTATGATCATTCGTATGAATTTGAAGGCATAACCCAGCTCAAAGCTTGACTGGGAATAGTTTGCGATGGTGACAAATGACATATATAGCATGGTCTCACTGTTGAACCAGCCGGATTTTACGGAATATTCTCCCAGTACAATACCGGCGATCACACTGAGAGGCGTGGTCAGCATACTGGGAGTATTGACCGCTGCAAGCCTTAGTCCGTCAATGGCGAATTCCAGAATCAGAAGCTGGAACAGAAGAGGAACCTGAGGGGGTTCAGATAACTGTATAAATTGGAGCCAGGAGGGAATCAGTTCTGGATTCTGCATAAAAAACAGCCAGGTAGGGGTCAAATACAGCGTTAATATAGAAATGATAAACCGGGAGAGCCTTAAATAGGTTCCCGTCACCGGGGGGAAGTAATAATCATCGGCTTCTTCAATGATGTCAAAAATCGAGGAGGGCAGGATCATGGCAGAAGGAGAGTTGTCTACCAGGATAATGATGTTGCCTTCCAGCAAAGAGGCAGAAGCGGTGTCCGGCCGTTCTGAATATTTGAATTTGGGAAATGGATTAAACCATTTATGGGGATAGATGCATTCCGCCAGACTTTCCTGGTTCATGGTCAGGGCGTCTACCTTCAGCTTTTTGATCCGTTCCTTGATGGTGGCAAGAAGCTTTTCATCCACACGTCCCTTAAAATAGCAGATGGCAATGTCAGTATAAGAGCTTTCTCCGGAATGCATGATCTCCATCGTCAGCCTGGGATCACGGATTCTTCGTCGGATCAAAGCGGTATTCGAGGTCAGTGTTTCCACAAAGCCGTCTTTGGAGCCACGAAGCACCTTATCTTTTTCCGGTTCAGACACGCCTCTTGAGGGATAGCCACGGCTGTCCACCACGAGACATTTGTCGTAACCATCAATCAAGAGGCAGGCAAGGCCTGTAAGCAAAGATTTTATCATTTTGTCATCATCTTTGACCAGACTTACCTGCGAGTAAGGAAAGAATTTTTTGGAAAACTCAAGGACATCAAGGGGCATGTCTTCCTTTTTTATGGAAGAAAAGTCCTCCATGATCTTCTGCCACACATCCCCTTTTGTAAACCCGTCGATGCAATATAAGGCTGCTTCCCGTTCTCCGATATAAAATGTGCGGTAAACCAGATCAAAGTTTTGGTCTACATCCAGTTTGTTGTTTAAATAATTCATATTATCAGTGAGGCTACTTGAAAAATCCATAACAGTTTTCTCCTTGTAAATAAATTAGCAGCATTTTGGCAATAAGGAAAGTATATGCAATTTTCAGAAAAATATGTTTTTTGCATTTGTGTGCAAAACAGAAACCCAGGAAAGGAACTTGTAAGAAAAAATGTGGCAATGTTTTTTGAATTAAAGGCAATTTTTTGGTAAAATAGACTAAAAATATTGACTTTTTTGGGATTCTATGGTACGATTGTCTATGTGAAAAGCACATAGAGGTGTCTTATGTGCTTGATATCGGCATGGGGATGCCAGTAGCAAAAACAATATAATGTGACGGTTTGGACCGTGACGGAGGATTGCCTTCTGTGGGGGAAGGGCGATCCTCTTTTTTTATGAAAAGGATTGATATAGAGGAAGAACTTACATATAATATCCTTTAATGATAGGAGGAGAAATATTATGTTGAAAAAACTGAGGAGAGATAAGCGTGTGAGAAATGTAATGACAACGTTGGCAGTTGTCCTATCAGCGCTTTTGCAGACTTATGTAATACAGGCATTCATTCAGCCGGCCGGGCTTTTATCAGGAGGGTTTACAGGAATTGCCATTTTGATTGACCGGGTGACATCCCTTTTTGGGATGAATATATCCACTTCCCTCGGCATGATCATACTGAATCTTCCTGTGGCCTGGGCATGCAGCAAAAGCATCAGTAAACGGTTTACTCTATTTTCGCTGCTCCAGGTTTTGTTATCCAGTGTTTTTTTAAGAATTTTTCAATTTACTCCTCTTTTTGATGATGAGGTATTGAATGTAATATATGGAGGGGTGCTTTACGGGTTTGCCATAGTGATCGCCCTTCGAGGAAATGCGTCCACCGGAGGAACGGACTTTATTGCTCTTTATGTTTCCAATAAGACGGGAAATTCTATCTGGACCTATGTGTTTATAGGGAACGTAATCCTGCTGTGTACCTTTGGTGCGATCTTTGGATGGAAATATGCGGGATATTCTATTTTATTCCAGTTTGTGGGGACAAAGATCATTTCCACCTTCCATCACAGGTATGAGCGGGTGACTCTTCAGGTCACCACCACCAAAGGGCCGGAGCTTACCCAGGCATATGTGAAAGCCTTTCAACACGGCATCTCCTGTGTGGATGCCGTAGGCGGTTACAGCAAGAAAAAAATGTATCTGCTTCATACGGTGGTATCTTCCTATGAGGTGGCCGACATTATATCTCTGTTTCACGAAGTGGATGGACACGTGATCGTAAATATGTTTCGGACGGAGCAGTTTTACGGAGCCTTTTACCGGGCACCGATGGAGTAAAGGCTTCGTAAAAATCAGTGTTTCTTCAAACGTAAGGGGAATCTGCGCCATTTCAGCCGGCTATAAAAGCTGAAATAAACCAGAAATAAAACGGAGGTGGTTGTCCAGGTCATTGGATAGCTGAAGACCACCATTTTAATGGTGGGATGCAGAGGAACAGCCACCCAGACCCATACGACCCTGAGTACGCATACACCTAAGCAGGTGAGCAGCATGGGAATCCAGCAGTCCCCTGTTCCTCTGAGGGAACCGGAACAGATCTCGATGCAGATATAGGTAACATAGACCGGCGCCAGAAAGCGGAGAATCTCCGTTCCGATGGCAATGACCGATGGGTCCGTGGTAAAGAGCAGAAAAATATGGTTTCCAAAGGTATAGAGTAAAAAGCTCAAAGCAATAGAGGAAGCAAAGCACATGGCCATACAGACCCGGATTCCTTTGTAGACCCGGTCTCTTTTGTTCGCTCCGTAGTTTTGCCCCACAAAGGTAGTGATGGCAATTCCGAATGCGCTGATGATGGTGAAAAATATGCTGTCTATCTTTCCGTAGGCGGTCCAGGCTGCAATGGTATCGGTACCAAGTGTGTTGATGCTTGACTGGATGATGATATTTGACAAGGAGTACATGACGGACTGGAGTCCGGCAGGAAAACCGATGCGGATGATTCTTCTAAGCATGTCCGGGTCAATTTTTAAGGCTTTTGGAACAAGACGGTAGGATTTCCTGGTACGGATCAGCAGACGGACTACCAGCACGGCGCTGAGAAGCTGGGAGAGGATTGTGGCAAGAGCCGCTCCCCGAACCCCCAGGGGCAAATATACCACAAACAGGATGTCCAGAACGATATTGGTAAAACAGCTTGTGATAAGAAAGTAAAGAGGCCGTTTGGAGTCCCCGATGGCCCGCAGGATTCCGGCTCCCATGTTGTAGACCAGGTTGGCGGTAATCCCGATAAAATAGACCCGCATAAAGGCCACCGCATGGTGGAGGATCTCGTCAGGCGTTCCCATGGCTTTCAAGGCAAATGGTGCTCCCAGGATGCCGGTGATGGTAAAGATTATTCCGGTAGTAATGGAGAAGGCGATGGCCGTATGGACAGCCTTACTTACCTCCTCCTCTTTTTTTGCACCGTAAAATTGTGAGATGATGACTGTTGCACCGGAAGAAAGCCCTATGAAGAAACCGATCAGCAAATTGATCAGGGTTCCGGTAGGGCCTCCTACTGCTGCAAGTGCTTCTTTGCCCACAAATCTTCCGACAATGACGGCGTCTATGGTATTGTAGAGCTGTTGAAAAAAGGTGCCGAATAAAATGGGAAAGAAAAACAGAAGAAGCTGTTTCCAAATCACTCCCTCTGTAATCCCGTTATGCCCCGCTGCATCCTGTGCTTTTGTAGTTTGATTCATGGTCGTTTTCCTCATTTATGTAAGTATGTATCACGTTTCCTCATTATACAATCATAAAGGAAAAAACACAATGCCTGCTAATCGGATTTCTGGGCTTTTGACAGCGCCTGATCCACTGCCTTTAAAAGGATGCCAGAGGTATAGCGGGAATCCGACGAATAGGAAATGTTTTTGGTGGACTGGTTTTTCACGATCTGCTCTGATAAGTGATCCATGGCAGGCTGCATGAGCGGATACATGGTGGTGACGGCTTCGCTTAAAGGAACCAGGCTCACGGAAGTGATTTTACCGGAATCTACGGTGACTGTAACATTGATGTCCTGGTTATTCAGCGTTATGGCGGAGGTATAGACCCCCGGAACATAGTGCACGGCGTCACCAGATGTAGGAACCGAATCCTTTTTCGGGCGGAACATGACTAAAAACAAAGTGATAAGAAGAATTCCAAGGCCAACGAAGATTGCAGTGTAGATGATTTCTTTCATTCGTAATACGACGATTTTTGTTTTTGAGCTCATATAAAAAGCCCTCCGTACAGTTTTGTTATAGTGTATTATTGGGATTTGGGTTTCATGCCTAAGATTTCATTGTTGCCAGGGGAATTCTATGTTAAGATGTTAAGAAAATAGGTGTTTTATTTTACATAAAAATGATCACAAAAAGGAGACAAAGAGACCATGTCCCTTCAGTTTATTTTAGGCGGTTCCGGGTCCGGAAAGACCTACCGCCTTTATACAGAACTTATCCGGATGTCCATGGAGGAGCCGGATACCAGATATATTGCTGTTGTACCCGAACAGTTTACCATGCAGACCCAGAAAGAGATCGTTTCCCTTCATCCCAATCATGGGGTCATGAATATTGATATTGTCAGCTTCAACCGTCTGGCCTACCGGATTTTTGAGGAGCTTGCCATAGAAAATCCCCAGGTTCTTGATGACATGGGAAAATCCATGGTGCTTCGCAAGGTGGCCTCCGGGAAGAAAAAAGAGCTGGTGCTTTATAAAGATCATTTAAGTAAAACCGGTTTTATTTCCCAGTTAAAGTCCATGCTGTCGGAGCTTTACCAGTACGGGGTGACTCCGGACATGCTCACGGAAGCTCTGCCGGACACCATGAGTCCGATGCTGAAGCAGAAGCTTTTGGATATCTCGGTCATGTATCAGGGCTTTAAGGATTATATTAAGGACAAGTACATCACCACGGAGGAGATTCTTGACGTGTTCTGCCGGGTCCTGCCCCAGTCGGAGCTAATCAAAAACAGCGTCATCACATTGGATGGCTATACCGGATTTACCCCTGTCCAGTACCGGATCTTAAGCCTGTTTCTCCGTTTCTGCAAACGGGTGATTGTAACGGTCACCATTGATCCGTCGGAGAACATGAGCCGTAATATGGGTGTTCAGGAACTGTTTTATATGAGCCGGCAAATGATATGGAAGTTAAAGGATCTGGCGGAGAAGGCCCGTACCTCCAGGGAAGAGGACATTCTTCTTCTAACGCATCCCGCGGTCCGGTTTAAAAAGACGGGGGCAAAGACGGGAAATGCGCTGGATTTCCTGGAACAGAATTTATACCGCTATAAAGGGAAAACCTGCAAAGAGACCGGCTCCATCCGCCTGGTGAAGGCCTTAAACCCGACGGAGGAGATTACCTGTCTGGTCCATTCAATGGAGGAAGCCATACGGAAACAGGGGCTTCGGTACAAGGATATGGCGGTGGTTACCGGAGATCTTGGCAGCTATGCCAATGAAATCATCCATCAGTTCCAGCTAAACGGCATTCCGTATTTTTTGGATGATAAGAAAAGTATTTTAAAAAATCCCATGGTGGAGCTGATCCGGGCGGCCATTGAGATCGTGCAGAAGGATTTTTCCTATGAATCCGTATTCCGGTACTTGAGAACAGCCCTTGTCACAAAGAAAGAGGACAAAGAAAAGACGGACCGTCTGGAGAATTATGTCATTGCCATGGGCATCCGGGGATTTAAGCGATGGGATTGTGCATGGGAGGGCTGGTACCGGGGAGCCAGGGAACTGAATCTGGAAGAACTCAATGAATTCAGAGAGCAGATCCTAGCCCCTTTAAGGCGCCTTCGGGAAGCGTTTAGGGAGGAAGCCTCCACGGTAAAATCCATGACAGCGGCGGTGACGGCTCTGCTTATGGAGACTGGGATTGAAGAAAAGCTGCTTGCCTTTGAAGCAGAGTTTCAGGATAGGGGAGAGCTGATTCTGGCAAAGGAATACAGTCAGGTGTATGGGCTTGTTATGGATTTGTTTGACCGCCTTGCCGGACTTTTAGGGGAAGAGCATGTGAGCGGGAAAGAGTATGCGGAGATACTGGATGCCGGTTTTTCTGAAATAAAGGTGGGACTTATCCCTGCTTCTGTGGACCGTGTAGTGGTGGGAGATATTACAAGAACCAGACTTGACCATGTAAAACTATTGTTTTTTGTGGGTGTCAATGACGGGATCGTGCCTGTAAAGAAGGAGAAAAGCAGCTTATTTACGGACAGGGAGCGGGAGTTTTTAGGGAGTCAGGCCATTGAACTGGCCCCCACGGCAAGAGAAGAAGGGTTCCGCCAGAGATTTTATTTATATCTTGCCCTGACAAAACCGGAACAGGAGCTGATCCTTTCCTATTCGGCCATGGATGGTTCCGGGAAAAGCATGCGTCCCTCCACGCTGATTGGAGAATTAAAAAAGCTGTTTCCAGGTCTCTCCGAGACCATACCTTCAAAGGAACGGGTCCCCCTTTCCATGAGGGAAGCCAGAGAGCTTCTGTCTGACGGGCTGCGGGAATATAAGCAGACGGGGGGAGACGGAAGGTTTTTCGAGCTTTTTAAAGCCTTTCTTCTGTCGGAGCGTCACAGCGAGGAGGGGAGGAGGCTGTTGGAAGCGGCCTTTTATACCTATGAGCAGAAGGGAATCGGTAAAATTGCGGCAAGGGCTTTGTATGGCTCTGTCATAAGCGGCAGTGTGACCCGGATGGAGCAATACGCGTCCTGTGCCTACGCCCATTTCTTAAATTATGGGCTGGAGCTGATGGAACGGCAGGAATATGAACTTGCAGCCATGGATATTGGTAACTTGTTCCACGATTCCATTGATTTGTGTTTCCAGCGGATAAAAGAGGAAGGGAAGGACTTTAAGTCTCTGACAGAGGAAGAACGGAAGGCTCTGGTTCATGACTGTGTGCTCCATGTGACCGAGGATTATGGCAATACCATCTTAAAAAGCTCGGCCAGAAATGCTTATCTGGCCGGTAAGGTGGAGCGGATCACGGACCGGACCATGTGGGCGCTGACCGAGCAGCTGAAAAAGGGAGATTTTACTCCGGTAGGATTTGAAGTCTCCTTTTCCGCCTCCGACCATTTAAGGGCCATGCGGATTCCTCTTTCCGGGGACGAGGCCATTCATTTAAGAGGAAGGATCGACCGCATGGATTTATGCGAGGATGAGGAAGCGGTTTATGTAAAGATCATTGATTATAAATCGGGGAAAACGGCCTTTGACCTGACGGCTTTGTACTACGGGCTTCAGCTCCAGCTGGTGGTTTACATGGATGCGGCCCTTGAGATGGAAGAGCGGCGGTCGCCGGAAAAGCCGGTGGTACCGGCAGGGATCTTCTATTATAATATCGGTGATCCCCTTGTGGACAAAGAAGGGGAGATGACAGAGGAGGAAATCAACCGGAGGATGTTAAAGCAGCTTCGCATGAACGGATTGGTCAATACGGATCTAAATGCCATAACCCATCTGGACCGTGAGATCGTGACGGAGTCAGATGTGATTCCGGTGGCCATGAAAAACGGAATCATTCAGGAGGCCAGATCCTCTGTGGCCGGCGGGAAGCGGTTTGCTGCCCTGCGGGAGTTTGTCCAGCAAAAATTAAAGAAAGAGGGTAGGGAGATTTTAGACGGAGTAATTGATGTAAGCCCCTATAAACAGGGCAGCCGGAGCGCCTGTGATTATTGTCCCTACCATGCGGTCTGCGGCTTTGACCTAAAGACGGAAGGGTATGGCTACCGCAGATTCAAGGCGTTAAAATCTGAGGAAATCTGGCCGGTGATCGAAGGAGAAGAGGAGGCAAAAGACGATGGCAATCAGCTGGACGGATGAACAAAAGGCAGTCATTGAAAGCAGGAACCGGAACCTGCTGGTTTCAGCGGCAGCAGGAAGCGGAAAAACGGCAGTGCTGGTGGAGCGGATTATCCGCATGATCACCGAGGGCGAAGAGCCTGTAAGGATCGACCAGCTCCTTGTTATGACTTTTACAAAAGCTGCGGCTGATGAGATGCGGGAACGTATCTTAAAAGCGGTGGATGAAAAACTGCTTGAACATCCGGAGAATTCTCATTTACAGATGCAGGCGGCAATGATCCCCTATGCCCAGATCACTACCATTGACAGCTTTTGCCTGGGCCTGATCAGAGAACATTACAACAAGCTGGACATTGACCCGGCTTTCCGGGTGGGAGATGAAGGGGAGCTTATTCTTTTAAGGGCGGATGTGATGAAGGAGATGCTAGAGGAGTTCTATGAATCGGGAGACCCTCTTTTTGAACAGTTCGTGGAAACCTATGCAAGCGGGAAGACGGATCATGGAATCGAAGATTACATCATGCAGGTATACACCTTTTCCCAAAGCAATCCATGGCCGGAGGAATGGCTGGCCCGGTGCAGAGACGAGCTTTCTGCCGGTGATATGGGGCAGATGATGGAGATGGAATGGATGAAATTCCTCATGCGCGATGTAGCCCTTCAGGTTTCAGAATTTATCAGCCAGATTCAGGCGGCGGCAGAGGTCTGTGAAGAGGAAAACGGCCCTCTGGCCTATCTCCCCATGCTGACAAGCGACTTGAACCTTTTAAACCGGATTCTTTCTGCTGAAAATTATGAAGCTCTTAATGAGCAGCTAAAATCAGTATCCTTTGACCGCCTTGCTTCCATAAGAAGCAAGGATATTGATCCGGAGAAAAAGGCATACGTCACGGGAGTCAGAGACCGGGTAAAAAAAGCGGTGGGAAAGCTGTCGGAGCTTTATTGCTTTGAATCCCCTGACGAGGTGTTATCTGATATTTTGGGCACGAAGGAAGCAGTTACCATGCTCCTTGATCTGGCCGGAGAATATGCAAGGAGATATCAGGAGAAAAAAAAGGAAAGAAATCTGGTGGATTTTAATGATTTAGAGCACTATGCCCTGGAGATCCTTCTGAAAAAGGAAGGGGATAAGAGGATTCCGTCTGATGCAGCCGATGAACTGAGTGCACAGTTTATAGAAATTCTTGTGGATGAATATCAGGACAGCAATGATGTGCAGGAGGCCCTGATCAACAGCATTTCCAGAGAGCGGTTCGGCACTCCCAACGTCTTCATGGTAGGAGATGTGAAGCAGAGTATCTACCAGTTCCGTCTGGCAAGGCCCCAGCTGTTTTTGGATAAATATGAGTCTTATCAGAAAGAAGAAGGAAAGTATCAGAAGATCGAGCTTCATCAGAATTTTAGGAGCAGAGAAGAGGTTTTAAAAAGCATCAATGAGGTATTTTATCAGATCATGACAAAGAACCTTGGAAATATCCGGTATACAAAGGATGCAGCGCTTCACCCCGGCGCCGTTTTCGCTCCTTTTGAAGGCCGTGCAGGAGAAAAGCCGGAGCTTCTTATGATTCATGCGGAGGGAAATCTATTAAAGCAGTTAGATGACGATGGAGGGGATTTTACCAGCAGGGAACTGGAGGCAAAGGCCATTGCGGCCAGAATCCGGGAGTTTGTCCATCCGGAAACAGGTCTTTATGTATGGGACAAAAACTTAAACGGCAAAGGCGGCTACCGAATTGCCGGTTACGGGGATATGGTGATTCTTTTACGAAGCCTAAGCGGCTGGGCAGAGGATTTTGTAAATGTGCTGATGAATGAAGGGATTCCTGCCTATGCGGAGAGAAAAACCGGATACTTTACTGCCGTTGAGGTGGAAATCATTCTTTCCCTTTTAAATATCATCGACAATCCCATGCAGGACATCCCTCTGGCAGCAGTGCTTAAATCTCCCATCGGCCAGGTAACGGATGAGGAGATGGCCCATATGACGGCACGGTTTAAAAAGACATCAAAAAAAGGCCAGGACCGGGGGATTTATGGAGCATGGCAGCAGTATTTAAAGGATTATGAGGGTACACAGGACCCGGATTATCCGGGACTTTATGAAAAACTGGTACGTTTTGCAGATAGGATTGATTCTTACAGGGCCAAAGCCGCCTATCTTTCCATACACGAACTGCTTTATGATCTATATGAAGACACCGGGTATTATGATTATGTCTCCGCCATGCCAGCGGGAGAGGTCCGCAGGGCCAATCTAGCCATGCTGGTGGAAAAAGCCTCCGCTTATGAAAAGACCAGCTATACCGGGCTGTTCCACTTTATCCGATACATTGAGAACCTGAAAAAGTATGATACGGATTTTGGAGAGGCATCTCTGGCCGGAGAAGAGAATACGGTTCGGGTTATGAGTATTCATAAGAGCAAGGGACTGGAGTTTCCTGTGGTATTTCTTGCAGGAATGGGAAAGAAGTTTAACAAGCAGGATGCCTACGGAAAGATTTTAATCGACCCGGATCTGGGAATCGGGACCGATCATCTGGATCTGGAACGGCGCTTAAAGGCCCCCACGTTAAAGAAACATGTCTTAAAACGGAAAATGGAGCTGGGCGCCATGGGCGAAGAACTGCGTGTGCTTTATGTGGCAATGACCAGAGCCAAGGAAAAGCTGGTAATGACAGGACTGGACCGGTATCTGGAAAAGAAAATGGACCGGTATGCAGAGGTGTTTCGGGCAAATGGAGAGATTCCATTTACCATTCTCTCGACGGCGGATTCATATCTGGACTGGATGATCATGAGCCTTTCGGGGAAATTCTCACAAACCAAGATCCAGTCCGAGGAGGGGCAGGATACAGGAAGTATGGTGGTCCGCCAGCTTTCCGTTACGGAGCTTGTGGGAAGGGAGGTGGAGCGCCAGGCCGGGAAAAAGCTTACCAAGGAACGTCTGTTATCTCTGGATACAAAACAGGTTTATGATGAAGCATTTGAACGGGAGCTGAAGGCAGCTTTTGAATACCGGTATCCTTATCAGGCCGACATCGGACTTCATACCAAGCTCTCCGTATCGGAATTAAAAAAACAGGGACAGTTTCTGGATGAGGAGGAAAGTGAGTTCCTTCCTACCATTCCTATATTCTTAAAAGAAGAGGGAACAGATGAAAAAGGCCGAGGGGCTTTCCGTGGAACCGCTTATCACCGTATTCTGGAGCTTTTGGACTTTGGCTCTGTCCAAACGGAAGAAGAGCTTCAAGAGGCGGTAGAACGTTTCCGGAAAGAAAAACGTATGGATGAAGAGAGCATTTCCTTAATCTCTAAAAAGCTGCTGCTGAATTTCTTAAAATCTCCACTTGGAAAGCGTCTTTCTGAGGCCCAGCGGGAGGGACGGTTGAAAAAGGAACAGCAGTTTGTCATTGGAATACCGGCACGAGAGATGGATATTGGAGATTCCGATGAACTGATATTGATTCAGGGTATCATTGATGCTTATATGGAAGAAGAGGATGGGCTTGTTCTGGTGGATTATAAGACCGACCACATCAAAAAGGGAGAAGAACAGGTGTTGATCGACCGTTACCGGGTACAGATGGAGTACTATACCCGCGCCCTGGAGCAGATGACCGGGAAAAAGGTAAAAGAGGCGGTCATTTATTCCCTGGCTCTCCAAAAGGAAGTGCGGATCAGGGGGTAAAAAATCAACCAGAAAACAAAAGGTTTATATTCTGTGAGAGCAGCATTGACAAAAAGTTATACAATATGGTATAGTCGACCTGTCAGAGGTCACAAAATTTATATAGTATCAGGAATAAAGGAACTTATATAAGCTCATAATTGGTTGAGTGTTTCTACCAGCTACCGGAATAGTTGTCTATAAGTTTTTGCATGGATTATGACGCAGCCCTATGGGCTGTGTTTTGTAGTGCGTGCATAAAAGGAGATAGAGAGAACGGTGGTTTGCAATCTGAACTGCCGTGTTTTATTTTACGGTATGTTGGACAGGAGGTACTATGACTGGTAATAAAAATTTTGTCTTAAAAGGGAACATCTGCTACAGTGAGGATAGGAATCTGTTACGGACCGTGGAACAGGGATATCTGGTTTGTCTGGAAGGAAAGTCGGAAGGGGTATGGAAAGAACTGCCGGAGCAGTTTTTTAATCTTCCGCTGACAGACTGGGGAGATAAAATGATCATTCCAGGTCTTACCGACCTTCATATCCATGCACCCCAGTTTGCGTTCCGGGGGCTTAACATGAATCTGGAGCTTTTGGACTGGCTGAACACCAATACATTTCCGGAGGAAGCCAAGTATAAGGAGCTGGATTACGCAAAAAAGGCCTATCAGATTTTTGCTGATACGATGAAGAAGAGCGGGACTACAAGAGCCTGCATCTTTGCCACCATACACCGTCCGGCTACAGAGCTTTTGATGGATCTGATGGAGGAAACCGGGCTAAAGACCATGGTGGGAAAGGTGAACATGGACCGCAATTCTCCCGATTATTACTGTGAAAACAGTGCGGAGGAGTCAGTACGGGACACGGAGGAATGGTTGGAACATGTGACGAAGGGATATGCAAATGTCAGTCCCATCCTGACTCCCAGATTTATTCCCTCCTGCACGGATGAACTGATGGACCGGCTTTCCAGGCTGCAGAAAAAATACCAGCTTCCTGTCCAGTCCCACTTATCGGAGAACCAGAGTGAGATTGGGTGGGTCAAAGAATTATGTCCGGCGTCCCGGTTTTACGCAGATGCATACGATCAGTTCGGATTGTTTGGCGGAAAGGTGAAAACGGTAATGGCTCACTGCGTTTATTCATCGGAGGAGGAGATTGCTTTGATGAAGGAACGTGGAGTTTTTATTGCCCATTGTCCCCAGTCCAATACAAATCTATCTTCCGGAGTTGCTCCGGTTAGGACGTATCTCGATCAGAAGATGAATCTGGGACTTGGAACCGATGTGGCAGGCGGCAGCGGGGAATCCATTTTCCGGGCCATGGTGGATGCTATTTCTGTATCAAAATTAAGGTGGCGCCTTTTGGATGAAAGCTTGAAGCCGGTGACTTTGGAAGAAGCATTTTATATGGGGACCTTAGGCGGGGGAGCTTTCTTTGGAAAGGTTGGAAGCTTTTTAAAGGGCTATGAGTTTGATGCTCTGATTCTGGATGACAGCAGTCTGCCTCATCCCCAGCCCCTTTCCTTAAAAGAAAGGCTGGAGCGTTTTATTTATCTGTCCGATGACAGACATATCATAGGAAAATTTACAGAAGGAAGCCGGATCTTTTAGAATTAGGTTCCGGCTGTCAGGAGGTACGAAGTATGGCAACAAAAGAAAGGGGAAGTTTTCTGGACAAAACATTCCACTTATCACAGAACCGCACAACCGTAAAGACTGAGGTTATAGCCGGTATCACAACGTTTATGACAACCGCTTATATTCTGGCGGTAAACCCCAGCGTTTTAGGTGCAACAGGCATGGATGCAGGAGCTGTATTTACAGCCACAGCACTGGCTTCTTTATTCGGGACTCTGCTGATTGCATGTCTTGCAAATTACCCGTTTGTACTGGCTCCGGGCATGGGGCTGAATGCGTTTTTTGCATACACGGTAGTATTGAACATGGGTTATACCTGGCAGATGGCTTTGGCCGCTGTATTTTTAGAAGGTATCATCTTTATCGTTCTTTCCCTTACCAGTATCCGGGAGGGGATTTTTAATGCCATTCCCATTACCTTAAAACATGCGGTTTCTGTTGGAATTGGTTTGTTTATTGCCTTTATCGGTATGCAGAATGCAAAAATTGTTGTGGACAGCTCCACTCTTGTTTCCTTTTATTCATTTAAAGGTTCTTTGACAGATGGTACTTTCCATACGGTGGGCATTACGGTTTTGCTGTCAATTATTGGGATTCTTGTTACAGCCGTACTTGTAGTTAAGAATGTAAAGGGCAATATGCTATGGGGGATATTAATCACCTGGATTCTTGGAATGATCTGTGAGGCGACTGGTCTGTATCAGCCCAATCCGGCGCTTGGCATGTACAGCGTATTTCCAGATTTAAGCTCTGGATTTGGAATTAAAAGCATGGCGCCTACTTTTATGAAGATGGATTTCTCCAGAGTGTTTTCCCTGGACTTTCTGGTGGTCATGTTTGCATTCTTATTCGTTGATTTATTTGATACCCTGGGGACCCTCATTGGAGTTGCATCAAAAGCGGATATGCTTGATAAAGACGGAAAACTTCCCAACGTCAAAGGTTCCCTGCTTTCAGATGCCATTGCAACAACTGCAGGTGCCGTATTTGGAACTTCCACAATTGTTGCTTTCGTGGAAAGTGCGGCAGGTGTAGCGGAGGGCGGAAGAACCGGCCTTACGGCAGTCGTTGCTGCTATTTTATTTGGTCTGTCCCTGTTTTTATCCCCAATCTTTTTGGCGATTCCGTCCTTTGCGACGGCACCGGCCTTAGTAGTGGTAGGTTTCCTCATGCTGACCTCCATTGTAAAGATCAATTTCAATGATTATACGGAGGCGATCCCGGCTTACATCACCATCATCGCCATGCCGTTTATGTACAGCATTTCCGAAGGAATTTCCATGGGAGTGATTTCCTATGTGTTCATCAATGTGGTAACAGGAAAGAGCAAAGAGAAAAAAATCAGTATTCTCATGTACATCCTGGCAATTTTATTCGTACTGAAATATATACTAATTTAACCGATTTCATCCGGTCAGCCGGGTGACTGATGCTATGGACAACCAGTCCGCATGATAAAAAGGACCGGCGGTGACATCACTTTAAAGGGCGTTATTCTTTCAAAGTGTTGTCTCCGCCGGTCCCTTTTGTTTCCCATTAATTTATAAAGACGATTGCCAGGTTTAAGTATCCGGCAAAGGTGACCCATAGGAGATAGGGAATTTGGAGCAGTGCGGCTGTGAAATCGACCTGAAAAAAAGAACGGATCATTTTAAAGATCGCATACCACAAAAGCAAAAGAACGATAAATGCCAGTAAATAATTCTTCAGTCCAAAGAATATGGGACTCCAGATAAAATTAAGAAACAGCTGAACTGCGTACAGCAACAGGGCTTCCCGCTTTTTGGGAGAAGGAGAGGAGGCGATCAGATAGGAACTTATGCCCATAAGTATGTATAAAATAGTCCACACCAATGGAAATACCCAGCCAGGAGGGGATAAGGGCGGCCGGTTTAAGGAGCTGTACATATTCATGCCGTTTCTGGAAAGAAACCCTGAAATCGCGCCGACAATCAAAGGAAATAGGATATAGGCCAATAGCTTTTTTCTGTTTGCAGACATAGGCGGTCTCCTGTATCAGTAATTAATACTATATATTCGGCAAATAAAAAAATATCCCTTTGATAAGGGAATCCGGTAAGCTTGCCATAAATAATATTTGATCTTGAAGTGAGGAATTTTGTTTCAGTCCCCATCTTATAATAGGATAGAGACGGATTGAATTTTCATGATATGGAGGTAATGAAATGTTAAGAGAAGTAAATCTTTTAGATGTGCCGGTAAATCCTGTTACACAAATAGGAAAGGACTGGATGCTTATTTCTGCCGGAAATGAAAACAGTTTTAATATGATGACCGCCAGCTGGGGAGGAATCGGAGTGATGTGGGGCAAAAATGTATCCACCATTGTACTTCGCCCTCAAAGGTATACCCTGGAATTTGTGGACCGGGAAGATTATTATGCACTCAATTTTTTTGATGAGAAGTACCGTTCGGCCCTTTCCTACTGCGGTTCCAATTCCGGCCGGGAAGTGGATAAGGCGAAAGAATCCGGGCTTACTCCGTTCTTTGATGGAGATGCTCCCTATTTTTCAGAGGCAAAGCTTGTGCTCATATGCAAAAAGCTTTATAAGCAGAGCGTTGATCCTGCCGGGTTTATAGATAAATCCCTGGATTCTAAACTTTATCCGGAAAAAGACTATCATCAGTGCTTTGTAGGGGAAATCGTAAAAGTATTAAAAGCTGATTAAGGGCTGTACGGGATAAAAAACATGCCTGTTTTTACTTACAAACGGTTATTTTTTACATAATGCTCCTTTTTCTCTAAATATCGTATATATTGAAATTAAAATCCGGTGCGGACTTCTTCTGGATAACAGATGCTCCTGGAATGCCTGCTTTTTCCAATAAAAGAAGCAGGCTTCTAAGGAGCCTGCACAATTTTAAGGGATTATTCAATGATACAATTTATTTTGAGAGAGGTATTACATATGAGTGATAAGTTTGAGGTGGTTGAAGGGGTTACATTAAAATGCTCCATGGGAAGCTGCGGGTGCTGCTTAAAGGTTCCGGTCAGTCATGGTGCGGTTATTGGGGACAAAAATCA
Organism: uncultured bacterium; assembly: GCA_905215155.1. GTDB lineage: Bacteria > Bacillota > Clostridia > Lachnospirales > Lachnospiraceae > Lacrimispora > Lacrimispora sinapis. The sequence continues at coordinate 30,200 of CAJMPJ010000023.1, read as the reverse complement.
GGCTTCCGTCATGGATTACAAGCCTGGAATCAATTTCACCTGTTTTGGTACATGCAGTCGGATGACTCCCCCTCAGCCATGTGTTCCTGTGGTTTTGATTCCATGGCTGATCAAAGATATGGATCATAAAATCAATGGGGAACCGGTGCTTTATAGTAACAGTGTCTTATCCTGTTTATGCGGAGGGGTCATACGGATCGAACCGTTCTAGGCCCCCCCTGGATTTCTTTCTAATTGATCCAAAGATCTACGGTTCTTAGTGAAAACGCAGGATACAGTATTCCGGAGCATCAGAAACGTTTAAATGATGCTCCGCAACAGAATACTACAGACCCTGTCAATGAGAGCCAATACGCAAAATTCTATAATTTCTCTGCCCGGTCAACGAACGTCAAATTGAAAGTATTAACCTTTGATAAATTTTAATATCTTCTTTGGTTCTGCGTGGGGGTTTAAGAAAAGGATACGCTCTGATATTTTTTCAATGGCCTCCTTTGTTTCTACCATGTCAGCTTTTTCTAACACATCCTCCCCCCAAAAACTTTCGATGGTACAAAAAACGGTGGATGACCAGCCGTATTCTTCCCCCTTTTGGTTTATTTTCTGCTGCCTGCCGCACATGGTCAAAAACATTTTTGTCTGCAATTCCACTAATCCCCGTTCAAATTGAGACTTGTCTTCTTTGCTGAAACCAGCAAGTTCCTTAATGGAATGCAAAGGCAGCGTTCCGTGTTCTAAAACGGTTTTGTAAATCCGTTTTGCCTGATGGCTGATGGCCCCGTTTGCGTATTCCTCTTCCAGCGTCCGGTTTCCTCTTCGGACAGCCATAAAATATGGAATCCAGTCTTTGGTCATATAACCGCTCTTTTTAAAGAACAGTTTGGCATACGCAATGTCCTTACGCTCATCCAAAACCCTGATCCGCCATTCCCAAGGGTCGGTATCCGGGTCCCCGGTATGCCAGCGGACCGGTGTATCATAAGGAGGTTCCTGGTTCCAGTTCCAGGGGATGACCGAATAAATTCCTTCGCTGTTTCCTCCTCCCATAGAAAAGCCGGCCTCCAACAGGGTTTCTACAAAATCATCATAACTTTTTATTTGTTTCTGTATCATTGATGTGTCCTCCTTTTATAAAAATCCTGTCACAGAAAACAAGACAACAGCATGTCCTGTTTCCGATTGCTTCTAACTATTTCTCCAATCTGCCAGTCTCCGTCAAATTCCATCACCTTCATACGTTCAGCGCTTCATTTCATGAATTGCTTCCATTATATCATAGAAATAAAGCGTGTATATGCCGGAATCTAAGGGAATTTTTCAACCGCCCATTCTGGTGTCGAAGATAAAACGGTGATTCGGTATGCAAGTGTGCAAATTTTGGCACTCAAAGTGTATAATTTTAGCACTTGGGTTGAAATATGTCGAATTTCATTATATGCTGAAAAAGTTAAAAATATTGGAAATTGTAACAAAATTTATGCTATTATCCATATAGTAGGGGGTGAGGCCATGTTGGAAATTGGTTTGTGCGATGATGACCGTCTGCTGCTGTTGGAAATGAAAAAATATCTGCAGGAATTGGGAGATGAAACCGGATTGAATTTAGAGGTTGAAGCCTATGCAGATGGGGATGAGATCGTTAAAGCAGTAATGAAAGGAAAGCGTTTTGATATCATTTACATGGATATTGAGATGCCCAATTTAAGCGGTATGGCAGCAGCAAAGAAGATTCGTGAAATGGATCGTACCGTACAGATGGTTTTTGTAACATCTTATGAAAGTTATATGAAGGAAGCGTTTTTAGCTGCGCCCATTGGGTTTCTTGTAAAACCCATCAGGAAGAATGAATTTACCGATACATTCAATCACATATTAAAAATGATCGGAACGCAAGACCAGTATTACCGGTTTCGTTATGACCGGTCGGATTATAAGGTGCAGCTGAAAGAAGTAATTTATTTTGAAAGCAAGGGACGGATGACAGAGATCATCTGCGACAGCGGACGTTACAGACTTTATAAGAATCTGGAAGCCATTGAAGAGGAATTAAGGGGACAAAAGCTGCGGTTTGTGCGGATACATAAGTCTTATCTGGTCAGTTACTTGCGGATTTCCAGGTTTTCTGCGGAAATTGTGGAATTAATGGATGGAGTTTGTCTGCCGGTCAGCCGAAGCCGCAAAAAGGAAGTGGAAGTCAATTTATATGAGGCAATGGAGTGGTGTCACATATGAAGGAAGGATTATGGATTGCGGGTAACGTCAGTTTTTCCCTTTTTGGGGTACTGGTTGCCAAGGTATATCTGGATATATTTTTAACCGCAAAAAGCGGTAAAGGGAAGGCAGCAAAATGGCTGCTTTTCTTTTTATGGCAGTTGTACGGCACGATGAGTGATATAATGTATAATCCTGCATTTTTTATGTTTGGAACGCTGGTAACCATAGGATTTACCGGAATGACAGGATATGCTTCTCCGCTGTGGAAGCGGTGGACCTTTCCTGGCCTTTTAGCCGCTCTCTGGCTGCTTCTTGATATGTTTTTTTCGATTGGAACAAAGCTGTGGGCAGGAGAAGGACAAAACTGGGTGATGGTTTCTTTGTGGCTGTCAAAGTTTGCCCTGCTTGTTCTGATTTTTGGAATTCGGAGCTATATGAAGCGGAAAGGAGCAGGGGATGAGGCTTCTGTGCAGGGGGTCTTTTTTATCATGCCGTTTGTAGCAGCCATGACGGTATATTTTGCCTTTTATATGGCAGCCGAACAGTCTGCTTCCCAAAACGTAGATAATTTACGCTGGCTTTTACTGGGAACAGCAGGAATGATTGTTCTTCACTTGCTGGTTTATCCTGCCTATCTGATGCGGGTCGAGGAAGCCAGAATCAAGCGTAATGAGAGCATGTATGTGAAACAATTGGAATTGTTTCAACAACAAAAGCAACTGGAAGACAAGGAAACCATGGAGCTTCATACAAAGCGTCACGATTTAAAACAAAAGCTGATCTATATCCAGGAACTCGCAAAGCAGAAGGAAAAAGATAAACTGATGGAGGTATTGGATCAGATGATCGGAGAGACGGTGAAAAAAGAGTACCTGGAGGAATGGACCGGGAATCTGGTGGTGGATTCTTTGGTCAACCACCTGTACCGGGAAGCCCATAAAAAGAACATCCGTCTGGATACCAGGATCAGTCTTCCTAAAGAATTGGGGATCAAGGATACGGATTTATGCATTCTTATGGGAAATGCCTTTGACAATGCGGTGGAAGCCCTGGAATATGTGGAAGAGGAAAAACGGGCCATGTGGGTCGAGATCAAGTACGAGAGAGGCTGTCTGATTTTCTGTATTCAAAACCGATATGCGGGAGATATAAAAACAGCAAAGGATGGCAAATTAATCACCAGAAAAAAAGAAGGGGTCCATGGACTTGGAATCGGTTCTATGAGGAAAATAACAGACAAATATAACGGGGTTCTTGCCACGGAAGGAAAAGATGGAGTGTTTACCTTGAAGGCGATTTTATATGAAGCTGAGGGGATATAAATTTAATTGAGATGTGTGATGATAATCATCATGCATCTTAATTTTTGTCTTAATTCAAAAAAACGGTTTTAAATTTATGGGTAAAACGTTTAAAAACATCATAAAATTACCAAAACATACATCTAACCCGTTATTTCTTACATGAATGGTTTTTTTGTCATTTTTTGGTGTATATTGGAGTAAGTAAAAAACAGAAACAAAGGTGAGTAAGATCTATGAAGAGATTAAAAAGGATTGTATTTGTACTATTTTGTTTTGTTTTTATTTCCTCCCACCGTGCGCTGGCAGAGGAAATAGCCAGTGAGCAGAACGGTCTTGATGTGACGTTTGTCATGGATTACAGCGGTTCCATGACCGCCAATGACAGAGACCATACGGCTACCGGGATGGTAAAGGCATTTGTGGACACGGTCCACAGTGCGGATATCAAAATCGGATTTGTCGCATACAACGACCGCATCGTATCATCCGCCGCACCGGTTTCTGTGAAAACCCAGGAGGAACGGGATTCCTTAAAAGGACAGATTGATTCTGCCGGTTATTCCGGTAATACGGACATAGGGCTGGGATTGAGCTATGCTTATGGATTGTCCGGGCAGGACAGCGGACGAAAACGCATGATTGTCCTGATCTCCGACGGCGAGACCGATTTAAACGGCTCTACAACCGGAAGGACCAAGGATAATTCCAATTCCGATTTAAAGAACACTGTGGCTGCCTGTCAGTCCCAGGGGATTCCCATTTATACAGTTGCCTTTGGAAAATACGATGGAAACAAAGAAATTTTAAAAGAGATTGCAAAACAGACCAATGCGGAAAGCTATACGGTTGAGAAGCCGGAAACGTTGATTGAAGTCCTTTATGGAATCTTTAATTCCAACATGGCTTACCGGATTCAGGAAATCACCAATGGCATTTACGGGGCAGGAAGCCAGAGCATTCGGGTGAAACTGGATGATGCTTATCTGGATGAGATGGACGTATTAATGATTTCTCCCCAGCAGATCGGAGATACCACCGTTGTCTATGGAGATCAGCAGATAAAGCCGGTGAATCTGGTCCATTATTCGGTAGCAAAGTTATCTGATGTCAAGGAAGACATCGGGGAATTGACGATACAGACCAATACCGTAAAGGACCAGGGCTTAAAGATTTATTTGATCAGCTATCGGGATTTAACCCCGGTTCTTGAGATAGAGACGGCAACAGGAAGGAATAAACCCCTGCCTTACCGGATCTACTTTAAGGATAAGAATGGTACGGTCATAACCGATGAAGCATTTTATAAGAATTTCACTCCTAAAGTAGAACTTTATGCGGACGGACAGTCTGCCAATGGGCGTACCGTTTTGGATACAGCTATTGAAGGCGGTGTGATAACCGGAAAAGTGAATTTGACTCAGTCAGGTACATACTACATCGACAGCCGTCTGGATGATGTAATGGAATCCTGTGTATTTCATACCGTGCGGCTGCAGGTAGTAAATACACCTCCTGCAGGAGAACTGCCGGAGCAGTTAGGATTGAATCCATTGAGCAAGGAAAAGAAGCTTACGCTTAATGAATTCTTTAAAGACACCGATGGGGATGGGCTCACCTACTCCTTAGAAAAGAATGAAACAGAAGCAGCAAAAGTCAGTCTGGACAACGGTGTGCTTTCGGTCAAAGCGTTGAAAGCAGGCAGACAGCCCCTGGTTATCAAAGTTTCTGATGGGGAATCAGCCATATCCTACAGCTATAATATTTCTATCATTCCTTTATGGAAAGCATATTGGTGGGCTTTCGCTCTGGCAGCTCTTGCTGCAGGAGCCGTTATCTGGCGGATCTTCCACAAACCAAAACCTGAGCTTGAGGTCATAACAGAAAAAAAAGCACAAAACCGTTTTCAGGGAAAGATGGATGCTTACTTTATTGATCAGCCGGAAGACGAAGAAGAGATTCCGCCGCTTACGTTTCCTATGTATAAAATCAAGGATAACCGGGTCAGTTTTGGCGATTTAATGAAAGATTATCCGGAAGCCTCCAAGGCTTTGGGACTTGACCAGATTTTCCTCATTGCAGATGAAGACAGGCGAATGATATTGTACCATTCTTCCGATGCTTCCATCATGCTGGGAAGTTCTATAGTATGCAAAAAGATCCAGTACAGCGTCAGCTTTGGAGATATTATCTCCATTACCTCACCAGATGGCATTTATGAGCTGGAGATCCACTATATCTCCATGCTTTTGTAGGATATGATAGCTGTTTTAAGCATGTTGTTGTTTACACATCTTATCCATTTAAGGTGATAAGGGTGAATAAATAAAAAGTAAGAAGTAAGAAAGAGGGAGAGCGCCGATGGAAACGATTACACAAACAAACCGGACAATTCTGTTTTCCGAAATTAATCCTGAAAAGCTGAATCTTTTAACGCTGATCGGGGATGTGAGAGGAAAAACCAGCCTGGATGACGACAAAATCAAGGAGATTAATGAAGTACTTCTGGTGGAAAGCTTTGAAGAATTTTTAGAGAAATTTGCACCGGTCGTATATTCCTGGTGTGATGCGAAAACTGGAAGTATTCAGTACAGCCTTATAAAACCGGAGAATATACCGGATAACTGCATTACGGAAATACCTCTCAATGAAATGAATGATTTATTAAACATGCTGATCACCTTACAGGGGGCGAAGGGTTCCCTTGGAGTCGCTAATGTGGACTTTAAATTCAGCAATGTTCTGGACATGATTTCACCAAAAAAAATCATGGAAGATATCCGTCAGGTGCGCCGGGAAATCCAGTATACCTATGGAAAATATATGGAACTTGATGAAGAGGACCCAAAGCGTCTTGATTTCGGGGATAAGCTGAACTATCAGTTTGAGCAGGCCAGCCATAATTACAACAATGTATTGGCAATGCTTCCCCTTGCCATTGAAGATATTAAGACCCGTCTGCTGTTAGGAAGCGGAGAATCCGCACAAGGGGGTCAGGAATTCAAAGCAGGTCTTTTAAGCATGGGGGATGACGGAGAATTAAAGATCCTGGAGATGAAGCAGGAAGAAGGAACTCAGCTTGCGGTTGTGGATGACCATATCAACACCAGTCTGGTCCAGACATTCCGGGATGACTATGATGCACTCAACGAAAATACTTCCGATTATGTGAGGGAGTTGGTAGTAAGAACGTTCTGTCCCCTTACCTCCACGGTAGAAAGCAGTGTGGACCGGGAAGTGGAAGTGAATAATTACAATACATATCTGGAGTTTTATAAGAAAAGCAAGGATGATTTTGTAAAAGCGGTTAAGCCTCTGATTGAAAAAATCCTGGGTGTAAAATCATTCTTTGACCAGTATCAGGTAAAAGAAAAAGGGATGCAGCCAAAGCTTCTTATTACCAATACTCCGCTTGAGATGATGGTAAAATCAAGCAATCTGCCCAGACTTCTTACTTACTTAAATACAACCAACGATAAAAATGAGTTTGAAAATACCCTGTGGTTTGGCATTGTGCCGGATGTGGAATTCAATCAGTCCGGAGGTGGGAAGCTTCAGAGAATGCGTTTTGCAGGAAATCAGAAAGAGAAGAAACCGGGAACCAATACCATGGAAAGCCTGGCAACATTAATGAATGCCATCTATCCTTACAAGATCACCACCTTCTTCAGTTTTTCCACCGGTGAAGAAAGTACCTTCAGCTATGTGGCGACAGAAGGAATCGGTGTTTTCAAGGATAAATGTGCACCTCTTATGAAAAAGGAATACAGTGAGTTTGTAGTTCCATGCATTCCTAATGTGACCATCATTCCAAAAGATAAATCGGGATTGATTCTGGATAAGCGCATGGTCATTGATGATGATGGAAACGTAGCGCTGTCTGAGGAAAAAGAAGACGTGATGAAGATGTGGATCGAAGGCGTTTATGTTGGTGCTTCTTACGGTGCCGCAGGAATTGCGGCTGCATGGCAGTGTCCGGAATATTTAAAACAGAGATTTAGCAATACCACCATGGAATATCCAGGTGTGCGCTATGACATAGAAGCAGATGACAATGCGCTTTTGGTGACGACCAGCATGACAAAGGAAATTTCCGGGTTTACCAATGCCATTAAAAATTCCATTAACAACACTGGCTTTGGTTTTGTTTTCACCTCTGATAATGCACAGTATAAAGGACGTGAGATCAAGAACATCATGGTTTACAAGGCCAGAAACTTACTGAGCAACGGGACAGAGTTTGAGCCGATTTATAAGACCCTTGTGGTAACTTATATCGAGCGTATGCTGCGTTTTTACAGCGGAGATTTCAAACAGGACAAGATCCTTAAATTCTTCAGCAACAACCCCAACAGCCAGAAGAGCAAATGGGATGCAAACCGCCAGTACGTCAATTCCCTGTTGCAGGACGGCGATGAATTAGACTTTAACATTGATGAGAAGAACGGGATCTGCAATGTTCTTCTGACCTTTAGCAATACAACAAGAAACTTAAAAGTTGAGCTGACCAGAAAAGGACAGACAGCATAAAATGGGTGATGCCCCCAGGATATAATGTGCATCAGGGTGGTGGAGCGTTTGCTCCTGGTAAGAATGAGTTTTGAGATTTTATTCGATAAATGAAAAGCAGATAAACGAAGACATATCTGCTTTTCCCGTTCCTTCTTTATCAATCCACATGCTGGAATTAACCGGATGAGGAAGGGATTTTATGATTAGGGTATCTGCGAGCTGCACTGTCAGCTTATAGATTACAAGAAAACATATATTAAGAATGGAGGATGAAATATGGGACTTAGAATGAAAATCACAGGTAGCGAATCCGTTGATTTGCGTGAGACAAGCATCATCAAAGTGGTATTTGGGGCAGATATTCCTCATGATTCCAACGCCAGATCAACCGATCTTGGTTCAACCGTTCTGGTTGAAGGAAAAATACTGGCATCGGTAGGCGGGGAAGCCGCAGATGACACAAGCAAGCTGGCCAGATGGTCTTTGGTTCCTGCTGAAAATTCTGACTGCTACCGCAATGTCCAGATTGATGTTGTAAACGCTTCACAGGTGGTAAGACAAATTACAATACCAAATGCTTTTGTGGTTGACTACACCGAAGATTTTACAGATGAAACAGGAACAGGTGTATTTAAGCTTCTCATCAAGCAGAAGAAAGACAAGATGAGTACCTTAAAATTTGAAGGCGGATTCAGCGGCGAATAATCGAAAACATATAGAGAAAGGAAGGGATAAATTATGGGATTCACATTAAAAGTAGAAGGGCCGTCTACCATCGACCTGGGAACCATCAGCATTATAGGAGTTAAGTTTCAAACTGATATTCCTCATGATTCCAACGCTCGTTCCACTGATTTAGGAAGCACAGTGGAAATCACAGGAAAGATTTTAACCGCAGTGGATGGAGATCCTTTTGACTCCACCAGACAGCTGGGCCTCTGGTCTCTGGTTCCTGCTGAGAAATCCGATTGCTACCGGAAAGTGACCATCGAAGTCATTGCAGCTTCTCAGGTGGTACGTAAATATACATATCCCAATGCATTCGTTGTGGATTATAAAGAAAATTATGGTGATACAGAAGGAGTTGGAACATTCCGGCTGATCATCAAGCAGAAGAAAGACAAGATGGCGCAGATCGCTGTGGAAGGCGGATACAGCGTGTAAACATGCAGGGGCTGCCAAAATGGCAGCCCTTTTCTGTAAAGGAAATGAAAAATGCTCGATTATTACCAGATTCTTCAAGTGTCTTCCGATGCAACGGAAAAGGATATTAAGGCCGCCTATCGCAGGCTGGCCAAACAGTATCACCCTGACGTGATAAAGGATGATCCAAAAGGAAATAAGAAGATGTATGAGATCCAGGAAGCCTATGGGGTTCTTGGGGATGAAGAAAAGAGAAAACAATATGATGCTACCCGTACCGGGGATCGGGAGAGAAGCAGAGAGGCGGGGAAAAAAGGTGATCCTGCATCTTATGGAAGAGAACCGTCAAAGCCTGCTCCTGATATGAGCCAGTTTGAACACTTTTTTGGGTTTCAGCCGGGAAAAGGAATGGAGACTTACCGGGGATCAGGAAACGGAGATAAAAAGCAGTCTGGTCCTGTAAACCCGGAGGATCTGTTTGCCGCTTTTTTCGGAACGAAAAAATAAGGAAGGAGCTGAATTGGTTATGGAACGCAATAGAAAATTAAAAATAGGTTTTGACAGTGCAATTTTAATCAGTGCAGTGGGTATCAGTTTTATCCTTCTTTTTCTGGACACCCAGGTATGGATACAGGTTCTTGCTTATTTATTCGTCTTTTTTTCTGCGTTGGACTTACTGATCCAGCTGAGGAAAAAGGATCACAAAAAATATCAAACTTCCGAAAACTATGGTGAGGCAAAAGCCGGTCAGCTGGTGCTGTTAGATGAACATGATAAACCATTAAAGTCCTGGGATCTGGCCGGAAAAACAGCACTGATTCTTGGAAAAAAGAATGATGAGGAAGAGGTTGATGTGGATTTGACGGAATGTGAATACAGTACATTTATCAATGACCAGCATGCGGTTCTTAACTTCTGCCTGGATTCCTGGTATCTGGAGGATTTAGGCTCCAAAAATGGTGTAAAGGTCAAAAAGGTGGAGGATGGCGGCTGTTATCAGGTGACCAACCGGCCATGCAGAGTTTCGGCGGGAGATGTGATATACCTTGCAAGCACCCGCCTCTTACTTACATAAGAACAAAGATTGGAGATTGAAACATGAGCTTAGTGAGATGCCCCAATGGACATGTTTTTAACGCAAGGCGTTACGGGAATACCTGTCCTTACTGCCAGATGAAGCTGAAAGAAGAAACAGAGGATAAAAAGCCTGCAGGATTTGAGCCTGCCATGGAACTTTTACAGGAAGAGGTTCTTCCGGTCTGCGGCTGGCTGGTATGCATATCCGGTGCAAGAGTGGGGATGGACTATAAAATCCACAGCGGTAAGAACTTTGTGGGCAGGGGTGACGATATGGATATACAGATATTAGGAGACAATGAGATCAACCGGAAAAACCACACCATCATTGTCTATGATCAGAAAAAGCGCAATACCGTTATCTTACCGGGAGATGCGGCTGGTCTTGCTTATTTGAACGAAGAAGCTGTATACGTGCCAACGGAATTAAAGCCCTATGATGTGATTGAACTGGGGAAAAGCCGATTTTTATTTGTGCCCTTGTGCGGAGAAAATTTTGAATGGAATGATCAGAAATGACAATGACGATAATGAGTGGTCTGGGCGTGATTTTATCCGTTTCCGTCCTGGGAAGAATTCTGCTTTTTGCAGGTGATAAAAAAGCAAAAGAAAAAATGATGAGACAATCCGCCGGAGGAGAAGCCATCTGCCAGACGACCGGAGATCAGGAAATACAGGCAGATGTTGCCGGAACCATGAAAAGTTCTGCCGGTACACTGGCCGTATTATCAGATGGGATTGGAAAGGCAAATACCGGTAAAATCTGTGCACAGATTGCGGTGGATACTCTTCTTGACGCCTATCTTCCATACCAGGTGCTTCATAATCCGGAGTATTTTTTTAAAACCTCTTTTTATGAGGCAAATTCCAGAATCCAAAAGACCATAGGGGAAAGAAAAGGCGGTGCCTGCCTGGCTGCTGTCTTTTTAAACGGCCGAACCTTCCATTATGGTCTGGCGGGAGATATTAGGGTGGCCCTGGTGAGAAACCAGGAACTGATTCCCATAAGCAAAGGCCAGACTCTTGATGTACTTGCACAAAATGCGTTTCATGAAGGAATTCTTACCAGATCGGAAGCTGTTTGGACGATGGAAGAAAAACGGGTATGGAACTATCTGGGAATAGATGGCTTTCATGAGATCGAAATAGCCAAACAGCCCATTGTCTTAAAGCCAGGGGATTTGATCCTGCTTCTTACAAAGGGAATCTATGAGGTTCTATCCTGGGCGGACATTGAGGACATTCTCCTAAAGGATTTTACGTTAAAGGAAAAAGCTGACACCATTGTGATGGAGGCGGAAAGAAAAAAAGGCCTGGAGAAAGAAAATGGGAGCGTTCTGCTTCTGAGGGCGGAGGTACTTAATGAGAAGAATTAATTCTGAGTTTCGGACACAATATATTTCCGAAGAAGGGCAGAAACTGACCAACCGGGATTATTTCGGCTTTGTGGAAATGGATGATTATGCCTGTTATATATTGGCAGACAGTCTTGACGGGGAACTGGAGACGAACAGTGCCAGATTTGTGGTGGAAAGCCTGATCCGCAGTTTTGTGGAAGGACCCACCATGAACGCAAAAAAACTGAAGCATTTTATGAATCAGGCCCATAAGGAGCTGTTGAAACAGCGGGGCGGAATGCATTTGAAGGCTTCCGTCACCATGGTGGTCACAGACTATAAAAAGCTTTGTTACTGCTACGTTGGAAACAGCCGGTTTTATTTGATCAGAAATGCAAGGGTTCTGATTAAAACAAAGGATCAGTCCCTGACCCAGAATCTGCTTCAGGAAGAAAAAATTACTTTGGATCAGGCAGCGGCCCACGAAGAACGCAACAATCTTTATTCTTTTCTTGGAGACCGGGGGCAGCCGGAAATACTTGTGTCAAAAAAGGTTCCGTTAGAAAACGGAGACAGCTTTGCACTATTTACCAGAGGCGCCTGGGAAAATTTAAGCGAAGAGGAATTTTTGGAGATTTCCAAAGATGCCAAAGAACCCCAGGAGATTCTGGAAAAAGCGGAAGATATTATTCTTGGGAAACAGGAGACGGAGGAGGTAGATAATTATAGCCTTGCAGTCACCTTTGTGGATAAGGTTTACCAGTCTCCCAAAAAGAAAATCACATTAAAAAAGGTTCTGCTCATTGCTCTCCCCATTCTTCTTTTGGCGGGCGGCATCAGCCTTGGACTGTATTTAAAGCACAAAAGCGTAAAGAACAAAGAAGACAGTCTGGAACGGCATTTGGCCAGCGGGGAAGAATACCTAAAGTATGACAACTATTTGAAAGCGTCGGAGGATTACGGAGAAGCAAAGAAGCTTGCAGACAGTTTAAAAAAGAAAAAAATATCCAAAGAGGCGGATCAATATAAAAAGCTGGCGGAACAGATTCTTCTTTCCGATGAGGCTATGACAGCCGGTGATTATAAAAAAGCCCAGAGCCTTTACCTAAAAGCCAGAGACTTATCAAAAGAGGCCGGAAATGTTGGGAAAAAGTACATAGATGCACAGCTGAAACAGACCCTGGATTATATTGATGTGTTTGACTTGATGGAAATTGGCCAGAAAAAGGAAGAGTATGGAGATTTAAGAGGGGCCATAGATTCCTACCGTAAGGCCAGAGATAAAGCGGCTGCTCTTTATTTTTCCGAAGGAAAGGACGAAGCCTTGAAAAAGCAGGCAGCGCTGGAAGAAAAGATGGAAAAGGATGACCAGAAAACAGCCGCGGCCGCTGCGGCAGCAAAACAAGAATCCGAGGCAGCAAAACAAGTAGAAGAGGAATCCCAACAGGCAGAGGAAGAGAAAGCCAAAAAAGAGGAAGAAGAACAGCTGGAGCTGGAAAATAAACAGAAATTAAACGATCAGAAAAATGCCATTGAGCTGGAAAATAAGGCCAACGAGCTTTTGGCAGAAGGAAAATACGAAAGTGCGGTTACCTATTACCAGACAGCCCAGGCCATTTATGTCCGTCTGGAAATGACAGAGCTGGCAGATGGAATCAATGGAAAGATCAAAGCGGCAAAAACCGCAATCAAAGAAGCGAAGAAGGAGACTGCCGAGTCAGAAAATACTGGGGAAGATGGCCCTGGAATGAGCAGAAAAAAGTCCGATAAATAGCAAAGTGAGGAATGCACATGAGCCGATATACCTATACCTTACACCCGGGAAAAACAGAGCCGGAAAAGGGCACCTATAAAAGGAGCAAACTGGAAAAAATGACGACATTTCAGCTTCGGGAAATATGCCGGAAAGAAAAGCTGGTAATACCCTCAGGGAATACCATGGACCGGGAGGGTCTTACACGTCTGATCATGCGGTTTCGGGGGCAGAAGGATTATCGGCATATTGCTGAGGCCAGCGAAGGTGGGATAGAGCGTCTTCAGGAATATTTTGACCGGAATGAGATAGACATCAGCTCCGGCCAGGATGTGATCTTTCCCGGCACCATTGTCCTTTATGAGGGAACCGGGCTCAATGAGCTGGATCAGTATCAGGTGGAATCAAAGATTGCTCTATATGAGGGGAATCTTCTTCTCATTGATGAGAATTTTCAGATCTATACCTGCTTTTATATAAAAGAAATACAAAATACATGGAATTTATTCCAGGGACCAGGTATGCCTGTAAAACCCCTTTTAAAGCACCAGTATTCCATTCTTTATTTTCCAAATGAACGGGATTCGGAGTTTTTATATGACTGCTATTATGGAAATGCAAAAAATATTCCGGGTCACATGGAAGCCCTCCGTATTCCCCTTTTAAATATTGAAGTCCGAGAGGTGACAGAAACAGATCTTCCATTAGTCATTGACTTTGGAAGCTCCAATACCACCATGGGCATCTGCCTTTCCGACGGAACCACTAAAATTGCCAGAGCGGGAAACGGGCCAATCATTCCCAGTGTGATCGGTGTGGAGGAAAGAGGCGAGGGCAGGCACGGATTTTTATTTGGATATGAAGCACTGGCACTGGAAGAACAGAACTATCAGGACGAGGATGTTCCCGTGTTTTTTGATATTAAGCGGTGGATCAGTGATCCGGACCGGTTGGAAGGAGTCATTTTAAAGAGTGGGTTTAAGTATCAGATTTCCAGGCGGGATATGCTGCGGGGATTTTTGGAGTACTTAATAGAACTTGCAAAACAGCAGTTTAAATGTCAGTTTAAAAACATTCAGTTTTTGGCACCCATCCGTCAGAAAGAGAAATTTCAAGAGCTGTTTAAAAGTCTTCTTCCCGAATATAACGTAAGCTGTGAGCTTGATGAAGGAATGGCAGTGCTTTTCAACAGCATTTACGGGATGATCCGGCAGAATCTGTATGAAAAAGGGCGATGGTATCAGGCTCTGATCATCGACTGCGGCGGTGGCACCACGGACCTTACATCGGGACGGTTTCTTATTGATAACAGCAGAGTATCCTACACCATTGATTTGGAGACCCGGTACGAAAACGGTGATACGAATTTCGGAGGCAATAACTTGACCTTCCGCATTCTGCAGATGCTGAAAGTCAAGATTGCCAAAGCACTTGGGTATCTGGAGAAAGAGGATGTTATAGAACTGTCAGAAAGAGATACCGCGGATTGTCTTTCTGAACAGTACCGCAAAGCAGAAAATTTTCTTCCCACCCGTTTTAGGGAGTATGAGGAACGAAGCAGGGATCAGTATTTTAAGGTGAAAAATAATTATTATTATCTGTTTCAGCTTGCAGAAAAAGTGAAAAAATCCTTTTTCCAAACAAGATACCAGTATGAACTTTTCATCAATACGGAAAAGGATGGAAAGCCGGATGATATGTTTTTGGATAAATGGAAGCTTTCGGTACGCTGCAAAGACGGTCTGACCCACATCCAACAGGAGATCCGGTTTCCATTTTATTTAAATGAAATCGAGTCTGCTTTAAGACCGGATATTTACCATGTGATGGAGCGTTTTTTAGACCAGAAATTTGAACAGGGGGAGCTTCAGGAATATGAAATGCTTAAGCTGACCGGCCAGTCCTGCAAATCCGGTCTGTTTACGGAAGCCTTAAAGCAATACGTTCCAGGTAAGCTGATTCAGAGCGCAAAACGGGAAGCCGATGAAGCGGAGCTTAAAATGTGCTGCCTGGAAGGGGCGCTGGCGTACTTTATGAACTGTAAGCGCGGCTACATGAAGGTGAATCAGGATTACCAGGTACGGACCCTTCCCTATGAGATCATGGCTTATACCCATGAAAACCAGGAAAAGGTCCTGATCCGAAGTTTGGATGAGGAAGACCATATCGGCTGTATTTCCCGGTTCATGGTGGGAAAACAGCTGGATCTTTATTTGAGCGACGAAAAAGGAAAACGGCTGAAAACCTATTACTTTGAATACGATACGGAATCCTTTACCCGAACCACCCAGGAAGAAATCGACCGGGATTATGCAGGAAGCGTGATTCAGGAGGAAACGGATACGATTTTAGAAGGAGAAATGAAATTTTTTGTCTGGGTATCCAGAAAACGCTGGGGCTTTCTCGTGCTTCCAATCCTTCGGGAAAACGAGGTGCTTTATAAGGGGAATGAGACATTTTTTGATTTCGAGGATGATACCTGGGAAGAGAACTTTTTTGATGGGAGGAAGTAAGAAATATGGATCAGATCGAAGAGATGAAAGCAATGATCCGGGAAGAGATCCAGTCCATCGGTGATTTGGAGGAGCGGATCGTATTTAAAAATCTGATGGAGGGGGTATTTCTGGAGTTATATGAAACCAACGTCAAAATGTACCAGATGTTAGAGGAACGGGTCATGAATGATCTGGTATATGACATCAACCGGTACCTCATCCGTACAGGATTAGTGGAACGGTCCTATATGGATAAGTCCCATCACCTCATGTCGCCCATGTGCGAGGAAGATATGGAAAGTCCGGTCTATGAAGTTTCCGATGTACGCAGAAAGCTAAAGGAAGAAGGCAAGTTCCGTGTGGCAACTGTTTTTCTTCAGTGCGATGCCCTGGAAGTGAGAGAAATATTGAAAAACCAGGAGGGCTTTACCGGAATTATAAAGGCCGGAAAAGAATATTCCGTTGAGATCCGTTTGGAACCAAGCAAACGTTACCTGGAACAGATGGAGCACCTTTACCACCTTTTTATGAAAAACGGAATTCCCTGGAAGACCATCAATGCTCCTTATTTATTTAAAATGGTGGATATCTGTATCACCAGTTTACCGGAAGAAGCAGAGGATAAGGAAGCGGTAACAAATTTTGGAGGAGATTTTGGCGAGTACAATCAGTTTATCCATTATGATCTGATCCCCATATGGAACGTCTGGCACCTAAAGCTGGAAAGCGTAGGATTTCCGGTGGCCTGCAGTGACCATGAAAACTATGAACATGTGATTTCCATAAGGGATTACGGAACCGGACATGCCTATTTGGTGGAAGAAAAGGCAGGTATCCGAAGCGTGCGTCAAAGCGGTGAAAAGCTTTTGGTGACCGGCAAGATAGCCAATGCAAAAAAATGGGATGTTTACATGATCCGAAGCGGTTCAGACCATAAGATCGACCGGTACACCTATCCGGTTATGGAGAATTTGAGAAAAGACGGATTTGCAGAACGCTTTCAGGGAAAAACTGGACAGATGGTGAAAACAAAAGGGGAACTGGAGCGGTTTATCCGGGGATTTGGACTGGAAAATTATATAGAGTATCAGGACTGCGTTTTGGAAGAAGAAAGCCAGGAAATACTGGAGACCTACCCCATGAACTTTTTCATGGAAGATGAAATCCGGGACCGGAAAGGGAAAAAGCGGCTTTTGATCTATTTTAAACCAAAGGGGAAGGACCGGTGGCTTTTAAGGGATTTGGCAAGCTTTGTAACTTCTGAAGTGCAGGAATTGTATCCGGAATATGAGTGCGGAGGGAAGCTGGTATGAATTATTTATGGGAAGTCATGCTGCAGGTGAGAAAACAGGGAATGCCGGAAAACAGCATACGCTATCAGATGCCTCTTGAATTCAGCGCTTACATGGAACTGTCCGCCCCATGTTTAAACCAGGAAATTATGGAAGAAGAGGCTGTGGTTGAAATAAATCCATATTACCGTTTTTACAATATCTTTAAAGACTTTTTCCGGCCGGACTTAAAGGAATTCCCAAAGCTCAGGGAAAATCTTTTTCATCTGATTTTCCATATGCTGGCTCAAAATGATGCCCTTTCCGGAATGTCAAGAGAGGAATATCATAAAAAACTTCTGTATCAGGATCTAATGGATTATGCCTTTGGAGCGGATGCCAAAGAGGCTGTGGCCTTATTTGACCGGGATGAAAGGGAATTTATTTTAAGCGGTTTGTTAAAGCAATACGAAACAGGAAGTTCTCTGGATATGTTTAAGGACATGATGGAGGCTTTGATTCCCAATAACATTGTATACCATAGCTGTCAGAACTCCTACGAAATCCTGGTCTATATCGGACGGAAAAAGGACAAGAGCCTGGTGGATAAAATGAATTTTCTGATCAAGATGTTTGTGGAGCTGCCTTACCATGTGGAAATATATTATGAGTATCATTTTGGAATTATGGGTATTGAAGAAACCATGTCCATGGATGAAATAATCTTATGCTGATGGAAGGAGAGAATATGTTTCAATACGATTATCCCCAATTTGAAAAGAAGCGTTTGTTGAGAGTGGAGATGCTCGATAAGCTGAGGGACTACCCCAAAAATTTCCTGGAACTGTGGTTTCAGGATTATGGAGACGGGGTGGTGAAGGGCTGTGAGATTACCTGGGATGATGGAAGGCTGACTATTTCTTCGGGCATGGTCATCTGGAAGAAGAATCTTTATTTTATGGACAAGCCCTTTGTAATGGAATGCAGGGCCGAGGATAAGATCCGCTATCTAAAGGTGCAGTTTCTGGCTGAAGTAAGGGAGGCCGGGAAGATTACAGGTAACACCAGAATCTTTCTGGAAGATAAAAAGCCGGACCCTGCCTGTGAAATGGAACTTTGCAGATTCCGCCTTCAGGAGGGAGCAAGATTAAGAGAAAGCCATGAAAACCTACAGGATTACTCCACGGAATTTGATACCGTCAATCTCATCCATCAGCCCTATGCAGCCGTCGGAGAGAGCACGTTAAACCCATGCATTATCAGGCAGTTTTCCAAAGAAATGTTGAAAAGCCGGTCTTCGGACCCGTATGATATCAGCTTTTCTACAGCAGCTCTTGGAAATGATGGACACGTTACCGCAGAACTCATTCGGGAATATCTATCCTGCAGACTGGGGGAGGAATACGGAGAAAAAGGAAATGCCGCCATCTACCGGGGCCTTTTAGAGGTTTTGAGAACCCAAAAAAGCGGAGAGACCAAGCGAGGGCAGGGCAGTCAGGGAAAACGAGGCATGATGCTTTTATAAGAAGGAGGATTACCATGTATCTGGATGAAAAGATTGCGCAAATGGAACGGGAACGGAGAAAAAAAGAAAAAGAGAAAGAAAAAGAAGCAACAGCTCCTGTCAAAAAACTGACCTTGCAGGAGGCTCTGGAAGGGATCTGTGCAGGGGAAATGAGACTTTATGAGGGGGAACATCTGGAGTTTGAGACCCATGTCTATTCTGACCAGAAAGTTCCCATGATCCTATTTAAAAATTTTCATCAGGCGTTCAAAGAGGACAAAGAAGGCGTAATTTATATCAATCACAGCAAAGAGGTCAGTCAGATCCTTTCCTGGCCCAAAGCAAAGATCAAGCCTGTAACCTTTGACCAGTGGAGCAATCAGCTGGTGAACGGAATGGCATCAAACGGTCTTCATGCAAAAGTGGGAGAAAAAAAACAGTTGGATTACTTAGAATATATCTGTTTTGATGTACCTACTGGAAAAGGGTGGCTTTATAATATCGTATTTCGCAGAAAGGGAAAAGAACAGTCACTTACCGGAAATTATAATTGTCTCAAAGAGGATAAGGATACGTACGGGATTATTTTGGAAGCAATGATAGTGGCAATGGATCAGTGGTTTGCACAAGGAGAAGGGGGCGGTCTTTTTGGAAATCAAAGCAGGGAAGAACAAGGAGAATGACAATGGAGCGGTTACCTACAAAGACCTCTATTTAGGGGCTATGGGAATCGCTTATTTTCGTAGAATCAAAATTACGGAAAAGCCGGGAGAGCATGCATTTCTTTTCGTGGAAGCAGTTCTTGACAGCGAAATGGATGAAAATGATTTTCATCAGATCCAAAATACCATTTCCCTGGTGTACCGGCAAAAGGAAAAGGAGCACGTGCTGTTCTATGGGGTTCTCCACAATATTTCCATGGACCGGGATGGAGATGAGTATGTCGTATGCATCGAAGCCTGGGATGGAACCCGTCAGATGGATGTGGAGAGAAAAAAACGGATTTTTCAAAACCCCGAGATGGGAGTACATAAATTAATCAGCCAGGTGATGGAAAGCTATCCGGGGTCTGACCACATGGTCCATATTCCGGACACCCCCATCGGCCAGCTGGTGGTCCAGTATGAAGAAACAGACTGGGAATTTTTAAAACGTTTTTTATCCAAATATAAGGAAAGCTTATATCCGGACCCGGCATTTCCCAACATTCGTTTTGAGGCCGGGCTTTCTCCAAAGCCGGAGGAACAAAACTGGGATGACCTTCCATTTACCTTGTCTCAGGATTTTATTTCTCTTGAAGCCATGAAGGAAAATGGCTGTCAGGAGCTTACCCGTGCCCAGAATGCCGTTTATGAGGTTGTATCCTATGACATTGTATCCATCGGTAGCCAGATCACCTACAAAGGCAGTCCATGGTTTGTTGAATCCGCCATACGGATGCTGGAAGATGGACTTTTAAAAAACCGGTACCGGTTAAGACAGAAAGATGGACTGAAAATATTGCCTTATTACAACGAAAAGATCACGGGAGTTTCTATTGACGGAACCATAGCAGCCGTACAGAGAAATCAGGTACAGGTAAATATGGATATTGAGGCTGGAACCGGTGAAAAATACTGGTTTCCATTTTCCACAGTGGCAGCTTCTTCCGATGGCAGCGGGTGGTATTGCATGCCGGAAAATGGAGAAAGCATCCGGGTTTACTTCCCTGTGGCTGACGAAAAGGAAGCCTATGTGGTGACCAATGTCAAAGGCCATAAACCAGAAGAAGGAAATCCTTCAGATTCCATGGGCAATCCAAACACACGGAATATCCAGACTGCCCAGGGGAATCAGGTCCAGATGACAGCGGACGGAGTTTTGATCGCTGCAGGGGATAGTCAGGGAAGTATTTTAAATGCCTTAAAGGATATCAAGGTTTTGGCAGCGGAAAATTTAAATATAGCAGCAAAGAAGGATTTAACGATTAAGTCTCAGACCTCTGTAAAAGTGGCCTGCCAGTCGGGGGCAGATATTGAAATAAAAAAAGGAACGGTAAACTTTCACGGAGATGAAATTCACGAAAATTAGGAGGCGGTTATATGGCATATGCAGCAGAACAGATCGTGATAAAAGGAATTCCCGTTGAACAATTAAACGAACTCACCCTGGACTGCACGTCTGGGGAGCATGGGAGTTTAAGACTAAATGGCTTTCTAACATCGGAGGATGGCGAAGAAGCCTTGTTTGGGTTTTCCGAAAATGATTCCATAGCAGTCTATGTAGACGGGGGAAAACCGATATTTTCGGGTATATTGACCAAGGTTCTTGTAGCCGGAGAGGGAGGGACCGTAACAATTCAGGCAGAGGCTAAAAGCCGGAGCATTCTTATGGATCAGAAAAAAAAGTCCCGGTCCTTTCAGGACACCTCCATGTCTTACAGCCAGTTATTTCAGTTGATTTTAGCAGATTATCCGGGCAGCGAGATAAAGCTTTCCATTCCGGATAAGCCCTTAGGGGAAATTGCTGTTCAGTATCAGGAGACGGACTGGCAGTTTCTAAAACGGATGCTGTCCATACTTAACGCCGTTTTAGTCTGTCGTCCAAACGCAGATTCCATTTGTTTATATGGCGGAGTACCGGATATTTCATGGGGAAATTGGAAGTTTGAAAAAACCGGTTACCGCAAGGAAATGGGAGAATACAGCTATTGGGTGATGGAAGGAGCTTCTGTCAGTGATAACGATTTTCTTGTTCTTCAAGGGGAGACCAGTCATGTTCCTGAAATTTTTGAGCAGGTACAGACCGAGGGGAAAACTTTTGTGATCCGCCGTCTTACCTATGAACTGGAACGGGGGCTGCTCCACTGCCGCATGGAACTGCAGAAGAAGGAAGGAATTCTTTCAAGACCCAGGTATCCCATGCATTTGATCGGTGTGGCTCTGGGAGGAAAGGTTTTGGATATATCGGGCACCAAAATAAAGATTCATCTGGATATTGATAAAGGAGGTGGAACCGATGTGTACTGGTTTCCATTTTCCACCTTATCTGCATCACCAGATGGCAGCGGCTGGTACTATATGCCGGAAAAACAGGATAATGTACGGATTTACTTTCCGTCCAAACACACTAAAGATGTAATTGCGGTCAGTGCGGTAAGCTCCTATGACGGGAAGAGCGGGGGAGTACCGGATCGCATGGGAAGTCCTTCTACCAAATATTTAAGCAATCCACACGGTCAGGAGATGAAGCTTGCTGCCGACGGAATCTATCTTTCTGCCAGCGGAGGCGCAGCCAGTGTCAAGATCGGAAACGGAGGGGATGTAACGTTAAGTGCCAAGGGAACCATACAAATAGAAGCGGAAAACAACATTGATATCTCTGCCGAAGAGGATGTATCTTTTGAAGCTCTCGAATCCACTGTTTTGACCTGTGTAAAGGGAGGGGCAATCAAGATGCCGGCGGACGGAAAGCTGTATATCCAGGGAACCGAAGTAAAGGTGAATTAGGAGGAGTTTATGACAAGAAAGGAAGCACTCCGGAAATTTCATGAGGAAGAGATGGAATATCTGGAAGAAAAAAAACTTCAATTTTACAATGGTCTGCAGCAGCAGGCAGAGGAACTTTCCGGTGAAATCCGGGAGGCTTTTAAGAATCTAAAAGAGGAAGTGCAGCGGTTAGAAAAAGAGAAAATCATGTTTTTCTATTTTTCCCTTCTGCGAGTGGATATGCTTGGCGGGGAATACCGCTTTTTTCTCCAGGCATTTGATGCCAGATGGTATATGGATTCGGAACCGGCAGAGACCACATTTTCTCTGGATTTTCTTTTTTCCACACTGGAGGAAGTAAAGAAAAAGCTTACCCTTGACGCCGGTAAATATATGGGGAAGATCAATCGGTATGATATCTCTGAAATATTACAGAATAACGCCATGGAATGGAACCACATACTGGCAGGAGAACTTCGCTTTTTATTCCGGGATATTGAAGAAAATAAGGATTTTGCAGAGATACCAAAGCTTGACACCTGGGGGATTTACTGGGGAGAATACCGGGATGCCAGTGAACTGACCGCCTTTGTGGACAGAGAAAAAAAGTACCAGAAAGACTGGGAGAGGGCACTGCGTCTTTCCAAGGAACAGGAGGATGCTCTTATTTCCAAGTACTGGTATTTCATGGATGTCAAGGAATCGGATGGAAGAGGAAAATACTTTTTGTTCAATGAGTTTGAAAATTGTACATTAACGCAAATATCCTTTGACGATTCCAATCTTTCCGGCTCCCGGTTTAAAGATTGTACCATCAAAGGCTGCAGTTTCCGCAATGCAGTGATTAGACAGGCAGATTTTGTAAATTGCAAATGGGAAGACAATGATTTTACCGGAGCCGACTTAACAAACTCAATCTTTTTAGAAAAGGATATCCCTTTCCTTCACATGGAGCCGGAGCAGCTTCAGACCATACTGATCGACAGGAGGGCAAATGGATGAGATTTTTTACAATGGAACAAGATAAAACCTTACCGGATATAATCCGCTTCCGGGATTTTGATATCTGCGGACCGAGACATATTTTCTATAAGGAAGATGCACCGGATCTGGAAGCATCAAGCATGATGTATCTGACAAAAGACAGTGGAGAGGCGGCTCCTGATTTCATTCAGAGTCCGGTTTATTTAGTCTCGGACAAGGTAAAAAAGGTCCTTGATCTCTATGAAGATGACATGGTGTTTAAAACCGTTACAATCGCAGATAAGGAACGTGAGACCATCCGTGTTTATCACCATCTACTTTTGGAACGGCTCAACGTATTTTCAACTGAAACTGAATTTTACTCCAATGGAAGCGTAAAGAAGCTTGTTCTTGACCCGAAAAAGATTGGAGAACATAAAGTGTTTTTATTAAATGATAAACGTTTTCTCAATCCCCTTATCAGTCTGGAAGCAGTAGAAAGTCTTTTGCGCAGAAATGTGATGGGAATTGTATTTAAAGAAGTGGAGGTGGGAGCATGGCAGAATTGACGGATACCTATGTGGTACACGGAGCATGTACAACCTGTTCCAAAGGAATGAGGGCCAGTAAGGTGGTACTTCATGAATCCCATGGAATTTTTTTACGGAATCAGGCTCAGATGACCATTAAAGACTGCAAAGGAGACTATAACGTTATTTGCTTTGGGGGCTGCTATAGCATGGAAAACCCCAGTACCAAAGAAGAAGCAGAAAAAGTGCAGAAAGAAGTGGAGGAAGCATGTCCGGATACATTTACAGACAAGGTCATGAACTTGTTTTCCGGCGGAAAAAAGAAAAAAAAGAAAGAGGAACCTGCGGACAGTGAAACCCCTCAGGTAGTCGGCGTTTGTACCCCCCATATCATTGCTCAGGAATGGGATCATGGAAAAGATGGGGTGAACACGGAGGAAGAACGTCCTTTGATGGGAGGAGCCAAACTGTACTGCATGTATGGCGGGGTGATTGAGATCACTGAGTCAGGGCAGCCGGAGGCAGGGAGTTAAATTTCAAAAAAGGAAAGTTTGATGTAATTGTAAGAGGAGGACACTACCCGGATTCTGATACAATCGAAGAAATTTTATCAATGAGAGAAAAAATCAAAGATTATATATTATGAAGTGGAAAAATGAAGAAAAATAGAACGATTATTTTCTGTTTCGTGTTTCTGGCAATGTTTCTTATGATGACATTGATACTAATTAAATACAATTCTTTTATCAGAACAGATTCTGTGCATCAAAATACCTGGGTAGAAGATGTTTTAAAAAATCTTGATTATTATACAGATTATTTTAAAGATAATCATACAACAGCCCAAATTGTAACCGATGATGGAAAAGATTATTTAAAACTTAAATTTGATTCCGGTATTGAGGCTGTATACGGAACGGATTTAATAAGAATCAGCACCCAAATAAAATGGAAGTATTACTCAAATGAATATTTGGTGAATGTGGAAATTTACGATATAGATAGGATTGAAAATACCGCACAAGTATCAACGAGTTATGATGGGGGATTCGGCACAACTGTTTGTTATTATCTTCCGGATTTTTATGAAATCAAACCTGATTGGGGAGATTATTTGCAGGCAGATCTGGATGTGAAAAAAATTGTATCAAAAGAAAAATTGCAGGAATTTTATATGAAAGCAGAGCAGATGAAAGAAATGGTTAATAATGAATATCTGAATCGACGTAAGAGTTCTGAATTCAAAGAGAGTATCAATTAGCCGATGTCAACGATGTTATAGGAGAAATTTGCGGAAATGATACAGGGAAGAGCTTATGCTCATCGTGCAAAAAAAGTAAATAATATTGTGTATATTTTAATATTTTCACTTACCATACCTTTTTTATCTGGTTGTGCCGCAAATATTTCGCCTGAGGAGCGTTTTTCTCATTCAGAAGAAAAGGGAGATGGATATGATACTTATGGCAGTTTTGATGTTCGAGAATTGGAAGAGCAAGTAGAAGGTTACTGGAAGTATTATAAGGAGAACGAAAAACAAAAGGGAATGAGAATTCATGATGTTGATAGGTGGAGCAGTCAGTGGATTGAAAATGACCAATGGACCAGGGAAGGAGAATATATAGTAGGAAAAAATATTAACCAGGGACTTTATGTATTCAGAAATAAAGAGGACGTTTCTCTAAATGTAAGCGTTGATATATATAAAGAAAATGTAAAAGGTGAACGCAAGATACAAACGTATTGGACGAAACCTATGTCATTTTTTTATTTAGAAGACGGAGATATAGTTAATATTAATAGAAAAACAGAAATAGCACCCGTTCCTATAAAAAATTATCCGAAAATGAAGGGGAATAAGATTTATTATGAAGGTTCGTATATAGTTGGAAAAGAAATACCAAAGGGTGAATATTTTGTTCTTTCAATGGAAATATCGGTTGGAACAGCTTTGGTAACAGACCAAAAGGATAAAACGTTAGCCTTAATTAGCCGATTTGGATATGCAGATATTGAAGATGAATTGGCTGTAAATTTGCAAAATTGCATATTAATTCCAATGGGTCAAAAACCAACTGTTCGTCCTATAAAGTATCAAAATCCAGAAGCAGCATATGGGGAAACTGTATTTGCGGAGGGAATGTATAAAGTTGGCAAAGATTTGGCTGTTGGAACTTATAGAATTAAAAATGAGGTCTATAACAATTTATCTGACTTGACGTATAAAGGTTACCACGGAAATGAGAGCTATTATCCCGGTTATTATAATTGGTGTGGGCTTACTGCTGAAAATAAAACTCAGGCAAATCAGTTTGGCTGGTCAGAAATACAATTGGATTCATATCAGGAAAGCAAAATTAGATATCTTAAAATTACGGATTCAAAAGGTGAAATTAATTACAAACAATTTGAAGGACTTCCTACCTTTACGTTTACAGAAAAAGATATCGGAAATAATGTTGGTTTAATGCGTTGTGTATTGATTCCTGAATAAAATGATGTAAATGTAATACGTTGTGTTTTTCCCAGAATTATCAGGTGATTCATGTAATGCCAGAAAAAATATTATAACGGCAAAATAGAGAAAACTTGAGACAAAAGATCATTAAAAATTAGATACATATGAACGGTTACCTCATGAGTAAGGGGGAATGAGATATGATATTGGCATATAAGGAACTGGAAATAGAGCTTTCATTGGAAGGTATCATTCAGGTGGAAACTTTTCAGCTCAAACAAAAATTAAACAGTCATGGATTTCTTGCTTTGAAACTGTTGGTAGACGGTGATATGGCAGAAGAGTTTGTAAATATGGCTTCCGTTCTTCCCGTGATCGTAAGGGAAGCAGAATACTCCGGGGGACAGGTGGTTTTTCAAGGAAAAATTGAAACCGTTTATACAAAAGTGGAACAGGGACTTCCGTTTTTGTATGTGGAGGCGTATTCCTATACAAAGGACTGGGAACGAAAGGAAAAAAGCAGAAGCTTCTTAAACGGAGCCATGACTTACATGGAGGTAGCGAGAAAGGTCCTTTCTGACTATGGGAGATTTGATATAAAGTCTGAGGCAGGCTGTGACGGGGTTATACCTGAAATGCTTTTGCAGTATGAGGAAAGTGACTGGGTTTTCCTTCGCAGGCTTGCCAGCCATTTTGGAACCTATTTGATGGTGGATGCAAAAGACAACTGCGGAAAAGTATTTTTTGGTATCCCGGATTTGGATTATGGGACAAAGCTTGATCGGGAGGATTATGTTCTTCAGAAGGATATGACTCACTATGCAAGAGTTCTAAAGCCTCAGGGGGTTCTTTCCCAGGAAGCATCCAGGTGGAGTATCAGGACGAGACGATATTTACAGATGGGAGAGACCGTATCGTTTAACAAAATTCCTGCCATCGTGATCGGGATGGAGTTTAACACATTAAAGGGAGAGCTGGTTTACCGCTATACTCTTGCCAGGCGGGAAGGAATCCGCAGAGAAAAGGAAAAGAATCCAAGAATTTATGGTATGAGCATTCCTGCCACGGTAAAAGAGCGGAGCGGAAACCGGATCCGGGTCCATTTTGACATTGATCCGGCATACGAACCGTCTGCGAAGATGAAATACTTTACATATGCCATAGAAAGCAGCAGTTTTTACTGTATGCCGGAAGTGGGCAGCCAGGTACATATTTATTTTCCGGAGCATGACGAACAGAGCGCGGTTGCTGTCCATGCTATAGGGAGCGGAGAAGGAAGCGGCGGTGGGGGAGGTAAAAACCCGGATAATAAAAATTTCTCTGACCCCAGCGGCAGCGCCATGGATATGACAAAGGACTCATTAAGCTATGCGCCTGATTCCAGCGGTTCTATCTTGCTGAGTCTTAATAAAGCAGGCTTTATGTCTCTCACCGGAAAAAACATCAATATAAAGACCCAGAAGGGGCTGATGGCCGGAGGAGAAACCCCGGTGCGCAACTTAATGATTTCGGGAGAAAACAAGGTGACTCTTCAGGTAGGAGACGGCGGTGATGACATTGTTACCATGGAGGAAAAGACCGATGTAAAATCCGCTCTTGTGACACACAAAGCGGATTCTCATCCGGAAGCAGTCCCTTCTGCCGGTGACATGGAGGCGGAGCTGACAAAAAATGATGCAGAGAACCGGGATGCACAAAACAATGCGCTTAGAGATTCCCTGATTGAAACAAAGCAGAACAGCAAAAGCAAATTCATAAGCGGTGTTTTAAGTGTTGCCACGGTGGTGGGGCTTACGGCCTTAACGGTGTGTACTGGCGGAGCAGCGGCTCCTTTACTGGTTGCGGCAGGAGTGAAAGCGACGTTTGCGGTTGCTGACATAGCGGAAGGGTTGGATGGGCACAGTAAGGTCAATAACCTGGATGCTTCAAGGCCAGCCAATTTCCTGAGGGATACTGTA
The DNA here is from genome assembly GCA_905215155.1 of uncultured bacterium. Taxonomy (GTDB): domain Bacteria; phylum Bacillota; class Clostridia; order Lachnospirales; family Lachnospiraceae; genus Lacrimispora; species Lacrimispora sinapis. The sequence goes on along the minus strand of CAJMPJ010000023.1, from coordinate 2,217 downwards.
TTTGGCGGAAATGAAGACGCTTATAATATGGCATCAGCCATAACCGATGTGGTTTTTGATGTAGTCAGCGGAAAGGCACTTACAAAAGCAGCCCAAATAGGCAAATTAAGCAAATTCATGTGTCCTAAATCCCAGGTTGCCAATTTAGTAAGCCAAGTGGGAGGCTCTGCTATTTTTGGTGCAATTAATGAATATCAGGTCACTGGCAGAGTGGATATAAAAAACATGGCTTTCAATGGTGCCCTCGGTTTGTTTAAGGGGGGAACCGGTAATATCTTAATGGGAAAAGCCCAGAGCTTGTTCAAATCCTGCGGTGCAAAAAAGATTGTAGGCGCCGGAGTGCAAACCTTGTACGGAACGGTTGTAGACGTGGCAACCGATGCCGCCTTGCCGGGAAGAGAAGTAGATGTGGCCCGTTCTCTGAAGGAAAACTTTATATCAAGCGGTCTTGGACAGCTTTTTGGAGAGCCGGTCGATGCAGCTTCCGGTGCATTTTTAATCACTGCCTCGGATTTTATTCTTCCTGATATCCGGGAGTCCATACGATTGGAGCGGAAATACAATTCCACGGTTACGCAGGAGGGCATTCTGGGAGCAGGCTGGAGCTTTTCTTATGAGGGAAGGCTTTATCAGGATAAAAACAAACGCCATGCAGTTCTGGATTGCGGTTATCATTTGATTTTCGAGTGGGACGGTGAAAAGGCAGTCAATGTAACCTATGGTTGCAGCTGGTTTGAGCTTTTCAAGGATCATGAAGAATGGATCATACGTGACAAAAAGGAGCATCGGGTCTACCGTTACAGCTCAAATGGTCTTCTTACATCCATTACGGACAGAAACGGCCAGGCCATGACATTTTCCTATCACGGAGAATTTTTGGAAGAAATAACCACTGCTCTCGGTTATAAGATCCATGTAACCATGAAGGATGGGCGGCTCATTCAGCTGTCCGACTCTATGGGAAGAACCATGCAGTACCGCTATGAAAACGGTCTTCTGACCGATGTGGTACATATGGACCAGGGAATTACTCATTATGAGTATGATGAAAATGGGTATCTGACGAAAGCGGTAGATCAGGCAAACGTGGCATACCTGGAAAACCGGTACGATGCAAAGGGAAGAATGGTGCATCAGACTCTTGCAAACGGAGATATTTATCAAGCGGAATACGTGGACGAGGAACGAAAAGTCCATGTGTTTAGCAGCGTGGGAAATAAAAACGTTACTTACGAGTATGGGAAGGAAATGCAGATTCTTTCGGTTCTTTATGAAGACGGCACTTCTGAAGCCTTTCATTACAGTGAGGAGGGGTACCGTATCTGGTACAAGGATCGTCTTGGACAGGAAACAGACTGGTCCTATGACTGTATGGGACGTATCACAGAGGAGAAGAAGAAAGGCTGGCTGACCACGGTCTATCAATATAATGAAGCCGGGGATCTAATAGAAAAGAAAGACAATGCAGGACGGAAGTATACTTATGAATATGATCATAATCATAACCTGATGAAAGCAAAGGAAAAAGTTTCTTCTGCAGATGAATGGTCCACTACTTCCTATCTTTATGACAGAAAAGGAAGGCTTTTGGAAGAAACAGATTCCTTGAAAAAGACAACCAGATATCAGTATAATGAGTACGAGGGGAAACCGTCAGTAATTATTTATCCGGACGGAGAGGAAGTCCATTTTGAATACGATGCCATGGGGCGGCTGATGGCAGAAGAGGATGTATGCGGCCGTCAGGAGTATGGGTATAATGCCAGAAATTACAGAACCATGGTGCGGGATGGAGAAGGAAACGAATCCCGTTACTTATATGATGGTATGGGAAGACTTCTGGCTATGTATCCGCCAAAAGCGTGGAAACAGCAAAAGGGCGAATATACTTATCAATACGATTTCCTTGACCGCCGGATTGATACGGTGTGGCCGGATGGCAGTCACGAGAGGCAGATACTGGACGGAGAAGGCAATGTCTTAAAGAAGATCCATCCGAATTCTTATGCAGAAGATATGGAAAGCGGAGAAGGAATTTCCTATGATTATGACAGTGACGGAAACCAGATTCGGATTCACTATCCAGACGGAGGCTGCGAGCGAATCTTTTATGATGCCAATGGAAACCGGATCAAACATGTTTTGCCGGAATCCTATGATGCCAAAAAGGATGATGGAGAAGGCTGGCTGTATTCATATGATAGCTTAGGTCATCTG
>CAJMPJ010000022.1 GCA_905215155.1 uncultured bacterium | reverse complement strand
CCCTCATGAGTGAGGGGCAGGGGAGTTGAGAGTGTCGAAGACACTTTTTTATTGAGATCCTGTTCCTGGCAAAGAACCGCAAGAATAAAGAAAGAATATCGTAAGTTGACGGACAAATGCTTTCCGGGCTATAATGTTAAATATAGAATAATATGGCTATTTTGCCAGATTCGTTAATATAGGAACGGGAGGAATTTATATGAAGCATTTTAAAAGACTGATGGCTTTTGTATCTCTGATAGCCTTGTTGGGAGTCAGTGTTCCATTTGAAGCATCAGCCGCCCCAGCGAAAACCATATCGTCCGTAACTCTCTATGTGGGGATGGAAGAGATTGAGTTGGGAGACACTTTGCCGTCTGAAACTTCTTTTAAGACGACGGAAGGCAATGGAAATTACGTTTATACCAATAATGATAGATACGAAGTATCTGATTTGGAATGGATAACTTCTGACAACAAAAAGATGAAGGTTGGTTATGAGCCGAAGATGAAGGTGACTCTGAGGGCTTCAGATTCTGATACCTATGCATTTAAGGGGGGCTATCAGTCCAGCAACGTTACCATCAAAGGAGGAACTTATGTATCTTCCAACCGCTCCGGCAGTGATACGTTATATGTCACATTTACCTTTAAGCCGATTAAGGGAACGTATGAATCACCGGAGGATGCTGACTGGAGAGATTCTGGCTACGGCAATGCAAGATGGAGTTCCGTAGACGATAGTTCCGGAGCCTATGACGTGTACTTATACAGAGGCAGCACCGTTGTAAAGAAAGTAGAAAAGTTAAAAGCAACTTCCTATAATTTCTATCCGTATATGACAAAGGCAGGAACCTACAGCTTTAAGGTCCGCACCGTTCCTTATACAGACACCGAAGAAAAATACGGAAAGAAGAGTGACTGGACGGAATCCGGGGAAATGTATCTGCCGGAGGAAAAAGTATCCGATGGCCGCGGACAGGAGTCCGGCAATGGTTCTGTGATATCCAGTGAGGATGTGGGTTGGATCAAATCAGGGAATACATGGTATTACCGTTATCCGGATGGTTCCTACCAGAAGAATAACTGGGCAAAAATCAATGGAAGATGGTATTTATTCGATACTAGCGGTGCCATGCTGACCGGTTGGCAGCAGAAGAATGGTTTATGGTATTATTTAAATAATGACGGTGCCATGTTGACCGGCTGGATAAAATCCAATAACGTCTGGTATTATATGAACCCTTCCACCTCAAATGGGGTGGAAGGTGCAATGGTATCCGGATGGATCAACTACAACAACAAATGGTACTACACCAACTCCAACGGGGCAATGCAGGAAGGTTGGAAAGAGATAGACGGTAACTGGTATTATTTCTATCCAGGAGAAGGCTCCAAGGCGGTGAATACCACGATTGGAGGATTTCCGGTAGATGCCAACGGTGTTTGGCATAAATAATAACGGGAAAGGATGTAGATGCAGATGAAATGGATACGGGGAAAGGCGGCATGGCTGGTGCTTCTGGGTACGGTCATGCTTCTGGGAACAGGAATGACGGCCAGTGCAGCTGCGGGATTGAAAATCCGTCTGGACCATGGAAGCAAAAGGAGCTGGACAGAAGAAATCCAGGTTCCCCAAGTGACAGTCAATTTCTCAGAGAATACACCGGAATGGAGTAAGGACCCCGATGACTGGGAGCCTGGCAAGAAAGTAACTGCTACCATAACCGTACCAGGTACCTTTACAAGATCGGATTGTACGGTGTATGGCGGTACGTTGGTTTCTGCAAAAGCGAAGGACGGAGAGTCTGTCATCAAGGTTTCCTATATACCCGTAGCGAAGCTGGCAGGGCCGGAAAAAGCCGGCTGGAGTGATGCATCAAAAACAAAGGCTTCCTGGAAAAAAGTTCCCTTTGCACACAGATACCAAATTGTACTTTATAAAGAGGGCGGTATCTGGGTAAAGAGCCTGACGACTTCTTCCAACAGTGTAGATCTTCTGCAATACATGGAAAACGGACAAAAATATTATTACACGGTAAAAGCAATTCTAAAGGACTCTTCCGAAGAGGATTATTTAAAGGAAGGCGATCCGGTTACTTCTGATGATTCTGTGGTTCAGGTTCTGGGAGATACCGAAGGATCATGGGCGGAATATAAGGAAGGAAAAAAATACCGGGCAGAAGATGGCAGCTATGTCACCAACAGCTGGAAGATGATCAGCGGAAAATGGTACTATTTTAATAATGAAGGCTTTGCAGCAACTGGCTGGCAGTATCTGGGGGAAAAGTGGTATTACTTCGGCTCAGACGCCGCTATGAAGACCGGATGGCAGCAGCTCAATGGAAAATGGTACTACTTAAATCCTGACGGAGATATGGCGGTTGGCTGGATTCAGCCCCAGCCTGGAAAATGGTATTATCTTTACACGGATGGAAGTATGGCTGCCGATACAACAATAAGCGGTGTTTATCAGGTTGACAGTTCCGGCCTTTGGATAAAAAAATAAAAAAGCTTTTATGCGAAGCTGTCGTATTGATATAAGAATCTATGAATGAGGATGTTCTTTCTTGTGTTTGAAGGAACATCCCTTTTTTATATAAAAGAAGGGGAATGTTAGCGGAAGAAAAGAGAAAAGAGGTGGAATCTTTTTTAAATTCAATGGATGAGCACATATATCTGTTCCATATTTCTGAAACTAAGGACAAATACATTTATTAAAGTCGTACAATTCATGTCAAGCGTATTTTAAAATATAAAAAGATTTGTGTCGATGCTTGACTGATCGACATTATTCATCTAAAATTATGTGGCATACGAGTGTATAATTTTATCACAGAAAGGCCTGCTATGGGAATAATAAAAGCGTCTAAGCTGATCTTTGATTATATCAGAAGAGATGAAGAAGAAAATATAGAAGAAATGAAACGTGCCATTGACAATGTCAGTTTGGATATCGAAGCCGGGCAGTTTGTTGCAATACTGGGGCATAACGGTTCGGGAAAGTCTACCTTTGCAAAGCAGTTAAATGCCATCTTACTGCCGACCGAAGGAACCGTATGGATTCAGGGGCTTGATACCTCTCAGGAAGAGAATCTGTGGGAAGTGCGTAAAAGGACCGGAATGGTATTCCAAAATCCGGACAACCAGATCATCGGCAATATTGTGGAAGAAGACGTAGGCTTTGGCCCTGAAAATATGGGCGTTCCTACGGAGGAGATTTGGAAACGGGTAGAAGAGAGCTTAAACGCGGTGGGGATGGCACCTTACCGGTTAAAGTCACCGAATAAGCTGTCCGGCGGACAAAAACAGAGAGTCGCCATTGCCGGAGTCATGGCCATGCGCCCTCAGTGCATTGTCTTAGATGAGCCGACGGCGATGTTAGACCCCAACGGGCGGAAGGAAGTGGTGAAAACCGTCCGGGAATTAAATAAAAAAGAAGGCATTACCGTTCTTTTGATCACCCACTATATGGAAGAGGTTACGGATGCGGACCGGGTGATCGTCATGGACGAAGGAAAGGTGGTCATGGACGGAACACCAAAGGAAATTTTTTCAAGAGTTGAGGAACTTAAATCTTACCGTCTTGATGTTCCCCAGGTGACGGAGCTTGCCTATGAGCTTCAAAAGAGCGGTGTGGATCTGCCGGATGGAATACTGACACTGGAAGAATTAATGGAAAACCTTCTGCCAAAGTTTGCCGGGCATTTTCCGTTAAAGATGACTCCGGAGAATGGAGGGAGCCATGGGAATTAAAGTGGAGCATTTAAGTTATATTTACGGGTATGGCACTGCCTTTGAACAGCATGCCTTAAAGGACATAAACCTTGAAATAAAGGATGGAGAATTTATCGGGCTCATTGGTCATACCGGTTCTGGAAAATCTACTTTGATCCAGCATTTAAACGGATTGATCCGGGCAACCGATGGTGCCATCTATTATAATGGAAAGAACATTTATGACAATGGGTATGACATGCGGTCTTTGAGAAATCACGTAGGTCTTGTATTCCAGTATCCAGAGCATCAGCTATTTGAAATTGATGTTTTTACGGATGTCTGTTTCGGTCCGAAAAACCAGAAGCTTTCAAAGGAAGAAGTTGAAAGCCGGGCAAAAGAGGCTTTAACCATGGTGGGACTGGATGAAAGCTATTATAAACGGTCTCCTTTTGAACTGTCCGGGGGGCAAAAGCGCAGAGTTGCCATCGCCGGAGTTCTGGCAATGAGACCGGAGGTCCTTATTCTTGATGAACCGACGGCCGGTCTGGATCCCAAGGGAAGGGATGAAATTCTGGACCAGATTGAGCGGCTTCACAGGGAGAAGAATATGACCATCATTCTGGTGTCTCACAGCATGGAGGACATTGCCCGCTATGTAGACCGGATATTGGTCATGAATCATGGGGAGAAGGTGTTTGATGATACGCCAAAGGAAGTATTTAAGCGTTATAAGGAATTGGAAGCCATCGGCCTCGCCGCCCCTCAGATCACCTATGTGGTCCACACTCTGAAAGAACAGGGTGTTCCCATTGACAGCAATATTACAACCATTGAGGAAGCCAGAGACGAGATTTTAAGGCTTCTTGGAAAATAGGCAGGAGATACTATGTTTAAAGACATTACATTGGGACAGTATTATCCCGTGGATTCCCTTCTTCACAGACTGGACCCAAGGACAAAACTGTTCGGGACTATGGTTTTTATCATATCCCTTTTTGTTGTAAATAACATCTGGGCGTATTTGCTCGCAACCCTGTTTTTGGTTACGGCAATCCGGTTAAGCCATGTTCCTTTTTCTTTTATGGTCCGTGGTTTAAAAGCAATCGTATTTCTTTTGCTGATCAGCGTCAGCTTTAACTTGTTCCTGACGCCAGGGGAAGAGATTTTCCGTCTGGGATTCATTAAGGTGACAAAAGAAGGAATCCAGATAGCGGCATTTATGGGAGTCCGCCTTATTTACCTGGTGGTGGGGTCTTCCATTATGACGCTGACCACCACTCCCAATCAGCTGACTGATGGACTGGAGAAAAGCCTGAAGGTTTTAAACCGGGTGGGAGTTCCGGTTCATGAGGTATCCATGATGATGTCCATTGCCCTGCGTTTTATTCCCATTCTTGTGGAAGAAACAGATAAGATCATGAAAGCACAGATGGCAAGGGGCGCGGATTTTGAAACAGGAAACTTGATTCAAAAAGCAAAAAATATGATTCCGCTTTTGGTACCCCTCTTTATTTCTGCCTTCCGGCGCGCCACGGATCTTGCCATGGCAATGGAGGCCAGATGTTATAGAGGCGGGGAAGGAAGAACAAAAATGAAACCGCTCCGCTACAGGAGCCGGGACAGAATCACCTATCTGGTTTATTTTCTGTATATTGGGGGTATCGCAGGACTTCGGGTGTTGGGATAAAATTCCCCAAAAAGGAGGAGATATGAAACGGGTAAAGATGATCGTGGCCTATGACGGCACCAATTACTGCGGATGGCAGATCCAAAAAAACGGAATTACCATTGAAGGGGTACTTAATAAGACCCTTACGGATCTACTGAAGGAGCCTATCACTGTGACCGGCGCCAGCAGGACTGATTCCGGTGTTCATTCGGAGGGCAATGTGGCGGTATTTGATACAGAAAACAGAATGCCGGCAGATAAAATCTGTTTTGCCCTCAACCAGAGACTGCCGGAGGACATCCGAATCCTTCATTCGGAAGAGGTGGCACCGGATTATCATCCGAGAAAACAAAACTGTGTAAAAACATATGAATATAAAATATTGAACCGGAAAATCGAAATTCCAACCCTGCGCCTTTACAGCCATTTCTGTTACTTTCCTCTTGATGTGGAGAAGATGCGGGAGGGCGGTGCCTATCTGGTGGGAGAGCATGATTTTAAAAGCTTCTGTACGGCCAGAGGACAGGCGGAAGAGACCGTAAGGACCATTTATAGCCTGGACATTGAAAAGACCGGGGATTTGATTACGATTCGTGTGAAGGGAAGCGGCTTCTTATACAACATGGTGCGGATCATAGCCGGCACGCTTATGAAAGTGGGAATGGGAGTTTATCCGCCGTCCCATGTGGAAGAAATACTTGATGCCAGAGACCGGAATGCGGCGGGACCAAAAGCGGCTGCCAGAGGACTTACCTTAATCCGCCTGGATTATGAGAAGGAACTTGAAAAAGAGATTCATGGAGAGAATAAGAATTGGAGCTACACCCTTTGCCAGGATAAGATCGTTTCCGAGGGGAGCGCCTGGCTTACCATACACCGGTGCACCCAGGAAGACTTTGAGCGGCTTTTGATCCGGGTGGTCCATCAGGCGGTCAGAAATGGTGCAGAGAAGGTTTTTGTAAGAGATGAAGAAGGAGCCGGAAGAATCATTGTGGGACAGCCCTATGGGTTTTATGTTTTTAAAAATGATGATGAAAACGGACTTTGGCTCGTCACGCAAAAATAAGCAGGAAAACCTTGATTTTATAGGGAAAAAAGGTTGACACATCAGGCTCAATGTAATATAATGTATAACTGTGACGTTAGACGAAAATGTTCAACCATGCCCCGGAATGAGCATTTTGCAATACAACTTATTTTAGAAGTTGTATTTTAACTTCTAATTGAAAGGTGCTCAGTTTCGGCACTGTTCATTTAATTATGAAAACATGTTTTCATAATCGAGTTATGATTAATAACACCAGAATTTACAGGAGGTTGTCCAATGAAGACTTTTATGGCTAGTCCAGCAACAATTGAGAGAAAATGGTACGTAGTTGACGCTACAGGATATACATTAGGACGTTTGGCATCAGAAGTAGCTAAAGTAATTAGAGGTAAGAATAAACCGATCTACACACCACATATGGATTGCGGTGATTATGTAATCGTTGTAAATGCAGATAAGATTTCCGTAACAGGTAAGAAGTTAGATCAGAAGATCTACTACAATCACTCTGAATATGTTGGTGGTATGAAAGAAACAACATTAAGAGAAATGATGGCTAAGAAACCTGAGAGAGTCATTGAATTAGCAGTTAAGGGTATGCTTCCTAAGGGACCTTTAGGCAGAAGCATGATTACAAAACTTCATGTATTTGCAGGTGCAGAGCATGATCATGCTGCTCAGAAACCAGAAGTTTTAGAGTTTAAATTTTAATCAGAGGCGCTGAAAGGAGGAAGTTATCATGGCTAATTCAAAATTTTATGGAACAGGTAGAAGAAAAAAATCTATCGCTAGAGTATATTTAGTACCAGGTACAGGTAAAATCACAATTAATAAGAGAGATATTGACCAGTACTTAGGTCTTGAAGTATTAAAGGTTGTTGTTCGTCAGCCGCTTGTTGCTACAGAGACAGTTGATAAGTTCGACATTTTAGTAAATGTTCACGGTGGTGGATTTACCGGACAGGCTGGTGCAATCAGACACGGTATCTCAAGAGCGTTACTTCAGGCAGATGCAGACTATCGTCCAATTCTTAAGAAGGCAGGTTTCTTAACAAGAGATCCAAGAATGAAAGAAAGAAAGAAGTACGGCTTAAAGGCAGCTCGTCGTGCACCACAGTTCAGCAAGAGATAATCTTTCTCTTACGAGAACATTACCAACAAAATATACGCCATACGGCGATCAGAACCTCCCAAGACGATGCAATTGGTATTCGTCCGGGAGGTTTTTGTATTACGAAAAAGAAGAAATGGCAGAAGAGGGAAAATGGAACCATATTATTATAGTCAGATGAATAAGCAGCAGCAAAAAATTTACCAGGTCGTTAAGAGCGGTCTGGAGTCACTGTCACAAAGTTTCGATGTTCCAAGAGTTGAGGGGGCAGAGCTGAGTGACATTTTTCACAAGATACGATTGGATTGCCCGGAAATATTTTATGCTTCCACATTTCGTTATTCGTTTTACGAGGATTCCACGTTATTAAAGGTTAAGCCGGAATATTTGTTTGAAAAGAATAAAATCAAAGAGCATCAGCTGGCAATGAAGACCAGGGTGGAGAAGCTTGCGCGGGTGGTAAAGGATAAAAGCGACTTGGAAAAGGAGCAGTATATTCATGATTTTATATGCGAAAACGTAGCTTATGATAAACTGAAAAAGCAGTACTCCCATGAGATAATAGGACCATTAGGACAGGGAGTGGGGGTCTGCGAAGGAATTGCCAAAGCGGTAAAGATACTGTGTGACCAGCTGTCGATTCCCTGTATCGTAGCTATTTCTGAAAACAATCCGGAGAAGAACATCAAATATCGTCATGCCTGGAATGTGATTCGGATTGATGGAGTGTGGTATCATTTAGATGCTACTTTTGATAATACCTTAGGGAAAAAAGAAGTGAGGTATGATTATTTTAACCTGGGTGATAAGAGTATTTTTAAGGATCACCAGCCTTTGATCTATAAAGTTCCGGCATGCAGCGAGGAGAATCGTTTTTACTATAAAGAGAAAAAACTTTCTTTTACCAAGAAGGAGGATGTGGAGAAACGCTGCAAACAGGCGGTCAAAAAAGGAAAGATCCTGACCTTTCATTGGAGGGGAGGTTATCTTACGAAAACGGTTATAGAAGAATTACTGGCTGTCATCGAGGAGGCTTCCAAGGAGAAAGAGATGCATAGTCAGGTTTCAATCAACTGGCAGCAGGCAGTCATTCGTGTAAAATTTATTCCGGATCAGATGGAAAATTCTGTGAAGATGGAGGATGCCTATGAAGAGGAGAATGGTACGGAGAATAATGCGGTGCCAGTAGTATAAAAGGGATTAAAAAAAAATCATTTCTGTTTTATAGAAACATAGGCGCCATTCAGAAACGTGAAATATATCTTTTATATCAAAATTTAACTATTTGTAAATTAAGTTTATAAAAATATAATTGGACTCAATGGAAAATGGTGGTATAATCATATGTATGACTGAATGGGAACTACTGTTTTTGTAAAAAATGATAAGATAGATTTATGAAAAGGGTATTTCTGGATTTAGAGAGCATTTCAATTTAAAATGTTAGTTGATAAGGAGAAAAAGAATGAACGAAGTAATCCAAAATATTTTGACAAGAAGAAGTATAAGAACCTATCAGGAAAAGCAGATCTCCGATGAAGATTTAAATGCAATTTTGGAAGCAGCTAAATTTGCACCCAGTGGAATGGGAAGACAGAACTGGCATTTTACAGCGGTGCAGAACAAAGAAATTATGGATAAACTAATTTTAGCGATTAAAGAAGCATTACAGAAATCAGAGATTGAGCAATTTAAAAAGATGGGAAGTAATCCTGCTTTTAATCCTTTTTATGGTGCTCCTTCCATTATCCTTACGGCTTACGAAAAAAACTCACAGACAGGGGTTTCGGATTGTGCGGCGGCCCTTCAAAATATGTTCCTGGCGGCTCATTCTCTTAATATCGGCTCATGCTGGATTCACGTTTTAGCGTTTACGGGCAATGATCCTAAGGTGAGAAGTATTCTGACTGAGTTAGGGATTCCGGAAGATTATGAATTATCCGGGACTGCAGCTTTGGGATTTAACAGCAAGGAAGCTCCGAAGGCGGCTCCCAGAAAAGAAGGGACGGTTACCATTATAAAATAATGGCCGGAGGATATCAGTTTGGGGCCTATTAGGAAATCTGTGCTTCAAAACTGGAAAAGGTGCAGTCTGCGGCGGAACGCACAACGTATCAAGTGCAAGGGGATTGCTAAGGCTGTAGCCCATGAGGCAGACAGTATGAGCTGTCTATGAACTTAGGTAATAACACGGGAACAACTCTCGTCCTTTTGGAAACATCAGGGCGGGAGTTTTTTGTTTGAAATGCCTCGTGATTTAAAAATTGGGAACATTTTTATATGACGGAACAGAGAAAATGGTTCTTTAGAAACTTATTTTAAGCATTTAATAACATATAAAACATATGGGTTTATATTATAATATCTAATGATAGACCCGTTTACCAATTAATAGTTTGTAAATAAACACGAAAAACCGTGTATTGTTTTATTTAGAATTGACAGGAGGAATAATGACTCATATAATACATATAAATATAGTGTGTAAAAGGGATTAAAGCAGAAGGGAGATTTAACGATGGGAAACAGTGCATTAACAGATTACAACGCTACTTATTTTGTGATGGGCATTCAGTGTTGCTGTATGCCTTGTTTTGCTGTGGTTAAATTTATAATTTCTGACGGATAAATTCAATCTTTTTCTTGCGAATGCGATAGAGGCAGTCCGGATCAGAATTATCCGGGCTGCCTTTTGTGTTTTTGGTTAAGGGAAAAAAGAGGTGTGTACAACTTTTGAATTTTTTGAAGATGGGAACAGTTTGGAATCAAAAGAGTCTTTTGCTGCTATTACAGATGAGCATTTGATTATTCCCGGGAGGGAAAAGAAGGAGGAAATTCAGTATGAGGATCAGAAGGAAAAATGTAGGTATTTTAGCTCTATTTTTGGCTGCAGCGATGGGGGTCACCGCATGTGGCACGAAGAGTGCTTCCAATGCACCGGAGGGCACCACCCAATTTAAGTATGGAAAGATTGACATTCCGGGGAAAGACGGTGCTCTTTGCGGAGCGCCCATCTACATCGCTTATGAAAAAGGGTTTTTTGCGGAGGCAGGGTTTGACGTCAATTTAATATCCGCAGACAGTGAAACACGTAAGATCGGACTGAATAACGGCACCATTCCAATCGTAAACGGAGATTTTCAGTTCTTTCCTTCCATTGAGGAGGGGGTCAAGGTAAAAGTGGTGGATGGGTTGCACAATGGCTGCATCAAATTTGTCGTTCCAAAAAATTCACCCATTCACACGGTAGAGGATTTTAAAGGAAAGAAAATTGCGATTGATGAAGTTGGGGGAACTCCTCATCAGGTTGCCAGCCTGTGGCTGGAGAAGGCGGGAATATCAGCAAAACCTCAGGATGGAGATGTGACCTTCCTGCCCTATTCCGACGGAAATCTGGAATTAGAGGCTGCAAAAAACGGTGAGGTGGACATTGCTGCACTTTGGGACCCTCTTGGTTCCATTGCTGAAAAAAGTGGAGACTTCCGGGTGGTGTTTGATTTGTCTACGGATCCTGCTTTTGCGGGAAAATATTGCTGTTTCCTTTACGCATCCTCCAAGGTTCTTGATTCCGAACCGGAAAAGATTGCTGCTCTTTTAGGCGCTTATAGAAAAGCCCAGAACTGGATCGCAGAAAACCCCAAGGAAGCTGTTTCAATCATCTCTGATAAAAAATACTCGGCAATTGATGATAAAGAACTGGCGGAGGAACTTGTTGCAAGTTATGAGTATCCCACATTAAAGGAACATGAGTCCGGCGGTTCCCACGTGGCTGATGATGTTAAATATTTTGTAACAGAGCTGAAGAATATCGGATATCTTAAAACCAACGATGCGGATGCATTTGCAAACCAGATCTACCAGGAGGTAGATGTAAAATAATCATGCGGCTGGCAATGAGGGAGGATAGAAGGATGAATCAAGTATCTGAATTTAAGCATTCCAAACTGCACCGGTTTTTACCGGGGCAGCCTGTTCGGAGTTTTACCGAGGACAGAAAATACTTTGTACTGACGCTGGTATCTGTTGCAGGTTTCTTTGCGGCAGTACTTGTTAATCTGCTTTTTCCCCAGATTGCGGCTGTTGAGATGAAGTCCTATACGGTAAGTAATATGGTAAGTCTGACAGCGGATCAGGCATACCGGCTGGTATTGACCGGGCTCATCATACTCTACGGCGCAATTGGCATCTATTCCTATTTCAGGGAGGATTTTAGGGAAAAATTTTTAAGCCGTGTTCCATTTCGCTTTACCGTAGGGGTGTTACTGGCATTGTGGGATATATTGGGAACAAAGCTTTTGCTTTTGCCACAGCCGTTTTTTCCGGGACCGTCAAAGATCGTAGAGTCCTTTCTTTTAGAGGGTGGGTATATTTTTCAAAATACGTTGTATTCCCTTCGGCTTTTTACGGTTGGTTTCTTATCCGGTGTGGTGTTTGGCGTGGGAACCGGGATTTTAATAGGTTGGTTTCCAAAGGTTTATTACTGGGTGTATCCGGTTTTAAAGATTACAGGAGTCATACCGGCTGTGGCATGGATGCCCTTTGCCCTGACGCTGTTGCCGGATCCCTTTACTGCAGCGGCCTTTCTCATTGTCATCTGTGCCTGGTTTCCGGTTGCTTTTTTGACGGCTCAGGGAATTGCAAGTACCCCCAAAATCCACTTTGAGGTGGCCAGGACCCTTGGGGCGAAAACTCCGTATCTGGTTTTTCATGTGGCCATTCCTCATGCAATGCCTCAAATATTTACAGGAATTTCAACGGCCAATGGGTTTGCCTTCACAACTCTGGTCATGTCGGAAATGATGGGGCAGCCGGGAGGACTTGGCTATTACATTAACGCATCGAAAGTGTGGTCCGCTTATTATAAGGTGTTTGCAGCTATTTTTGTGATGGCAGTCCTGTTTTCCGCAATTATGAAGGGAATCGGGATCATACAAAACCGTGTTCTGCGGTGGCAAAGGGGGCTGGTAAAATGAGCAACGAGATACTTATGGAGGTAAAATCGGTTGACCGTACCTATATGGATGCCAATAATCATACGGTGGAGGCCCTGAGAAATATCAACCTTTCTATAAAACGGGGGGAGTTTCTCTCAATCATTGGTCCGTCTGGCTGTGGCAAGACCACACTTTTGCGACTTCTGGCAGGGCTGGATGTACCGGAAGCAGGAGTGATTACTCTGGAAGGAAAGGAGGTAAAGGGTCCTCATCCGGACCGGGGATATGTTTTTCAGCAGAGCAGCCTTTTTCCATGGCTTACGGTTGAGAAAAATATTGCGTCTGGTCTGAAGGCGAGAGGGGTATATAAGGAATATAAAGATGAAATTGCCCAATATATAAAGATGATCGGGCTTACTGGGTTTGAAAAAGTATACCCCCACCAGATATCAGGAGGTATGGCCCAGCGGGTCGCCATTGCAAGGTCCCTGATCAATCACCCGGCAGCCCTGCTTCTTGATGAACCCATGGGAGCCCTTGATGCCTTTACCAGAGCAGATCTTCAGGATAAGATCCTGGAGCTTTGGAAGGAAAATAAGACAACTATGATTTTGGTGACCCATGATGTAGATGAAGCCCTGTATTTGAGTGACCGGGTGGTGATCATGTCTCCCCGCCCTGGAAAAATCAGCGAAATATTAGAGGTTTCCCTGCCCAGGCCCAGACAAAAGAACCGTCAGGATTTTATGATATTGCGCAGCAGCATCCTGGAAAAACTGCATCTTGCCAGTACGGTGCCGCAAGTGGAATATACTATTTAAATAAAAATTTCCTTTGAACTTAAAGAAGAATATGATTCCAACCGGTTCTTTGATAGTCTGAAGCTGATTGCCCTGGCGGAACGTCTGGGCGGTATTTCATATGAGGCAGGTTAAAAAAATTTAAATAAATGTGGTAAAGTGAGTATATGAGCAGGGGCATGGATGCAGGTTGTTTGTGAGAATTATCTGCATCCATGTTCTTTTTTCATGATGATATGATGATGAATGTAAAAGTGTAATTTATTGTGAAAAAGATTATTTCTAAAATAATAGCAGAAAACCATAAATAAATTTATATGTTGCTTCATAAGCGAATTGATTATACAAAGAAGATAGATACATAATACAGAGGGCGGTGTATAATGGTGTTAAAGGGGGGAGTTATGAAGAAGACAATTCATTTAAAAATATCTGTACTGCGAAAGAAAAGGGGAATAACCCAACAGGAATTAGGAGATGCGTTAGGTGTGTCATACCAGACAATCAGCAAATGGGAGAATGGGGTGACAATGCCGGATATTATCATGTTGCCTGAATTGGCGGAGTTTTTTCATGTTACGGTTGATGAAATACTCGGATTAAAACCGTTAGAGCAGGAAGAATATCTTTCCCGGAAAACAGAAACAAAGGAATATTGGGAAAAAAAGTTAGACTACCTGCTGCGGACCAGGAGATCCCATTGGAATACGGATTATATGAAATTCTTAATTGATCATGTTTGGAAATTGGATTCTCCTGTCAGAATATTGGATTGTGGCTGTGGATACGGTTTTCTTGGACTTTTGATGATTCCTCTGCTGCCGGAGGGAAGTACTTATACAGGAATTGATTTTGCTGATTCATTAATCGAGGAAGGAAATAAGATATTTTTAAGTTCAGGGATTCGTGGCGAATTCATAAAAAAAGATTTTTATCAGTATTCAAGCACTCAGAAATATGATATTGTGATATGCCAGGCAGTATTGAGACATATCAGTTCTCCAGAAGCATTTCTCTCTAAAATGATTGATCATGGCAAAGATGGCGCATGGATCATATGTATAGATACCAATCGGGAGTTTGAATGTGACGGCTTATACATAGATGGAATGGATTATAATTATCTGTGCGATCATATGGGACTGGATAAAAGCTGGAAAATGGAATTGGAACATGAAGGCCGTGACTATGCTGTTGCCATGAGAACGGCATATATCATGAAAAGGTATGGCTTGAAGCATATTGAAATTCGAATGAATGACAAAGTATCCTTTGTTCATCCTGAAGCAGAGGGCTATGAGCAGTTAATGGAAGACTTTATGGAATCCAATGGATGGAATCATGGAAGCAATGAAACTCAATTAGAAAAAAGTACGGAATATATGATAAATCATGGTATGTCAAGAAAGGAAGCGGATAGTTTCCTTCATAAAAATCTTTTAATTGCGGATTATATGAAACGTAATAAAGGAAATATTTCATATACACATTTAATTGGGAGTATGATAACATTTGGAAGAAAAGTGTTTGAAAGCCTATGAAGTGAAATCTCCTTATTAAGGATTTATCACTTTTACTTATATAGACAATATACTGACTTTATATATTGTGCTCCGGGAATATATAATTGTCAAAATATTGTCTATATGAATAAAAGTGCTCAATGGAGTATTTTCCTTAATACGATATGCCAGATTCTATAAATACACCAATAAAAAGCCGGTAACATTCCTTTTACTCATTTGACAAAAGCGTATGAAAGAAATATAATAACCTACAATTACCTGCCGGCTTTAACTTGTAGATATCATGCTGCCACAACTGAACTAAGGGGATATGAGTAATCTTGTGATTTGAAGGGAGATAAAAGGATGAATCATTTAGGAACCGTTACTTTGGAAACCGAGCGTCTGATATTACGTCCGTTTCAATTGGAGGATGCCAGTGATATGTACCACAACTGGGCGGGCAGTAAACTTGTTACCAAATTTCTTGGCTGGCCGGCTCATACATCGGTGGAAGAATCGAGGAAAATCCTCGATACCTGGGTGAAAAATTACGCGGATCCAAAGTACTATGAGTGGTGCCTGGAATCCAAAGAAAACAATCAGGCCATCGGCAGTATGGGAGTCGTGAAAGTGGATGAGTCTATAGAAGCTGTGGAAATCGGCTACTGCATCGGCGAGTCTTATTGGCATAAGGGAATGACAGCGGAAGCCCTTCAGGCAGTGGTTCGATTCCTGTTTGAACAGGTCGGCTGTAACAGAATTTCAGCAAATCATGACATAAATAATCCCAATTCAGGAAAGGTCATGAAAAAAGCCGGGCTGCAATATGAAGGAACGCTCCTTCAGGCAGGAAAAAGCAATGCAGGGATTTTTGATATGGCGGTACATGGAATTACGAGAGCCATGTATTTTGCCAGATTTAGCGGGGAATTCGCAGCAGAAACCAGAAGAAATACATAAAGACAAGGAAGTGAACGTGATATGAAAAACCCTCTGAACTATCAGGTAACAGAATATGACTGCGGTCCCACAACGTTGCAAAATGCCATGAGTTTTCTCTTTAAGAGGGAAGAAGTACCGCCTGATGTCATTAAACATATCATGCTTTTTTGTCTTGATTCCTATAATGCAAAGGGCGAATTCGGTAAAAACGGTACATCCAAAATGGCAATGATGTTTTTAAGCGACTGGCTCAATCAGTTCGGCAAGATGAAAAAGTTTCCCATACACAGTGAATATTTAACGGGAGAAGAGGTATTTATAGGAGAGAACAGCCGGATCATGTATGCCCTGCAGCAGGGCGGGGCGGTAGTGGCACGGGTGATGTATGGCTGCTGGCATTATGTACTGCTTACTGGTGCGGACTCCAAGCAGGTCTATCTCTTTGATCCTTATTACCGGAAAAAGCCGTTTCGCCAGCCGGAACTAAAGCTGATTAACGATATGCCTTACAGCCGGAACCGCAGCGTTCCCTGGGAGATGGTAAACAGTACAGGAAAAGGCTGCTATGCCCTTGGCCCCATTGATACGAGGGAAGCCACCATCATCTTTAACCGGGACACTCAGAAGAAGGCGGCAGATACCATTGAATATTTTATTTGATGTTCCATAGTGTTCCCATGACTTAAAATTTACAGCGAAGCGGTTTTGAACTGCTTCGCTGTTTTGGGTAGGGCAAAGAGCCGGAGCTTGTTTAAATGCCAATGTTTTGTGTATTATAAAGGAAAAGGGAAAAAAATCACCTGTAAGGAATGGGGCAGTTTGCGCACTTATTTACAGAAAGGAAGAGTGACATGGAATCTTTATGGTGGGAAAGAAAATATCGTTTAGGAGGTCAGAAAACATGAAAGAGAAAACTCCTCGTAAAAAAGATACGGTCAAAAAGGAGAGTAACCGGCATAAAATTGTTTTTGCTTCCTTTCTTACGATTTTAGTGGTAGCGGCTGCAATCTCTTTTAAGATGTTTGTGATCGGTTTTCCCCTGGAAAATTACAAAACCGAAACAGCAGTTGCGGGCGGGAAGCTGGAAATTAAAGGGGAAATCAGTGATACCAATCGAGTATACAGCAGTTATAAAGTCAAAGACGGGAAATTGACCGTCTTTGGAAGTCTTCCGTCTTTCTGGAACAAAAGGCGGCAGTTTGTCCTTGCATATGATTTATCAGAAGGGGATATTTTGGTCAATGGGGATACCATTAAATCCGACGGAACCGTCATTACCAAAAAGGCCAGGGAATTATTTGAGAACAAAAATCCCTATATCGGAAATATGGCGGCCAATGAAAAAATCGCCGGGACGCTGGGAATCTATGACAGTTTAGGTGAATATAAAAATGAACTGCATACTACAGAGGAGCCTTTCGGCTGGACGTTTTTGTTCCAAAAAGAGGTACTTTCTGCCAATCAGGTGAAATTTGATTCCATAATGGAATCCTATGGGGCAGCACTTCTGGCATTGATTGACAACTGCGGGGAAGTGACCTGGACCTATACCAGCGGCCCCCAGACCATAAAGAAAACTTATACGCGGGAAGAGGCCGATAAAAGGTTGGGGCGGGATATAAAATCATATGCCGAAAGCCCGGAAAAGGTACAGGAACTCCTTGATTTGTTAAATATTAAATAGGACAAGAACAACCAGGGAATCTGGTAGAAAACCACGGAATTTTATCAAAGGAAGACTGTTTATGGTATAGCGTGGATGGAAAAAAGGTATTATAATGATATTGTACCAGCAATGTCTGAGTTCACACGAAGTACAGCGTTACAAAGAAAATAGTATACATGCGGGAGGTATTTTATGCAGACATTTAAAGAGTTGTATGAAAGTACAGTCAGATCAGTACTCAATCAGGATTCGGATAAGACGGCACCCAAGGCCGGTAATTACGATCCCTATCATCTGGATTGTCTTTTAAATCCAAAGAAGCACCCGTTGGTAATCCGCACAGGGAAATGCACCTGCTCCAAAGAAAAAAAGAGCGAGTGTCTGGACCGCTGTCCATTTGGAGCATTGAGTATGGGAGAAGATGGGATTCTTGTGGATCCGGATCTTTGCTTTGGGTGTGAAAAGTGTATTGACGGGTGTGCCAAGGAGAAACTGACTGCAACCACAGACATTATTCCGGCTTTGAAGGCCATCCGCAGCTCCAAAGGCTTGGTTTATGCCATGATCGCACCTGCATTTCTGGGACAGTTTTCCAAAGAGGTGACGCCTGGAAAGCTGAGGACGGCGCTGAAGGAAGTGGGCTTTGACGGAATGCTGGAAGTGGCTTTATTTGCCGATATCCTTACCCTGAAGGAAGCCCTGGAATTTGACAAGAACATTAATGATGCCAGTGACTTTCAGCTGACCAGCTGCTGCTGCCCCATGTGGATCGGCATGATCCGCAAGGTTTATCATCAGCTCCTTCCCCATGTGCCGGGGTCTGTTTCTCCGATGGTGGCCTGTGGCAGAGTGATAAAAGCACTCCATCCCGATGCTATGACCGTATTTATCGGTCCCTGTCTTGCAAAGAAAGCGGAGGCAAGGGAAAAGGATCTGGCTGGAGCTGTTGACTATGTACTTACCTTCCAGGAGGTACAAAATATCTTTGAGGCCCTGGGAATCGACCCGGCTTCCATGGAAGAGAGTGAAAAGGACCATTCCTCCAGGGCAGGCAGGATCTACGCCAGAAAGGGCGGAGTCAGCGAGGCAGTAGAGCTTACGTTGAAAGCCATCAATCCCAACAGGGAGACAGAGATCATCACCAAAAAGGCCGATGGGGTACCAGCCTGCAAAAGGATGATTCAGGACATCATGGACGGTAAGATTGAAGCAAATTTCTATGAAGGTATGGGATGTGTGGGCGGCTGTGTAGGCGGTCCGAGAGCCATCTTAGGAGCCGAGCAGGGAACCGAATTAGTCAATCATTACGGAGAGAATGCCACGTATCAGCATCCGGCAGAAAACCCATATGTCATTGAGCTTTTGCACCGTTTGAATCTGGATACCATTGAAAGTCTTTTAGAAGAAACGGATTTATTCAGCCGGGACATTGCTGGAAAATCATAAAACCATTTCTATCAGCACACAGAAAAATGGAATGGATAAAAGAGATAAAACCGTAGATAAAAATACACAGGAAGCAGCAAACTTCTCATCTCCGCTGTATTTGGCAGCGAGTATGGCCGTGGTGGTTCCGGCAGGCATCCCGGATAAAACCACGGCCACGGAAGTCACCAGCTGATCCAGCTGGAGAACCCAGCATAAAAGGAGAACAATGGCAGGTATGGCGATCAGTCTGATGAAGCTGTAGAAAAGAGTGAGTTTGCTGCATACTGTTTTTAGGTCCACTTCAGCCAGAATTCCTCCGATGATGAGCATGGACAGGGCGGTGGTACAGCTGCTGAAAGATAGAATGGTCTTTTTGGCAAAAGCGGGTACCGGGAGCTGGAGCACCATGATGAGAAAACCAATGATAACTGCGATGATGCAGGGGTGAGTCAGGACCTTTTTTATGACTTCTTTTCCTTTGGCTGGTGTGAAGCAGGAGATGCCTGCGGACCACATAAAGATTCGCTGCGGGATTAAATAAATGGACGCATAGAGCAGTCCCTGGCTTCCATAGATTTGTTCCACCAAAGGATTGCCGATAAAACCGGCATTGGAGCAGATGGTGGCATATTTTAACACTTTTTGTCTGGAGGATGTGTGGTTCCGGTATAAGTAATTGCTTCCAAACAGACAGGTGATCTGGATGCCGAAAGAAATAGCCAGTATGGAAAAACAGGATTTTAAAATATCCAGATTCATCTCAATAAAAAACGAATAGATGATGTTGCAGGGCAGGACCACATTGACAACCAGTGCGGTCAGGCCTTTTCTTATTTCAGAGTCTATGACCCCGAGCTTACAAAGCAAATATCCTGTGGCAATGAGCAAAAAAATCATAATCTGCATATCCAGTAAATTCCCAAACATTCCACCAGTCCTCCTATTATTTATCTATAAGTGATAATAACTTTATGTATTTATCGTTAAATGATAACTCACCGAAGGAAAAATATCCATAAGCAAAATTAAACAATATTTTTATCATTTATAAATAAAAAAAGAAAGGTTTTAGCTAATAATGATAAAATTTAACTTTTATGTATTGACAATGGTGGTCTGGTAACGTATTATGATGCAAAGCAAAACAAGCAGACAGATTACTTTGAACGAAGGCGTTCCTCTAAAAAAAGGGGGAGCGCCTTCTTTTCGTTTAAAGAAAAGGGAGGAAAGAAGAAGCGTGGATTCAGATAAAATCAGGGAAAACTTTTTTGGTATTGCAGACATTGGAAGGAATGAAGACGGATCAATCACAAGGCTTCTTTTCTCAAAAGAGTATGAAGAAGCACAAAACCGGACCAGAACATATATGGAGGAAGCAGGTCTTACAACTGCCATTGATCCGGTTGGCAATTTACACGGAGTCCTTCGGTCAGAGAATCCGGATGCCAAAACCATTCTCATTGGCTCCCATCTGGATACGGTGATCCAGGGGGGAGCATACGACGGGCTGTTAGGTATCATTGCAGGAGTGGAAGCTGCCAGGGAATTGGGAGAGAGTGGTTATAAGCTCAATCATCATTTGGAGATTATTGCATTTAATGGAGAAGAGGGAAACGACCTTGGAGGAACCTTTGGAAGCCGCTGTGCCATGGGTCTGGTCCCGGCAGAGGAGGAAGCATATCTTAAAAAGGCGAAGGCATTCGGCCTTACAAAAGATGATTTACTTCATTCCAAAATGGATACGAAAGATAAAAGCTGTTTCCTGGAGCTGCATATTGAACAGGGCAATACCCTTTGGCAGGCGGGAGAAGAGATTGGAATCGTAAACGGAATCGTGGGGCTTGTCCGGTATAAGGTCACTGCATGGGGGCAGAGCAATCACGCAGGCACCACCCGGATGGAACACAGAAAGGATGCCATGATCGGACTGGCAAAGCTTATGGTGAAGACAGACCGGCTGGCAAGAGATTACGGGAACCATATGGCAGCCACGTTTGGAAAGGTGGAGGTGACCCCCCATGCGGTAGCGGTCATACCGGGGAAGGCAGAAGCGGTTCTGGAAATCAGGAATCTGGACAGAGAGCTGCTGGAACGTTTTTTTGAAGATTTAAAAAATCTGGCACAGGAGCTGGAACCCATTTCCTTTACCTTTGAAAAGCTGGTGGAAAAAACGCCCCAAGCCTGTGATAAAAGAATTATGGAAATTATGGAAACGCTATGCCGGGAAAAACATATCCCCCATCGGGTGATGCCGAGCGGAGCCACACACGATTCCGTGGCCATGGCATATAACATGCCGATTGGCATGATCTTTGTCCCAAGCAAAGACGGCATCAGTCATAACGGTGCAGAGTATACAAAATGGAGTCAGGTCATGACCGGAATCCGGCTTTTATGTGAAACGGTAAAAGCGGTGGATAAACTTCACATTTAATAGAGGAAAGGACGGGCAATATGGGAGAGAAAAGAATGGGAATCATGGAGGCGGATCAAACGTTTAATCCGGAAAAGGAGTTCATTCTCCGTGCGGACCGGATCCATAAACGTTTTAAGCATCTGGAGGTATTAAAGGGTGTGGATTTGGCGGTCAAAAAGGGAGAAGTGGTGGTCATCATCGGACCTTCCGGATCTGGAAAGAGTACGCTTCTGCGCTGTTTCAATAAATTGGAGAAGATTGATGAAGGGGAGATCTTCTATAAGGGAGTTCCCACCTCGGATGCTACGGTAAAGACCAGCCATTTAAGGGCCAGAGTAGGGATGGTGTTTCAGCATTTCAACTTATTTCCCAATATGACCACCCTTGAAAACATCACGCTGGCCACCAAACGGGTAAAAAAGTTATCAGACGTAGAAGCCAATGCACAGGCAGAAGGGCTTCTTGCAAAGGTCGGTCTTCTGGATAAGAGAGAGGTATATCCGCAGAAGTTATCCGGAGGTCAAAAGCAGAGAATTGCAATTGCAAGGGCGCTTGCCATGAATCCGGATGTGATGCTTTTTGATGAACCTACTTCGGCTCTGGACCCGGAGATGGTGGGAGAAGTGCTTGGTGTTATGAAGGAAATGGCACAGTCGGGCATGACCATGGTCATCGTGACCCACGAGATGGGATTTGCCAGAGAGGTGGCATCAAGGATCGTGTTCATGGACGAAGGCCAGATCCAGTTTAACGGAACACCGGAGCAGATGTTTGGCAGCTGCGGCAATGAACGCGTCAACAGTTTTTTATCAAAGGTCTTATAGGAGAAAATCATGGAAAGTTTGGTGAATTTAGCTTATCAATATAGAAATATGATCTGGATCGGAGTCCGGGTGACCATTATTGTTTCCGTATTGTCCGTACTTCTGGGATTTATATTCGGGACCCTGGTCTGTTTTATGAAAATCAGTAAGAATAAAGTGATCAATACCATTGGAACCGTTTATGTGGAAATTATACGGGGAACACCGGTGCTTTTGCAGATCGCTATGGTTTATTACGGGCTTCCTCTCATGGGACTTCATATTCCAAGCATCACTTTTCTGGGATTCAGCGTGGACAAGCTGGTCTGCGGAATCCTGGCCCTGACCATCAACAGCTCTGCTTACGTCAGCGAAATCGTGCGGAGCGGAATCCAGTCCATCGACAAAGGGCAAAGAGAAGCGGCGTTGTCTCTGGGTCTGGAAAAACCGGATGTCATGAGATTTATCATCATGCCTCAGGCCATCAAAAACATACTTCCGGCTCTGGGAAATGAATTTGTAAACTTGATCAAGACCTCTTCCCAGGTCTCCATCATCGGACTTGCCGATTTAATGTATACGGCAAATGTGATCCGGGGAAACAGCTTCCGCCCCTTTGCCCCTCTGGTGATCGTCGCGGTGTTATATCTGGTACTGACCTTCTCCACCTCTTCGTTGGTGAGAAACGTTGAAAAAAGGTTTAACCGAAGTTCCGCCAATTAACAGACGGAATTTTATGAAACATAAAACACAAGGAGGAAAAAAAATATGAAAAAAAGAATTGCAGCAGCCCTGTTGGCAGGCATAACCCTTATGGTATCTGTGACCGGGTGCTCCGGGGGCGGGACAGAAGCCACAAGGAAAGCCCCGGAAACAACGCCACAAGGGGCAGCCGCATCGGAAGAAACGAAAGCTTTAAGTCCTGTGGCTCTGGAAGGGGTGGACTTAAACAATCTTTCACCGGTGTTAAAAAAGATCAATGACAGAGGAACCCTGATTGTAGGAAATGACTCCACCTATCCGCCCTTTGGTTTTAAGGACCCTCAGACCAATGAAGCCATTGGGGTGGAAAAGGAAATGGCAACCGCCATTGCCGCCAAGCTGTCTCAGGTTCTTGGAAAAGAAATCAAGCTGCAGTTTGAAAGTATGGATTTCAGTGCGGTGCTTTCCTCTTTGGCATCTGGAACCATTGATCTGGTATGTTCGGCCTGTACGGTTACGGAAGAACGAAAACAGATCATGGATTTCTCCGATACTTATTTAAATACCAAGGACTGTCTGCTGGTATTAGATGAGAAAAAGGCCGGATATTCCACACTTGCAGATTTTAAAGACAAAGCCCTGGCCGCCAATACCGGTTCTTCCCAGGAAAAGAGAGCCAATGATTTAAGCACCAGCGTGGTATCTCTGCCAACCACCTCCGATGCTATTTTACAGTTAAAGGCAGGAAAGGTAGAGGCCATCGTTATTGATAATATCGTGGCGAAACGTTATATATTTAACGATCCTTCCCTCCACGCATTTGAGATCTCTGATGAAGAGCTTGCACCAGTGGACAAGGCCGTTGCCATGCAAAAAGGAAATGAAGACTTAAAAGCAATTGTCAATGCAGCCATTGCCGAACAAAAGGAAGCCGGCAATATTGATCAGTGGATTGATGAGTATACAGAAATTGCGGCAGAGATGCAGGTGGGCAGCTAACCGTTGAACGCATTGTGCATGGCCTTATATCAGCATATCATTCCCAAAGAGTGGCATGCTGATATGCTTTTTATAGAAGAAACTGACATTGATAAGCTTCCTGCTTCTATGAAAGGCATTGAGATTTTCATCGGACAGCCCTATTTGGTAAAAAAAAGTTTGCTGGATAAGCTGCCGGATCTAACGTGGGTCCAGATCACAGGTGCCGGATATGACCGTGTGGACGTGGACTGTTTGAAGGAAAGAAACCTATTGCTTACCAATACCAGAGATGTGATGAGCATTTCCATTGCAGAGGATGTATTCAGCAAAATGCTGTTCTTTACAAGAAGAATGAGAGAGTTTGAATCCGCCAGAAAGGACCATAGATGGGAATCCTTTGGAAGCAACCAGTGGATGAGCACCATTTATCGGGATCTTTATGGAAAGACCATTGGGATCGTGGGGGACGGTTCCATTGCAGGAGAGATCGCGGTCCGGGCCGGAGCTTTTGGAATGAAGGTGCTGGCTTATGGAAGAACGGATAAGAAAAATCTGGTTTTCCATGAATTTCTTACGGGAAGGGAAGGGCTTAAAACCTTGGCGGAACACAGTGATGTTATGGTCATAGCGATTCCTCACAATCCTGAGACAGAAGGACTCATTGACCGTGAGTTTTTCCGGTGGGTGAAAAAGGACTGCATCTTTATCAATGTGGCCCGGGGAGCCATTGTAGAGGAACAGGCCCTCATTGAGGCCATAAAGGAGAAAAAACTCTACGCTGCCCTTGATGTATTTGAGCAGGAGCCTCTTTCGGAGGATTCAGAGCTTTGGGAGCTGGACAGGGTCTATCTCACCTCTCACAAAAGCGGGGCCGGTGACAGCTGGGTGGTATTTCTAAAAGAACTTATAACAGAAAATCTGGCGGCTTATCAGGCGGGCCGGCCCTTAAAGAATCAGATTCCCCTATAATCTGGAGAAAGAAGGTGTACTGTGAAAATTCTCATTATCAATCCGAACAGTGATGAAAAAACCAATGAAATCATCCGGACAAAGGCGGAAGCATTTGTAAACGGAGCCTGTGAGGCAGAGGTAAAAAGCCTGAAAAAGACGCCCAAACTGGTTTCTTCCTATAAAGATATTGCTTTGGGTGCCGGTGAGATGATGGACCTGGTGCGGGAAGGGGAGGCATACGATGCCTTTATTGTGGCCTGTCATTCGGACCCCAACTTAGATTTATTAAAGGAGATCACTTCAAAGCCTGTGGTAGGAATTGCAGAGGCTTCCATGAAGCTGGCTTCCATGTCAGGAAATTCCTTTGCCGTCATTTCCCCATCCGTAAAGTCTATATCAAAAAAAATGGCATTGGCCCGGAAATATCATTGTGAAAGCCTGTTTCAGGCCACCCGGGTCCCGGCTTCCAATGAGACAGAAGATATTTATCAGGCGGCAAAAGCGGCGGTGGAAGAAGCCCATGTGGACTGTATCGTATTAGGTTGTGCCAATTATGCCAATGCGGATAAGTATTGTGAAGAAAAGCTTCATGTGCCGGTATTTGACGGTGTAGCCTGTGCCCTGATGATGGCCCAGGGACTGGTCATGTATCAGAAGTATAAAACGTGTAAATAAGGAGGAATCCATATGTTGGATCTGGTATTAAAAAATGGAAATGTGTACGTGGAAGGAAGTTTTAAGGAAACTGCCGTAGGCGTAAAGGATGGAAAAATTGTAATTATTTCTGATGAGGCGTGGATGCCGGAGGCAGAAAAAGTAATTGATATAAAGGGACAGTATGTGATTCCTGGTACCATTGATACCCACGTTCATTTCAGAGATCCGGGAAGATCGGAGCGGGAGACGTTTTATACGGGGTCTCTTGCTGCGGCAGCCGGCGGTGTGACCACCGTCATGGAACACCCTATTTCCATGCCTCCTCAGTATAACAAGGAGATTTTGGATAACCGGATCAAAGTGGCAGACTGCCAGAGCATTGTGGATTACTGTTTTTACGGGGCAGCCGGAGCACAATTCCCGGAGGAGATCACCAAGCTTGCAAAAGAAGGGATCGTGGCATATAAAACCTTTCTTCATGCAGCTCCCGAAGGCAGAGACAAAGAATTTATCGGACTCACCATGGCAAATGATGCGGAACTGCTCATCGGTCTTACGGAGGTGGCAAAGACCGGACTCATCTGTGCCACCCATGCAGAAAACAACGATATGATCTCTGCCAACATAAAAAGACTTCGTAAGGAAGGCAAAGTCAGCGGACGGGACCATGCATTAAGCAGACCGCCCATCAGTGAGATCGAAAGTGTAGAGAAAATGCTCCGCCTGGCAAGAGAGACCGGGGCAATTATCGAATTTGCCCATATCTCCACACCAGAGGCCATGGAGCTGATCAGAAAAGCCAAATACGACGGTCAGGAAGTCTACCTGGAAACATGCCCTCACTATTTATTCCTTGATGAAGATGATCTGGAGCGATTCGGTACCTTTGCAAAATGCAATCCGCCTTTAAGAAAAAAAGAACTGGTGGAAGGTCTGTGGAAATACATTCAGGATGGAAGTGTGGACTTTATCGGAAGCGATCACAGCCCGTTTTTGTTATCCGAAAAGGAAACCGGATATGAGGATATCTTCAAGGCTCCCGCAGGATTTCCGGGCATTGATCTGCGGCTTCCGCTTATGCTTGATGCGGCAGCAGAAGGAAAGGTGACCATAGAACGGGTGGTGGAGCTTCTTGTGACCAATCCGGCAAAAATCTTTAAGCTGTTTCCTCAAAAAGGAGCCATCCGGGTCGGCTCTGATGCTGATTTTGTGGTATTTACTATGGATGAAACAACGGTAGTGGATAAAAATAAGTGCTATTCCAAGGCAAAGGACATTGCCATCCCTTACGATGGAAGAACGTTAAAATGCAGCTTATCTTATACCATTGTACGGGGACGTGTATTGATGGAACATGGAATTGTAGATGAAAGCGCAAAGGCATACGGGCAGCTGGTGAAACCGGCTGGGGCGTAAAGCCGGAACGCATGAAAAGGAGTTCATGGAATGGAGTACAAAATATCAAGGAAGCTGGATCTGCTTCCTCCTTCCGGAATCAGAAAGATCAATGAAAAGGCGTTACAACTGGAACGGGAAGGAAAGAATATCATACATCTGGAAATAGGCAGGCCGGATTTTGACACGCCTGAATACATCAAAAAAGCCTGTATCAAAAGCATAGAAGAAGGAAATGTCTTTTACACCTCCAATTTCGGGACCCTGGAGCTTCGGAGGGCCATCGCGGAAAAGCTTGAGAAACAGAACCATATCAAATATGACCCCCAAGAGGAAATCCTGGTGTCCGTAGGCTTATCGGAAGCGGTTTATAATGTGCTGTCCGTTCTTTTAGAGGAGGGAGATGAAATCCTGGTCCCGGACCCGGTATGGATGAATTATTTGAATCTTCCAAAGCTCCTGGGGGCAGTCCCAGTGACCTATCAGCTTTTGGAGGAAAATGATTATCAGCCGGATTTGGATGAAATCAAAAAAAAGATCACAGACAAAACAAAGGCAATGGTCATTGTTTCCCCCAATAACCCTACCGGAGGAGTGCTAAAAAAACAAACCCTGGAACAGCTGGCAGGGCTTGCCGTCAAGCATGATATGATGATGATATCCGATGAGGTTTATGAGCGGATCATTTTTGACGGGGAGACCCATTTAAGCATTGCGTCCATGGAAGGCATGAAGGATAGGACTGTCACCTTAAACGGATTTTCCAAGGCATACTCCATGACCGGCTGGAGGCTTGGCTACGTGGCAGCCCCGGCTCCCATCATTGCAGCCGTCAATAAGATGCACCAGCATCTGACCACCTGTGCGTCTTCCTTTGTCCAGGCAGCAGGTGTTGCCGCTTTACGGGAAGAAAAGGATGAGCTGCAGCTTATGGTGGCAGAATACAAAAGACGGCGGGATTATCTGGTCTCTGAACTGAATCAGATTCCGGGATTTCGATGCCGGATGCCCGGCGGTTCCTTTTATGTATACGTGAATGTTAAGGCATTTTCCATGTCCAGTGCAGAACTTTGTGAGTACTTTTTAATGGAAGGCCACGTGGCGGCAGTACCGGGAAGCGTTTTTGGAGAAAATGGGGAAGGCTATTTAAGGCTGTCCTTTGCCAACAGCTATGAGAACATAGCTGAGGCGGTAGAACGGCTGAAAAAATGTGTGGCAGAATTAATAAAGGCAGGTAAGATCAAATGAGCTATCAGGTACTATTGTTAAAAAAGCTTGCAGATACAGGCATCCGTCATTTAATGGACCATGGCTGTGACGTTATCATCAGCAGCGGAAAAACAGAAGAAGATTTTATCCGGGATATGAAAAATTGCGACGGTCTGTTTGTGAGGAACGAAAAAATCACCGCACACATGATGGACATGGCACCCAAATTAAAGGTCATTGCAAAGCATGGGATTGGCTATGACAACATTGATGTTGAAGCCGCAACCAGCCGGAATATCCAGGTGGTTTATGCCCCCATGGGAAATGTGAATTCCGTAGCCGAACATGCCATCATGCTGATCCTGGCCAGCGCCAAACGGTATGGGGTAGTGAACCAGGAAATGAAACGGGGAAACTATGAAATCCGTTATACCCTTCCCGACGGGTATGAGGTAAAAAATAAAACGTTAGGACTGATCGGCTGCGGCAATATCGCAAAGGCTCTGGCAAGAAAGGCATACTTCGGCCTGGATATGAGAGTCATCGGCTATGACCCCTATCAGAAACCCGGATTCAATGAAGCCGGAATCGAGATTTTAGAAAGCCGGGAGGAGGTGCTGCGCCGTTCTGATTTCATCAGCATTCACCTGCCCTCCACCAATGCCACAAAGAACAGCTTTGGGATGGCAGAGTTCAAACAGATGAAGCCGACCGCATATTTGATCAACACATCAAGAGGCGATATTGTAATAGAAGAAGAACTGGTGAAGGCCTTAAAACAGGGGATCATCAAAGGGGCGGGACTTGATGTATACGATACAGAGCCGGTGAGTGTGGAGAATCCGCTCCTTTCCATGCCCAATGTCATTGCAACACCTCATTCGGCAGGAATGACGGTGGAAGCCTCCGACGCCTTGAGCCTGACCGGAGCACAGGGGATTGTAGAAGCCTTATACGGGAAAAAGATCACGTGGCCCGTCAACCGGATATTGGTTGACAAGGATGAAGTTATTCAATACAATGAGTATGAAATAAACAGACAGAGAAGGTGATGATTGTGTCACATTTGCAAACCGTATCCAATGCGTTAGACATATTGACTGCACTTGGAAAAAGTGACGATTATTTATCCGTAGAAAAAATTGCAGAGTACTTAAAAGTTCCGGAAAGCACCACCTACCGCCTTTTGCAGACCCTTGAGGCCAAAGGCTTTGTAGAGCGCCATTCCAGGAATAACATCGGCCTGGGTTCCAGTCTTTTGAGTCTGTCCAGGAACATACACGACAAGCTGGACAAGGAGCTGGCTCTCATCGCAAACCCATGGCTGGAAAAGATTACGGAGGAAAGCCGGGAAACGTCCATTTTATCCATAAGAACGGATATTTACAGCAAATGCATCAAAAGTGTGTCATCCCAATATATCATCCGTTTCGTAGCAGAAAATGACCGGTTGCTGAAACTGAATGTAGGGGCCTCCAGCAAAGCCATACTGGCCTTTGAAAAGGAGCGTGTCATCAAATCTGTGTTGGATACGCTTTCCGGGAAAGAGGAGCAGGAGGCGCTGTTAAAGGAATTGGAGGAAATCAGGGAGAAAGGGTATGCAGTCTCCTCCAGCGAATATGACTTGGGCGCGGTGGGCTTTGGAGTCCCTGTGTTCAACTCCCTGGGGCAGATTTATGCAAGCCTGGCAATTGTAGGACCGGATACCAGACTGAAAATTGAAGACCGGGACCATTATGTAGAACTGCTGCAGACAGCAAGCCAGGATATAACAAGTAAATTAAGGTAAATTCTATAAATAACACCAGACCTGGTTCTGGTGTTATTTATTTGGGAAAACGTTTTTCCTATGGGGATTCCCGGATTGTGACTTGCATTTCCCCCTCTAAAAATGATAATATAATAAGGTATGCACAGGCAAGGGCCGAAAGGAAAGAAAGGAATTGGTTATGACAACAGACAGAATGAATCAGCTGGTGATCATGGTGAACTTATGCAGCAGCGTGGTGGAAGGGATCGAACACCTTATGTCCAATTGGAAAAATGAACGGCTGAAGGAAGATGCTGTCTCAGGGCTTATGACTTTGGTGGGAAGTTTAAAAGAAATGCAGGCGGACAAAGCCGTGATCCATGAGACAAGGTGGATGGCCAAAGTCATAAAGAACTGGCTGTTTGTCTATGACCGGGAATTTAAAGACAGGCTGTACCGGTGGTATTTTTCCGCATTAAAGGAGATCCGCAACCTAATGACAGAGGAACTGGAAACATGTCCTGTCTGCGGCGGAAAAGGAAAACCGCATTACGGTGCCGCAGTCTATATGGAAGGAGGAACGAAAGAAGAAAGCGTGCTGAAGCCGGTCCGTGTCTATATGAAATGCAGGGAGTGCAGAAATTACTATCTGGCAAAGGAAGAAGGCGGATTTTTTAAGGGTAAAAAGGGTCACCGCCGCACAAAGGCAGGATGCCAAAGGCTATTGGCCGAACTCGGAACTTTTTGTACAGAAGGAGCCATGCTGTTTATCGGCGGGGAAAGAAGTCAATTATATATAGAAGCAGAAAAGGCAGGATACGTCTTAAAAGCAATCGCTCTGGAAGAAGCCTTTCACACGAAGGACATGGAAACGTATTCCGTCGTCGTCCTTGAAGAACTTCCTAAAACCAGAGATATCAAAGCGGTGCTGATGGGTGCGGCAGAATATCTGGCAGAGGGGGGAATCCTGTGGTTTGACGGTCTGGATCTGGAACGGTTTCTTGGCAGTTTGGAGAAAAAGGGGACTTCCATCTGGAAACGGGAGGCACAAGAGGTCTGTTTTACAAAGGACGGCGTGAACATGCTGGTACAGGCGTGCGGGCTTTGTGTGCAATCCTACCGCCGCGTGGGAACAGCCAACGGACGTATTGAAGTCATTGCTAAAAAATTAGTCTGAAAGAAGGAATGTAACATGGGGCATCTGACAACCCGTGATGCTTACTTGAATTTAAGTGACCGCATCAACTGGTTTACACAAGGGGCGCCTGCGTCAGAGACGCTTTATAAAATACTTCAGGTTTTGTATTCGGAAAAAGAAGCCAAATGGGTGGCACTTCTTCCGGTACGTCCATTTACGGCAAAAAAAGCCGCTAAGATCTGGGGAACTACGGAATACCGCGCAGAAAGGCTGCTGGAGCATTTATGCGAAAAAGCACTTTTGGTGGATTCCTGGCACAATGGAGTGCGTAAATTCGTTATGCCGCCGCCAATGGCAGGATTTATTGAATTTGCGCTCATGAGGACCAGAGGAGACATTGACCAGAAATACTTAAGTGAGCTTTACTATCAGTACATGAATGTGGAAGAGGACTTTATCAAAGACCTATTCTTTGTTACAGACACAAAACTGGGACGGGTCTATGTCCAGGAACCGGTGCTGACCAATGATAAGACCAATCATATTCTGGATTATGAAAGGGCCACACATATCGTAGAAGAGGCAGAGTATATCGGACTTGGTTTATGCTACTGCCGTCATAAGATGTCTCATGCGGGACATCCTTGTGAGATTGATGCCCCCTGGGATGTATGTCTCACATTTGACAATGTTGCCCGTTCTCTTTCAGAGCACGGAGAATATGCAAGGCTCATATCAAAGGAAGAGGCCCTCGATGCCCTGGAACGTTCTTATGCCAGCAATCTGGTTCAGATTGGAGAGAATGTTCGGGAGCACCCGGCTTTCATCTGCAACTGCTGCGGATGCTGCTGCGAGGCACTGCAGGCGGCCAGGAAGTTCAGCCCCATGCAGCCCGTTGCCACCACCAATTATCTCCCTCATATTTCTGAAGAGACCTGTGTGGGATGCGGAAAATGTGCCAAGGTCTGTCCGGTTCTGGCCATTTCCATGAAAGAAGAGGCAGACGGGAAGAAAAAGGCAGTTGTGGATGAAGAAATCTGTCTGGGGTGCGGAGTCTGTGCCAGAAACTGCGGCGTAAAAGCCATCGAGTTAAAGCGCAGACCAAAGCAGATCATCACACCGGTCAACAGCACCCACCGGTTCGTGCTTCAGGCCATTGAAAAAGGGACTTTGCAGAATTTGGTTTTTGACAATCAGGCCTTTGCAAACCACCGTGCAATGGCAGCTTTGTTTTCCGCCATTTTAAAGCTTCCTCCTGTAAAGCAGGCACTGGCAAGCAAGCAGTTAAAGTCCATTTATTTAGACCGGCTTTTGTCCCATTATCAGAAAAAGCCGTCTGCCAAAGAAACGGCAAAACCCATGACGGGGGAAGCCACAGAAGGAAAAGGGAAGCGGTAACGTGTTTGATAAACTAACGGAAAATGATATTAAAAAGATGAAGGAAGAGATCGACTACCGAAAGCTGGTAGTTCGCAAGAAAGCCCTGGAAGCCGTCAAAGAGGCCAGGGCCCATGGAGATCTCAGTGAAAATTTTGAATACCATGCGGCAAAAAAGGACAAGAACCAGAATGAAAGCAGGATCCGCTATCTGGAGCGCATGATCAAGACGGCTCGTGTCATCTCCGATGAATCCAGGGAAGACGAGGTGGGCCTTTATAATACGGTAGACCTCTACTTTGAGGATGACGATGAGGTGGAGACGTTTAAACTGGTCACTACGGTCCGTGGAAATTCCATGAAAGGCCTTATAAGTGCAGAGTCTCCGCTGGGAAGTGCCATTATGGGACATAAAGAAGGAGACCGGGTATATGTAAAGGTCGATGAAAAAAACGGATATTATGTGGTGATAAAGCATCTGGAAAATACAAAAGACGATGGCAGTGACAAGTTAAGAAGCTATTGACCGCCAAAAGGAACCTATCATGGTAAAAAATATGACAGAGGGAAACATACCGTCCCGGCTGATCGGATTTTCCATTCCACTGGTTTTGGGCAATTTGTTTCAGCTTACCTACAATGCGGTGGATTCCATTGTAGTGGGACGGTTTGCAGGAGAGAATGCGCTGGCAGCGGTTGGGACAGGCAATCCTGTCATGAATATTGTTATACTGGGGATTACGGGGATCTGCATCGGAGCCTCTGTTCTCATGAGTGAATTTTACGGCGCCGGAAAGCAGGAGCGGTTAAAGCAGGAGGTTTCCACTGTTTTGCTGTCCGGGGCTTATTTTTCTCTGGCCGTCGCTTTGCTGGGAACGGGATTCTCCGGGCCTGTCTTGCGGCTTTTGCAGGTGCCGGAGGAGATTTTTAAAGATGCGGTCCTGTATTTGAGGGTCATATTTTTGGGCATGCCCTTTACCTTTTTTTACAATGCCGTGGCTTCGGCCCTCCGAAGTGTGGGGGATTCTAAAACTCCCGTCCGTTTTCTGGCCTTTGCGTCTGTGCTCAACGGCACTCTGGATCTGCTTTTTGTGGGAGCCCTTGGAATGGGCGTTTTCGGGGCCGCACTTTCGACGGTAATTGCGGAAGCGGCTTCTGCGGCTTTGTGCATCTGGCACGTTTACCGAAAGGTCCCTCTTTTGCAGCTTGAGAAAAAGGATCTCCGCATAGACAAGGGGCTTTTAAGGCTTACGCTGCAGCAGGGCTCTATTACGGCATTGCAGCAGTCCTGCCAGCCCATTGGAAAGCTTTTGATCCAGGGCATGATTAATCCTTTGGGAGTGAGTACCATTGCTGCTTTTAATGCGGTAAACCGGGTGGATGATTTTGCATTTACGCCCGAACAGAGCATTGCAAGCGGAATGATGACCTTTATCGCGCAGAACCGGGGAGCCGGAAAGCGGGAGAGAGTGAAGAAGGGCTTCCGTTATGGAATGCTTATTGAATTTTGCTACTGGGTGATTATCTGCGCAGTCATCCTGCTTATCAAAGTTCCGGTCATGAAGCTGTTTGTGTCCGGAGGTGATGCGGGACTGGTGCCGATAGGTGCCAAATATTTGAGCCTGATGGCATTTTTTTATCTGCTGCCAGCGGTTACCAATGGGCTGCAGGGATTTTTCAGAGGGATGGGGGACATGTCCATCACTCTCATTTCCACCTTGATCCAGATTTCCGTCCGGGTATTGTTTGTATCTTTGCTGGTTCCCGTCATGGGGCTGACCGGAGTTGCCTTTGCCTGTTTCACGGGCTGGATCTGTATGCTGCTTGCGGAAATTCCTTATTATTTCTGGTATAAGAAAAGGAATCCATTTCTACAGGAGAAAACCAATGATTAAAAATATAGTATTTGATATGGGAAGAGTACTCGTAGACTATGAGGGAGATAAAGTCTGCCGTATGTTTATTGAAGATGAGGCGGAGCGCAGGGCAGTCACAGCGAG
This sequence comes from uncultured bacterium, assembly GCA_905215155.1. GTDB lineage: Bacteria > Bacillota > Clostridia > Lachnospirales > Lachnospiraceae > Lacrimispora > Lacrimispora sinapis. The sequence continues at coordinate 21,363 of CAJMPJ010000022.1, read as the reverse complement.
TGTATTTGAATCGCAGGAGTGGCTTTTCCTGGACATGGGACTAATGACGGAGGAAGAGGCGTTAAAGAGAATGCAGGCCCGTCTGGAAACAGACCATGCAAAGGAAATGGCGGCTCTTTGCTTTAACCATTGGCATGAATATAACATGCAGCCCAGAAAAGATATGGGAGACCTAGTAAAAGAACTTAAAAATCAGGGCTATGGGATCTATTTATGCTCCAATGCTTCTGTGCGTCTTCTTTCCTGCTATCAGATCATTCCAGGAATCGACCAATTTGACGGAATCTTATTTTCCGCAGAGGTAAAATGCATCAAGCCCCAGAAGGAGATGTATCTTCATCTCTTTGAACGGTTTCATTTAAAGCCGGAGGAATGCTTTTTCATTGACGATCTGCCCATGAATATTGAAGGCGGAAGGGCATGCGGCATGGACGGCTACTGCTTTGCAGACGGAGATGTGGACCGGTTAAGAGAATTTTTGTCTCATTTAAATGAGGGACAGTCACTTACATAATTGTGTGCTGGCACATGAAAGATCAGCTGACAGCACACCAGACAGGAGAAATGCTTCGTATGTACCGGATACAGATAAACGATATGGACTTAGAACAGATAGCCCGGTCCGGCCAGTGCTTCCGCATTGGGAAAAGGGAGGAACATAAGGATATCTTTTCCATTGCGGCGGGGGAACACTATGTGGAGGCAGTGAAGGAAGGAGACCACTTTCTTTTTTCCTGCAGCGAAACGGAGTTTCACCGCATCTGGGCCGGATACTTTGACTTACAGACCGATTACGGTGGCTATAAAAGCCATGTGGCTTCGGACGATGCCTACTTACGGGAAGCCGTGAAATGGGGCTGGGGAGTCCGGATATTACAGCAGGATTTATGGGAAATGATCATTACTTTTTTGATTTCCCAGAACAACAACATCACCCGGATCAGAGGCAGCGTGGAAAAGCTCTGCTCTCTGTTGGGGGAGAAGAAGTCTGGCATTGGCTTTGCCTTTTTGCCGGATAAAAGCCTGATTGAGACGAAACGGACCTACCAGACATTTCCCAAGCCGGAGGCCATTGCAAAGGCCGGCCTTTCCGGACTTTCTTCCATGGGGCTGGGATACCGGGATAAATATATCCTGTCTATGGGAGAGTTTTGCAGCGGGCAGGAAGGAAAGGCATGGCTTGAAACACTGAAAGAGGCAGAATATAAGGACGCCCATGAAATGCTCAAGCATCAATACGGCATTGGGAAAAAGGTGGCGGACTGCATCTGTCTGTTCGGACTGCATCATGTGGGAGCCTTTCCCGTGGATACTCATGTGAAGCAGATCCTGGAGTCCCATTATCCCCAGGGCTTTCCGTTAGAGCGGTATCAGGGGTATGCGGGGATTCTGCAGCAGTATATGTTTTATTACAAGGTAAACGATGTACATTCCAGAAAATCTATTCCTTCCTTATAGGCGAAGGGGTCATTCCCCTTTGCTGTCTGTTCTTGCAGATCTTGTCGAAACATTTCATACTTTTATCACACAATCAACAAAAATATATCACACATTTTTCACAATTCCCTTCTAATCTAGATGAGAGCGCAAATATGCGAAAAAGAACAGGAGGAGAGAGCGTTGATTGAAGTCAAAAACCTGGTTAAAGATTATGGCGGCCATCTGGCTGTAGATCATTTAAGCTTTACCATCGAAGACGGTCAGATCTATGGCTTTCTGGGACCGAATGGTGCCGGTAAATCAACCACAATGAATATTATGACCGGTTATATCGGTGCAACGGAGGGCGATGTACTGATCAATGGCCATAATATACTGGAAGAACCGGAGGAAGCCAAGAAATGCATTGGTTATCTTCCGGAACTTCCCCCCTTATACGTGGATATGACCGTAAAAGAACAGTTATATTTTGCGGCAGAGTTGAAGAAAATCCCCAAAAAAGAAAGGGAACAGGCTGTCTCCAGCGTAATGGAGCTTGCGAAACTCTCGGATGTTATGGGCCGTCTGATCCGCAACCTGTCAAAGGGCTACCGCCAGCGCGTGGGGCTGGCACAGGCAGTGTTGGGATTTCCTCCGGTCATCGTTTTGGATGAGCCGACCGTAGGTCTTGATCCCAAGCAGATCATTGAGATTCGGGACACCATCCGGGAGCTTGGCAAGAAGCATACCGTGATTTTAAGCTCCCATATCTTATCCGAGGTCAGCGCCGTGTGCGACCATATTCTGATCATTGACAAGGGAAGGCTGATTGCCAGCGATACGCCGGAGAACTTAGAGCGGCAGATGGCAGGGGCTTCGGGAATGGAGCTTTTGGTAAAAGCCCCGAAAGAAGAGATTGTAACCACTCTGGAGTCCATTCCTCAGGCAGCGGATGTTACGGTAGAGGAAAGCGGAGAAGAAGGAATCAAAAAAGTTTCCATTCATTTAAGCGGTGCAGAACAAGAAGACGGTGAGGATATCCGGGAGATCATTTTCTTTGCGTTTGCAGATCAGAGACTTCCCATACTTTCCATGCAGTCCCAGAAGGCATCTCTGGAAGAAGTGTTCCTCAAATTGACATCAGAAGCAGAAGAAGAGAACACCATGGTGATTCCGGAAACACAGGAAGACATCCGGGAGTCAGAAGATGGAGAGGGGGAAAAAGCAGAATGAGAGCAATCTATTGGCGGGAACTAAAGTCCCATTTCCAGTCCATGACCGGGTATGTATTTATAGCCTTTTTGGTGCTGTTTATCGGGATTTATTTTATGGCGTATAACATGATGAGCGGGTATCCGTATTTTTCCTATACCCTTTCGGGTATGGTGACAATCATCATGATCGGTATTCCGGTACTTACTATGAGAAGCTTTGCGGATGACAGAAAGACAAAGACCGACCAGCTCCTCTTGACTGCCCCAGTCACCGTTGCCAAAGTGGTTCTGGGAAAATACTTATCCATGGTAACGGTATTTGCCGTTCCGGTCCTTCTTACAAGCGTCTGTCCGCTGATCATCAAGATGAACGGCACCGCTTATTTAAAGGCAGATTATAGTACCATTCTGGCGTTTTTCCTGCTTGGCTGCATCTATATTGCGATTGGAATGTTTATTTCTTCTTTAACAGAAAGCCAGATCATTGCTGCTGTGGGAACCTTCGGCATCATTCTTCTGCTTCTGCTGTGGCCCAATCTAATTGGATTTCTGCCGGCCAGCGCTTCAGGATCAGCCATTGGGTTTTTGATTCTCTGGACGCTTGCCGTATTGATCGTGCACAGGGTCACCAGCCATAATCCCCTTGCGGTTATTTTAGAGGCTGTGGGTCTGATCGGTATCGTGGGAATTTATTTGATAAAAAGAGGTCTTTTTGACCGGGCGCTTATCCGACTGCTGGAAAAAGTGTCCGTGACGGATGTGTTCCAGAATTTTGCCAGTCATTACATCTTTGATGCAGGCGGTCTTGTATCCTATTTAAGCATCATATTCCTGCTGATATTCTTGACCGTGCAGTCCATAGAAAAACGCAGATGGAGTTAGGAGGATGGAAATGACCAGAAAATTAAAAAAAGGCGGCTATACGGCGATCCTTTCCGTAATCGTCATCGCAGCCGTTGTGATATTCAACATGATTATAGGCCGTCTCCCGGAAAAGGTGCGGCAATGGGATATGAGCAGCACCCAGATCTATACCCTTGGCCAGACCACAAAGGATCTGTTAAAAGGGCTTGATAAGGATATTACCATTTATGTGGTGGGCGATCCGGCTGTTGTGGATAAACGGATTACCAGCTTTGTAAAACGATATGAAGATTTGTCTTCCCATATTAAAGTGGAAACGGTGGACTCTGTTCTCCACCCGGATCAGCTGAATCAGTTAAAGGCCCAGGACGACGCTCTGTTTGTAAAGTGTGAAGCAACCAACAAAACAGAATCCATTCCATTTACAAGCATCATTAAAATGGATGAATCATCCTATTATTATACCGGGCAGTCCCAGGAATCCCAGTTTGACGGAGAGGGCCAGCTGACCAGTGCCATTTCCCATGTGACAAGTGATGTGGAGAAAAAGGTCTATGTGACCGAAGGCCACGGAGAAGCGGTACTTGGAGCCACCGTTTCCGATATGCTCAAAAAATCCAATCTGACGGTGACCTCCTTAAATCTTCTTACGAAAGGAAGCATTCCAAAAGATTGTGAGCTTCTCCTGTTAAACGCCCCGGTATCCGATCTGGCAGATGATGAGAAAAAGATGATCTCTGAATTTTTGGATAAGGGCGGCAACGTGCTTCTTTTAGCAGGATATTCGGAAAAGGAACGTCCCAATTTAAACCAATTGATGAACGCATACGGTCTGAATCTGGAAAACGGCCTTGCAGCCGATACCAAGAATTTTTACCAGAATAATCCGTACTACATTTTCCCTACCATTCCGTCAGGAAGTGAAGTGACAAATGGCCTCGATACTAAAAGTGCCTCCCTTGTTCTGCAGTCGGCAGCTATGACCCAGTTAAAGGCGCTGCCGGAAGGCGTGGAAGTGACCCCCTTTATGAAAACGAGTGAAAAGGGGATGCTGGTGACGGCTGATAAGCAGACTCCCGGAACCTATATTTTAGGAGCTGTTGCGGAAAAGACCCTGGATTCCGGTACCGCCCGTTTCACCGTATTAAGCACCCCGTCCTTGATTGATGAAGGCTTAAATACCAGCTTTACCAATCTAAATAACTTAAACCTGTTCATGAATGCGGTGACCGCCAATTTTGATGATGTGGCAAACGTATCCATTCCGGCCAAGAGCCTTGCTGTAACCTATAACACCGTGACCCGCGGCGGCCTGTGGGGAATCCTGTTTATTTTTGTGATTCCTGTGATCACCCTGGCTGTGGGACTGGTGATCTTTATGAAGCGCAGACGTCTGTAAAAGGAGGGAAACCATGAAAAAGAAAAAAGGTATTTTCTATGGTGCATTGGCACTGGTTATCCTGTGCCTGATCTATACAGGAACCACCCTCTATCTGGACCACAGCGAGAAAAAGGAAAATGAAAAAAAGGAAGCCGATAAAGCTTATATGACAGACTTGGGGGAGGTGGCAGCCGTTTCTTTTGAAAAAGACGGGAAACCATTGTCCTTTACCAAAAAAAACGGAGTGTGGAACTATGACAACGATGACCTCTTTCCGGTAAAGCAGACAAAGCTGGAGGGCTTAGCATCCACCGTTTCCAAGCTGGAAGCCCTTCGTAAGCTGGAGGGAGGAGACCCGCTCAGCGCCTATGGTCTGGATAAACCCATAAGAACCATCGAAGTGACCTCAAAAGAGGGGAAAAAATCCCGGATTCTTTTAGGAAACGGCACAGAGGATGGAAATTATTATGCAATTGTTGAAGGGGAGACCACTCCCTATTTAATCAGTTCTTCTCTTTACAGTGAAACGGACGGGGAACTCAATGATTTTATGGCCTTAGAAGAATTCCCCGCCATTTCAGGAACGGATATCAAGACCATTACCATAACAGAAAATGGAACCACCCATCATTTTGTAAAAAAGAAACCAGACGATAAAAAGGGGACCGTGGAATGGTATAAGGATTCTGCAGATTCTCCGGATCATAAGCTAAAAGACAATTCCACGTTAAATGTACTGGCGGACTCCCTGAGCAGTCTTACCGTAAAAAACTGTGCCAATTATAAAGTCCAGGAGAGCGAGCTTGCGGGCTACGGCCTGGATAAGCCTACGGCCGAAATCACCTATACCTATGAAAAGAACGGAAAGGAAGAAACCTTTCAGCTGACCGTAGGTTCCCTGAACCAGGATTCCACCAGTTACTATACCCGGACGAAAAATTCCTCCAACATCAATGAGATTGAAAAAGCCTCCATTGATAAATGTCTGAATGTGGATAAACAGGCGTAAACCGTTCTCCGTGCAGGATTCCTTTGGAGAAAATAAAGAATAAAAAAGCAGTGCCGAACGCAAATTTCCGGCGCTGCTTTTTTTAATGGACCGCTCTTTTATTCTCTTTTATAACCTTGATTTATAGTATCAATTCCAATCTTATATAGTTGTTTCCAGTAAAATTATTTTATTTTAGTTGAAAAATCTCGATAAATGTTCTATTATGAGAAGAAATATATTAGCATAGTACAGTGGCATAGAGGGAGAGGACGAGATGAATTACAACATTGCAGTGATCCCCGGTGACGGAATCGGGCCTGAAATCATTAGAGAAGCCAGGAAAGTCCTTGATAAAGTGGGGAGCGTATACGATCATAAATTTCAGTATACCGAAGTCCTGATGGGCGGCATATCCATTGATACCCATGGAGTTCCATTAACAGACGAAGCTCTAAAAACAGCAAAAAAAAGTGATTCCGTTCTCCTTGGCGCAGTCGGCGGAGATGTAGGAAATTCAAAATGGTACGATGTGGCACCGAATCTCAGACCTGAAGCGGGGCTGCTATCCATCCGCAAGGGTCTTAATTTATTTGCCAACATAAGGCCGGCCTATCTCTACAAAGAGCTGTCAGCGGCCTGCCCCTTGAAGGAAGAGATTATCGGAGACGGCTTTGACATGGTGATCATGAGAGAGCTGACAGGCGGACTGTATTTCGGAGCGCGTTCCACCAAAGAGGTGGATGGTGTTTGGACGGCTGTCGATACGCTTACCTATAATGAAAAGGAGATCCGAAGGATCGCCGTCAAGGCATTTGACATCGCCATGAAGCGCAGAAAACAGGTGACCAGCGTGGATAAAGCCAATGTGCTGGATTCTTCCAGACTATGGCGCAAGGTGGTGGAAGAGGTGGCAGAGGATTATCCGGAAGTCACATTGAGCCATATGCTGGTGGATAACTGTGCCATGCAGCTTGTGATGAATCCGGGACAGTTCGATGTGATCCTTACGGAGAACATGTTTGGAGATATTTTATCGGACGAGGCCAGTATGATCACCGGTTCCATCGGAATGCTGCCCTCAGCCAGTATGAATGAAAGCAAATTCGGAATGTACGAACCAAGCCATGGTTCCGCCCCGGATATTGCAGGAAAAAATATAGCGAATCCCATAGCCACCATTTTATCAGCGGCCATGATGCTCCGTTATTCCTTTGACCTTGATAAGGAGGCGGAGTCCATGGAAAAAGCGGTGGAGGCCGTATTAAGGGAAGGATACCGGACCCCGGATATTTTATCGGAAGGCTGTAAAAAAGTATCCACCACGGAGATGGGAGATTTGATCGCAAAGCGAATCGGAATATAAATGTCAATCATTGCCGGAAGCGGAAGAAAACTCTAGTTTTTGACCGCTCCCGGATTTCCATATAATCAGAACATTTAGAATAAAAAAAGGAGTGTGCAGCAGATGAAGAGTGATTCAGTTAAAAAAGGAATGCAGCAGGCACCTCACCGTTCCCTGTTTCATGCACTGGGAATGACAGAGGAAGAGATGGAGAAGCCTTTGATTGGAATCGTCAGTTCCTATAATGAAATCGTACCGGGTCATATGAACTTAGATAAGATTACCAACGCCGTTAAGATGGGTGTTGCCATGGCTGGCGGAAACCCGGTCATGGTGCCGGCCATTGCCGTCTGTGATGGAATTGCCATGGGTCATATCGGGATGAAATATTCCCTGGTCACCAGAGATTTAGTTGCGGATTCGACGGAATGTCTGGCTAGAGCACACGCCTTTGATGCTCTGGTTATGATTCCCAACTGCGATAAAAACGTTCCCGGACTTTTAATGGCGGCAGCCCGCATTAATGTACCCACAGTGTTCGTCAGTGGCGGACCAATGTTAGCTGGACGTGTGCATGGACATAAAACCAGTCTTTCCAGCATGTTTGAAGCGGTTGGTGCTTATACGGCAGGCACCATGTCCGAGGAAGATGTAAAGGAATTTGAGCAGAATGCATGTCCCACCTGCGGTTCCTGTTCCGGGATGTATACCGCCAACAGCATGAACTGTCTGACCGAAGTTTTGGGCATGGGACTGCGCGGAAACGGAACCATTCCGGCGGTCTACTCCCAGCGTCTGGCCCTGGCAAAGCATGCAGGAATGGCTGTTATGGATATGCTGGAAAAGAATATCCGTCCCCGTGACATCATGACTGAGAAAGCATTTAAGAATGCCCTGACCATGGATATGGCACTGGGATGCAGCACCAACAGTATGCTTCACCTTCCCGCCATCGCTCATGAAGCAGGCGTTGAGTTAAATCTGGAAATTGCCAATGCCATCAGTGCCAAAACGCCCAACCTCTGCCATCTGGCTCCGGCAGGCCCTACTTATATAGAAGATCTGCATGAGGCAGGCGGTATTTATGCGGTTATGAATGAGATCAGCAAGCTTGGACTTCTGGAGCTGGACTGCATGACCGTAACAGGGAAAACCGTGGGAGAGAATATCGAGGGCTGTGTCAATAAGGACCAGAAGGTGATCCGTCCGGTGGAAAACCCCTATAGCGTCACCGGAGGAATTGCCATTTTAAAAGGCAATCTGGCTCCCGACTCTGCCGTTGTAAAACGTTCGGCCGTTGCACCTGAGATGTTAAAGCATGAAGGCCCTGCAAGAGTCTTTGACTGCGAGGAGGATGCCATTGAAGCGATCAAAGGCGGAAAGATCGTGGCAGGAGATGTGGTGGTGATCCGTTACGAAGGTCCTAAGGGCGGTCCTGGCATGAGAGAGATGTTAAATCCTACTTCAGCCATTGCCGGAATGGGACTGGGTTCCTCCGTGGCTCTTATTACGGACGGCCGTTTCAGCGGTGCATCAAGAGGTGCGTCCATCGGTCATGTCTGTCCCGAAGCAGCCGTGGGAGGTCCCATCGCTCTGGTGGAAGAGGGAGATATCATTTCCATTGATATTGACAATCACCGGCTTGATGTAAATGTTTCAGAGGAAGAACTGGCAGCCAGAAAGGAAAAATGGCAGCCAAGAAAGCCAGCAGTAACCACCGGATATCTTGCCCGGTACGCAGCCATGGCAGCCCCGGCCAGCCGTGGAGCAATTCTTGAATTATAAAAAAGGAGCGGCCTATGAAGACATTGACAGGAGCGGAAATATTAATTGAATGCTTAAAGGAGCAGCAGGTGGATACGGTTTTTGGATATCCGGGAGGTTCCATCCTAAATATATATGATGCCCTTTATAAACATCAAGACGAGATCACCCACATCCTCACCGCCCACGAACAGGGGGCATCCCATGCGGCAGACGGATATGCCAGAGCCACCGGAAAGGTAGGGGTCTGTATGGCGACCTCAGGCCCTGGAGCCACAAATCTTGTAACGGGAATTGCTACAGCCTATATGGATTCCATCCCAATGGTAGCCATCACCTGCAACGTAGCCCTTGAGTTACTTGGACGGGACAGCTTCCAGGAGATTGATATTACAGGCGTAACCATGCCCATTACAAAGTATAATTTTATTGTAAAGGATATCACCAGACTGGCGGATACCATCCGCAGAGCCTTTGTGATCGCACAGACGGGTAGACCAGGTCCCGTCCTCATTGATATCACAAAGGATGTAACGGCAGCTTCCTATGACTATGAATATCAGGAACCGGAGCCTATCATCCGTCAGGAAGCGACCATCACCGAAGAAGCTCTGGAAGAAGCACTGAAGCTGATCCGCAAAGCCCAGAAACCTTATATTTTTGTAGGCGGAGGAGCCATAACCGCCGGGGCATCGGAAGAGCTTTGCTCCTTTGCCCATAAGATTCAGGCTCCGGTGGCAGACAGTCTGATGGGAAAAGGCGCCTTTGACGGGACCGATGAACTTTATACCGGTATGGTGGGAATGCATGGAACAAAGACCTCCAATTTAGGAATCACCGAGTGTGATCTTCTGATTGTAATCGGAGCCAGGTTCAGTGACCGTGTAATCGGCAAAGCGTCTAAGTTTGCAAGAAATGCCAAGATCCTTCAGTTTGACGTAGACCCGGCTGAGATCAATAAGAATGTAAAGACCCATGCCAGCGTCATCGGAGATGTAAAGTCCATTCTGAGGAAATTAAATGCCCGTCTGGACCCGATCAACCATGAAGAATGGCTTGCGCATATCGACCGGTTAAAAGATATGTATCCGATGCGGTATGAAAAGAGCATTCTGACAGGGCCCTATATCATTGAGAAGATCTATGAGGTCACCGGCGGAGATGCAGTCATTTGTACCGAGGTAGGCCAGCATCAGATGTGGGCCGCCCAGTTCTACCGGTATAAATACCCCAGAAGCTTTATTACCTCCGGGGGCCTTGGGACTATGGGCTACGGACTGGGGGCTTCCATGGGTGCAAAAATGGGAGCGAAGGACAAAGTGGTCATCAACGTGGCCGGTGACGGTTGTTTCCGCATGAATTTCAATGAAATTGCTACCGCCACCCGTTATAACATCCCCATCATCCAGGTGGTTTTAAACAACCATGTGCTCGGTATGGTACGGCAGTGGCAGACACTGTTCTATGGCAAACGGTATTCCCATACCGAATTAAATGACCAGGTGGATTTTGTTAAGATAGCAGAAGGAATGGGAGCAAAGGCTTACCGCGTCACCGCCAAAGAAGAATTTGAGCCGGTGCTGAAAGAAGCAATTGCCCTGAACGTTCCTGTTGTTATAGATTGTCAGATTCATTGCGACGATAAAGTATTCCCCATGGTATCACCGGGGGCGCCGATTGATCATGCATTTGACGCAGAAGATTTAAAGATTTAGCAGACAGCTAAAATTATGAGGAGGAAGAGATATGAGCAGAGTGTTTAATTTTTCCGCAGGGCCAGCAGTTCTGCCGGAGGAAGTCCTGAAAGAAGCCGCAGAAGAAATGATGGATTACAGATGCTGTGGAATGTCCGTAATGGAGATGAGCCACCGGTCTAAAATGTTCCAGACCATCATTGGCGAAGCAGAAGCGGACCTCAGGGAATTAATGGGAATCCCGGATAATTACAAGGTATTGTTTTTACAGGGAGGTGCATCCCAGCAGTTTGCCATGATTCCGATGAATTTATTTAAAAACCGCGTAGGCGATTTTATCATCACCGGACAATGGGCAAAAAAGGCATACCAGGAAGCGTCGCTTTATGGAAAAGCCAATGCAGTTGCATCGAGTGCCGACAAGACCTTCAGTTATATCCCGGATGTCTCCGATCTGCCCATCTCTGAGGAGGCGGATTACGTGTATATCTGTGAGAATAATACCATTTACGGAACGAAATATAAAACCCTTCCCGATACAAAGGGGAAAACACTGGTTGCCGACCTCTCCTCCTGTTTCTTATCCGAACCTGTTGATGTTTCAAAATACGGCCTGATTTTCGCAGGCGCCCAGAAAAACGTGGGACCTGCCGGTGTGGTGATCGTCATTATCCGGGAAGATCTGATTTCAGAGGATGTGCTTCCTGGGACTCCCACCATGCTTCGTTACAAGACCCATGCAGATGCCGTTTCCCTTTATAATACCCCTCCGGCATATGGGATCTACATATGCGGAAAGGTGTTCCAATGGTTAAAGAAGTTAGGCGGCTTAAATGCCATGAAAGAGATCAATGAAAAGAAAGCAGCCCTTCTTTATGACTTCCTGGATCAGAGCAAGCTGTTTAAGGGAACCGTAGTAAAGGAAGACCGTTCCCTCATGAATGTTCCTTTTATCACCGGAGACGAAGCGCTTGATGAACTTTTTGTAAAGGAATCAAGAGCAGCAGGCTTTGAAAACTTAAAGGGGCACAGAACCGTAGGCGGTATGCGTGCCAGCATTTATAACGCCATGCCGACAGAAGGGGTAGAGAAGTTAGTTGCTTTTATGAAAGATTTTGAAGAAAAGCACGCCAAATAAACACATGGGAAGGAGAACGGAACGTATGAAAAAAATACATTGCTTAAATGAGATTTCCCCTTGCGGAACCGCATTACTGACAGAGGAATATACACTGACAAACGACATCAAAGAGGCCCAGGGGGTCCTTGTAAGAAGTGCCTCTATGCATGAAATGGAACTGCCGGAAGGGCTTTTAGCCATTGCGAGAGCCGGTGCAGGGGTCAACAACATCCCCCTGGATGGCTGTGCGGCAGAGGGAATCGTGGTGTTCAACACTCCGGGAGCCAATGCAAACGGAGTAAAGGAACTGGTTCTTGCAGGTCTTTTACTGGCTTCTCGTGATATCACAGGAGGCATCGACTGGTGCAAGGCCAACAAGGATGATGAAAACATTGCAAAGTCTGCGGAAAAAGCAAAAAAAGCATTCGCCGGATGTGAAATCAAAGGCAAAAAGCTTGGGGTTATCGGCCTTGGTGCCATTGGCGCGGAAGTAGCCAACGCCTGCTCCTCTCTTGGAATGGAGGTTTACGGATATGACCCCTTCATTTCCGTTACCGCTGCCTGGGGACTCTCCAGAAATGTCAAACACATCACTTCCGTGGATACCATTTACAAGGAGTGTGATTACATCACCATCCATGTTCCCTTGATGGATAATACAAAAGGAATGATTCATAAAGCTGCGTTTGACAGCATGAAGGACGGAGTCGTTATATTAAACTTTGCCAGAGACATTTTGGTCAATGAAGATGATATGGCGGAGGCATTAAAATCCGGCAAGGTTAAAAAATATGTAACCGATTTCCCGAATCCCAAGTCCGTTCACTTAGACGGTGCTATCGTGATCCCTCACCTTGGGGCTTCTACCGAAGAATCTGAGGATAACTGTGCAAAGATGGCGGTGGAAGAGATCATGGATTACATCGAAAACGGCAACATCCGCAACTCGGTGAATTTCCCGGCCTGTGACATGGGGATCTGCAAGGCAGCCAGCCGTATCGGGGTGCTTCACTTAAACATTCCTAACATGATCGGGCAGATCACAGGAACGCTTGCAGCAGGTAATGTAAATATTTCAGATATGACCAACAAGAGCCGTGAAAAATATGCATACACCCTGCTTGACCTTGAAAATGCCCCTGATGCCATGAGCATTCAGAAGCTTAACGCCATCAAAGGCGTGCTGCGGGTAAGGGTAATCAAATAAAGGAGATATTATGGCTATCGTAAAACCATTTCAATGTGTAAGACCAGAAAAGCAGTATGCCCATCTGGTAGCCGCTCTTCCTTATGATGTATACAACCGCAAAGAGGCTTGTGAAGTGACGGCAGCAAATCCAAAATCATTTTTAAATATCGACCGTCCGGAGACCCAGTTTTCCGATGACGTAGATACATATGATGACCGTGTTTATGAGAAGGCAAGGCAGATGTTAGAAAGCTGGATCAGCGACGGAACCTTGCAGAAGGACCGTAAAAAAGCTTACTATATCTATGAGCTGATCATGGAAGGAAGGAGCCAGACCGGAATTGTGGCCTGCTCCTCCATTGATGATTATGCAAAAGGAGTCATTAAAAAGCACGAAAATACCAGAGAAGAAAAAGAACGGGACCGGATCCGCCACGTGGATACCACCAATGCCCAGACCGGTCCTATTTTCCTGGCGTACCGCTCAAAGGAAACCATCAACCGGCTGGTGGCAGAGGTTACCGAGAAAAGTCCCCTGTATGACTTTACATCCGATGACGGGATCAGCCACAAGGTATGGCGGATTGCAGAACCGGAAACCGTTGGAGAGATTGAACAGGCTTTTCTTGAAATTCCGGTCACCTATATTGCCGATGGCCACCACAGAGCGGCTTCTGCTGTAAAAGTGGGACTAAAGCGCCGGGAAGAAAATCCGGGATATACCGGAGAAGAACCTTTTAACTTTTTCCTTTCCGTTTTATTCCCGGATGACCAGCTGATGATCTTGCCCTATAATCGCGTGGTAAAGGATTTAAACGGACTATCTGAGAAAGCGTATTTAAAAAAATTGGAAGAGTCTTTTCTGGTGGAGTTGACAGGCGAAAAAGCGTATGCTCCTGCACAGAAAGGAACCTTTGGCATGTATTTAAACCACAAGTGGTACCGGCTCACCATAAAAGAATCCTTTCTATCTAAGGACCCGGTAAAGGGGCTTGATGTTTCCCTTCTTCAGGATCATCTCCTGAATCCGGTTTTGGGAGTGAAAGATCCGAGAACCGATCAAAGGATTGATTTCATCGGGGGAATCCGGGGGTTAAAGGAGCTTGAGAGACGGTGTGAGGAGGATATGACAGTGGCATTTTCCATGGTTCCCACTTCCATCGAGGAACTGTTTTCCGTAGCAGATGCAGGTCTTTTGATGCCGCCTAAGTCCACCTGGTTTGAGCCGAAGCTTCGCAGCGGTCTGTTTATTCATCCGTTGTCTCCGGTTTAAGCTCCTTTATGCGGTATTGTTCATAAACCTCAAGAAGCTGGGGACGTTTGACCACTCCTATTTTCTGAAAAATGTTATGTACGTGGGTTTTCGCCGTTCCCAGCGAAATGCAGAGTATATCGCTGATATCCTGATTGGTTTTATCAAGGAGCAGGACTTTTAGGATTTCCCGTTCCCTGGAAGTCAGATGATAGGCTTCGCTGAAATGGTATAGAAGGCTGTCTTCAATGTCTGAAGGTATGGTTCGTTCACTTTTTCTGTTTACGGCAGAAACGATGCGGTTATTCCTTAGCATTACTTTTAGGTAATCCATGAGATAGGCAGTTGTAAAGCCTGCGTGGGTGATGTATAGAAGATCAGAAGTAAAGCTTCGGTTGTTCATAATAATAGAAGAAGTGGAATAAGTATCGAAATTAAAGATCACAATGGTGTCTTCTGCAATAACCAAAAGATTCAAGAAAATGGTAATCACAAAAAGTCTTTTGCACCATCGGTAAAAGGAACCCTGAAATTGTTCAGGGTTTTTTTTGCGTATAAAAAAACTTCTGGCTGCCACATAGGTGTTGAAAAGCTGGCTGGGAAGAAAGTAGAGCCATATTTTCCAGGAGCTGTTCTTTAATGCGGGAACAAAAAGCATAAAGATCACGTAAAAGGCCAGAATTCCATAATCCAACCCCATGATCCTGCGGTTTAGTAATTTCTGAAAGATGTTTAAGTAGCCCAGGGACAGGATCAGATAGATCAGAGTCTTGTAAGTGGGAACAATCATAAAGAGTTTATTATAAACATCTGCAAAATGAACAAACATTTCTGAAAGAAATATCACCATATCATCCATCAAAACGGCAGAAAAAATTATGCCGGTCCAAAGTAAGATCTTTTCCCTCCCATTCATGAAAAGCAAAAACGACATCCAGATTATACCGGAATATACCATGATCAAAACCAGATTGTAAATAAATATCCCAATTCTTTCCATAGAGACCTCCTGTCTTTTTTTGTCGGAACGTAAGTTATAAACAGTATAGCAAAATCAAAAGTTTTTTCAACCACAAAAAACTCAAAAAACTCATTTTTTTAGTGCAATATGCACAAAAGATTAGAGGAGTTTATGGTGAAATGGTGAAAAGGTGTTATAAAAATCTATCCATTCGATCCATTCTCAACCCATCTTCAAACTGCTATTTTCGTCTTGTGAGGACGGTCTCAAAGCGAAATCACAGAAAAAACAGCAAAGGAGGTTTACCAGTGGCAGAAAAGATTGTTCTGGCTTTGGGAGGCAATGCACTCCAGTCAGGGAAGGAAGGAGCAACCGCTGAGGGACAGCGTTTGGTAGTGCAAAGAACCTGCGAATCCATTGCACAGTTAAATGAACGCGGGTATGAAATGGCCATTGTACATGGAAACGGTCCTCAGGTGGGCCGGATTGTCATGGCCAGCGAAGCGGCAAAAGATATCACTCCTGCAATGCCCTTTGATGTATGCGGAGCCATGTCCCAGGGCTATATCGGTTATCACCTGCAGCAGGGGCTGAAATACGCTCTTAATAAACGAAACCAGAGTTTTCCCGTTGTAACTATCTTGACGCAGATGATTGTGGATGGACAGGACCCGGCGTTTCAAGATCCCACCAAGCCCATCGGACCTTTTTATACCAGAGAAGAAGCACAGGTCCTGGAAAAAGAAAAGGGGTATGTGATGAAGGAGGATTCCAAAAGGGGATACCGCAGAGTGGTTGCATCCCCTCTTCCCCAAAAAATTGTGGAAATTGAGGCGGTGAAAGAGCTGTGGCCTCATGCCATTGTCATTACCTGCGGCGGCGGCGGGATACCGGTGATTGAAGATCCTACGGGAGCCTTAAAAGGAACGGCAGCAGTCATTGACAAGGATTTTGCGGCAGAGCTTCTGGCAGAGCAGGTAGATGCAGATATCTTAATCATTTTAACAGAAGTGGAAAAGGTGGCGGTCAACTTTAACAGGCCGGACCAGAAGGATCTGGACCATTTGAGCCTTCTGGAAGCCCATCAATACTGCAAAGAAGGACAATTTGCACCGGGAAGCATGCTGCCTAAGGTTCAGGCAGCCATGAAATTTGTACGCTCCAATCCCTCAAAACGAGCCATTATTACGTCTCTGGATAAGGCTTTAGAGGCACTGGACGGAAAGACAGGAACCGTATTTACATTTAACGGATAAAAAACATATTAGGAGGATTTGCCATGAAAGCAAACGGAGTAACCCATTTTATTGACACCAACGATTTTACAAAAGAAGAACTGCTTGACATCATTGATTTGTCTCTTGCAATCAAAAAAAGCATTCAATCGGGATATCACCCGCCTTTGATGAAGGGGAAAACATTGGGAATGATTTTCCAGCAGTCTTCCACAAGGACTCGTGTCTCCTTTGAAACAGCCATGGAACAGCTGGGAGGACATGCCCAGTATTTAGGGCCTGGAATGATCCAGCTTGGGGGCCATGAGACCATTGGCGATACGGGAAAAGTGCTTTCTCAGATGATTGATGTGGTGATGGCGAGAGTGGTGGAACACAAAACTGTTGAGGAATTGGCAAGGGCCTGTTCCATTCCCGTATTAAACGGAATGAGCGATTACAATCACCCCACGCAGGAAATCGGGGATATCTGTACCATTGTGGAACATCTTCCAAGAGGAAAGAAGCTAGAAGAGTGCAAGGTGGTTTTTGTAGGAGACGGTACCCAGGTGTGCGCTTCTTTGGGATTTATCACCACAAAGCTTGGAATGCACTTTGTTCACTACGGACCAAAGAGCAATCAATTGTTAGAAGTACACAAACAGATCATGGAAGAAAACTGCAAACTCTCCGGCGGGACCTGGGAAGTAACCGACAGCCGGGAAAGCGTGAAGGGCGCGGACTTCATTTACACCGATGTGTGGTATGGATTGTATGAAAATGAGACCCCCAAGGAGGAACGGGTGGCGGCTTTTCATGACTACCAGGTGAACAGAGAGTTGATGTCTCTTGGAAATATTGGCTGTAAATTCATGCACTGTCTGCCTGCAACCAGAGGAGAGGACGTTACCGATGAGGTTTTAGACAGTGACAGCTCCATTGCATTTTTAGAGGCCGGAAACCGGTTGACGGCCATGAGAGGCCTTTTGGTCTACTTTACACAGTATCAGAGAGAACAGGCCAAAAGTGAACTTCAGATCGCGGCAGCAAAAGAAGAACTGGAAACATTCATGATTGATAGACGGATCAGATAGGGGGGATGGGTCATGTCAGATGCGCCAAAGAAAAAGTTTCGGCTAATTGATGCCATCATGGCGGTGATTTGTGTGGTGTTCGTGGCAGAAGCGGCAGGTCCTGTTGCAGCAATTGGCAACTCCCAGTATTTCTGGTGGATCTTTCTGCTGATCGCATTTTTGCTGCCCTATGGTCTGATTGCCTCTGAGCTTGGCACCGCCTATGAAGGGGACGGCGGGCTGTATGACTGGGTGTCAAAAGCCTTTGGTAAAAAATGGGGAGGAAGGGTAGCCTGGTATTATTGGGTCAACTTCCCGCTGTGGATGGCTTCTTTGGCGCTCATGTTTCCCAAGGTCATCGGTCTTTTGGCAAACACGGAGATGGGAATTCTTCCTTCATTGATTATTGAGCTTATCTTTGTATGGATTGTGGTCTTTATCAGCTTTTTCTCCGTTTGTGACAGTTCCTGGATCTTAAACAGTGCAGCCGTAATAAAAATACTGATCGCGCTGATTGTTGGGGGTCTGGGAATCTATGGGGCGGTCACTCACGGAGTTGCCAACGAATACACCCTGTCCTCCTTGCTTCCAAGCTTTGATTTGGACAGCTTATCCTACATATCGGTGATCCTGTTCAACTGCCTGGGCTTTGAAGTGGTGTGTACTTTTGCAGAGGATATGGAAAATCCAGGAAAACAGATCCCCCAGGCCATTGTAGCAGGCGGACTGGTGATTGCAGCAATCTACATCTTTATGGCATTCGGCATCGGCGTTGCCATCCCGTCAGACCAGATCAGCACCAGCACCGGTCTGCTGGACAGTGTACAGCTTTTGACCGGAACCACCAGAGGGACCCTTGTCATCGTTGTTGCCGTCGGATTTTTGCTGACCCTTTTGGGAAATATGATTTCCTGGTCTTTGGGAGTCAACAATGTGGCAGCCTATGCCGCTGACCATGGAGACATGCCAAAGGCATTCAAAATCAGAAGTAAAAAAAACAAGATGCCGGTAGGTGCTTCGGTAATGAACGGAGCAGTAGCAAGCATGGTGCTGATCATCGCGCCCTTTATTCCCAATCAGGATCTGTTCTGGAGCTTTTTCGCACTGAATCTGGTCATGTTTTTGCTTTCTTATCTGCCTGTATTTCCGGCATTTTTAAAGCTGAGAAGGATAGATTCTAAGACCGAACGGCCCTTTAAGGTTCGAGGAGGTCCGATGTTTTTAAAGGTTTTGGCAGGGCTTCCCATGCTGCTCATCATTATTTCCCTGATCTTTACGGCAATTCCTCTCAGATTTGACCGGAAAAGTCTGGCAGAAGTTCTTCCTATTACAATAGGGGCGGTAATATTTCTGCTGCTGGGGGAAATGAATGGGAACAAAAAACGAAAAAATTAAAAGAAAAGAGGGATACAAATGGCTAAAAGAATTATAGATTCAACTCCAAAACAGGATGGATACCGCATGCCTGCGGAGTTTGAGGAACAGGAACAGATCTGGATGCTGTGGCCGGAACGGACGGATAACTGGAGAAATGGTGCCAAACCCGCCCAAGCGGTATTTGCGGAGGTGGCAAAAGCCATTGCCCGGTTTGAACCGGTAACGGTCTGTGTGTCGCCGGGCCAGTTTCAAAACTGCCGTGCACGCCTTCCGGAGGATATCCGCGTCGTTGAGATGACCAGCAACGATTCCTGGATGAGAGACTGCGGTCCCACATTTGTGGTCAATGACCAGGGAGGCATAAGGGGATGTGACTGGACCTTCAATGCATGGGGAGGACTTGTGGACGGGCTGTATTTCCCATGGGATCAGGATGATCTGGTGGCTCGGAAGGTGTGTGAGATAGAGCGTATCCCAACCTACCGGACCGAAGGCTTTGTTCTGGAGGGAGGCTCCTTCCATGTGGACGGAGAAGGGACGGTGATTACAACAGAGATGTGCCTGCTCAGCAAAGGAAGAAATCCGCATCTGTCCAAGAAAGAGATCGAAGAAATGCTGGATGAATATTTAAACTGTCAGAAGGTGATCTGGATCAAAGACGGGATCGATCCCAATGAGACCAACGGTCATATCGACGACGTGGTTCAGTACGTCCGGCCCGGAGAGGCAGCCTGTATCTGGACCGAGGATGAGAAAAATCCCTTTTACAAACAAGCACAGGCAGCCTATAAGACACTTTCACAGGCCACGGATGCAAAAGGCCGTAAGCTGAAGGTACATAAGCTTTGTCTTACCAGAAATCCAGTCCTTTTGCAGGGAGCGGAAGCCATTGATCTGGTGGAAGGAACCATCCCCAGAGAAAACAATGAAATTTCCATTGCTTCCTATATGAATTTCCTTGTGGTAAATGGAGGCGTGATCGTTCCCCAATATGGAGATGAAAATGACTCTCTGGCTCTGAAACAAATCCAGGAGATGTATCCCGGCCGCAAGGTTGTGGGTGTGCGTACCGAAGAGATTGCCTTTGGGGGCGGTAATATCCACTGCATCACCCAGCAGCAGCCAAAAGTGAAATAACCATTATCGCTTCCGTCCTTCTGTTATAGCGGCTTCCGTTTCCTCCGGTACAGGTTTGGGCGGAACAAAGTTCTCCGGGATACCGAAATCTCTCATATCATAGATCCGGTCGTATTCTTTTGTTTCCTGGTTTTTCAGCGTTTCCGAACGGTTCATGGAAAGAAATTTTGTCAGCTCATAGCAGCTGATCCAGATTTCATTATTTCCTTCTTTCTGCGACTCGTCAAAAATAAGCTGAAGTCCAAAATGGAGGTGAGACTGGTTGATGTTATTGGTATTTTCCGTCCGGCTGTAACCGGTCCGGCCCAGATAACCGATGACATCTCCGGCGGTGACGATGCTGCCCTGTTTTAAAGATTTATGATAAGGGTAATTTTTCCTCAAATGTGCGTAATAATAATACCGTTTTCCATCAAAACTCCGGATTCCCAGCCGCCAGCCGCCGTACTGGTTCCAGCCAATGGCCTCCACGTATCCGCTTTCCACTGCGATGATTGGAGTTCCCACCTGCCCCATCATATCATGCCCAAGATGCTGCCGTTTGTAGCCGTAGGACCGGGCAACACCGAAATCATCAAAATCATTGTAGGGAAATCCCTTAGCAATCGGGGAATACCCCTTTAACCCGTATTTCTTGACCCAAACCTTATCCGGGTCCACGGAGCCGTCCGGCAGAAGGGCAGGGGTGGCGTAAAGAGGAGCATTTTCCGAGGGGATCTGAATCTCATAGCTTCCGACCAGGCCGTCCAGAACCGCACCGTAGGCTTCTCTATAATAAGGATAATACTTCATTTTTTCCGTCAGCTCCGCCATCGTCTTTCCGGATAAAAGCTGTTCTGCCAATGCGTCCAGATCCTTTGTGGAATAACGGGAAAACTCTCCGCCGTATTTGGCACCCAAATAGGCCAGTAAGTCCACCCAGTTTAAATGAGGCTCCGACTGACAGGTATTTACATCATAACGGAACGCTTCCTGCATCGCCTTGGCGGTTACTTTAAAATCCACCCATTTAATATATTTTTTTGCTTCTGAGGAGCTGGCTTTTCCGTCCTGATTGACCACCGGAAATGAGAATCCTCCGCCTGGAGATATAAAGAAGAGAGAAACCAGCAGAAAGGTCAGAATGATGACTTCTATGTAAATGATCATGCGATGTCTGGATAGTTCAGAATGGTTCAAACTAATATTAAATGGGTTCATAGAGATTCTCCTTGTCATTCCTTTAGACATACAAGTGAAAAGGGAAAGCAGCTCTTTAAGGCTTTCCCATATAAGATATGCAGAAAGTGTGAAGAATATGACGAAAACTGGAGTCTGGCTAGCGTAAAGTTTTATTCGGATAATGGTAAATAAATAAAAAGAGAACACCAC
>CAJMPJ010000021.1 GCA_905215155.1 uncultured bacterium | reverse complement strand
TGGGGAAAACCCGGGTTATCGCCGAAACAGGGGCCGGACAGCATGGGGTAGCCACCGCCACTGCTGCCGCTTTGATGGGAATGGAATGTGAGATCTTCATGGGAGAAGAGGATACGGAACGGCAGGCTTTAAATGTATTCCGTATGGAGCTTTTAGGTGCCACCGTCCATCCGGTCAAAAGCGGAACCAAAACCTTAAAGGATGCCGTCAATGAAACCCTTCGGGAATGGACCAACCGGGTGGAGGATACCCACTATGTGCTGGGTTCTGTCATGGGTCCTCACCCGTTTCCCACCATTGTAAGAGACTTTCAGAGCATCATTGGGAAAGAGGTGCGCACCCAGATTTTAAAAGAAGAAGGCAAACTTCCGGACTTATTGATTGCCTGTGTGGGCGGCGGAAGCAATGCCATGGGACTCTTTTATGAATTTCTGGAGGAACCTTCCGTAAAGCTGGTGGGATGTGAGGCAGCAGGACACGGCATTCATACGGATAAAAACGCGGCCACGCTCTCCACCGGCACACCTGGCATCTTCCACGGAATGAAATCCTATTTCTGCCAGGATGAATACGGACAGATCGCTCCCGTATATTCTATTTCCGCAGGTCTTGATTATCCGGGTGTGGGACCGGAGCACGCAGCCCTGTTTGACTCCGGCCGGGCACAATACGTTCCGGTAACGGATCAGGAGGCAGTGGAAGCATTTGAATACTTATCCCGTAAGGAGGGGATCATTCCGGCCATTGAAAGTGCTCATGCCATCGCTTATGCCAGAAAAATTGCTCCTTCCATGGGAAAGGATCAGGTCATCGTCATCAATCTATCCGGGCGGGGCGACAAGGATGTGGCAGCCATTGCCCGTTACAAGGGGGTCCAAATCTATGAGTAGAATTTCAAAAGCATTTTCAAAGGGGAAAGCATTTATCCCATTTATCACCGCAGGAGATCCGGAACTTGCAATTACGGAACAGCTGATTCCTGCTATGGCAAAGGCCGGGGCTGATCTTATTGAAATCGGAATCCCATTCTCCGATCCCGTGGCGGAAGGAATCGTGATCCAGGAAGCGGATATGCGGGCCCTGGCAGCCGGTACAACCACCGACAAAATCTTTGAAGCGGTAAAAAGGGTCCGCAAGGCAACCGATGTTCCCCTGGCCTTTATGACGTATTTAAACCCGGTTTTTGTATATGGCAGCGAGCGGTTCATTAAAAATATGGCGGAATGCAAAATTGATGCGCTGATCGTTCCGGATATGCCTTTTGAGGAAAAAGAGGAGCTTCACCCCATATGCCGCAAATATGGAATTGATTTGATTTCCCTGATCGCTCCCACCTCAAAGGAACGGATCAGGACCATCGCCTCGGAGGCAGAAGGGTTTGTTTACTGTGTCTCCTCCATGGGGGTTACCGGTGTCCGGTCGGAAATCAGCACCAATTTAGGAGAAATGGTTTCTCTGGTGAAAGAGACAAAAAAGATTCCCTGCGCCATTGGATTCGGCATCTCCACGCCGGAGCAGGCAAAAGAAATGAGCCAGGCGGCAGACGGTGTGATCGTGGGAAGCGCGATCGTCAAGCTGGCGGCAGAATACGGAGCGGACTGCATCGCCCCCATCTGTAACTATGTGCGGGAAATGAAAGCCGCCATTACAGACATTTCCTGATTTTATTCTTGACAACCGTCTGACCCGGTGCTACACTAATGCCACAAGAGGGAGCTCGTAAGCGGGCTGAGAGGAAGTAATCAAACTTCGACCTTTATAACCTGATTTGGGTAATGCCAACGTAGGGATTTATACGAGACGGATGTATTTTCCGAGCCTGTACCTGTTGGTATGGGCTCTTTTTTTGTAATTTTCTAAAAAGCCCTCGTCAATCCCTCCGGATAACAAAAGGAGGATTTAAAATGAATTACACCACACAAATGGATGCGGCAAGAAAAGGCATTCTGACCAAAGAATTACTGGCGGTTGCCGAAAAGGAACAATGGGAACCGGAAAAGCTTCAGCAGCTGGTCGCGGAAGGAAAGGTTGCGATTCCTGCAAACAAACACCATACCTGCTTAAATCCAAATGGAATCGGCTCCATGCTGAAAACCAAGATCAACGTAAACCTCGGTACTTCCAGGGATTTAAATGACTTGAACATGGAACTTGAAAAAGTAAATGATGCCGTTGCCATGGGTGCGGAATCCATTATGGATTTAAGTTCTTACGGTGACACCAGAAAATTCCGCAAAAAGCTGACCGGCGAATGCCCTGCCATCATCGGAACCGTTCCCATCTACGACGCCGTGGTCTATTACCACAAGGCTCTTGGGGAAATTACTGCCGAAGAATGGATTCAGATTGTGGAAATGCATGCCAAAGACGGTGTGGATTTTATGACCATACATGTGGGAATCAACAAAGAGACCGCACGGAGATTCAAAGAAGCCAAACGTCTGACCAACATAGTTTCCAGAGGCGGCTCCATTATCTTTGCCTGGATGGAGATGACCGGACAGGAAAATCCCTTCTACGAGCATTACGACCGGATTCTGGAAATATGTGCAGAACATGATGTGACTTTAAGTCTGGGGGATGCCTGCCGCCCCGGATGCATTGAAGATGCCTCCGATATTTCCCAGATCGAGGAGCTGGTGACTCTGGGAGAGCTGACCCGCCGTGCCTGGGAGAAACATGTCCAGGTCATTATCGAAGGTCCTGGCCATATGCCTCTTGATCAGATCGCTGCCAACATGAAGATTCAGCAGACCATCTGCAAAGGAGCTCCCTTCTACGTTCTAGGTCCGTTGGTTACGGATATTGCTCCTGGATACGATCATATCACTTCTGCCATCGGAGGAGCCATTGCCGCTGCCGCAGGCGCTTCTTTTCTCTGCTATGTGACTCCTGCAGAACACTTAAGACTGCCGGATGCCAATGACGTGAAAGAAGGAATCATCTCCGCCCGAATTGCTGCTCACGCCGCAGATATTGCCAAAGGCATCAAAGGAGCCAAGGACTGGGATCACCAGATGAGTGATGCAAGAAAACGCCTGGATTGGGAAGCCATGTTCCATCTTGCCATTGATCCGGAAAAAGCCAGACGTTACCGGGAGACCTCTAAACCGGAAAAAGAAGACACCTGCTCCATGTGCGGTAATTTCTGCGCCATGAAAAATATGAACCGGATTCTGGATGGAGAAATGATCACCATCTTTGATGAATGATCTATTGTTTGATTTGTTTGAACAGGAGGAATTTTCGTGAATAACAAGGTATATGCAACAATACATAGAACCCCCCAGGGGGATCAGAGAATTAAAATCAAAAAACTGGCCGTCAGCGGCATGCTGGCAGCCTTTACCGTAGCACTCTCCGGCTTTTCCATCCCCATCGGTGCATCCAGATGTTTCCCCGTCCAGCACCTGGTCAATGTGTTGGCCGGTGTATTTTTAGGGCCTGTTTATGGAGTTTCCATGGCATTTTGCACCTCCCTGATCCGAAACCTGATGGGAACCGGAAGCCTTCTTGCATTTCCCGGAAGCATGGTAGGTGCCTTTCTTGGGGCATACCTTTATAAAAAAACTGGCCGGGTTTCTCTCACCTGTCTGGGAGAAATCATCGGCACCGGATTCATCGGCGCCACGCTCTGCTATCCCGTTTCCGCACTTTTCATGGGTAAGAATGTGGCCCTATTCTTTTTTGTGGTTCCATTTCTCATGAGTACGGTCTGCGGTACTATACTGGCTGCATTTTTACTGGTAATCCTCCGACGTCTGGGGCTGGTATCCTATCTGACCCGGCAGATGAACGAATAGAAAGGAAGGTATTATGAAACTGGAACACTGGGGCTCTCTGATCGGTCTGGTCAGGGAAAAACGCCCGCTCATTCACTGTATCACCAATTATGTGACCGCAAGAGACACCGCCAATGCCATTCTGGCCTGCGGCGGTTCTCCTGTGATGGCAGACCAACCGGAGGAGGTTAAAGAGGTGACCGGCATTTCCGACTGCCTTTTATTAAATACGGGGACTCCAAACAAACACTCAAAAACCGCCATGAAAAAGGCAGGACGGGAAGCAAACCGGCTTCATCATCCGGTTATTCTTGATCCCGTAGGGATTGGCGTTTCTGCTTATCGGATGGATTTGATCCTGGAAGTATTAAAGAACGTAAAAATTACCGTCATCCGGGGAAATGCTTCGGAAATTCGCATCCTCCTAAACATTCTGACGGATGTAACATCAAAATCCAACCAGCCTCCCTCCCACGGCGTAGATGCCTCCCCGGAGGATCAAATCACCGGAGATAACATAACCGGGCTTGTGAAAACGGCAAAAGCATTAAGTGCCATGACCGGAGCGGT
This sequence comes from uncultured bacterium, assembly GCA_905215155.1. Taxonomy (GTDB): domain Bacteria; phylum Bacillota; class Clostridia; order Lachnospirales; family Lachnospiraceae; genus Lacrimispora; species Lacrimispora sinapis. The sequence continues at coordinate 51,986 of CAJMPJ010000021.1, read as the reverse complement.
CACTGTCATAACAGGAATCACCGACATTGTTTCCACCGGGAGCGAAACCAGGCTCATAAAAAATGGCTGTTCTGAGATGGCACAAATCACAGGGAGCGGCTGCATGTTAGACGGTGTCATCGCTTCCTATGTGGCAGCCGTTCAGGATTTTTCTTCTTCCGATACCGCCCAGCTCGGCCTTTTAAAAGCGGTCTCCCTTGCCACCGCCGTTTACGGCCTCTGCGGAGAACGGGCAGCACAAAAAACAAAGGAGTCCCAGGGAGGAACCGGCAGCTTTCACCAATTTTTTATGGACGAAATCAGCCGTTGTGAGGAATCGGATTTGAAGGGAGGATTGAACATTGAAATTTCATAAAGACATGCTTCTTCTCTATGCCATCACGGACCAGGCATTCACAGGAGAGAAGAATTTATTGCAGCAGATCGAAGAAGCACTTGCATCCGGAGTTACCTGTTTACAGCTCCGGGAAAAAAATATGGACAAACAGGATTTTCTGAAGGAAGCCATGGCTGTCCGGAAGCGAACCCGGCATTATGGGGTCCCTCTCATCATTAACGATGATGTGGAAGTTGCCATTGCGTGTGATGCGGACGGCGTGCATGTGGGCCAGGAGGACTTGACCGCCGGGGAAGTCCGCAGGCGCATCGGCCCCGACCGGATTCTGGGAGTAACTGTAAAGACTGCCGAACAGGCAGTAAAAGCATGGAAGGACGGAGCCGATTACCTTGGCTGCGGGGCTGTTTTTCCAAGCCCAACGAAAAAGAATGCCATTGTAATCACCATGGATCAGCTATCCGCCATCTGTCGCTCGGTTCCCATTCCGGTAACAGCCATTGGCGGAATCACATATGAAAATGTTTCTCTTTTGCAGGGAACCGGAATTGGGGGAGTCTCCGTCATTTCCGGCATCTTCGGTCAGAGTGACATTCCTGCTGCCGTCCGGGCTTTAAAAGAAGAGGTCAGAAAGGTGGTGGTATCATGAGCCTGTTTCTCCCATCCGTTCTGACCATCGCAGGCTCCGATTCCAGCGGCGGTGCCGGAATCCAGGCAGACTTAAAAACCATTACTGCTCTGGGACTTTACGGTTCCAGTGCGATCACTGCCCTGACCGCCCAAAACACCACTGGAGTCTATTTGACAGAAGCCGTGAATCCCAAAATGCTTGCCCGGCAGCTGGAGGCGGTCTTTTCTGACATTCCTCCCCAGGCGGTGAAAATCGGCATGGCAGGAAATGTTTCTTCCATAGAAGTCATAGCGGATAAACTGTCCTGCTACCCTAAGATTCCGGTTGTCTTAGACCCGGTCATGGTCTCCACCAGCGGAGGAACCCTTTTACAGGCAGAGGCGTTAAAAACCCTGATTGAACGGTTGTTCCCCCTGGCGGCCCTGGTTACCCCCAATATTCCGGAAACAGAAGTACTTTTATCCCCAAAGAAACGGCTTCTATCCAAAAGAGATATGGAAGAAGCCGCATCAGAACTGTCCGGGAAGTACCAAACTGCCTTTTTACTGAAAGGGGGACACTGTGAAACGTATGCCGACGATGTATTATGCCATGACGGTACGCTTACCTGGTTTCCCGGAAAACGAATCTCTACCCCAAACACTCACGGGACCGGCTGCACGTTATCCTCTGCCATCGCCTGTGGGCTGGCAAAAGGTAAAACAATGACGGAAAGCATTGCAGCCGCCAAGGAATACTTAAATGGTGCACTGATGGCGGGGCTTGATTTAGGGAAAGGCAGCGGTCCGATATGGCATGGATGGCAAGCAACTATGGGAGAAACTACTGCCTTCCCTCCGGTTTTGCTCAAGCAGAAAGACCACCCTATCACCCCCTAAGTTTACAAGGGTGGTCTTTTTTTGCCAATTTGTGGGACTATATAAAAAAACCGTCTTACCATTGGTTGCGTTCCGGCACCAGTCTTACTTCATAGGTAAACGCTTCCTCGTCAAACATATACTCCTTCTTCAAATCCGGTCCGCAGCTTTCAGAGCCGATGCCGTTTTGACGGTAATCCAGGCAAAGAACCGTACTATCTGCCGGAACAAGTTCAAAGTTATGCTTTTTCTCCGTCAATTCCTCCTGTGTATAAATGGATGCATTAAATGAAAATGCCCGTTTCGATGCCGCATGGAGAGAAACGTTTCTTCCCTTTACCGTAACAAAATCGCAGTCGCTTCTGCTTCCGTTTTCCTGTGGTTTCAAATAATCCTCGTGCATATCCTTTACACAGGCAGTAAACAGTCCGTGATAACTGGCCCTTCTCTTATCCATATAATTTTCAAACGGCCCAAGTCCATAATAGGTCACCTGATCCATCTGCCTGGGAAGAAAGAGACGGAGTCCAAATCTTGGAAGTTCCGGGAATTCCCCGTCTTTTTTCACTTCCAGCTTCCCATCAATCATACCATTCGGATGAATGATCCACTGTGCATCAATATTTAATATTCTCTGGATCGTTGCTGCGGTAATGGACAAAGTGGTCTTAATCTCCACCCGGTCTTTCAACACTTCAAACTTAGTTTTATACGCTCTGGAGATTGCCCTGTGGTAATGAGCTTCCAGCCATTCGTTTTTGATCCTGCTGTCATTATCCGTAGGCGCTCTCCAGATGTTATATTCCATGGGACGGTCCAGAAGAGAGGAATTTTCATAAAACAGCTCCTGGAAACAGCCGGTAAGCTTGTTATAGGTATAGGTGAATGTCTCTCCATTTATGGTCAGATAACGGTCATCCTCTTCCGTTTTTAACGCCTTTTCTAAGCTTTCTCCTGTTCCAGGATTCTTTAACAGCTTGACGGCGGTCTGGTTTCTTCCATCTTGATTTTCCAGACGGATCTCATCAAACCCCAGACAATGTCCTGACTCAAGGAAATTGGCTCCATTCTTTAACAAATAGCTTATCTTTAAATAGCAGGTTCCAGCTTCGGGGACTTTAAAATGAAGCGTCACGGTTCCCTCTTTATGAGGACAGATATCTAACAATAACTCTTCCTCAATGATTCCCTGATGGATCACTTCCCCGTCACAGGTCACCTCATAAGCCAGAAAAACGTAATCTTTTAAGTTTACAAAATCCATGTAATTGCGAAGCACCATTTGACCGGAGCTCTGATCATAGGAAACCACTCTTATGGGGCGATAAACATTTTTAAACTCCTTCAGCCCTGTGTGGGGCTTTCTGTCCGGGTACACCAGTCCATCCATGCAGAAATTATTATCATGAGGATATTCCCCATGATCTCCGCCGTAAAGATACATAGGCTTTCCGTCCAGATTTCTCCCCTGGTAAATGGCGTGGTCACACCATTCCCATACAAATCCTCCGCATACTTTCTCGTACTGTTCAAATACTTTAAAATAATCTTCCAGATCACCGGGTCCATTTCCCATGGCATGGCTGTATTCACACAGGATCATTGGCTTTCCTGTGTTTCTTGCCATATACTCATGGATTTCCTCCAAACTCGGATACATGCGGCTGTATAAATCCAAATTGGAATAATCATAGGTCTTATCCGCCGCCCGAAAGCGTGCTCCCTCGTAATGAGTCAGTCTGGAAGGGTCAAATTTTTTGGTCCAGGCAAGCGCGGCTTCAAAGGTACAGCCATAGGCACACTCATTTCCCATGGACCAGATGACAACACAGGTACGGTTCTTATCCCGTTCCACAAGAAGCCTGGCCCGGTCAACCGTAGCCTCCGTAAATTCCGGATTATCTGCAATGGCTCGGTTCCAGCGGTCTCTCCTGATTTCCTCCCTGCGGTTTTCCATATAGACGGATGCGGTGCCATGGCTTTCATTATCCGCTTCGTCAATCACATAAAAACCGTATTCATCACACAACTGATAGAACTGGGGGGCATTGGGATAGTGGCTGGTTCGGATGGCATTTATGTTATGTTCCTTCATCAGTTTCATATCCGTCTTCATCTGTTCCAGGCTGATAGAAAAACCGGTTACAGGATCGCTGTCATGACGGTTCACTCCATGAAACTTAATTTTCTGCCCGTTGAAATAAATCACACCATCCCGAACGGATATTTCCCGAATCCCCACACGGTCCACGATGACTTCATTCTGGGTTTCAAAAATAATGGAATACAAATAAGGCTGCTCCGCATTCCAAAGAACAGGCTCGTCTATGGTTAAGTCAATCCTGCCATCTGGACTCCCTCCCTCTCTGAATGCCGCTGCATTGCCGCTTTGGTCAAGAACTGTAACCTTTAGAGGAACCTCTTTTCCGAAAAAGACCACCTTTGCCTGAATATGGGCCTTTCCATCCTCCCGGACGGTCTGGATAAAATAATCAAAAATCCCTTCTTCCGGCCGTTTTAACAAATACACGTCGCGGAAAATGCCGGTCATACGGAATTTGTCCTGATCCTCCAAATAGCTTCCGTCACACCATTTCAGGACCAGAACAGACAGGGTATTTTCCCCTTCCCTGATGTGCATTGTCACGTCAAATTCACTGGTACCGTGGGATACCTGGCTGTATCCGATGTAGCTTCCATTTAACCATACATAAAAGCAGGAATCCACTCCTTCAAAATTTAAAAATGCCTTGGGCGCACTATTGTCTCTCTGATAAACAAAATGATGGACGTATGCCCCACAGGGATTCTCCGCCGGGACATAGGGCGGGTCCATGGGAAACGGGTAGCGGGTATTGGTATACTGGTGTTTGTCATAGCCATAATTTTGAAAACAGCCCGGAACCGGGATTTCCTCAAAGCTGCTAATATCATAGTCTTCCCGGAAAAATTCATCGTTTACATCATAAATGCTGTCATAATAGCGGAATTTCCAGTTTCCGTTTAACAACTGGAACCGATCCGAATTCTCTCTCCGTTCCGTCAAATCAAAAAGCACCTTTGAGGCCGGGATGTAGTAGGCTCTGTTTGGCATGGTATTTTCATGAAGCAGATGCAGATTTTCGTAATGTCTGGGTACGATCATGGGTTCATCCTCCTTGTTATACTACCCTTATTATAAAAGGAAGCCGCAGAAAATCCATAGCTCGGATTAAACAAAATATGTACAAAATGATACCCGTGCCTTTTTCAGGAAGTTAAAAACACGTCCCCAATTTTCGCCAAATCATGATGCCTGACTCCGTGATAAAACGCCATTATGTTGTAGAATTTTTTATTCATTATCACCCAATCTTTCAATATGCTGGCAAAAGCGACTAAATCCTTGTAATTATTTGTGGTTTTATGTCATGTTTTCAGATACTAACAAACAATCCACAATTATTTCCACATTATTGTGGATAACTGCAATTTGGGGGCACAGTACCTGCTGATGGCCGGTACTTTTTGTATAAGAAATGAAATAGTGCGTACGATAACTCTTATTGAAGACAAATAATCTATTTTCGCAAAAGATTTCTGGAGGAATTCATTTGAACGAGCTAAGTAAAGAAAAATCCCCTTATCTTCTGCAGCACGCTGCAAATCCGGTGAATTGGTTTCCCTGGAAACCAAACGCCTTTGAGAAAGCAAAAGAAGAAGATAAACCAATTTTTTTAAGTATTGGGTATAGCACCTGCCACTGGTGCCATGTCATGGCCCATGAGTCATTTGAAGATACTCAGGTGGCTGCCATTCTTAACCGTGATTATATCTGCATCAAAGTGGACCGGGAGGAACGGCCGGATATCGACGCCGTTTACATGGCGGTCTGCCAGATGTTTACAGGCTCCGGGGGCTGGCCCCTTACGATTCTTATGACGCCGGATCAAAAGCCGTTTTGGGCCGGAACCTATCTGCCAAAAACAGAAACCTATGGAAGAATGGGCCTTATGGAGCTGCTGGAAGCCGTCCGTCAAATGTGGGAAAGCGACCGGAACGCACTTCTATCCAAGGGAGAACAGATTACCAGCTTATTAAACAAACCACAACCTGCAGGGAAGAAAACAGCAGATTTAAACAAAACCATCTTCTTGCAGGCAGCCAGACAATTGAAAAGCAGCTATGACCCCAAGTGGGGCGGATTTGGGTCCGCTCCTAAATTTCCTACTCCCCACAATCTTCTGTTTCTTTTACAGGTTTTCCTGTTGGAGCAAGACGATTCCGCCCTTAAAATGGTCAAGCATACACTTACCCAAATGTTCCGGGGCGGCATCTTCGACCATCTGGGCGGCGGTTTTTCCCGCTATTCCACCGATGAAAAATGGCTGGTGCCTCATTTTGAAAAAATGCTCTATGACAACGCCTTGCTGGCCCTTGCCTATCTGGAAGCATACCATGTGACGGGTGAATCATTTTTTTCCAGAATTGCAGCACGTACCCTGGATTACGCCATAAACGAGCTGCTTGATGAAAACGGCGGTTTTTATTGCGGACAGGATGCCGACAGTGAGGGAATCGAGGGAAAGTATTATGTATTTACCAGAAATGAAATTTACGATGTTTTGGGAGAAGCCGATGGCCCCGTTTTCTGCCAGTATTTCGGAATAACGGAGCATGGGAATTTTGAAGGAAAGAATATTTTAAATTTACTGGACAATCCCCGTTATGCCGAGACTGACCACCAGATAAAAGAGCTTGTTCAAAAACTGTACACCTATCGTTTCAACCGTACCCGGCTGCATAAGGACGATAAGGTGCTGACTTCCTGGAATGCCCTTATGATCGCCGCTTTGGCAAAAGCCGGCTGGCTCCTTGACCGTCCCCAATATATCCAAACTGCCACAAACGTGCATTCGTTTATAAAAACAGCCCTGACCGATGAACAGGGAAGACTCATGCTTCGCTGGCGCGAGGGGGAAGCTGCAAATGACGGTCAGCTGGATGATTATGCATTTTATGCCTATGCCATGCTGGAGCTATACAAAGCCACCTATGATACAGAATATTTACAGCAGGCCATCCGCACCGCAGAGCAGATGCTTTATAACTTTGAGGATGCTGACCAAGGCGGCTTTTTCCTTTATTCCAAGAACAGCGAACAGTTAATTAACCGCCCGAAAGAAACCTATGACGGTGCCATTCCCTCCGGCAACTCAGTGGCAGCCGTAGTGCTGGAACAGCTTTCCAAACTGACGGGAGAACTAAAGTGGCAGCAATTAAGCCGCCGTCAGCTCCAATTTCTTACCAACGCCATAGAGGATTACCCGGCGGGACACAGTATGGCTTTGCTTGCCGTGTCCCAGGCAGTTTATTCCTCCTCGGAGCTGGTTTGTGTAACTGCCGGAAACAATATTCCTCCGGAACTGACCGCTTATTTGAGACGCACTCCTACCGTCAACTTGTCTGTCCTTGTCAAAACCAAAGAAAACCAGGAGGACTTGGAAAAAGCCGCTCCCTTTACAGCAAGCTACCCGGTTCCCGCAAACGGAACGGTCTATTACCTTTGTCAAAACGGAGCCTGCGCTTCACCGACCGACGATCTTTCCGCCCTGCTCCACCTGCTTTGACCGGTTCACACAGGATTGACGGATCACCAGCTCCGGCTTTAAAATCCGTTTAACCCGGCTTTCCTCATCAGGAATTCCGTTTATCTTTTCTAAAAGAAGTTCTGCTGCCATTGCCCCAAGCCGTTCCTGAGGGTGGGCAATGGTGGTCAGCTTCACCATTCCGTTTTCCGCAATAAAGGAATTGTCATAACCTGTTACGGAAATATCCTCGGGCACAGACAGGCCGCTTTTTTCAAGGGTTTTTATGACCTCAAGGGCAATCTGGTCGTTGTAGCAGACGATTCCGTCGATCTCCCTTCCCTCTTCCAGCAGATACTTTAAAATTTCCGACGGCTTGATGGTCCGGTCTTCCGTATGAAACCAGATGACCATATCCGGATCATAGGAAAATCCGGACTCCTGCAAAGCCTTCACATAGCCCTTGTGGCGGTCTCTTCCCTGGATATCATCCGCCTTAAAAATGCCCAGAATATGCTTATGCCCAAGGTCAATCAAATACCGGGTGACCAGATATCCGCCCATACGGTCATCCATGAGAATATGAGGCTTCTGCTTCATCTGGGAATAGTAACCCTGGATAAATACATAGGGAATCTGGTAAAAATCCAGCTTATCATACAGCCCTTTGTGACCACACATGATCTCGCTTTTGCTCGGCTCAATGATCAGACCGTCAATCCCCTTTTCCAACATCTCTTCCAGGCATTTGCTTTCCTTTCGCCTGCTGTTCCCGGTGTTTTTAAGAATAATGCTGTATCCGCCTCCCGTAAGCACGCGGTCGATTCCCTGAATCAGTCTGGGAAATATATAATCAGATAAATAAGTGGTAATGACCGCTACATTGCCCGTTCCTTTTTTCCCGCCTGCTTTTCTGGAAACAAAGGTCCCTCTTCCATGCTCTGCCTCAATAAATCCTTCCTGTTCCAGAATGGAAAGTGCCTTTCTGACCGTATGGCGGCTGACGTGACAGGAGGCGGACAACTCATTTTCCGATGGCAGACGGTCTCCGGGCTTTCTTTTTCCTGAAATAATCTCTTGCTTCAGTTCTTCCATTAACACATAATATTTTGTTTTTCCGCTGTCCTCTGCCATATGAAACTCCTTATGATTGGTTCTGTCCGTAGTATGCATTCGGACCATGCTTACGCAGGAAATGCTTATCCTGCATGCTTTGAGGTGCCGGAACCACCGATGGATTGAGAATTTCTGTCATCAGATTCATTTTCGCAATTTCTTCCAGCACGACCGCATTATGGACCGCATTGGCCGCATCCGTTCCCCAGGTAAACGGACCATGGTTTTTGCAAAGAACCGCAGGAACATACATGGGATTTTTTCCTTTCAGGGTCTCAATGATCACTTTTCCCGTGTTCTTCTCATAGCCTTCCCTGATTTCCTCCTCCGTTAAATTTCTGGCACAGGGAATCTCCCCATAAAAATAATCGGCATGAGTGGTGCCATAGCAGGGCAGGGCTCTTCCTGCCTGCGCCCAGGAGGTAGCCATAGGGGAATGGGTATGAACGATTCCGCCCACCCCTTCAAATGCCTTATAGAGTTCCAGATGAGTGGCTGTATCGGAGGAAGGATTTAACTCTCCTTCCACCTTATTTCCCTGAAGGTCCATCACCACCATATCCTCCGGCTTAAGCTTATCATAATCCACTCCGCTGGGCTTAATCACAAAAAGACCCTTTTCCCGGTCGATTCCGCTGACATTTCCCCATGTATAGGTGATAAGCCCTCTTCGGGGCAGTTCCATATTTGCTTCATATACCGCTTTTTTCAGTTCTTTCAGCATTTTTTCCGCCTTTCTGCTCCTGTAATTATTTTAAGCTGTCTACTGCTGCACGTTCTATGGAAAGACCATTTTTATATCGTTCCATAAAGATTTCAAAACCTTTTTCGTCCTCTGGGTCCGGTTCAACAAGGGTTCCGGTTTCCCCGGCAAACACCTTTTTGGCCAGATAGTGATCCAGGGTTTCCCCTTCTTCTCTCCTTATCATGTAGGAAGCTAAAAGTGCAGCCCCCCAGGCACCGCCTTCTCCAGCTGTCTCCATGACAGCAACCGGAACCTTCATAGCAGCCGCCATAATCTTCTGGCCCACCTCCTTTGTTTTAAAGAGGCCGCCATGCCCCAAAAGCACATCCAACTTTACGCCTTCTTCATAAAGGATGTCCATTCCCATCTTTAAAGCCCCCAAAGCCGTATAAAGATGAACCCTCATAAAGTTGGCCAGATTGAAACGGCTTTTAGGAGTCCTTACGAACAAGGGCCTGCCTTCTTCAAAATGGGTCAGATGTTCTCCCGATAAATACCCATAGGATAAAAGATTTCCTCCATCCTTATCTCCCTCCAACGCTTTTTGGTACAGCGTGGAAAACAGGGTGTTTTTATCCGTTTCCATTCCCATGGTCCGGGCAAACTCTTCAAAGAGAGAGACCCAGGCATTTAGATCCGAGGTACAGTTGTTGCAGTGGACCATGGCCACCGGGTCTCCGGCGGGAGTCGTAACCAGATCAATCTCCTGATGGACGTTTGACAATTCCTTTTCCAGAACAACCATCGCAAATACACTGGTTCCCGCAGAAACATTGCCGGTTCTTTTTGCCACGCCGTTGGTCGCCATCATACCGGTCCCTGCGTCTCCCTCAGGCGGACAGAAGGGGATTCCTGCCTTTAAATTTCCGCTGGCATCCAGAAGTTTAGCCCCTTCCTCCGTCAGAACTCCTGCTGCCTCCCCTGCGGTTAAAACCTTTGGCATAATGTCTCTCAACTTCCAGGGAAAGGCTTCTCCTGCAACCAGTTCATCAAACTGTTCCATCATGCGCCCGTGAAACTCTTTTGTTTTGCTGTCAATGGGAAACATTCCCGCACAGTCTCCGATTCCCAGCACCCGTTGCCCAGTCAGCTTCCAGTGAACGTAGCCTTCCAAAGTTATGAGATAATCAATCTCCCGAACATGCTCCTCCTTATTGAGGATTGCCTGATACAGGTGGGCAATGCTCCATCTTTGAGGAATATGATAAGAAAACAATTGGGTCAGCTTCCCTGCTGCCTCCTCTGTCATGGTATTTCTCCACGTACGGAAAGGAACCAGGATTTCTCCATTCTTATCAAATGCCATATAGCCATGCATCATCGCGGAGAAGCCGATGGCTCCGATGGTAGTCAGCGTTTCCCCATATTGATTGTAAACGTCCTGTGCCATCTTTTTGTAGCTGTCCTGGACTCCTTTCCAGATATCAGCGATGGAATAGGTCCATATTCCATTTTCATACCGGTTTTCCCAATCATGGCTGCCGGAGGCGATGGGGTCGTGATTTTCATTGATTAATACTGCTTTGATTCTGGTGGAACCAAGTTCCATTCCCAGAGCGGTCCTGCCTTCCCGAATCGCCGCTGCAATTTCTTTTTCCTTCATTTGAAACCCCTCCTTAAAATAGGCCCGCCTCTTTTAAAAGGGGCGGGCCCCGCAAAGTATTTACCGGAATACCACTGAATTCCACCTTAATTCATTTTTTAAATCCCGGATATTTGTTTTTTCATCAATGTAAACGGCTTCAATTCCCATGGATTCCGCCCAGTCGCCCATCTGCTCGGCGGTTAAATCATAGGAAAACGCCGTATGGTGAGCGCCTCCCGCCAATATCCAGCTTTCCGCTCCGGTTGTTAAATTGGGTTCCGGAGTCCAGAATGCGGTGGCTACGGGAAGCTTTGGCATTGGTTTTTCCGTCTTTTTGCAGTTTACCGTATTGATGATCAGGCGGAACCTGTTGCCAAGATCAATGAGAGAGGTGGCAATCCCTTTTCCTTCCTTTGCGGTAAACACCAGCCGGGCCGGATCTTGTCTGTTCCCCATAGACAGCGGGTTCACTTTAATGCCGATTTTACCATCTGCAATGCTGGGGCATACCTCCAGCATATGAGACTGAAGAATCCCTTCTTTTCCGGGAACCAGATTGTAGGTATAGTCCTCCAGAAAAGACGTGCCCTTTGCATCCGTTATGCCCTCTGTCATGAGCTTCATAAGCCGGACCATGGCTGCTGTCTTCCAGTCTCCTTCTCCTCCAAATCCATATCCCTTCTCCATGAGACGCTGGATGGCTAGTCCCGGAAGCTGTTTTAAGGAACCCAGATCTCCGAAATGGGTCACAATTGCCTGATAATCCTTATCCACCAAAAAACGTTCAAACCCCAGCTCGATCTGGGCCTGAACGGCCACGTGGGCCTTAAATTCCTCCGGATCTCTCCCTTCGGTCAAAATCTCATATCTGCTGTAATACTCCTCCACCAAAGCCGATACATCGCCTGCTGCCACGTCGTTTACATACTCTGCGATCTCATTTACCGGATAAGCATCAATCTCCCAGCCGAATTTCATCTGGGCTTCCACCTTATCGCCCTCGGTCACCGCAACATTTCTCATATTGTCGGCAACACGGAGCACACGGATATGACTGCTTTCCATGATTCCAACTGCAGTACGCATCCAGTCCCCGATCCGTCTATGGACATTCTCATCATCCCAGAAGCCTGCAATGACCTTTCTCACGATCCCCATTCTGGTCACCATATGGCCGAATTCCCGGTCCCCGTGGGCCGACTGGTTCTCATTCATGAAATCCATATCTATGGAATCATAAGGAATCTCCCGGTTAAACTGGGTGTGCAGATGAAGGAGAGGCTTTCTGTACTCCTGAAGTCCCAGAATCCATGATTTTGCCGGGGAAAAGGTGTGCATCCAGGTAATGACCCCTGCACAGGTTTCCTCGGCATTGGCCTGCTGAAATAGGGCACGTATGGAAGTGTTGTCAATAAGTACAGGCTTTAATACCACCGGAAACGGAAGTATCCCGCAGGAATTAAGCCGTTCCGTAATAATTGCCGAATGTTCTGCCACATTTCTTAAACATTCTTCTCCATAAAGGTCCTGAGAGCCTGTTGCAAACCAGAATTGATACTGTTTTTTTACCATTTTTTTATCCCTTCTATTTTTATTTTCCAAGACGAATGACATTCCAGGAGGCTTTGTGCAGAGTACTTGTCATGATTCCTCCGTCGATGGCAGACTGGCTGGTCTGTTTTGGAGCCACCTTCTGGCTGAAAGCTCCGTTCTCCGCTTTTAAGTCATCCGATTCCAGTACAATATGCTCTAATACACGGTATCCTTCAAAGCTTCTTACATCGACCGTCATTTCCACATCTTCCGTAAGGCTCCGGTTTACTGCAAAAACAGTTAATTCGTTCTTTTCTTCATGATATACAGGTACCGCTTCCACTGCTGTTACATCCTCATGGGTGGCGGTATCAAACTTGGGCGTGCTGATAACTGGTAATAAAGCGGTGCCGCGGCCATATTTCGATGCATGCATAAACGGATAGAAAATCGTCTGCTTCCAGGCAGCTCCTCCCCCGGCTTCGGTCATGATCGGTGCAATCACATTCACAAGCTGTGCAAGGCATGCGATTTTCACACGGTCCGCATGCTTTAATATTGTGATTAACATAAGCCCCACTAAGAGAGCGTCTTCAAAGTTATAGATATCCTCCAACATTGGCGGCGCTATCTGCCAAGGATGGTTTTCTGTAATATCATTGTCCGCCGCATTGGAATGATACCACACGTTCCACTCATCAAAGCTGATCTTAATATCCTTTTTGCCCCTCTTTTTCGCTTTCACATAATCACAGGTGGCAATAACCGTGCGGATAAACTGGTCCATATCATCGGAACAGGCAAGAAAATCTGCGGAATCATTTTTCTGGTTGCCATAGTACTGATGCATGGAAACGTAATCCACATAATCATAGGTGTGTTCCAGGGTGACTGCTTCCCAGTCAGGGAATGTAGGCATGGTCAAAGAAGAGCTTCCGCAGGATACCAGTTCAATGGAGGGATCAATAATCTTCATGGCTCTCGCTGTTTCTTCTGCCAAGCGACCATACTCCTCCATGGTCTTATGGCCCAGCTGCCACGGACCATCCATTTCATTTCCCAGACACCAGGTCTTGATGTTGTGGGGTTCCTTATATCCATGACGAATCCTCAAGTCACTGTATTTGGTATTTCCCGGATGGTTGCAGTACTCCAATAAATTGCATGCATCTGCAATGCCTCTGGTTCCCAGATTCACCGCCATCATCACATGGGACCCAACATCCCTGGTCCATTTGGTGAATTCATTCAATCCCACCTTATTTTCCTCAATGCTTTTCCATGCAAGTTCCAAACGTCTGGGGCGCTCAGAGACAGGGCCAACACTGTCTTCCCAGTAAAAGCCTGAAACAAAGTTGCCGCCCGGATACCGGATAATGGGAACATTCAATTCCCGGATCAAATCCTTTACATCGGCACGAAAACCATTTTCGTCAGCAGTCGGGTGTTCCGGAGCGTATATTCCGTCGTATACGGCACGGCCAAGATGCTCGATAAAAGAACCGTAGATCCTCTCGTCGATTTCTGCAATACAAAATTCCTTATCTATTACCATTTTCACTTTGCTGTATGCCATTTGATATCCCATCCTTTCTGAATTTGTTTCAGTTACTTATTCACCAAATGCTTTGCGGTAATCTTCCTGGAACTTTACAATTCCCTGATCGGTCAAAGGATGCTTTGTCATCTGCTCCAGCACCTTATATGGTACGGTTGCAATGTCCGCTCCGGCCTTTGCACAGTCAATCACGTGGACGGGATTGCGGATACTGGCCGCAATGATCTCAGTCTCAATATCATGAAGGGAAAATATCTCCATAATATCCTGGATCAATTCAATTCCCGGCATGGAAATATCATCAAGTCTGCCTAAAAACGGGGAAACATAAGAAGCGCCGGCCCTGGCTGCCAGCAACGCCTGGGCTGCTGAAAATACCAGGGTTACATTGGTTTTAATTCCTTCCTTTGTCAGAACCTTTACTGCTTTCAGCCCCTCTGCAGTCATTGGGATCTTAACCACCATGTTGGGATGAATCCCGGCGATCTGGCGCCCTTCTTCCATCATTCCTTCGGCATCTGCTGTTGTGGCTTTTACCTCTCCGCTGACCGGCCCGTCTACAATGGAAGTTATCTCTTCAATCACCTGCTTAAAATCCCTTCCCTCCTTTGCGATCAACGAAGGGTTGGTGGTCACACCGCAGATAATTCCCATGTCATTGGCCTTTCTGATTTCCTCAATGTTTGCCGTGTCTACAAAAAACCTCATACATTTCTACCTCCTGCTTTCTCCATAAGAATGAGAGCCTCATCCTCTTACTATCAATGTATAACTTGTACGCACCATTGCACAAGTTGTTTTTTTGTTTCACAGATTGGGTTTGACAAAAAACGGACAAAAACAGAGGCTTAGCTCCATTCTATCACTCTATAGAATTATATTTTTGATTTGTTGAGACATGCATATTTTTATGATTTAAAAAATACAAGAGAAAAATTTAGGTCAGGCCTATGATTAAAACTACTGAAAAAACTTCACCTTGCTTTGAAATAATAAAACGCCAGCTTTTACCATATTTATCCAATTATGATGTTTCCTACAGGTATTAAGCACAAAAAATGACAAATCATCACTTAATTTCTATATTTTTTTAATGATTTTCTATATAAATAAGACATTTTGCATAATTTTATTTATTTGATTGGTAAATGTTTGTTGACACTTTTTCATCAATATGGGGTATATTATTATTTGTAACCCCCCCAATACATTATATAGTTTTTGCTACACCCCATAAGAAACGAAATACCTTCTCCGAAAAAAGACCAGCTACCCCAGCTGGTCTTTTTCATTGTTTATTTTTTTCCTTTTGTGTTCCGGCGTTCTTTTAAAATCCGTTCAAAGGCTTCCGCATCGCCTTCTGCCTTTAAACGCCGCCTTCTCTCTTCTCTCCGAAGCTCACTTTGTCTGAATTCTTTTTTTCTTTTATATACCACAAATCCCGCAGCGGCTCCGACGATCAGCAACGCACCTGCAATCCCTGCTGCCACAACTCCAAACGAATGACTGTCTGTTGTCTTCTTATCGGCAGGCGGTGTCACTTCTTTTCCGTTTTCCGTCTTTGGTTCCGTGGTGTTTTCCGGAGTTTCCTCACCGGACTCTGCCGCACCGTTCTTTGCAGTCAAGTATGCCTGGCCTACGTTCCGGTCATTATAAGTATACTGAATCAGAGCAACCGCTCCTTTGGGACTGTTTTTTGGAAGTTCTGTTACCAGAGACTCTTCCGCATCGGAAAACTTCGCGTCTTTTGGAAGAGTGATAAAGCGTTTGGGTTCCAGCTCCAGATCGGAAGGCTTATAGGCAGTCTTCCCCACCGTAACCGGATCATCTCCCTGCGTATATTTGGTTTCATTTCCATCCAGCGGTACATTCTGAAAACGGTCGTATCCGAACTGCAGAAGATTTTTTCCGTCAATAAAATACTGCTTGGGACTTCCTTTCAGAATAACGGAAATAAGTCTTCTTCCATCCTGTTCTGCGTAAGTGACCAGCGTATTCCCCGCTTTTATCAAATACCCTGTTTTTCCCGCAACCGCTGCCGGGAAATAGAATTCACTGGATGAATCCTTTGTTTTTACCAGTCGATGTTCATTATAAATGGTCAGTCCCTCCGGATTATTGGCAGTAGGAGGGATGTCATGGCTTAACGCAGAACTGATTTCCACCAGTTTTTTGTTGCCGTATGCTGCTTTTGCAATGATGGCCATATCATAAGCGGTAACATACTGGGTGTCTCCGTTCAGTCCCGACGGATTATCAAAGTGGCTTTCCGTACATCCAAGCTCTTCGATTTTTTGATTCATCATTTTGACAAAGCCTTCTCTGCTTCCAGCCACATGTTCTGCCAGCGCATTGGCAGCCTGATTACAGGAATGAAGAATCAGGGAATACAGGCAGTCCTCTACAGAAAGCTTATCTCCATCGGTTACATTTAACTTATTGCCGCTTCCTGCTTCCACGTTATAGATGGAATCCTTGGAAAAAGTAACCATATCCTCAGGGTCGGCATGTTCAAGTACAATAAGAGCAGTTAATATCTTTGTGATACTGGCAGGGGGATATGCATTATGTATATTCTTCCCAAATATAACTGCTCCTGTATCTGCATCAATAACAATCCCGGCTTCTGCCTGAACGTCCGTATCTGACGGCCAGTCCGGTTTTGCATATACAGTCATAAGAAACAGCTGGCTGATTAATATGCAGCACAGCAATAGTTTTAACTTACGTTTCACGTATCAATCCTCCGACATGAAACATGCCCTAAAACCGCACAAAGACAAGTATACGGTTTTAGGGCAATATTTTACTTTGCGTAATCTGTTACTCTGGACTCCCGGATCACGTTGACTTTAATCTGTCCCGGATATTCTAAGGATTCTTCGATCTTCTTTGAAATATCACGAGCCAAAAGAATCATACCGTCGTCATTGATCTGTTCGGGAACTACCATAATCCGAACTTCACGTCCTGCCTGAATGGCAAAGGACTTGTCCACTCCCTTAAAGGAATTGGTAATATCTTCTAACTGTTTTAATCTGTTTGTATATGTCTCCAGAGTCTCTCTTCTGGCTCCAGGCCTTGCTGCAGAAATAGTATCCGCTGCCTGGACAATGCAGGCGATAAGGCTCTGTGGTTCAACGTCCCCATGGTGGGATTCCACGGTATTCAGTACGATGGGAGATTCTTTGTATTTTCTGCAAAGCTCCACACCAAGCTGAATATGAGAACCTTCCATCTCATGGTCAACGGCTTTCCCAATGTCATGTAATAAACCAGCACGCTTGGACATACGGATATCAAGACCGATCTCCCCAGCCAATAAACCGGATAACTGAGCCACTTCCATAGAATGTTTTAATGCATTCTGTCCGTAGCTTGTCCTGTATTTCAGTTTTCCAAGCAGTCTGATGAGTTCCGGGTGAAGACCGTGAATTCCCACTTCAAGAGCGGCGGCCTCTCCTTCTTCACGCATATTGGTTTCTACTTCTTTCTGTGCCTTCTCTACCATTTCCTCAATTCTGGCTGGGTGAATTCGCCCATCCACAATGAGTCGTTCCAATGCAATTCTGGCCACTTCTCTACGAACCGGATCAAATCCGGACAATACAACTGCTTCCGGGGTATCATCAATAATGAGTTCCACACCCGTAAGGGTTTCTAACGTACGAATATTACGGCCTTCTCTTCCGATGATCCTGCCTTTCATCTCATCGTTAGGAAGCTGTACTACAGAAACCGTGGTTTCTGCCACATGGTCTGCCGCACATCTTTGAATGGCTGTGACCACATACTCTTTTGCCTTTTTATCGGCTTCTTCTTTTGCTTTGTTTTCAAGTTCCTTAATTAATTTCGCAGTGTCATGTTTTACATCATCTTCAACAGATTTTAAAAGATATTCTTTTGCCTGTTCGGAGGTAAGTCCGGAAATTTTTTCCAGTTCCTGAATGCCTTTTTCATACAGTGATTCCACTTCGGCACTTTTCTTGTTCAGGGCATCCTCTCGAGCAGCAAGACCTGCTTCTCGTTTTTCCATAGCCTCAGACTTTTTGTCCAAGTTTTCTTCCTTGTTTAGTACTCGTCTTTCATAACGTTGAAGCTCAGCTCTTCTTTCCCTGGTTTCCTTTTCCAGTTCATTCTTAGTCCTTAAAGACTCTTCTTTTGCCTCAAGGAGAGCTTCACGCTTCTTTGTCTCAGCGGCCTTTAATGCTTCATCTATTATTTCCCGGGATTTTTCTTCTGCAGAACCGATCTTGCTTTCGTAGGTATTCTTACGGTAAGATATTGCAGCAGACCAGGCAATAAAAGCGACTATTACTGATGCCAAAATTACAAACAATACAGTCGTGAATACTGATACTGACACAGGAGCACCTCCTTATTAGATTTTCATTGTACAACAATACAACACTTCAATTTTAAACTGTTTTATACATTATGTCAAGTATTTAACCCCTGTTTCCGGTATACTTATACACATTTTCCTTATTGTCAGTCATCGTCATAAATACCGCCTAAAATACGGCTCACAGCTTCATAAGAGAAACCTTTTCTCGCCAGCGCGGCGATCACTTTACTCCGCTCTTTTCGGTCCATTTCTTCCAGGCTGGGGCACTTTTTCCGGATATACGCCTTGATTTGGGCTTCTTCATCCACCGGCTGTTCTTCTAATATATCCCGGATCACCTCTTTGTCCAGCCCTTTTCTCTGCAGTTCGTACCGGATCTGCTTCTCACTTTTTCTTCTGGAATTGTATTCCACGTACCGGCGTCCATAATCCTCATCGTTGATAAACCGGTGCTCCTTCAAAAAACCAATGGCATAATCAATGGCTTCTTTGGGGTACCCCCCATCCTTTAACTTTCGGATAAGCTCCTGCTCCGTCTTATCGGAGGCCTTTAACAGAAACAGGACCCTCTCTCTGGCCCTTTTGAATAAAACTTCATGAAGAAGCTCCTGGTAGGACTCCTCTGAAAAAAGCTGCCCTTCTTCTATTTTAAATCTTTTTAGATCCCCTCTATAAAGAACAAGAGTAAAGTCCTCATCAAAAATGACTTTACTCCTGCGTTTATCGACGGGCAAAATCTCAGTTACTAGCATACATGCCCCTTATTCTATCTATCATTCTGCAGATCATCGGGAAAGGATTATTCCTTGCCGTCAACTGCTTTACTGTCGGCTGCTTTACTGTCATCCGATTTGATTCTTTTGCTTTCCTTTGCAGCTGCTCCATCTGCTCCCTGTGCAGCTGCACCGCCCTCTATGGGCAGATTGTAGTTCTCCCGGACTTTATTCTCGATCTCCATGCATATCGCCGGGTTGTCATGAAGATAGGTCTTGGCATTCTCCCTGCCCTGACCGATCTTGGTATTGTTATAGGCAAACCATGCTCCGCTCTTTTCCACGATGTTCTCCTTTACCGCCAGATCCAGAACATCACCTTCTGTGGAAATTCCCCTTCCGAACATGATATCGAATTCCGCTTCCTTAAATGGGGGAGCGATCTTATTCTTCACCACTTTCACACGTACCCGGTTTCCTACCATATCTCCGCCCTGCTTTAATGTCTCAATCCTGCGGATGTCCATACGGATGGAGGCGTAAAACTTGAGTGCCCGTCCGCCGGTGGTAGTCTCAGGGCTTCCGAACATAACGCCCACCTTCTCACGAAGCTGGTTGATAAAGAGGACGATACAATTGGATTTGCTGATAACTGCCGTCAGCTTTCTTAATGCCTGGGACATAAGTCTTGCCTGAAGACCAACATGGCTGTCGCCCATATCTCCCTCAATCTCTGCCTTTGGAACCAGTGCTGCCACAGAGTCTACGATTACGATATCCACGGCTCCCGAACGGACCATGGTTTCGGTGATCTCCAAAGCCTGTTCCCCGTTATCCGGCTGGGAAATGTAAAGGTTGTCAATATCCACACCAATATTCTTTGCATACACAGGATCGAGCGCATGCTCCGCATCAATAAAGCCTGCGATTCCTCCGCGCTTTTGAACCTCCGCAATGATATGAAGCGCAACCGTAGTCTTACCACTGGACTCCGGTCCGTAGATCTCTACCACTCTTCCCTTTGGAATTCCGCCAAGGCCCAATGCAATATCCAGACTCAGTGCTCCCGTAGGAATGGTCTCCACGTTCATATTCGTTCCGGTATCGCCCAGCTTCATGACGGAACCTTTTCCATATGCTTTCTCTATCTGTGTAAGGGCGGCATCAAGTGCTTTCAGCTTATCATCTTTATTCATAGTATCCTCCAACACGAACAAATGTTCTTTTTCTAATTATAATAATAGTATACTTTACAGCAAATGTCAACCAGAAATTTAGACTTCTGAGACCAATGGACATCACACTCCCTGCCTGTCCGGCTAAAAATTCATACCTGTTATGGAAATCCCGGCGAAACGCCTGATAATGAATGGAACAAAAAGGCGAAATGCCTTTAGACTGTAAGGCTACTATAACACAGGCCCCCCAAGTCTGCAAGTTTTTTTAGTATCCGGACCTGCCGCAGCCAAACGGCGGGGTCCGGATCATAATTCAGTATAAAATCACAGCAAAAGCCGTTCGACATCCAAAAGTCCCCAGCCCTGCTGGTTTATGGGAAGTCCTAAATCCACGGCTCTTTCACGAAGCATAAGCTTAACATCCCGGTTGCTCATATAAGGATATTTCTGAAGAAGAAGCGCAATCGCCCCTGATACCAGGGGCGTTGACATTGACGTGCCGCTTTTGCTCTGGTATTCTCCTGGTTCATTGGAGCAGCTCATGATTCCTGCGCCTGGGGCAATGATTTCCGGCTTGCAGATACAGGCTCCCGTAGGACCTCTGCCCGAGTAATCAATCATCCGGTTTCCCATAACATTGACCTCTTTGTAATCGTCGGAACAGCCCACCGTGATCACCTTCCGGCTGATCCCCGGAGTTGTGATGGTATTGGTCCCAGGCCCCATATTACCGGCTGCCACACAGACAACCAGGCCGTCATCCCAGGCCGCATTTACCCCGCGCACAAGAACTGAATTTTCCGTCATCCCTTTTCTTGAAAAGGAACCCACAGAAATATTCACGATACGGATTCCGTATCTTTCTCTGTTGTCACGGACCCATTTCAATCCGGCCAGCACATCGGAGGCATAACCGTTTCCTTTTTTATCCAGGACCTTCAGCATTATGATATGGCACTCCGGTGCAACCCCCATATACTTTCCGTCTGAAGCATTTCCGCTTCCACCAATGATTCCTGCAATGTGGGTCCCATGACCATTATCGTCATAGGCATCCCGCCTGCGGTGTACGATATCTGTAAAAGCTGCTACTCTATGTTCAAAATCCTCATGGAGAAAAATTCCCGTATCAAGCACTGCAACTCCGACTCCCCGTCCAGTAAGTCCCATGCGATAAGCCGCTTCACAATGTATTGCCTCTCTTACTTGATTCACAGTCCACTACCTGATTCCTTTTTTATTAAGATATTCCAAGTACACTCCCATGGTTTCTTTTCAGAGGCAAAATTTTCAATGGTTTCTTTTTCCTGCCGGAATGATATTAAGAAAATCTTCAGAATCTATTCAAATAATATACAAACTTTTCCAAGTGGGGTGTGATATACTTATGTCATAAGAAATGCACAATGTATAGCAATTATCCTTTTACCCTTTTTGAAATCCGAAAATCCTAAGAAAAATCCCCCCTGTGTCTTACGGCACAGGGATTTTTCTGTTTTAAGAACAAAAAATAAGGAAATGGCTAAGAAAGCCATTTCCCGCTCCAGCGATTGAGCTGAAGTTAATATTTTATATCTTTTAAGATGTCGCAAAAATCAAAGGTTGCAAAATAATCCTTGGGTGTCTCGGCTCTTCTTATCATCTGGACACTTCCATCTTCTTTTAAAAGCAGCTCTGCAGATCTTAACTTTCCGTTGTAATTGTAACCCATGGCATATCCATGAGCGCCCGTATCATGGATGAATAGCAAATCTCCCATAGCAATCTCAGGAAGCATCCGGTCAATGGCGAATTTATCGTTGTTTTCACAAAGGGAACCAACGACATCATACTTGTGGCTGCACACCTGGTCTTCTTTCCCCATGACCGTAATGTGATGATATGCCCCATACATGGCCGGACGCATCAGATTCACAGCACAGGCATCTACACCGATATACTCTTTATAGGTATGTTTTTCATGAATGACCTCGGTCACAAGTCCGCCGTAAGGCCCCAGCATGAAACGGCCAAGCTCCGTATAAATGGCAACCTCTCCCATTCCTGCCGGTACCAGGATCTCTTCATAAACCTTTCTTACACCTTCCCCGATGGCCAGAATATCGTTGGGCTCCTGTCCCGGGCGGTAAGGAATCCCGATCCCTCCGGATAAGTTAATGAAACTGATCTCCGCTCCCGTTTCCTCTTTGAGCTTCACCGCAAGTTCAAAAAGTACCTTTGCAAGCAGAGGATAATACTCATTGGTCACCGTATTGCTGGCGAGAAATGCATGGATGCCAAACTTTTTGGCCCCCTTGCTCTTTAAGATCCGGTAAGCCTCAAAAATCTGCTCCGTGGTCATTCCATATTTGGAATCTCCCGGGTTATCCATGATATCATTGCTGATTTTAAATATTCCACCCGGATTATAACGGCAGCTGATAGTTTCCGGAATGTATCCAATGGCTTTTTCCAGAAAATCAATATGAGTGATATCATCAAGGTTGATAATTCCCCCCAGCTTTTCTGCATACCGGAACTCCTCCGCCGGTGTGTCATTGGAAGAAAACATAATATCGGAGCCGGAAAAGCCTATGGCATCAGACATCATAAGTTCCGTCAAGGAGGAGCAGTCGGCCCCGCAGCCATAATCCTTTAAAATGTTCAAGATAAACGGATTTGGTGTGGCTTTGACTGCAAAGTACTCCCGGTACCCTTTATTCCAGGAAAATGCCTGTTTTAATTTTTCCGCATTCTCCCTGATCCCCTTTTCATCATAAATATGAAAGGGAGTTGGATATTCTTTCACTATTTCACTTAATTTCTCCTTGGTAACAAATGGTTTCTTTTCCATAGCTTTCCTCTCCTCTCGTAAGTCCTACTATGCAGAAAGAGCCTGTCTCAGGCACATCTGCTGGTAAGCTACATTGTACCGGGGATAGACTCTTTTGTCCACTCTTTTTTTGTATAATTATTCAGAATTATTTCATTTATCTAATTTACATTAACCACACGCATGATATTGGTATGAGCGGCTGACTCATGCTTTCTGACTGGATTGACCACACCGGCAGTTACTACTACCGTGTCGTTCTCCTTTACAACTCCCTTTTCCTTTAACAATTCAATAGAGGAGTAGATCAGCACATCCGTAGATTCCGCACGCTTTGCATGATATGGCTTAACGCCCCAATATAACTGCATCTGACGAAGTGCAGAAGAGCTTGGAGACAATCCGATGATCTGGCTTTCCGGTCTCCATTTGGATAACAGTCTTGCAGTAAAACCGGTGATACTGGGAGCTACGATAGCCTTTGCCCCTAAGTCTCTGGCGGTTGCTACAGAAGAATAGCATACTGCATTGGATACATTATGTTCATTGGCTGCTGAAACTCTGCGCTGACGGAAACCATTGTAATCCAGATGTTTTTCTGTCTCTTCTACAATAGAAGCCATCATGGAGAGTGCTTCCACCGGATATTTACCCATAGCAGTCTCACCGGAAAGCATTACTGCATCGGTGCCGTCATAAACAGCGTTTGCAACGTCCGTCACTTCCGCTCTGGTAGGACGGGGGTTACGGATCATGGAATCAAGCATCTGAGTGGCAGTGATAACCGGCTTGCATGCCACATTGCATTTTTCAATGATGCTCTTTTGTACAAACGGAACTTCCTGTGCCGGGATCTCAACTCCCATATCACCGCGGGCAACCATGATTCCGTCGCTGGCTTCGATGATATCGTCAAGGTTTTCGATTCCCTCTGCATTTTCAATCTTAGCAATGACACCCATATTAGAACCGTTCGCTGCCAGGATCTCTTTGATCTCACGGATGGCATCTGCAGTACGGACAAAAGAGGCAGCGATAAAGTCAAATCCCTGCTCGATTCCGAACTGGATATCTAACTTATCCTTATCGGTCAGTGCCGGAAGCTTGATCTTAACGTTTGGTACATTAACGCCTTTTCTTTCTCCCAGCTCTCCGCCGTTTACAATTCTGCAGACGATCTCTTTGCCTTTTACTTCCAGAACCTCCAGCTCAATCAGACCGTCGTCAATAAGAATGCGGTTTCCGGGAACCACATCTTCTGCAAGGCCTTCGTAGGTAATGTGGCCTCTGACGGCATCACCGACAATATCCTCACTGGTCAGTGTATAAGTATCGCCTTCCTTTAACATCACCTTTTTGCCATCCTGCAAAACGCCGGTACGGATCTCCGGCCCTTTCGTATCAAGAAGTGCTGCGATCGGCAGATCCAGTTCTTCACGGATACTTTTCAGCATTTCAAGGCGCGCCTTCTGTTCTTCATAGTCACCGTGTGAAAAATTAAATCTGGCAATGTCCATTCCGTGTTCAGCCAGTGCCTTCATTACGTTACGGTCATTCGTATTTGGTCCCATCGTGCAAATAATCTTTGTTTTCTTCATTATTATCCTCCGTAGCTAATTGATCGTATTGTCGGCTGTGGGGTGGTCCGACGTTACATGTTTATGTGTATACAAATGCTCAGAACAGTATTCAAAACTGCCTTCACATTTTGAACAATAACGGAAATCCAGGTCCGGAGAATCTTTTTCGGTACGTCCGCATACAGCGCACTTATGGTGGGTTCCCCCCTGGGGCATGATTTTCATCTGTTTCTGAAAATGATGCTTTCTTTTGATCTCTTTCGGATTGAACCGGCTTAAATTCCGAGTCAAAAGGAAAAAGAGGATAAAGTTAAATAGAGACATAAAAATTGTGACTCTGGTTGCCATGTTGCCGGCAATAAAGCCGTAAAGGAAATATAGCCCGTTGAAGATGGCCAGCCACTTGGCTTTCACAGGAATCACGAAAAACAAAAGGAATTCCAAATCCGGAAATGTTGCAGCAAAAGCAAAGAACAGGGAATAATTAAGAAATTCCGTTGTTAAATATACTGTCTTCCCCATTAACAGATAGACAACCAGCGCTGCCGCCACATGACCGATGACTCCCATAAAGAAATAAACATTAAAGCGGAATGCTCCCCAGATTCTCTCCAGGTTCTGGCCCAGCATATAATACAGATACATACTGATCAGGCTGAACAGCAGATTGGTACTGCCGGGAGGATAGATCATAAACGTTACGATCCTCCATACCTGGCCTTTAAGAATCATTCCTGCGTCAAGGGATAGGTACTGCCAATAAAATCCCGGTGCAAAAAGTTCCATAAGAAGTCCTACACCGTACATTCCGATGATATAATACATCAGATTTGAAATCGCATATTTCTTAAATTTGCGCTCCAGATTATAGAAAAATTTCATGCTACCTTCCTTTTCCTAAGATTAAAACAGATCTTTTTTTGAAAAAATCCACGCGACAATCAGTGTCAGGGCAAGTGTAAATCCTAATACAATCACAAACCCGTAAGGACTGTTGGCAAACGGCATCCCCTCGGTGTTTACATTCATACCATAAAAGCTTGCCACCATCGTAGGGATGGACATGACAATGGTAATGGTTGCCAGAAACTTCATTACAATATTTAAGTTATTGGAAATTACAGAAGCAAACGCATCCATGGTGCCGCTTAATATGCCGCTGTAGATATTCGCCATCTCGATGGCCTGCTTGTTCTCAATGATGACGTCTTCCAAAAGATCCGTATCTTCCGGATACTTTTTGATTTTTTCATTGCGCATGAGTTTTTCAAGCACCATCTCATTGGACCGCAAGGAGGTGGTAAAGTACACAAGGCTCTTTTCCAGTTCCAGAAGCTCAATAAGCTCCCGGTTCTTTGTCGACTTGTGGAGCTTTTCTTCAATCACTCCGCTCTTTTTATCAATGACTCTTAAATATTGCAGATAAAGTGACGCATTCTTATACAGAATCTGCAGAATAAAACGGGTTTTCATGTACGTATGGAAATCCCTGACCCTGCCATCCATAAATGCATTCAGTACCGTAGTATCTTCCAGACATACCGTAATAATGGCCTCATCTGTTGTTATTATGCCCATAGGTATGGTTACATACCAATCTTTGTCATTCCGTTCCTCAATAGTGGGAACATCCACCAGGATCAGCGTGTAATGATCCTCTGTCTGGATTCGGGAGCGCTCTTCCTCATCAAGCGGTGCTCTTAGGTCATCCGGATCAATCTTATAGGTATTGGCGATCTCCAGAATCTCCGTAGCGGTGGGGTTTGTAAGCGCTATCCAGGAACCTGGAGAAAGCGCATCCTTTTGTTGGATCAGACCGTCCTCTGTTTTATATATCTGTATCATAGCGTTTCCCCCTTCCACTGAAAATATTTTAGAAAATCCCTTGGCGGACTTTGACCTATACATTATAAAATCCCCAACCATATTTGTCAAACAAAATGGTACCTGATTTTGTGAACTTAAACAAATTTTGCTAGATTTAACATTAATTTAGCATGTTATGACAATTGTAATATTTCTTATTTTATGTTAAACTGATGTTCGGTGAGCCAGCAACTTACTTCTACACAAAAGGAGGCAGGGGATACCCCCGCACATATGAGTACATACAACACATTAGGAATCGATATCGGTTCCACTACTGTTAAAATTGCAATACTAAATGAAAAAAATGAATTATTATTTTCTGATTATGAACGGCATTTTGCTAACATACAGGAAACACTTGCGGGCCTTTTAAAAAAGGCCTTTGATAAACTTGGCCCTATGGATTTACGTCCGGGCATTACAGGTTCCGGAGGACTGACCTTATCCAAGCATTTAAAAGTCCCCTTTGTCCAGGAGGTCGTGGCAGTTGCCACTTCCCTTAAGGATTATGCCCCACATACGGACGTGGCAATCGAACTTGGCGGAGAAGATGCAAAAATTATTTACTTCACCGGCGGCATTGACCAGCGTATGAACGGCATCTGTGCCGGAGGAACCGGTTCTTTCATTGACCAGATGGCGGCTCTTTTACAGACCGACGCTGCTGGCCTTAACGAATATGCAGTCAACTATAAAGCCATTTATCCAATTGCTGCCCGCTGCGGCGTTTTCGCTAAAACGGACATTCAGCCACTCATCAACGAAGGGGCTACCAGAGAAGATCTTGCGGCTTCTATCTTTCAGGCAGTTGTAAACCAGACCATCAGCGGACTGGCTTGCGGAAAGCCCATCAGAGGCCACGTTGCCTTCCTGGGAGGCCCCTTGCATTTTCTTCCGGAACTGAAAAAAGCCTTTATCCGTACCCTTCATTTATCCGGAGATGAGATCATCGCACCGGAACACTCCCATCTTTTTGCTGCCATCGGTGCGGCAATGAATGCAGTGGATGCCACCGATGCTACCCTCTCTCTGGAGGAAATGATCTCCCGTTTATCTTCCGGAATCCGCATGGAATTTGAAGTAAAGCGTATGGAGCCTCTGTTTAAAGATCAGGCGGATTTTGATGAATTTATCACCCGCCACAGCAAACACACCGTGAAAAAAGGGGATCTGTCTTCCTATCACGGAAAGTGCTTTTTAGGAATCGATGCAGGCTCCACCACAACCAAAGTCGCCCTCGTAGGCGAAGACGGAACTCTGCTTTATAAATTCTACAGCAGCAACAACGGAAGTCCTCTGGCAACAGCCACCCAGGCGATGAAAGAGATCAAAGAACAGCTTACTGAGGACAGTGAGATCGTATGGTCCTGTTCCACCGGCTACGGGGAAGCCTTATTAAAGGCAGCCTTTCTTCTTGATGAAGGAGAAGTGGAGACCATTTCCCACTATTATGCAGCCTCCTTTTTTGAACCGGAGGTAGACTGCATTCTGGACATCGGCGGCCAGGATATGAAGTGCATACGCATCAAAAACGGCACCGTTGACAGCGTTCAGTTAAACGAAGCCTGTTCTGCCGGCTGCGGCTCCTTTATCGAAACCTTTGCCAATTCCCTGAATTATAAGGTGGAGGATTTTGCAGAGGAAGCAATTTTTGCAGAAAACCCAACGGATCTTGGAACCAGATGTACGGTATTTATGAACTCCAATGTAAAACAGGCCCAAAAGGAAGGGGCACCGGTTTCTGATATTTCTGCCGGTCTTGCATATTCCGTTATTAAGAATGCCTTATTTAAAGTAATAAAAATTACAAGTGCTTCTGATTTAGGGAAGCACGTGGTGGTTCAGGGCGGTACTTTTTATAACAACGCAGTACTCCGGAGCTTTGAAAAGATCTCCGGCTGCCAGGCAGTCCGTCCGGACATTGCAGGCATTATGGGGGCATTCGGTGCCGCACTGATCGCACGGGAGCGCTATGAAGCGTCTGCAAAGACCACCATGCTTAGCCTTGATGAAATTTTGAATCTTCACTATGAGACTTCCATGACCCGATGCAGAAAATGCACCAACAACTGTGTTCTTACGGTAAACCGTTTTGACGGCGGACGTAAATTTATTTCCGGCAACCGCTGTGAGCGGGGGCTTGGAAAAGAGAAAGCCTCCAGTGATGTTCCGAATCTTTTTGATTACAAATATCACCGAACGTTTGACTATGAGCCTTTGGATGAGGCTGCTGCGGAGCGGGGCACCATCGGTATCCCGAGAGTTTTGAACCTTTATGAAAATTACCCCTTCTGGGCTGTTTTCTTTAAAACGTTAAAATTCCGCACCATTCTCTCCCCCCAGTCCACCAGAAAGATTTATGAACTGGGCATTGAATCCATTCCAAGCGAATCCGAATGCTATCCGGCCAAGATTGCCCACGGTCACGTGGAATGGCTGATCCGGGAAGGAATCAAAACTATTTTTTATCCCTGCATCCCTTATGAAAGAAATGAAACGCCTGATGCAGGAAACCATTTTAACTGTCCCATCGTCACCTCTTATGCGGAAAATATCAAAAACAACGTGGAGGGGATCCAGACAGAGAACGTACGGTTTTTAAACCCATTTATGGCATTTACCAACGAAGAGGTATTAACCTCCCGTCTGGTTGAAGTATTTAAAAACGAATTTAAAATCCCTGCCTCCGAAATTACCGCCGCGGCTCACGCCGCCTGGGAAGAGCTTATGGCTTCCCGCGCCGACATAGAGAAAAAGGGAGAGGAAACCTTATTATGGCTCAAGGAGAACGACCGTCATGGGATCGTACTGGCGGGCCGTCCTTACCACGTTGATCCGGAGATCAACCACGGCATTCCGGAACTCATTGCCTCCTTTGGTTTTGCAGTTCTCACGGAGGACTCGGTCTCCCATCTTGCAGAGATCGAACGGCCTATGGTGGTCACAGACCAGTGGATGTATCATACAAGACTCTACAAAGCAGCCACTCTCGTGAAACGGGAGCGGAATCTGGATATGATTCAGCTCACTTCCTTTGGCTGCGGTCTGGATGCCGTAACGACAGACCAGGTTAGTGATATCCTTACCGGATCCGGCAAGATTTATACGGTTTTAAAGATCGACGAAGTCAACAACCTGGGAGCGGCCAGAATCCGTATCCGTTCCCTGATTGCGGCACTAAAGGTACGGGACAAAGAGCACTTTGAGCAAAACGTCGTATCAAGTGCTTATCACCGGGTGATGTTTACCAAAGAGATGAAACAGGATTATACCATTCTCTGTCCGCAGATGTCACCGATTCATTTTGACTTGATTGAACCTGCGATCCGTACATTCGGCTACAAGATCGAGGTCCTGCAGAATCACAACCGGACCGCCGTTGATACAGGACTGAAATATGTAAACAATGACGCCTGCTATCCCTCTCTCATCGTTGTAGGACAGATTATGGATGCGCTCCTTTCTGGCAAATACGATTTAGACCATACTGCCGTATTCATGAGCCAGACCGGAGGGGGCTGCCGTGCTTCCAACTATATCGGATTCATAAGAAGAGCTCTTGAGAAGGCAGGCATGGGCCAGGTTCCTGTGATCTCGGTCAATGCCAATAACATGGAGACCAATCCGGGCTTTAAGATCACACTTCCTATGCTGACAAAAGCGATGCAGGGTGTGGTTTACGGAGACGTATTTATGAGAGTGCTCTACGCCACCCGTCCTTATGAAAAGATTCCCGGTTCCGCCAATGCGCTTCATGAGAAATGGAAAAACCGGTGCATCGAATCTTTATCGAAAAAATCACCGGATATGATTACATTTTCCCGTAATATCAGGGGCATCATCAAGGATTTTGACAATCTGGAACGCAACGACATCCAAAAGCCGAAGGTCGGGGTGGTCGGCGAGATCCTGGTGAAGTTCTCTCCATTGGCAAACAACCATATCGTGGAACTTTTAGAGGCAGAAGGTGCGGAAGCAGTGATGCCGGATCTGATGGATTTCCTTTTGTACTGCTTCTATAATAATAACTTTAAAGCAGAGAACCTTGGCGGAGCGAAAAAAACCGCCACTCTCTCCAATATGGCAATCTCTCTGCTCGAATTCTTCCGAAAGACAGCAAAGCGGGAACTGACAAAGAGCAGACACTTCACCGCTCCTTCCCACATCGGAAACCTGGCAGATATGGCCAAGGATTTCGTTTCCATTGGGAATCAGACGGGGGAAGGCTGGTTCTTAACCGGTGAAATGCTGGAGTTAATCCATACCGGTACCAATAACATTGTCTGCACTCAGCCTTTTGGCTGTCTTCCAAACCACATCGTGGGCAAGGGCGTCATCAAGGAACTGCGGAAATCTTATCCGGATTCCAATATCATCGCTGTGGACTATGACCCTGGTGCCAGCGAGGTAAACCAGTTAAACCGTATTAAACTGATGCTGTCAACGGCACAGAAAAATCTGCAAAAAGACCAGACCTCTGTACAAGGCAGTCATTAAAGAATGAATATGAAGTTTTCTATAGAAAAAAGGCAGGTTTTCCTGCTTTTTTTCTTTTATTTTCCAATCCGTTCTATCAATTACAGGTCTATTAATCGGCTTTTCTCCCCATATTATGGGCATTTTCTTATTTTTTTCTCCATTTGCATATTACCATTATTCGGAAATATTACAAAAGTATTAAATATTATCACATTTCTTACACATTCTTACGCCTTTTTTACATGGCTTGACCTTGGACCTGCTCCATGGTTTAAAGTCACACCAACAGCGGAACACGCTGGTTAAACAAAACAGGAGTTATGAAAGGAGATTACAATGAGAAAACAGAACATGAAATGGATTGTTCCCTGCGCAGCGGCGCTTTTTACCATAGGTGCCTCAATGACATCGTTTGCAGCTCAAGGCTGGACCGAGGAGAACAACTCCTGGGTGTATTATGATAACGATGGGGATCAGATAACCGATTCCTGGAGAAAATCCGGAGATAACTGGTTCTACTTAGATTCCGATGGCCAGATGGTAACCAGCAGCCTGATCGAATCTGATGATAACTATTACTATGTAAACTCCGTAGGTGCTATGGTCAGCAACGAATGGCGTGAAATCACCGTGGACGACAGCGATGACGAAGACGGCCAGGACACATTCTGGTACTACTTCGGCAGCAACGGAAGAGCTTATAAGGCTGGTAATTCCGGAAAAACTTCCTTTAAATCCATTAAGATCGCAAACGGAGAAGTTCATGACTATGCATTCGATTCAGAAGGCAAAATGCTCTATGGCTGGGTAAACGAGGATTCTACCCGTGTTACCGGCGATGATGCCTGGAAGGAGGGACTCTACTACTTAGGTGATTCTACAGACGGCGCTAAAACAAGCGGCGCATGGAAGTTACTTGAAGTAGTCGATGACGACAATACCAAAGATAACTTCGACGGCACCTACTGGTTCTACTTCGGAGCCAATGGTAAAAAGCTGAAGGATACTACAAAAACCATTAACGGAAAGAAATACCGGTTTGATGAAAATGGTGCCGCTGAATCCGAATGGTATGAAAAAGCATCTGTTGCATCAGCAAGCAATCCAAACCAGTATTACAACCTTCCAGAGCAGTCCTGGCTGGCAAAAGGCTGGTTTAAGACCATTCCAAGCGAAAACGTTGATCAGGAAGCTTACGAAAACGGCGACGAGTACTGGTTCTATGCAAATAACAACGGAGATTTAATCACCAGCCAGATCAAATCCATCAATGGTTTAAGATACGGATTCAATGAAAAGGGCGAAATGCTTCACGGTCTTTACAAACTGACCTTCGATTCCAACAGAAAGATTGATTCTTACGATGAGATTGAGACAGAGGATGAATTCCCAACGGCAGATGACACCGCTTCTGTTTACTATTTCGGTAACTCTCCAAAAGAGGGCGTTATGGCTACCGGCAAAACCACCATTGATCTTGACGGCGAAAATTACACCTTTAACTTCCGTAAATCCGGAAGCAACAAGGGTGCCGGCTACAACGGAATCTACGATGACAGCATCTACATTCAGGGCCGTATGTTAAAGGCTGACAAGGATGAGAAATACAAAGTAGTTGAATTCGACGGCAAAGAATATCTGGTATCAACCTCCGGCAAACTTGCAAAGAACAAGTCAAACATCAAAGACGGAGATGACAAATACTACAAGACAAACAGTGACGGAACCATCAAAGAGTCCGGATACGACAAATTAAAGTAATACATCTATGAGAAAAGGCTGCTGCCACAAAAAACACAGTAACAGCAGCCTCTATCATGAAGCAATACAAGTATAATAAACAGCAGTTACAAGCAGCTCAGTTCGGTTATCATATCGTTATAAACGAACATTACAATACAAGATACAATCAATCAACGCAAACAGCACAATGAAAAATATTAACGCACTTCCATCCTAATACAAATCAAAAAGAGCTTTGAAGATAGATATAATACCCTTCAAGGCTCTTTTTTTTTGATTCATTTCAACGGCTGAAACATGCCGATTTTTAAAAGAAAAAATTGGCATAATAATTCAGTCCAAACCGTTTACAATAATAAACGTAACAATCAATGAAGGAGGGTTTATCTATGTTAGCAAACGGGATTAATGAATGTATCCAATGTTCTATCGACAACTGTGAATATCACGCAAAAAAAGAAGACTATTGTACCCTTGACAGAATCAAGGTAGGTACCCATGAGCAGAATCCTACTCAAAAAGAGTGCACCGATTGTGAGTCTTTCAAAAACCAGGCATAAGCAGCCAAATCTAATTTCCTCCTAAAATGCTGCGCAGAATTCTCTGCGCAGCATTTTTATTGAGAAAAGGGTATCCCTAATGTCATTAGAGATATCCTCAACCAGTCATTTATTCATACAGCGGATATTTATCACAGATTTTTGTGACTTCGCTTCTGATGTAATCGGCTTTATGTTCAAAATCCGTAGCAGCCAGCCAGATACACTCTGCAATCTTATCCATATCTTCTTCCTTTAACCCTCTGGAAGTGATGGCTGGAGTTCCTATACGGACACCAGAGGTCACAAACGGGCTTCTCGGATCATTGGGTACTGCATTCTTATTTAACGTAATATAGACTTCATCACAGCGGTTCTGAAGCTCCTTACCCGTAACTTCCATTCCCTTTAAATCAATCAGCATCAGATGGTTGTCGGTTCCACCTGTTAAAATATTAAATCCCTGTTTTACAAGGGCTGCAGCAAGAGCTTTTGCATTCTTTACTACCTGCTCCTGATACGTCTTGAATTCAGGCTTTAACGCTTCACCCAAGCAAACTGCTTTGCCTGCGATGATGTGCTCCAAAGGACCGCCCTGTATTCCCGGAAACACCGCTTTATTAAAGTTGAACTTGTCAGCAGCCTCCTGGTTCGCAAGGATCAGTCCTCCTCTTGGTCCGCGGAGAGTCTTATGGGTCGTGGTGGTCACTACATCTGCATATGGAATGGGACTTTCATGAAGTCCTGCTGCAACCAGACCTGCAATATGAGCCATATCCACCATCAAATAGGCATTGACTTTATCTGCCACCTCACGGAACCGTTTAAAATCAATGGCTCTCGCATATGCACTTGCGCCAGCCACAATCAGCTTTGGCTTATGCTCGATTGCTAGACGCTCCATCTCCTCGTAATCCAGGATTCCCTGGTCATTCACTCCATAAGGTACAATATTAAAATACAAACCGGAAAAGTTTACAGGGCTTCCATGAGTCAAATGACCGCCATGGTTTAAATTCATCCCCAAAACCGTTTCACCTGGCTTTAACATGGCAAGAAAAGCCGCCATATTTGCCTGTGCACCGGAATGAGGCTGAACGTTGGCGTAATCACAGCCGAACAGCTTTTTTGCACGTTCAATGGCGATGGTCTCTACAACATCCACCTCTTCACAACCGCCATAATACCGTTTTCCAGGATAACCTTCTGCATATTTATTTGTAAGTACAGTGCCCATTGCCATCATGACCGGTTCTGAAACAATATTCTCCGATGCGATCAGCTCTAAGTTTCTTCTCTGGCGTCCACACTCTTTTTCAATTGCCTCTCCGACTTCCTTATCATAGCCGGTAATAAACTTCATTACTTCATTTACCATGTCCATTCCCTCACTTTTCCTTTTGAAAACTGTGACTTTTGTATTTTGGTCGATTATATAGCTACTTTTTTATTATGTCAAGGCTTTCTGTCATTCATTTTGGAATCTTATAATTCTTTATAATGATCTGCAAAGACTTATTCCCGTTGTATTCGTTGACCGCAGGATAATAGATTACATCAAGTTTTCTGCAGTTTCCCAACTCCTCCAGAAAGGAATCACCG
The DNA here is from genome assembly GCA_905215155.1 of uncultured bacterium. Classification (GTDB taxonomy): domain Bacteria; phylum Bacillota; class Clostridia; order Lachnospirales; family Lachnospiraceae; genus Lacrimispora; species Lacrimispora sinapis. The sequence continues at coordinate 17,197 of CAJMPJ010000021.1, read as the reverse complement.
TCTGTAAACAGCAGGGCATCCATTGGCATTCCTTTTTCTGTGGCCAGGGAGAATTTTACTGCATTTCTATTTTTGCCGAGCACCCTGACGCTTCGTATGGATAAGCCCTTTTGGGCAAACAGGGGCTTTTCATTCCCCTGTCCAAAGGGTTCCAGTAAATTTAGTTCTTCAATCAGCGGTTCGCTTATGTACTCCAACGGCATGGGAACGTCGATCCACACTTTGCGGATAAAATCCTCCTCCTGAAGGGACGCCTGCTCATTCAGACATTTACGGAATTCCTCCACATTTTCCTTTTTCAGGGACAAGCCTGCTGCCATAGGATGACCTCCGAATTTCAAAAGCAGCTCTTTTACCCCCACCAATGCATCAAACATATGATAGTTTTCAATGGAACGGCCCGAACCTTTTACATTTTCCTCTCCATCGGTCAATACAAACGACGGCTTCTGAAAATGTTCCCTCAGCCTTCCGGCAATGATTCCAGCCAGGGATTCATGACATTCCGGCAAATATACCACCAGCACCTTATCTTCCTTATAACGTTCTTCTACCTGTTCCACGGCTTCTTGTGTTCCCTGTTTTGTCATGGACTTTCTCTGGTCATTGAGTTCCTTCAGCTCCAGTGCCATACGGTCCGCTTCTTCCTCATCCTCACTGAGAAGGAGAGAGAGGGCCAGTTTGGCTGTCTGAAGCCGTCCTCCCGCATTTAAGCAGGGACCGATCACAAACCCGATCTGATAGGCGGTAATTTCACCCGGATCGAGATTGTTTTTTTCAATGAGTTTTCTAAGTCCCAGACTTTTGGTCTGTCCGATCCGTTTCAGCCCTTCCTTTACGATGATCCGGTTCTCATCCTGCAGCTTCATCACATCCCCCACTGTAGCAATGGCTGCAAATTCAAGCATTTCAAGCCATTTATCCTTGGAAATGGAACACGCTTCGTAAAGGGCCTGGACCAGCTTGTAAGCCACCAGGCCGCCGCAGATTTCGGGATAAGGATAAGAGCACAGCATTTGCTTGGGGTTGATTATGGCATCTGCCGGAGGCAGAATCTCTTTTTCATTTTCCTTCATGATATCGTGATGATCCGTTACCAGTACCGTAAGCCCCAATTCCTTTGCCAGACGGATCTGAGCCGTTGCGGCAATCCCGTTATCACAGGTCAAAATGGTGTCAATACCGTCTTCTGCCGCTGTACGGATAATGGACTCGTTGATTCCGTACCCATCCTTTATGCGGTCCGGAATCTCATAATCTGCAACAGCCCCCACTTCCTGCAATGCCCGGTATAAAAGATAGGTGGAGCATACACCGTCAATATCATAGTCACCTACGATTCTTATCGGCTTTGACTGTCTGATCTTTTCTATCAGGATCTTAACAGTTACGTCCATATCCTTTAACAGGTGGGGACTGTATAGATCCTTTAACCCACCATGAAGATATTTTTCCACAGAATCCCTTCCTATTACATCCCGGTTGCGAATGATTCTGGCCGTAACCGGTGATATGTGATGGCACCTGGCCATTTCTTCAAAATCAGCACGTTTCGTCTGTAGCATCCATTTCTCTGCTGCCATGTTTCTTTCTCTCCCTGCCGGCCGGTTTGCACCGGCTTTTTTATTTGTCATATTACCGTGTTGCATTTTTAGTATATCAAATCCAGCTTCTCACTCCAGAGCTTCAGCTCTTTTCTTCTTTCCATGTAATCCGGGATTACACTCCCCACCACATTCCAGAACTCTCTGGAATGATTCATATGCAATCGGTGGGCCAGTTCATGAACCACCACATAATCCGCAAGCTCCGCCGGAAGCAGCACAAGCCGCCAGTTAAAATTCAGATTGCCCCTTGTACTGCAGCTTCCCCACCGGGTAGCCTGATCTCGTATGGCAATTTTTTCATAAGCTACCCCCATGTGCGATGCCCACCAGGCAGTCTTTTCTTCCAGATAGGCCCTTGCAATTTTTCGGTACCAGAGCTTCATTCCCTCCCTGACTCCTAATTCATAGGCTTCCCGATTATGTTCATCAAAAGGGCCTGTAATCGTAATTTTGCCGTCTGTTTTCCTGATCAGACAGTTTCTTGCTGAAGTGTCCGCAATTACAGAAAGAAGAATATTCTTTCCGAACAGAAGAACCACTGCCCCATTCTTCCAGGAAAATTCTTGCTTTTCCCGTAGTTTTTTCTGTACCTTACTGACCTGTTTATAAACCCATTCTTTATTTTCTAAAATAAACCCTTGCCCTGCTGCCAGGGAAACATAGCGGGGAATCTTGACCAGTACTTCTCCCTCTTTTGTCACCTGCAGCGCCATCGTACGACGGTTTGATGGTACAATTTTATAAGTACAAACGCTCCCGTCAGGAAAGGAAATCTGACCCGTTTTATTTTCTCCGTCATTATAAACTGTTTTCATACGCTTTTATCACTGCCTTTTTAATCTCTGCTCCCAATTATAGCGAAAAAGCCAGAAAGAAACAATAGAGATCTTTTAATAAGTAAAAGCACAGGATGTCCTAAGTGGTACCAGGTCTTCCAGTGCTTTCTATTTTTATATCCAATCAGTAAAGAAGTTATAATCCGTTATCTTTATAATAACCATCCTTTAATTCCTGTTCCGATAAGTTGAGCCTTTTCCCCCCTCCGATCCATGTCTGGGACCAAAATCCCTTATTTTCACAGTTATAATACAATCTCACGTAATTCCAATCATCTATGGGAAATTTAAAAAAGTCCTTGAGTGATAAAGCAAAGAGTAACCATTTTATTTGGCTTCACTGTTTTATTTTCGTAAATTGAATGAGTTTCTGGATCGTATTAATATAATCTGTATTCACTTCCCTGGCTTCCCAGTTCACAATAAGATTGGACCGTAAACGTTTTGTCACATTGATTCTTGATGGATACTGATAATACCTTGCTGCTCCTGTCTCCGTAAGTCCATCTGATAACATGACCTTTTAAGAAAGAGAGCTCCATCTGTAAATCATTTAAGAAAGCGTAATTTCTTGTATCATGCGCATAAGCTCCATCGCGCTCCGGAACGGCACTGCTTTTCCCTGGGTCAGTTTGCCCTGCACTCTGCCCTGGAGACTGGAGTATAAACGGTATTCAATGGTGACTAACAGTGTTGCCCTTGCCTTTACCGCCCGCGATATTAATTGACTGCTATCCTGAAACCGAATCTTTGCTTTCACCGGCACATTGTTCTTACCTTCCATTCTTTCCCGGTACTGATTCCCCATGCTGCGGCTTAAAAACCGGGGTTCTGTTGATGGATGGGGTGTCCCGATCCAGTTGCATATCTCATCAATTCTTAATACCAGCTCTCCCACATTCTTGAAAACAACAGGACGTTTCATATAGCAGCTAAGTATTTCTCCAAAAACATGGTCGTCCGCTTTCCCGTGCACACAGACAAGCATGGTACTGATTCGTTCCGTTGTTACCATAAAACTACAGTTTCTATGCAGTTGGTCTGAGTTTCTCATAAGTCTTTTCCTTCCAATATTCTAAAATGGCCTTAGGTTCTGCCAGTGCTGTTAAAACGGTTTAAGACAATTTCCAGTGTATTCACATATATCTGCGGATAGGAGCGGGTCTCCTTCTTTATGACCTTCAATGCTTCTGCTGCCTCCATGGAGGGTATATCCGCAGTGAAATAGTCAAACGTGTCGGCAACCATTACAATTTTTGCATATTCACTGATCCGTTCCTCTGTCAGTCTCTTAGGATAACCGCTTCCATCCATTCTTTCATGATGCTGCAAAATGATATTTCTACTGTTTTCCGGCAGTGAGCTGCCCGAAACATAACGTACTCCTAAAATACAGTGCCGTCGGAAAATTGCCTCTTCCTCCAGACTCCGTTCCGTAGGGATCTTCAAAATGCGCCTTGGTATCAGACGTTTCCCAATGTCATGAAAAAGTGCGCCCAGACCGATATCCGTTAAAATCACATCCGAATACCCCAGCTCCGCCCCCATCATCAGAGAAATTAAGGCCACATCTACAGAATGAGGATAAAGTCTGTCATTTCTTAAATTGAGGATTTTAATATACTCAGTCCATGGCTTTAGATCAGATTCATAAAGAATTTGGTTCATAATTCTGTATGCCCGCTCCAGCACCTGTTCCTTCAGCCGGTCGTTTATTTCCTTTGTTTCTTTTGTTTTCAGCAGATATCTGCTTTCATGGCTCATTCTGCCACCTGCTTTCTTTTGTAATGGAAAATGCAACACTATACAGATATTGTTGCGTTTGCTGCAACTCCCAGTGTATGATTGAACATTGGAGTAATTTTGGAACAAATGCTGCAACAAAACTAGATGGAGGAAAGAAAAATGACAGTAGAACCGATCCGGGAAAAGGAAAAATTAGAACAAATGTATAATCTTCTATATAACCGGAACCCCAAATATGCAGTAATTTTTAAGTTTGGAATCAATACAGGGCTAAGAATCAGTGATATCATACCAATCCGCGTAAGCAGCATCTTTCTTGATGATGGCAGTTTCAAAGATTATTTTTCATTGATCGAAAAAAAGACAGGAAAGCAAAAGAAAATCAAACTAAACGAAACACTGAGAAGTACTTTGACCAGTTACGTTTTGGAGAAGTGTCTGACCGGAGAAGATTATCTTTTTCCCAGTCAGAAAGGCGGTTATGTGGGAAGAATTCAGATATACCGTATTTTAAAACAGACGGCATACACTCTTGACGTTGAGAACTTTGGTACTCACAGCCTTAGAAAAACATGGGGATACTGGACTTACCGGATTTCCCAGTACAATATTGGGCTCATTATGGACACGTTTAACCACAGCTCTCCTACGGTAACACTTCGTTATATTGGAATAAATCAGGATGAGAAAGATGAGCTTTATGCACTGGTTCAGCTCTAGAATTGAAGAAATAAACAAAAAAATGGCTTGTATTATTGACACAACAGTTAGTACTCTCTATAATATTCATTATAAAAAGCAACAATATCTGTATATTGTTGCTTTTTTCCCATTAATTTACTCATGTTTACGATATTATAATAGAACATATTAGGGGGAATTATTCTATTATGGTTCCAAAATATTCCATTTTTAAAAAAAGGCGGTTGGCTTTTTGCCTACCCCCTAAAGTCTGAATTTATTCAATTCATGCTGTATTTTCACATGTTACTATTTGAAATTTCCATTAATCTTTCTTTATCCATAATAACATATTTCTTTTCTTTTGCGATTATCCCCTCATCACAAAATTTTTTCATCACATACAGCACATGACGGTAGCTGACATTTAAATACTCGGAAACATCAATATGGGACAAACTGTATTTGCCGCCCTGCTGATGCTCAAGTATGAACGAAGCCAGTCTCCTTTCTAAGGAATAATTCAGATATTCACTCATGCGATAGCTTCTTGCCATCAGCTTTTTTGAAATATAAGATGCAAAATAAAAAGAGACTGCCGGATCTTCCATGCAGACCGTTTTCAGTTTCTGAAGATGAAATTCCAGGCAGACCGCATCTTCCACCACCTGATTTTCCTTAATATAATCTTCCTCACAAAACAGAGATAATTCACCCAGCCAACTCTGTCCGCTGGCAAAGTCCAGGATGGATCTTCTTCCGTTTTCGTGATCAATGTATATTTTCACCGTCCCTTTCTGTATCAGATAGCAATTTACAATTTCTTCTCCTATTTTAAATATGTGGTCTCCCCTTGAAAACTGTCTTTCTACACCTAATGCTCTTAATCTCTCAGGAAACCTGCCTTCGCTTTCCATAATCATATTTTAATCCCCAATGTGATATTTCTCATATTCAAACTTACAGTCCTATGGTACCATAATCCAGAGGTGAAAACAATGTATAAAAAAAACAGAACACAGGTAATATTATCCATTTTTTTCTTTATACTTTTTGGCCTGGGGATTTCGCTCCAGCTGAAAGCAGCCATCGGACAGAGCATCCTGAATGCACTTGCAGTCACCATATCACAAGGTGTACAAATGAAAGTGGGATTCGTATTAAATATCATAAACTCCCTGTTTTTTATTTCTTATCTGCTGCTGAGGCACAAAAAGCTTGAAACAAAAGATGGAATTCAGATTGCAGCCACCGTACTAAACGGCTATATCATTAATTTTTTCCTATATTCCATCCTGTTGGCATGGACACCAGGCACTTACCCCCACCGGCTCCTTCTTTACTTTTCCGGACTGATTCTTGCTTCCATCAGCCTGGGAGCAGTGCTTGCCATTGGTCTGGTCAAATTTCCTCTGGAAAGCCTGTGTCTGACCATCAGTGAAAAATATAGTAAAAATTTCAGCAGAGTCAGAATGACCTTTGACGGGTTATTTTTAGCCGCTGCCCTTATATTTTCTTTTGTGTACAAATTACCTTTGGAGATCCGGGAAGGAACCCTGATCAGCATTCTCCTGTTGTCTCCGCTGTTAGGTATATGCTATAATTACTTCAAAAATTTATTTACTTCGGAGGAATGACCCATGTATGAGTTTTATTTACTGGATATTGATAATACCCTGCTTAACTTTGATGCAGCTGAAATCCGCAGTTTTCGCAAGCTCCTGGAATCCTATCACATATCTTATGAAGAAGAGTTGTTCCGCCATTATAAGAAAATCAATAAGAATTTCTGGAATTTGCTGGAACAGGGAAAAGTGGACAAGGAAACCGTCCTGATTGGACGTTTCAAAGAACTATTTGCATATTTGGGACTTGAAGCCGATCCCTCTGAAGCGGAAAAACGGTTCCAGAATCATTTAAGTGATTCCGACGATAAGATGCCCCATGCAGAAGAAACGCTTCTCCAGTTAAAGTCGGAAGGGAAAAAAATATACTCCGCTTCTAACGGAGTATATAACACCCAGATCAAGCGTTTAAAAGCTGCAGGGCTCTTTCAATATTTTGAAGGAATGTTTGTTTCAGAAAAAATCGGCTATGAAAAACCGGATAAAAGCTTTTTTGATCACTGTTTTAAAAAGATCAAAGACTTTGACAAATCAAAAACCATTATGGTGGGCGACAGCCTGACATCCGACATCCAGGGTGCCTGCAATTCCGGCATAGACTCCTGTCTGTACACTCCAAAAGGCAGCAGTACTTCCTCCAAAGCCACTCATACCATCAATGACTTAAGGGAACTCCTGTCCTTATAAAGCAGACTGCCGCATTTGAACTACGGCCTTATTTATAAAATTTTCCTTCCAACGCCAGATACTGGTCTAAAATCATCCGGCTCACCCTTGCACCGAACACAGTGGCCGGATGGCCCGGATAGTACATGGCATCGGAAAAATCTTTATGGAACATTACGATCACATAAGGCCCATAAGGAGTAAATACGATTCCTCCGTCATTTCTGCATCCATCCATGCTTCCGCTTTTTGACGCAACAGAAATCAAAACATCATCGGTATTGTCACGGTCCATAAAATACGGCGGAAAGTCCTTAGTAATCATGCTGTTATAACGCTGTTTCTTAAAAATATCAAGCATCTGACGGTCCGCCTCAGGACTTATAAGCTCTCCCTTTGCCAGACGGATAAAGACGCTTGCATAATCTCTTGGTGTACTGGTTCCCAATCTGCGGTACTTCTCAAAATGAATGGGGTTATGGAGGACCGTATCCTTGCAGCCAAGCCCTTTGATGCACCGGTTAATGGTATCAAGCCCCAGATAATCAATCAGAATATTGGTGGCGATGTTATCGCTGACGATGATCATAAAAACAGCCGCATCCCGGACCCGAAGCATTGCCCCCGGCTTTAATGCCTCAAGCACTCCGCTCCCTTCCTCAAAATGCTCTGTTTTGTATTCTACCAGTTCGTCCAGGGAAGCATTTTTCTTCTCCACTTCATCAAATAAGCAAGCCAGTATCAGAGTTTTGATTGCACTGGCCGTTTCAAACGTTTCATCTGCCTGAATTGCGATGACGGTTCCATGAAAATCATCCAGATAGATCCCCATTTTCCCGTCATAGCTTTTGATCTCCGCTTCGATCCGTTTTTCCAACGTAAGCCTGGAATCCATAATCTCCTCCGTTTCAATCCTCTTTATTAAAATATACTTCCCGACGCATACCAGCTGTCCTTTAAATCCGCCCGGTAATCTGTGGCTTCCGGATTTAAGCTGTTAATCCTCACACCGCTGCTTCCTGCCTTCCCGGTTGCATGAATATAAGCACCATTCCCCAGGTACATGGCAATATGTCCCGGAAAGTACATCAAATCACCTGGCAGCATCTCCTCTTTTGGAATTTCATGGACCGGAAAACCTGGTTCTATTTTTGCATCCCGGAAAATAATAATTCCATTTAACAGATAACTCTCCGACGTGAGTCCCGAACAATCAATTCCATCTGTGGATTTTCCTCCCCATCGGTACTGGGTCCCCAAATACTCCATTGCCGTTTCCGTCACTCCATCACGAAATTTTGTCTCATCCACAATTTCCCGCTGAGGCAGAATCCCCGTCCACAGCCCTTCCTGGGAGAATTTCTTTTCCCTCAAATGCTGGTTTCTCACATACCCACACTGTCCGGAAAGAAGCTCTACTCTGGCCCATCCCTCCCGTTGGGAATTAAGATCCAAACCCTTTATTAAAGCTCCTTTGGGAAGACTGAGCAAACGGATTCCCTGGACTCTTGGAAGGGATAGGATATCCACGTATCTTCCGTCAATGACCATGAGACTGCTCTCTTCAAGCGCTTTTAAATCCTTTAAATCCAAAAGCAGCAAATCACTTTCTTTTACATATCCCGGATAATCATAAAATGTCCTGACCGGATAAAATCCACGGATCAGATCCCCCATAATTTTAAGCCCTGTTCCATATAGTGCTTCATCAGCAATGGCAGATACCGTTTCTCCCCGCTTATTCTTTTTGGTTTCTTCCGGCCCCTCCCATAGGGTAACCACAGGTTTGTGAACGATTCCATACTGCTCCATTCCACCCTCCTAAAAAATTCTAGTTCTCATACAGCTTCTTATACTCTACCGCTTCTTTCCTGTTGGCAAGAACGAAATGGTTGGGACCAATTTCCTGCCAAAATGGTTTATCCTTTGAATAGTCATGTACCGAAGGATCATAGACCAGCAGCTTTTTATGCTTTTCCCGCCTGGGGTCCGGCATGGGAATGGCCGATAACAACGCTCTTGTATACGGATGGAGCGCATGAGTAACCAGTTCCTCTGTGTCAGCCATTTCTACAAGCTTACCTTTTTGAATGACCGCAATCCGGTCTGTAATAAAACGCATGACCGACAAATCATGAGCGATGAAAAGATAGGTCATCCCCCGCTTTTTCTGCATTTCCATAAACAGATTCAAAACCTGGGCCCTCACGGAAACATCCAGGGCGGAAATCGGTTCATCTGCAATGATAAAATCCGGATTCATGATCAAAGCCCTTGCAATGCCGATCCGCTGTCTCTGTCCGCCTGAAAATTCATGGGGAAACCGGCCTGCAAATTCCGGCAGAAGTCCTACCTCGCCCAAAGCCTGCTGCACCCGTTTTTCCCTATTCCGTTTACTTAAACCGGGTTCCAGATTCCTTAAACCCTCGCTGATGATATAATCCACTTTGGCCCTTTCATTCAAAGATGCCTGGGGATCCTGAAAAATCATCTGTATTTCCTTTATTACTTTGTGATCCAGTTCCCTGGAAATAACCCCGTTGATCTTCTCTCCTTTATAAAGGATCTCTCCGCCTGAGCTTTTTATGATCCTCATAATCGCCCGGCCAATGGTGGTTTTTCCCGACCCGGATTCTCCCACCAGTCCAAAGGTCTCCCCCTTGTATATTTTAAAGCTCACTCTTTTAACTGCATCAAATCTCTTCCGGCGTTCTCTAAAGGTCACCTCCAGATCTTTCACTTCCAATAATACTTCCCGTTCCATCAGAACAGACCTCCTTTTCTGATTTTCTCAACCACCGGGGGCAAAGGTACCTTGGGCGCTCTGGGGTCCAGCAGCCAGGTTTTCGCCTTATGAGTGGGTGACACCTCAAAATAAGGGGGGCATTTTACAAAATCAATCTTCAGTGCCCGTGGATTACGGGGTGCAAAGGCATCCCCCTGTATGGAGGCAAATAGGCTGGGAGGCGTTCCCGGAATGGAAAAAAGCTCTGTTCCCTTCTGTCCCGCCTGGGGAAGAGAGGATAAAAGTGCCCAGGTATAAGGATGCCTTGGATCGTAAAAGATTTCCTCGCATGTTCCGATCTCCACCATATCACCCGCATACATAACCGCCACCCGGTCAGCAATATTGGCCACCACGCCCAAATCATGGGTGATTAAAATGACCGAAAGCTTATATTTGCGGCGAAGCTCCTTTAAAAGGTCAAGAATCTGTGCCTGAATCGTTACATCAAGGGCTGTGGTAGGCTCATCACAAATCAAAATCCTGGGCTTGCAGGCAATGGCTATGGCAATCACCACACGCTGTCTCATGCCTCCGGAAAATTCATGAGGATATTGCTCAAACCTTTTTTCCGGTTCCTCAATTCCCACATCTTCCAAATATTCCATGGTCCTTTTTATGGCCTCCATCCGCCCCACTTTCTGGTGAAGCAGGATCGCCTCCATGATCTGGCTTCCAATGGTGCGCAGAGGATTTAAACTGGTCATAGGGTCCTGCATGATCATGGCAATCTCATGTCCCCTGATTTTGATCCAGTCCTTTTCCCGTTCAATGGCAGTCAGTTCCACTCCACTCTCATCATTACCTCCATAATAAACAGCACTCCCTCCCGCTACCCATCCGTTTTTCTCCAACAGCCCCAGAAAGGATCTGGTAAATACCGATTTTCCGCTTCCTGACTCTCCCACAATCGCCAGAACTTCTCCCTTATATAAATCCAGAGAAATTCCCCGAACCGCATGAAGAATTTTTCCTCTCAATTCAAAACGGATATCCAAGTCCTTCACTTCCAACATTTTTTTACGTTCCATCCCCTACCTCCTTATACGTGATTTCTCGGATCAGCCGCATCAGAAAAGGCATTGCCGATGATATAAAATGAAATCGTCACAAAAGAAAGGATGATAGTGGGATAAACCAACTGATACCGCAAAGCCGCACTGGTAATCAAAACCCTTCCTTCATTGATTAGATTCCCAAGACTGGGAATATCCACGGGAAGCCCCAATCCGATATAGGTAATAAAAACCTCATTTCCAATAGCTGCGGGAATCGTAAGTGCCATACGAAGCATAATTACCGAAACCAGATAAGGAAGCAGATTTTTCACGATAATCCGGCTGACCGGCGTACCAAGACACCGGCTGGCCACGTTATAATCCCTGTCCCTGATCATCAAGATCTGATTCCTTATAAACCTTGCCATCTGGATCCACCCGGTAAGGCACATAGCAAAAACCAGTGTCTTAACCCCCGGCTTTAGAATATAAGAGATTAAGATAAGAATAATGGTATTAGGAATATTATCTACGATATTATAAATCTCAGTAAGTATAAAATCTGCTTTTCTCACATATCCCCAGATCACACCCACCGTAATGCCAATCAGCGCTTCTGCCAAAGCCACGGAAAGTCCGATCAAAAGAGACGTCCTGGTTCCCGACCAAATTCTTGCCCATAAATCCTGCCCAATGGAATTGGTCCCCAGCAAAAAAACTTTCCCCGGAGGAACATTCCGGTACTGCATTCCCCTGCTGTCATTCATAATCTTGTTGGGATCATACTGCCCCGGCAGATACGGCTGGACAAATGTAAATGCCAGCAATAAAACCAGCAAAACCAAAAGCGCCACAGCTCCCCGGTTCTTTAAGAACGCCTGAACCGTACTATTCCAATAGGAATAATTGCTGTACCCCGTTTTCTCCGCTTCCTCCTTTTTAAATTCCGCAAAAGAAAACAGTTCCGCTTCCTCCATATGCTCCATAATCTGTGCCTCTTTCGTATGACGGTAAGAAAACTGCTTCATCATCGGTCCCCCTCTTTCCCAGCCAAGCTGATTCTGGGATCCAACATAACCATCAACAAATCTCCAAACAGCAGACCTAACACTCCCACACATGCATAGAGCAGCACGATTCCCTGAACCATGGCATTGTCATGCTTTTTAATCACCGTAACAAGAAGTCCTCCCATCCCCGGGATGCTGTAAAGAGATTCAATATAAATGGAACCGATGACTGTATTTAAAAATGCAGTCGGTATGTACTGCACCAGAGGAACAAATGCATTCCGGAAGATATGCTTCAACATGATCCCCCCTTCCGACATTCCTTTTGCTTTCGCCAGTTTTACATAATCCCGGTTATTTTCATCCACCATGTAACGTCTCAGCCACATGCCGTAAAAAGCAATATTACCAAGTGACATGGAAATAATCGGAAGAATCCAGTATTTGGGATCATCAATCTGAAACAAAAGCCCCACATTCAACAGTCTGGTTCCATAAAGCTGGATATAAAGAAAGTAAACGGCTGCCGGAACCGCCTGGATGCAGACAATAAAAAGTGTTCCCACCCGGTCCGCAAAACCATTCTGATTCCTTGCCATTACCGCTCCCAGCAAAATCCCCGCAAACAAGGAAACGATCATAGAACAAACCCCAAGCTTTATGGAAACCGGCAGCTTATCGGCTAAAATATCAGAGACAGGAACATTGGCACGGTAAATTCTTGATACCCCCAAATCTCCATGCAAAAGATCATTGAAAAAGCGGAGAAGCTGGACCGGAAGAGGATCATTAAGTCCCATTTCCTTTAACCCCACCTGTATCTGCTGCGGTGTCATTTTATCAAAGTTCTGGAAATATCCTTCTATTGGCATAAAACGGAGCAGGCAGAACACCACCGTTAAAATAACTGCCAACGTAAGAAAGGAACGTGCCATTCTTTTCCCTAAATACCTTCCCATCCGCTTCCCGTCTCCTCTCCTTTTATAATAAAAACTCTCCCAAAAAAACAGAAACCGTCCCCCCTTCCAGACGGTGTTTTTCCGCGGAATCTGAAAAATCCCTGCCCAGCAAAATTGGCCCCTTTCTATTTCCCGTTTGCTTCCCGATTCGCTTTAAACTCCTCCATGGAAACATAATGATCCAGGAGATGCTGCCCTTTATACCGCAGATTTGACACCCCAAACGGTGCATACTGTCCCTCAAACACGTTAAGCTTGATTGCCAGATATTTGCTAACCGAAATACTGTAAGGCAGAACAAATGCGTGCTCAATGAGGCTGGCCTCCGCCCTGGCAAATGCTTCATACCGGGCATTTATATCCACTTTCATATCTTTTGCCGCATCAACCAGATCAAAATACTCCTTTGCCGCTCCTGCAGAAGGCGTTCCCTCTTCAATGGTTTTAGCAATATTTCCATATTTATAACCCAGATCATATCCATTATCCCCCTTCGCCTGATAAAATGGATCTGTAAAGGTTTCCGGATCTGCATAATCCGCCCCCCAGTTGCATTTCATCAGGGCAAATTTTCCGCTTCTGCGGACCTCCGTTAAAAACCCGTCTGCCGGCCCCGCCTGAACTACGATATCAATAAAATCGCTTCCAAGAAGGCTCTCCATCTGCTGCTCCACCACCTGGCACTCCTTATCCCAGTTAATCTCAGAAGGATTGTATGGCATTAAAACTTTCACAGGAAACGTCACCCCCTCTGCAGCCAGTTCCTTCTTTGCCATATCCCGGTATTTTTTTGCCTTAGCCTCATCAAACGTATTCCCCAAAGCCTTCATAGCACCTATGGTTGTATAATCCGTTCCATCCGCATTAAATGTGAACTCAGGCGGCGTAATGGACTGGATCACAAAATCCTCCGGAGTGGAAGGCTCTATAACAGCTACTTCCTTTGTTTTGTTCAGGGCTGCAAATAATGCCTTACGGAAATTTTCATTATTCACGGCCTTTCTCCATTTATCCGGCTCATACTGAGGTTCAAACTGTGGATTAAAGTTAAAGCAATAGAAATAGGAATAGCTGGTCTTGGGTCTCTCACGGCTCATAAGATTTTTCGTATCCTTCCCATTCAGCCAGTCATCAAGAATATCCGCTGAAATTTCTGCATAATCCACCTCTCCCCGCTTCACCATCTCCGGACCGATGGTATTAGATTCTGCATTGTATATTTCATGGATTTCATCTATGTAAACAGAATTGGCATCGTAATTAAACGGATTCTTCTTTAACACATGCTTCTCCTGTGGAGAAAATTCCTCTAAATAATAAGCACCGTTATAATACATCTTATCTGCCCCCGTACCAAAATCCTTCCCAAGCTCCTGAAGCTGCGGCCCATAAGCCGGCATATAAACAATATAAGCCAAAGAAGACAGGAAATAAGGAACCTCCTTTTCCAGGGTATAGGTAAGCGTATGTTCATCCACCGCTTTTACTCCCACTTGCGAAAAGTCAATGGAATTCCACACCGTTCCCTCCTGGTCTGCCCCTCCATTGTAAACAAGTCCGTTATAGTAACTTTCCGCATTTGCAATCATCCCAAAAAGCTTCTGCACATTGGCACTTTCATTTTCCGGAGACAGCTGGTACTTCATGGCATCCACAAAATCCTGAGCCGTAACCTCCGCCACTTCTGCCCCCGTATTATCCACCCATTTCGACTCCCGCAGTTTTAAGGTCCAGGTCAAGGTCTCATGGTCATAACTCCATTCCGTAGCCAATCCCGGCTTGATACGCCCCAAGCTGTCATATTCCACCAGTGTATCCACACAGTTTGCACCAATTTTATAATCTCCCTCCGAAGATGAAACAAGATAATTCAGAGTCGATACCTCCGCCCCATACAATTTTGTATAAACTGCCGGACTGTCACTCTCCCTCCCATTAGCCCCGTTTGCCCCATTTTCTCCATCTCCCCTCTTTGCCCCATTTGCACCATTTGCACCATATCCTTCCATTTTTGCCCCATTTTCTCCAGTCTTTCTTGTACTGCACCCGCTAAATATAATGGTAATCCCAAAACCCATGCACAACAAAACTGCTGCTAATCTGACTCTTTTCATTTATATTCCTCCATATTCTACCATTCTTAATTATAATCAGACTAAAATGTAACCCGATTTTAAATCATCCCTTTAAATCAGGTCTTCATTTCTGATCCATAAAAATATGCCTCCTCCCCCTCTATTAAATTTCTGATGCAACTCAATAAAATGTCCGCGATCCTACGCTTAAGCCTGTGGGCCTCTGTCTCATTTCCGTAAAAGCAAACAATAGAGACATTTTCCCACAAGCATGTTACTATTTGTTACAAAAAAAGAGGCACTGGACCTATCGTCTGCAGCTACCTCATTGTGCCTTAATATGAATTATTTTACTCTAATTTTGGTATAATAAAAGGATCAAATAAATAAGTCAATGTAACATAAATAAAATTTTTTATTATAATAAATCCAACTTATGATTATTTAAGCAATGATATTCTATAAATATTATTTTATATTACAATTCTCCCCCTTATATTCTTAATCACCAAAAAAATATACAAAAAAAGAACAGTTTTCAAAAAACAAAAACTGTTCTTTTCATGCGCTGGACAAGATTCGAACTCGCGGCCTTCTGGTCCGTAGCCAGACGCTCTATCCAACTGAGCTACCAACGCAATTATTTTACATCAGTAACTATACACCTAATTTATCCATTTGTAAAGATATGATTTCCTCTTAAACCCTTTAACCAAAAAAAATTGTATGGTTACTGTTGCACTATTTTTTATCCATCTTTATTTATTCACTATTTTTAGTGCATCATTATTTACTTAACATTCTATATCCAACACTATTTACTCAACATTTTTAATGTACCATTATTTTTTCAACCTTCTTTACACACTATTATTTTTTCAACCTTCCTTATACAACACTATTAATGCATCATTCCTTTTTCGCCATTATTTAACACTATATGCCTTTTATTTTTATTATAATAGTAGTACTGATAAAAAAACGTTTTATTTGATCATATCAAGTACCCATTGAGGTGCGAGCTGAGGCAATTCTTTTCCGTTCCTTTTTGCTTCTCTATAAGCCTCAATCGTGCGGCTCCGATCTATTTCATAGGCCAGTTTCTCTTCCGCCAGATCAAGGACTTGACCGATATACTCTCTGGGTATGACACATACGCCATCAGAATCGCCTGCTACCAGATCACCCGGATTCACCTTAACACCACCGCAAAAAATTTCCGTGTTTACATTCCCCTCATCCTTTTTAATAGGTGAATTCGGTATGAAGCCTTTGCTAAAGACTGGAAATCCCAACTTAATATTTCCCTCTCTGTCTCTTGTGTATCCATCAACCACCATTCCCTCAAAACCGATTGCCTGACACGCACCCATAATTAAATCACCACAATATGCCCTGCTCTCAAATCCTTTTCCATCAATCACCATAACATAACCTTCCGACGGAGCACTATAAGTTGCCAAATGTATGGGAAAATTATCACCATTTCCAGTTTGTACAGTCAAAGCTGTGCCCACCATAGTCATTCCAGGGGCAACCGGTTTAATAGCTGCTTCCATGCATCCGTTATTTCGTAAATCTATATTTGCTTTTTTTACCCCATCACATAAAAGTGCAACGCTAAGATTTCTAGCCCTTTCCAAATACTTTTGTTCTATCAATTCTGCAGATTTATTAAACATATGTTCCCCTTTAAAATTTTGTTTATTTTATATTCTCACCTGGTGTTGTTTCATTTAATGTTTGTTTCGTTTAATGTTCGCTTTTAGGAGCATTCTATTTCTACCTTATAATCAGCCAATAACTCCATCCAAGCATTTGCCTTACTCCCTTACCTCTGCAAACATTTACATTATAAAAAAGTTTGTCTAATTTCTCCATATAGGCAAATGCTTAACTATAATAAAAATCAAGTATAACACGAAAAAAGCACCCTGTATAGGATGCTTTTACTTCGTGAACCATCAAATTAAAAATGTTAGTCAAACGAAAAAGGCCTCCTTTACAGGAAGCCTTTCTTTTTGCAAACCCTTATAAAATAAAGGTTCTTAGTACGTGCGTGAGAAGATTCGAACTCCCGACACCTTGGTCCGTAGCCAAGTGCTCTATCCAGCTGAGCTACACACACATATTCAATTACTTGCCTTATCAGGCAAATGCCGGCGACCGGAATCGAACCGGTACGGGAGGTAAGTCCCGCAGGATTTTA
>CAJMPJ010000020.1 GCA_905215155.1 uncultured bacterium | reverse complement strand
TTTCTATTTTACATGACCTAAAATATCTGTCCAATTTATTGTAGCCTATCCAGAATCAGGAAGTAATTCATGGTGAAATTGTAGAGGAAGCGGCATAAAAGTACCTACCGTAATTGTTTTGACTGTTCCATTGTATTCTGTTATGTGCTTGTGTTATAATATATTTACAAGGAAGGAGTGATGACATGTTAATGAATGATGCTTTGAAAATGTTATATAAAGAGTGCCAGAAATTGGAGCCGGATGAGGCAACGCAGTTGATTCTTGGTGCGGAAACGGAAGAAGAGCAGGAGTTTTATTCCATGGTCAGCGACCTTGTTCTTCAGCAGAGACAGAGAAAAGTAATTGAGGAGAATCGTTTTTGATGAAACAATATATTGTTTTTGCAGGGGTGAATGGAGCAGGGAAGTCAACACTATATCAGACATTTCCAAGATTCCAGCATATGCCCAGAATAAACACGGACGAAATTCTTAAGACGTTTGGGGATTGGAAGGTCACCAGTGATGTTATGAAAGCCGGGAAGTTGGCTGTCCAAGAATTAAATCGGTGTTTGTCTGCAGGAATTTCCTTTAATCAAGAAACAACTCTCTGCGGTAAGACCATTTTTAAAACGATAGAAAAGGCGAAGAACCAGGGGTATTCCATTGAACTGTATTATGTTGGAGTGAATACTGTGGAGCTGGCTAAAGAGAGAATTGCCTACCGGGTATCAAAGGGAGGGCATGGAATCCCAGATGCGGACGTGGAAAAGAGGTATCTGGAGACGTTCCAGAATCTTAAGCAGATTCTTCCTATGTGCAATCTGGCTTCTTTGTATGACAATACGGAGAAATTTAGAAGAATTGCCATTTATAAAGATGGGATTCCGGTTCGTATTTCCCATAATGTGCCGGACTGGTTTCAAAAACATATTCAATAGAAATTGCCCTTACAGTGTAAGCTGCAGGGGCTTTTTGCTGTAAAAGAAGGTGATGATATGAATTTGAAAGACTTAATGGAACAGTTAGTTTGTGGGTGTCATTTTGTATGGAATGTTTAAGCAGGGTGTTAAGTCAGGATTAATGAGTAAGAATCCTGTAGCAATGGCAACTAGACCAAAAGCAAAGCAAATGCAAAAAATGGAGGACGTATTTAAATAAGTCTTGATAACTGGTATTCTGAATGATATACTATACCCGTCAATAAGGTCGTGATATAAGGTTCTGAATGCCAGCTTTTATGTGTAACAGTGTAAAAACTGTGTAGCAGTCATTCTTACATAGACATTGTTGATTCAATAAGGCCGAGAAACCTTTGATTTACAAGGATTCTCACAACAAAGACCGGTGTGTTCGAGACCTTCCACACCTAAAACAAAACTAAAGGAGAAAAGAATATGAACTACAAATCATCAGAAAAGACTTATTTCATGGTTTTTTCCGCAGCAATTGCTGCCCTCTACACCGTACTGACCATGGTCTTTGCACCAATCAGCTTCGGACCTGTCCAGTTTCGGATATCAGAAATCCTCTGTATTCTTCCATTTTTTACCCCGGCCGCAATTCCAGGGTTATTTATCGGTTGTCTGCTGTCCAATTTTTTGTGCGGTGCAGCAACCCTTGATGTGATTTTCGGCAGTCTGGCAACTTTGATTGGAGCTATCGGCTCTTACAAACTGCGTAAAAACCAGTGGCTGGTCTGTGTGCCCCCGATCTTGACCAATACCATTATTATTCCCTGGGTACTTCGGTTTGCTTACGGCTCCCAGGATCTTATCTGGTATGCCATGATTACCGTCGGGATCGGAGAAATTTTGGCCATCGGAGTGCTGGGAAATCTTTTATTGGGTATTTTAAACCGCTACAAGCATGTGGTCTTTGGCCGGTTTTTGTCAGAATAAAAATAATGATATGAGAAAACTCCTGGCTGACTGGAATCACCAGGAGTTTTTTGTCCCCATTTATGCCGATTTTGTTCAAAAGTTACATTGGAAAAATATATTTCAGAAGTAATGGAAAATGTAACCAGGGTGTAACCGGCTTTGTTTATAATTAATATATCATAAAAGGGCAGCGGTGAAAATGATGGCAATTGGAAGAATGAGTGGAGTCCGGGAATTAAACCGGTATTTAACAATCGCAGTGGATTCGTACGATGACTGGGATATTGGCGGTGTGATCTTTCAGGGAGACAGTTTTAAAGGGGTCCGTTTTTGCAGTTTTGCAGAAATGATGATAAATATGGATCGTCTGTTTGATTCGGTGGGCGCGCCGAAGCAGACATTTCAGATGCGCAATCTGCCGGGAACCACATCTGAGGCTTTTCAGATGCGGAGCATAAAGACGGCAGAAAAGAAAGGAAAACTGCATACCATTCACATTTACCTTCGTTTCCGCTATCATGCCAGCTGGCAGGGAACCATGCTTTGGGATGACGGTAAGCAGAAGCAGCAGTTTGAAAGCGAGCTTCAGTTTATTCTTCTAACGGATGCAATTTTAAAAGGATGCACAGAAGGAAAGACCGTTGATCTCCAGAAGGCACTGAGTCACCCCGCTGTTTCCTCGGATGAATTTTTTAATTTCAGTGGGAAATATATGGAACTATGCATGACAGACGACACCGAAAATGCATTTGGCCTCAATTTCAGCAGGATCATTTCCCATAAGGCGGCGGATACACTGAAACAGAACGGTCAAAAGGCTTCTTTTTCCCTAAAGGTCATGTTTCTGGAACACTTCACCTGGCAGGGAATTTTATACTGGCGGGAAGGAAAAGTACAGCTGCCATTTCGCAGTTTTAAGGAAATGATTTACATGATTTCTTCCGTAGTAGAAACAACATTAACGGACGGGTAGTCCCCGGAAACAGGCAGGTCCTTATAATACGTGTCATAAATAGCACTTTACAGGTCATAAAATCTGTAAGGTGCATTTTTTTGATTGAGATTCTATTGTAGATTTTCTCTATGCTTTCTTATATAATAGAGAAGAAAGCAGTTGACTTTCCAAAAGAAAAGCAGTAAAAGTAATTGGAAGTGTCTAGTCATACCGAATACAAAATTAAGGATGGAAAAAACATGTATCAGATTGATTTTAATAAACCAGAAGCAATTCATTTTATCGGAATTGGTGGAATCAGCATGAGCGGACTGGCAGAAATCCTCATTGATGAAGGGTTTACGGTATCAGGATCAGATGCACACGAATCTGATCTTACACGCCATTTGGAGGCAAAGGGTGCTAAAGTGGCCTATGGACAGCGTGAGGAAAATATTACTGCTGATATGGATGTTGTCGTGTATACGGCAGCCGTACACGAGGATAATCCGGAGTTGGCAAAAGCCAGGGAGATGGGACTTCCTATTTTGACCAGAGCAGAGCTTCTGGGCCAGATGATGAAAAATTATGCCAACGCCATTGCCATTTCCGGAACCCATGGAAAGACCACTACCACCTCCATGATCACGGAGATACTCTTATCTGCGGATGCGGACCCAACCATTTCCGTAGGCGGAATCCTGAATTCCATCAGCGGCAACATTCGTGTGGGAGGTCCGGAGTTATTTGTAACAGAGGCGTGTGAATATACCAACAGCTTCTTGTCCTTTTTCCCGACGACAGCAGTCATATTAAATATAG
The DNA here is from genome assembly GCA_905215155.1 of uncultured bacterium. Lineage (GTDB taxonomy): Bacteria > Bacillota > Clostridia > Lachnospirales > Lachnospiraceae > Lacrimispora > Lacrimispora sinapis. Next base: position 52,752 of record CAJMPJ010000020.1, on the reverse strand, counting down.
AAGCAGATCACCTGGATTTCTTTAAGGATATTAAGGACATCCGCCGTTCGTTCCATCTGTTTGCCCAGAAAGTGCCGAAGAAAGGCTGGCTGGTGATCAATCAGGACATTGACAATATGGAAGAGATTGTAGAGGGACTCCCCTGTAAGGTCATTACCTTCGGAAAAAGTCAGAAAAGCAGATATCGGGCGGAAAATATCCGGTTTGATGAAATTGCAAGAGCCACCTATGATTTAAAAATAGACGATGTTGTGGTGGATACTGTCACCCTGGGTGTACCTGGAGAGCACAATGTGTATAACTCTCTGGCAGCGGCAGCCGTTTGTGCAGAACTGGGAATTTCCATGGAAATAATCAAAAAGGGTCTGAAACGTTTTACCGGAACAAACCGCCGTTTTGAAAAGAAAGGGGAGATTTCCGGTGTAACGGTCATTGACGATTATGCCCACCATCCCCAGGAAATCCGTGCAACGCTGGAAACCGCCAAGCATTATCCACATAAAAAGCTGTGGGTGGTATTCCAACCCCATACATATACCAGGACAAAAGCGTTTCTGGACGATTTTGCAGATGCGTTGTCGCTGGCCGACGAAGTCATACTGGCTGACATCTACGCCGCGCGGGAAACCGACAATTTGGGGATCAGTTCCAGAGATATTGCGGAGAGAATCGAGAAAAAAGGGGTAAAAGCCCACTATATCTCTTCCTTTGAAGAAATCGAAACATTTATTTTGGAAAATTGTATACACGGTGATTTGTTGATAACTATGGGAGCCGGAGACATTGTAAAAGTGGGAGAAACCTTGCTGGGAATATAGTTATCCACATTATCCACATAGTTTTCAACATTTTATGTTAAGAAGCTATGTGGATTTTTTAATTTACATAATTTAAAGTCTAACAATTTACAAAATCCCGATTTTATCAGCATATCGACACGATTGGAGGAAGAAATCCAAATTATGTATACCTGATTTCCACATTATCCACAATTTCCACAATTTATTTGGTGGATAACTGCGCCTATTTTCTTTTCTGATGACCTGTGGTATGATAAGAGCATGATAAAAAGGTGAGGTTATGGCAGTGAATGTGAAGAGCAGTTTAAGGATCAGCGCAACGGTGATATCCAACGATTTCATAGATGAATATATGGCTTCGGCCAATGGAGAGTACATCAAAGAGTATTTATTCCTCCTGCGTCATGAAGGGGAGGATGTGACCGTATCCATGATTGCGGATGCACTAAACCATACAGAGGCGGATGTGACAAGGGCTCTGGCTTACTGGAAAAAGGCCGGGGTCCTCTTAGAAGAGGTTCCGGTAAAACCGGAGCCTTCTTCTGCCGTATCGGAGACCGCCTGTTCCGGAAGCGTTCCGGTGCTTTCAAGGGAGCCGGAAGTCCCTGTCAGGCGGACCGCCTATACCCCAGAGAAAATCAGCGGACTTGCAGGAGATGAGGATTTTTCCCAGCTCCTTTATATTGCCCAGAAGTACATGAATAAGGTTTTTACGCAGAGGGAATGTGAAGTGTTTGCTTATCTTTACGACGGACTCCATATGTCGGCAGAGCTGCTGGAATATGTGGTGGAATACTGCGTTCAGGGAGGCCACTCCAGCATTCGCTACATCGAGACGGTTGCTATCGGCTGGCATGAAAAAGGAATCCGTACCATCGAGGAAGCGAAAACAAACGCAGTATCCTTTTCCAAGGATTCCTATGCCATTATGAAGGCTTTTGGGATAAATGACAGAAATCCGGGAAATCTGGAGCGGGAATTTATGGACCGGTGGTTCCGCACATTTGGATTTACCAGAGAGATCGTGACCGAGGCGTGCAACCGCGCCCTGTCGGCAACTCACAAGCCAAGTTTTCAGTATGCGGATAAGATTTTGGAGGGCTGGAAAAAGGCGGGAGTGAGAACCTTGGAGGAGATTCGGAAACTGGACGAGCAGTATGCAGACCGGAAGAACGGGGATTTGAAGAACGGAAAAAAACCGGCAGCAGATGGTGCTGGCGGAGGATACAAGCAGACTTCCCCGTCTAAGGGGAGAAGCGGACAGAATCAGTTTCAGAACTTTCCTCAACGCGAGATTGATTATGATGCACTGATTCTTGAAGAACTTACGAAACAAAAGTAGTTTACATGGACAGCATCAAACAGAACGGAGGTAATTATGGCGCTTAGCAATTCACAGTATGACGCCATCATGAGGGCTTACGGGCAGCAGCAGCTGAAGAACCGTCATGAACAGGAAGAACGGATTGCAGAAGTATATGGACGGATTCCGGTGATAAAGGAACTGGACCAGTCCATCAGCACAAGAGCGGTGGCCTGTGCCCGAAGACTTTTGGATGGGGATAAAGAAGCCTTGAAGGAGCTGCGGGATGAGATCGCTGATTTGAGAGAACAAAAGAGCGTACTGTTAAAATCCGCAGGATTTTCAACGGATTACATGGAGATGCACTACCGGTGCCCGGACTGCAAGGACACCGGATATGCAGACGGTGTCAAATGCCACTGCTTCCGCCAGTCGGAGATGAAGTACCTTTATGCCCAGTCAAACATCGAACAAATCGTGGCAGTCGAGAATTTTGATTCTTTTTCTTTTGAATATTTTGATGATACCAGAGTGATTCCCCATTTGAACCGGACCGTAAAGGAATATATGGGACAAGTTGTGGAAACCTGCAAAAATTTTGCAGGGGGATTTTCCAAAGAGCGGGGAAATCTTTTATTTACAGGGCCTACGGGGGTAGGGAAGACGTTTTTGACCAACTGTATCGCAAAGGAACTGATTGATCAGTATTACTCCGTCATTTATCTGTCGGCCAATGACTTATTTGAAGTGTTTTCCAAAAACCGGTTTGATTACCAGGATGAAGAGGATATGAAGGGAATGTACCAGTACATTCTGGACTGCGATCTTTTGATCATTGATGATCTGGGAACGGAGCTTAATAACAGCTTTACCTCGTCGGAGCTGTTTTACTGCATCAATGAGCGGCTTAATTCCTCAAAATCCACCATTATATCCACCAACCATCCCATCAACGAACTGAGAGACCGGTATACGGAACGAGTTACGTCAAGGCTCATCAGCCGCTATACTGTGATCCCCCTTTACGGAGATGATATCCGTATCAGAAAGAAGGCAAAAAGGACCGATTAACTTGACTATTTCCGCACATAATGATATAAAAGAAACGTTGTAATGTATTTAGATACGTTGGAGGAGAAAAGAATGCTTTACGAAGAGAAAACGATAGAAACCATTCCGGTTGGCCCCCTTGGTTTAATTCCCCTGAAAAGCTGCAAGGAATTGGGCGATAAGGTAAATGATTACCTGGTAGAATGGAGACATGAGCGGGAAAGCGAGCACAAGTCTACCATAGCTTTTTCCGGCTATCAGAGAGATACTTACCTGGTCGGAGCCAGCACACCAAGATTTGGAACCGGAGAAGCGAAAGGTACCTTACAGGAATCCATACGTGGCGATGACCTTTACTTCATGGTCGATGTATGCAACTATAGCCTGACCTATTCTTTAAGCGGTATGACCAATCACATGTCCCCGGATGATCATTTCCAGGATTTGAAGCGTGTCATTGCAGCTTCTGCAGGAAAAGCCCGCCGCATCAATGTAATCATGCCTTTCTTATATGAAAGCAGACAGCATAAAAGATCCAGCAGAGAATCTTTGGACTGTGCACTGGCCCTTCAGGAGCTGGTGAATATGGGAGTTGAGAACATTATTACCTTTGATGCTCATGATCCAAGAGTACAGAATGCCATCCCGTTAAAGGGTTTTGAAACCGTACAGCCGATTTATCAGTTCATCAAACATCTCTTAAAGAATGAGAAGGAGCTGGAGATCGACAGCGATCACATGATGGTGATCAGCCCGGACGAAGGCGGCATGGGACGTGCAGTATACTTTGCCAACGTGCTGGGACTTGATATGGGTATGTTCTACAAACGCCGTGATTATACTCAGATCGTCAATGGACGCAACCCTATCGTTGCCCATGAATTCTTAGGAAGCAGCGTGGAAGGCAAGGATGTGATTATTGTGGATGATATGATATCTTCCGGTGAGAGCATGCTTGATGTAGCAAAGGAGTTGAAGAGAAGAAAAGCAAGAAAGGTTTTTGTATGTGCCACCTTCGGTCTTTTCACCAACGGCCTTGCGAAATTTGATGAATATTATGAGAATGGTTTTATTGACCGGATCTTGACCACCAACTTGGTATATCAGACTCCGGATCTTCTCTCAAGACCATATTATATTGATGTGGATATGAGTAAATACATCGCACTGATCATAGATAATTTAAATCATGATGCCTCTTTAAGCGATCTTTTAAATCCTACGACCAGAATTAACCGGGTACTGGAACGTTATCGCTCCGGTGACAGGTAATTTGGGGGACATATGGAAAAATTATCAAAGCGAAAGCTGGTTTTAGTCGGTCTGACACTTTTCTCCATGTTTTTTGGGGCGGGAAATTTAATATTTCCGCCCTTTTTAGGTTCACTGGCCGGCACGTACACCTGGACAGCCATGGTTGGTTTTGCGGCAACGGCCATAGGATTTCCTGTACTTGGTGTAATTGCCGTAGCAAAGTCGGGGGGATTTTATCATTTGGCAGAACGGGTACATCCCAAATTTGCGTTTGTGTTTACTCTGCTTAATTATTTATCCATCGGACCATGTCTTGCCATTCCAAGAACCGCAAGTACCTCTTTTGAGATGGCAGTCGTGCCATTTTTGGGAAAGGATACCTTTCCTGCGGCTCAGTTTTTGTATTCGGCTGTGTTTTTTGCCATTGCATTTGTAGTTGCACTGAATCCGGACCAATTGACGGAACGGCTGGGTAAAATTTTAACCCCTTGTCTTCTGGTACTGATTGGGGTGGTTTTTGCAGGCTGTATCTTCCATCCGCCCGGTTCTTATGGAGAACCTGCAACGGCGTATGCATCGGCTCCCCTGGTCAAAGGCTTTCTGGAAGGATACATGACCATGGATACCTTGGCAGCTCTGACTTTCGGAGTGGTCATCTCTTTAAACATAAAGGCCATAGGCATACAAAAGGAATCCGTTGTGGTAGGTGAGACCATAAAGGCAGGATTTATAGCCGGAGGGATACTCATTCTCGTATACGGTGCGCTGGCTCATGTGGGGGCAGTAATCGGAGGTGCCTTCGGTCCTGCCGAGAATGGTGCCCGGACCCTTAATCAGGCAGTACGTTTCCTTTTCGGCAATACTGGACTTGTCATGCTGGCAGCCATCTTTTTTATTGCCTGCTTAAATACCTGCATCGGCCTGATCAGCTGCTGCAGCAAATATTTTTGTTCCATAATACCAGGAATCGGATACCGGACCTGGGCTTTGGTTTTTGCCGTGGTAAGCTTTATCATTTCCAATGTAGGGCTGACAAAAATACTGGAGATTTCAGTTCCGGTATTAAACGCCATTTATCCCGTGGCGATTGTGCTGATTCTGCTCTCATTTCTGTTTCGGGACGGAACGAAGTGGAGATCCGTTTATGCATGTTCCGTTGGTTTTACGGGAGTGATTAGTGTACTATTAGCTTTAGAACAGGCGGGTTTATCTGTGTCTCATGGTTTGCTTATAACACTTCCTTTATATGAGGTGGGACTTGGCTGGATGGTTCCTGCTCTTTTAGGTCTCATTGTGGGAATAGTACTTGTTACTGTCTTTCGTAGAAAAATATAAAAAGCAGAAGTGCCGCAAAAACAGCTGATTTATGTCTGTTTTTGCGGCACATATCTCCATATAAATAAAATCAGGATTAAGATCCATCTGTGTGGATTCTAATCCTGATTTTTATATTTTTATGGAAAAATAAACCTCTCTCTTTTCCTTGTAAAATTTTTATTGACAAACAAATAAAAGGGTGTATTATATTAGTATAAAAAAATATAATAATATAAAATATTAGACTAATGAAGAGGGTATGTTATGAATTTAATTAATCTATTAATGAATCCTGTAAGAATTATGATTATGCAATATCTGTCAATGCATGAAACAGCGACAGCTTCCGAAATTATCAAAAATATAAAAGATGTGTCTCGTGCCACTGTTTATAATCATTTAAAAATTTTAGAGGAAAATAATTTGATTTGTGTGGTGCAGGAAAATCAGATCAGAGGTACATTGGAGAAGACATTTAGTATAAATAAAACTGGGAAACACAGTCAGTCGGATTATTCTATGGTCATAAATTACCTTTTGAATTTAATGGTTGATTTTCAACAGTACTTTGAACGTACGAAAAAATTAATGAATGAGGAAATGCTTTTTATTGACCGTTCCGTTATGTACCTAGACGATGAGAGCTTTAGAGATTTTTTTAAGGAATATACCTTGCTCTGTAAGAAATATTTTGATTATGAATGTGGTGAAAATAAAAAAGTAAGAACCATTTCACTAATTTCATCCCCTTTTGTGAATGGTAATGAGGAATAATATGAAAATTATTTTAAAAGAAAATAAAAGATTGCTATTTGTGAATTTTATAATTATATTTATCGCATCGATTCTTTCAACATTGATTGCATACATGATTAAAATAATTATTGATGTAGCTGTGTCTTCCGATATAGAACGGCTGAAGAATGTAATAGCCTTTAGCATTATTTTTTTATTGGTTTATTTTTCTTTTACTTATCTAAAATCTTATTTTTCAAAAAAGTTTCAAAATACTTTTATTAATCAACTGCGTTTTATGCTAGTTCAAAAGATTTTTAATCGAACACCTGAAAATTTCAGGAAATATGCTAGTTCAGAATACTTGTCATTTATAACAAATGACATTCAACTATTAAATGAAGGAATGCTAAATTCTTCTGTTTTGATCGCACAAAATGTTATTTCTGCATTTATAACCGTAATGGCGCTGTTTTATATAAATTCTTATATTGCTGTTCTTGTAATTGGGTGTATTGTTATAATGTATTTTGTACCACATACGTTTGGAAAAATAGTAAAAGAGCATCAAATTCAGTTATCTGGTGATTTAATTAAACTTACGGCTCTTACAAAAAGTTTTTTAAATGGATTTGGAATTATTTTTACCTATGTAATTCAAAAGAAATGTATTGATAAGTTTTCCGTTGTTAATGATTGTGCCACAAAGAGCAGAATGAAAATGGATGAAAAAATAAGTTTGAGTGAGAGTTTGTCTGCTGTTTTATCAATTGGAACGGAATTTCTTGTTTTGTTTAAAAAACAATGGATGTAATTTTAATTAATGGAATTGGTTTTTCGGAAGATAATGTTGTGCCACAACTTGGCTTACTATCACTAAAAAATATTCTTTCGGCTAAATATGAGGTTGAAATTATTAGTTTTGATCGTTTAAATAAAAATAATCAGCTTCCGTATTCAGATGCAATTGATGATATTATAGATAGTTTTGTAACCTTCCTTTTAAATTTAGAATGTAATATAATTGGTTTTTATACTATTTGCAATACTTATCCGCTTAGTATTGAATTAGCAAAAAAATTAAAAGTAAAAAATAAAGATATTACTATTATATTTGGAGGACCCCAAGCAAGTTTAACTGCAGAACAAACACTAAAAGCTTATTCGTTTGTAGATATAATAGCAGTAGGAGAAGGAGAAAAATATATTTTACCCCTTATAGATGAAATAAAAGAAAATAAAAATTATAGTAAAATATTAAATATTGTTTATAGAAACTTAGAGGGGGATATTATAAAAAACAAAATACACAGACCAATTTCCGGAGCTGAGCTAAGTAAGTATACCGTGTTAAATATAGATGAGTATGAAAAATTAAGAAATGTAGAAAGAAAAAATTTTATCCAAAGTATCGAAGCAGGGAGGGGTTGCCCATATGGTTGTACTTTTTGCTCTACGAGTATATTTTGGGGAAGGCATTTTAGAGTAAAAGAGATTAATTCAATTCTATCTGAATTAGAACATTTTAATAAAAAATATGGCATAAAGAAATTTCGTTTAGAACATGATTTGTTTACTGCAAATAAAGATTATGTGCTTCAGTTTTGTAAAGAACTATTAGATAGAAAACTAGATATAACTTGGGGCTGTTCTTCACGAATTGATATTTTGGATGATAATGTAATGAGAGCTCTGATAGATTCTGGTTGTAATGCTATGTATATAGGATTCGAGACTGGTTCTCAGGTTATGCAGAAAATATTAAATAAAAATATACCCATTGTTTCAGCTGATAAAAAACTACTACATTTATATAAATATGGGTTTGACTTGACTATTTCATTTATATATGGATTTCCAGATGAATCTGAGACCGATTTGAAAGATACAATACGATTAATGGAATATCTGTATTGTAATAATATTGGAAAATTGCAATTACATAAATTTATTCCTCTACCAGTTACAATAGAGACAAATAAAATATTAAACAAACTATTTTTTGATCCGTCAGATATCGATATCTCAATTTATCAGGCATCTCATTTCAATAATAGCCTTTACAGTATTATAAAAAATAATAAGGAAATTCACTCTTGCTTCTATACTTTTCCTTCTGAGCTGAGAAAAAAATATAAACATTTAGATGTACTTATTACTTGTTTCAGCCTTTCTTTTAATATGTTTAAATTGAGTCTTAAGTGGCTTATTTTAAATATTGGAATTCTAGATATATATTTGGACTGTAATAAAATAATTGAAGAATGTTATGTAAAGATGCAATCGCAGACCTTAACAGAGGGTTTTTCTGATAAATCAGCAAATCAATTTTTGCATAAATTATTTTTTGAGATTGAGGAACTAGAAGCAAAGAAAATAGAGTCTCCTTCTTTTGGTGAAATTAGACATTACGAGCGTGATTTGTATGATTTCACCTATACATCTAATGACCCAATAAGTTGTAAAGAATATAACATCGATATATTTTACGCAATTAAGAAATTTGAAATTCCAGAATGGAATAAAGAAAAACATGTTATTAAGTTTACGCGTGAAGATAAACGTGTTTCTATTTCTAAGCCAAGACAATTATTATAGAATAAAAAAGAAAAGCTATATAAAATATACCGTTCTAATGTTGGTGTTCAACAGCCTGGAGCGGTATGTTTCTATATATAGAATGATTCCAGCAATTAGAGGATTATGAGCTAAAGGTTTAGCCAGTTATTATAATCCAAAAAGAATATGTGATTAGAATTAAAAGGAATTTATTAAACGGTTATATCTAAAGGCAATGAAACACCCTTATCCCCTAACGATTGAAAAGAAGGGGATTAAGGGTGACATAGATACTTATCTATATTTTATTATATCTCCACCAAATGATAAGGAATCAAATTCGCAGTCAGCATCTGAGCCTCTCTCTGGTGACAGGTAAAGATAATGATCTGGTCGGAGTAAGTCCCAACCAGCCATCTCAAAGCGGTACGCAGCCTGTCGTCGTCATAGAGGACGAAGCTGTCATCGAAGATGAAGGGCATGCGTTCACTGCCTTCTTGGATCAGGGTGGCGGCGGCGAGGCGGAGAGCTAAATATACCTGGTCCATGGTTCCGCTGCTGACCTGTTCCAAGGGCACCAGCTTGGTTTTTGTATTTAAAAAGACATTTAAATTCTCATCCACGCTCATACTGGTATAGATTCCTCCCGTGATTCCTGCGATTAAGTCTGAAGCAGTCCGGTTCAGATACAGACCAAAGGAATCCCGAATGGAGGAAGACAGGCTGGTCATGGTCTCTAACGCTAAATCAATGGCGGAAATCTCTTCCCGGATCCGGTCGTTTTCTCCTAAGATGTGTTTTAACCCTTCCGCCTGAGTCTTACAGTTGGAAAGATGCTCCAGCTTTTTTTCCAGCTCCCATTGACTTTTTTGCTGCTTTTCAATGGATTCTCCAAAGCCCTCCTGCTTTTTCTGAAGCTCTTCAATCTCAGCGGCCTTCTGGGTAACGGCAGACTCTGATTTAACTACAGCAGAGCAAAGGCGGGAGAATTCTGCCATTCTTGCCTGAAAGGCCCGGATGGCTTCTGTGGAAATCTCCGTATTCCCCAGATGTCTGGAAAGAATTTCCTGCAGGATTTTTGCACTCATCTCCATATCCTTCTGGCTGTGCTTCAGCTTTAAAAAGAGAAGAAGGCCGATGAGATAAAAGATGATGGCAGCGCCCACGAACACACCCATAAGCAACAGCAGATCCAGTCCGTAATAAGCGGTGAAATAATTGGATTCTCCCAGATAATAAAGAACGCCAACTCCGCATAAAAGCATGGTTGCAACCATAAGGGAAAGAATGGAGAAAACTTTCCTTGGCTTTTTGCTGCAGGCTTCCTTGGCTTCCATATATTCATCAAAGTTTTCCTGTGCCTTAACCGAGTAATCATTGATGGAGTCCAGGTCTGTGAACTGGTTGCTGCTTAGAACCTGTCTTCCCCTGGCCACCTTCTTAATCAGTTCTTCCTTTTCCGCCTGTTTTTTCTCCAAAGCAGTCTTAACCTCTGTGCGCAGCTTCTGGTATTCGGTGATCTGGTTTTCATATTCCGGGGAGGAGATTTCTTTTTCCGTGTTCCGGATCTCACTTAGTAAAGAGGTATAGGTGCGTGCGGCTTCAGGCACCATCTGAGCTTCCAGTTCTTTTCTCTGTGATTTTAAGAATGCGGCGGCCTTGGTGATGTTAAGAGCCAGATTGCCCGTATTGTTCAAGTTGGCAATGTAGTTCTTAAGCTCTGAAACCATGCCTTCATCGGTGGCACTTTTTAACTGCCCGATGCTTACCGTATTGATATAGGCGGTTTCACTCAGACCGCATAAAAGGTCGTCTAAAAATGCTTTGGTGGGTTCGATTTCACGCCCCGCCGTCTCATCGACAATCTTAAATTCCTTTTTGTTTTTTTGAAATGTCCGTTCGATCCGGTAAATATGTTCCTTGTGTTCCAAGCGGATCTGGCCTTCGTAGGTCCCGCTGTTTTCCCAGGGTTCGTATTTGGTGTAAAGATCGTTCTTTGAAGCTCTTCCCCGCTGGCGTTCAATGCCAAACAGCATCCCCCGGATAAAGGTATGTATGGTAGATTTTCCTGCCTCGTTCTTTCCGTAGACAATGTTGAGCCCATCTCCAAAGGTTAAGTTCCTGCCATGGAATTTTCCAAAGCCATTGATATAAATATCCAGTATTTTCATGGGATCAGCTCCTTTCGTCTGTGGTGCGAAGCAGTGCATTGATGCCGTAATAGAGGGCTTTTTTCTCCACCTGGCTCATCTCCGGTTTTTGGAGGGCCTGAATAAAAAACCCGATCATGTCACTGGAGTGCTCGGCAAAGAGGGCGGAAAAGTCATATTGGGGCTCGGATTCATCCACGATCTCCATGATCTTAAAACGGGTGGAAAGCATGTCTAAGTCAAAGGAAATGTCAGGATCTCTCATGCCCCGGATTCGGAAGCGGAAGATATTTTCCGTTCCCCGGTTCTGGATCTCCTGGGTGATTTTCATAGCCAGCTCGGTATTGGTGGTGGCTGTGGTAACATTGACAGCCAGGGAGATGTACTGGAGCTTTGCAAGGGGAATAAACTTTAAGGAGGTCACCATGCGGGTCACCTCATTGATTTCTCCAACCATCATGCCATGGTGTCCGGACTCTGTCTTATCGAGAGGCTCTAAAGAACCGGCAAATGCCATCCGGTTTTCCAAAAGAATCTCCGGCCGGTGAATGTGGCCCATGGCAATGTAGGAAAAGTCAAGGTTTGCCATGGCACCCTTATCAAAGGGGATATGGTTTGCATCTCCGCCGTGTCCAAGAAGCACATGGATACGCCCGTTATTAGGCACTTTTAAGTGATCCAGACGGTTTTCCGGAATCTCAGCAGAATAGTAGCTGAACCCATAGACCTCTGTGTTGATCTCCTTAAAATAAACACTTTCCAGTTCCTCTCCCATGAGATAGGTCACATTGGGAGCCCAGGTAAAGCTTAAAAGAGCGGAGTTCTTGCGTATCCGGTCATGATTACCGGCGATGATGACCACATGCACAGAGGGAATGGTGGAAAATAAATAGTTTACCTCCTTTAAATCTTTGGCAAGGGGCTGCCGGTGAAATAAGTCACCGGAAATGAAAAGGCAGTCCGCTTCCAGGACCTTGGCCTGGTTTACCGCCTTTGCAAAGGTGTCCTTAATGTCCTGGCACCGCTCCTTGCTCCAGGGTTTATCGCTGTCCGGGCTCATGCCCCAGTGCACATCTGCAATATGTATGAATTTCATTGTCGTTACCTCGCTGGTCCTATGTGTAAAGATACCACAAATTCCCCGCCCATTAGGGAAGGGAATTTGTGGTACCGGCTTAAAGTTCGCAGTTGTTAACGGTTCTTGGGAATGGAACTACATCACGGATGTTGGCCATTCCGGTTAAATACATCACACAGCGCTCAAAGCCTAAACCAAAGCCTGCATGGCGGGTGGAGCCGTATTTTCTTAAATCAAGGTAGAACTCATAGTCTTCCTTGTTCAGGGAAAGCTCGTCCATACGTGCAACAAGTTTGTCATAATTGTCTTCCCTCTGGCTTCCTCCGATGATCTCTCCGATTCCGGGAACCAGACAGTCCACAGCAGCCACAGTCTTGTTATCCGGGTTCATCTTCATATAGAAAGCCTTGATTTCTTTTGGATAATCCGTAACGAATACCGGCTTTTTATAGAGCTGTTCTGTCAGATAACGCTCATGCTCGGTCTGTAAATCACAGCCCCAGAATACTTTATAATCAAATTCATCGTTATGCTTTGCAAGGAGCTCTACAGCCTCCGTATAGGTAATACGTGCAAATTCGGAATTAAGAACATTATTTAACCGGTTCAGTAACTCCTTGTCCACAAACTGGTTAAAGAAATTCATCTCTTCCGGTGCGTGTTCTAAAACAAAACGGATCACGTATTTTAACATAGATTCCGCCAGTGCCATATCATCATTTAAGTCTGCAAATGCCATCTCCGGTTCGATCATCCAGAATTCCGCCGCATGGCGGGTGGTGTTGGAATTTTCTGCACGGAAGGTCGGTCCGAAGGTATAGATGTTACGGAATGCCATGGCATAAGTTTCTCCGTTCAACTGTCCGCTTACGGTTAGATTGGTAGGCTTTCCAAAAAAGTCCTGGGAAAAATCCACTTTGCCGTCTCCGGTCTTTGGCACATTGTTTAAATCTAGAGTGGTTACCTGGAACATCTCCCCCGCACCCTCGCAGTCACTTCCTGTAATGAGGGGAGTGTGGACATAAACAAAGTCTCTTTCCTGGAAAAACTGGTGAATGGCATAAGCGATCAGAGAGCGTACTCGAAAGACTGCCTGAAAGGTATTGGTTCTTGGACGAAGGTGGGAAATCGTCCTTAAATATTCAAAGGAATGGCGTTTTTTCTGAAGCGGATAATCAGAGGAAGAGGTTCCTTCCACGGTGATTTCCGTCGCTTGGATTTCAAATGGCTGCTTTGCATCAGGAGTGGGAACCAGAGTTCCGGTAACGATAATGGCAGCTCCTACGTTTAATTTGGATATCTCGGCGAAATTTGCCATCGTATCATGGTAGACCACCTGAAGGGGTTCAAAATAGGAACCATCGTTTAATACGATAAACCCGAATGCTTTGGAATCACGCAGGCTTCGCACCCAGCCTCCGACCGTAATCTGGGTATTTAAAAATGCTTCCTGCTTTTTATATATTTGACGCACTGTTGTTAAATCCATAATAGCTTCTCCTTTATGTGTTCGCATACTTATTAAGATTATACTTTATTTTCAGCATTGATTCAAGGGGGCGCAGCCCAAAAACACCAGATAAGGACTAAAATGTAAAAAAAATGTAAACACCACGAAAAATGTCGGAAATTGCACAAAAATTAAAGATATAAAAACAAAAATTTGTTCACTATTTTTAAAAAGTGTGATATAATGTAGAAACAATAAAATACACAGCAAGGGGTGATAACGTGATAAAAAAAGAGATGATTGCCATGCTTTTGGCAGGCGGACAAGGAAGCCGGTTAGGGGTGCTGACGCAAAAAGTAGCCAAACCTGCAGTATCCTTTGGCGGCAAGTACCGAATCATCGATTTCCCGCTTAGCAACTGCATCAATTCCGGAGTGGATACGGTAGGCGTGCTGACCCAGTATCAGCCGCTGCGTTTGAACACCCATATCGGAATCGGTATTCCGTGGGATCTGGACCGCAACGTGGGCGGAGTCACCATTCTTCCTCCCTATGAAAGAAGCAAGGGAAGTGACTGGTATACGGGGACAGCCAATGCCATCTATCAGAACCTGGAATACATAGAGACTTATCATCCGGATTATGTGCTCATCCTGTCCGGAGACCATATTTATAAGATGGATTATGAAGTCATGCTGGAATATCATAAAGCAAATAATGCAGATATCACGATTGCTGCGATGCCGGTACCGATTGAGGAAGCCAGCCGGTTCGGGATTCTTATTACAGACGAAAGCAACAGAATAACGGAATTTGAGGAAAAGCCTGCCAATCCCAGAAGCAATCTTGCCTCTATGGGGATATACATATTCAGCCGCAAGGTGCTGAAGGAAGCACTGATCCGCATGTCAGACGTACCGGGCTGTGATTTTGGCAAACATATCATTCCCTTCTGTTTTGAGGAAGGAAAAAGGGTATTTGCTTATGAATACAACGGTTACTGGAAGGATGTCGGGACCCTTGGCTCTTACTGGGAGGCCAACATGGAGCTGATAGACATCATACCGGAATTCAATCTTTATGAAGAATACTGGAAAATCTACACAAAGAGCGACATCATTCCCCCTCAGTATGTCTCGGAAGATGCAGTCATTGACCGGAGCATTGTAGGAGAGGGCGCTGAAATTTACGGAGAAGTCCGCAATTCTGTGATCGGTGCCGGTGTTGTCATAAAAAAGGGGGCGGTAGTGAAGGATTCCATTGTCATGAGGGAATGCGTGATAGGGGAAGGCGCAGTCATTAATAAAGCCATACTTGCCGAGAATGTAACGGTCGGTGCAGGAGCAGAGCTTGGGACCGGGGAATATGAGAAGAGCAAATACGATCCTAAAGTTTATCAGTTCGATCTGGTAACGGTCGGGGAAAATTCCATCATTCCGGAACATGTAAAGGTGGGAAAGAATACGGCCATCGTTGGAGATACCACACTTGAGGATTATCAGAATGGGGAACTGGCCAGCGGAGATTACATCATAAAGGCAGGTGGCATGCGATGAGAGCGATAGGAATTGTATTAGCAGGCGGAAACAGCAAGAGGATGGGGGAACTTTCCAGCAAACGGGCCATTGCGGCCATGCCCATTGCAGGCAACTACCGGAGCATTGACTTTGTACTCAGCAGCATGACCAACTCCCATATCCAGAATGTAGCAGTTTTGACCCAGTATAACTCCAGATCCCTTCATCTGCATTTAAGCTCCTCCAAATGGTGGGACTTTGGAAGAAAGCAGGGAGGACTTTATGTCTTCACCCCTACCATAACTGCGGAAAGCAGCGACTGGTACCGGGGAACCGCAGATGCATTGTATCAGAACCTGACATTTTTAAAGAACAGCCACGAGCCTTACGTAGTCATTGCCGCGGGGGACGGCATCTATAAGCTTGATTACGGAAAGGTGCTGGAATATCATATTGAGAAAAAGGCAGATATTACGGTGGTATGCACAGAGCTTCCCATGGAAGAGGATATCACCCGTTTCGGACTGGTAAAGACCAATCAGGACGGAAGGATCACGGAATTTGAAGAAAAGCCCATGGAGGTTTCTTCCAATACCGTATCCTGCGGCATTTATGTGATCCGGAGACGGCAGCTGATCGAGCTGATCGAAAAGTGCGCCATGGAGGACCGCTATGATTTTGTGAGTGACATTCTGGTACGTTATCGGAATTTAAAAAGGATATATGCCTATAAAATGAACGCTTACTGGCGGAATATTGCTTCTGTGAAATCCTATTATAAGACCAATATGGATTTCTTAAAACCGGAAGTGAGAGACTATTTTTTCCGGCAGTACCCGGATGTTTATTCAAAGATTGACGACTTACCGCCTGCAAAATACAATCCGGGGGCTTCTGTAAAGAACAGCCTGGTATCCAGCGGCAGTATCGTCAACGGCGTTGTCGAGAATTCGGTCCTGTTTAAAAAGGCCTATATCGGCAACAACTGCGTCATTAAAAATTCCATTATTTTAAATGACGTTTACATAGGGGATAATACGGTCATTGAAAACTGTATTGTAGAAAGCCGGGATACCATCCGGGCCAATACCACCTATATAGGGACACCGGACAAGATAAAAATTGTCCTTGAAAAAAACGAAAGATACACATTATAGGAAATGTGACGGGAAGGGGTTTCATATGCAGATTACAGACGTAAGAGTGAGACGCATCGAAAAAGAAGGAAAGATGAAGGCCATTGTATCAATTACACTGGACAATGAATTCGTAATTCATGACATTAAAGTCATTGAAGGGGAAAAAGGATTATTCATTGCCATGCCAAGCCGTAAGGCAGCAGACGGGGAGTACCGGGATATTGCACATCCCATCAATTCCAGCACCAGGGATACCATCCAGAAGGTGATTTTGGATAAGTATGAAACCACCGCGATGGATATGCCAGAGGCAGCATTCGCGTAATAAAAATATGAGATCCGCAGGCAGGCCATCATTCTGTCTGCGGATTTTTATGTAAAAGGGAAATGAATCCATTATTTACACCATATGCTTTTTCGGGTTATAATGGAAACCAGCAATATTTTAGAAAGGTAGTTGAACCTATGACAATTAAAATCGGTATTGTAGGCTATGGGAATCTTGGAAAAGGAGTGGAATGTGCCATTCGCCATAATCCGGATATGGAACTGGCAGCTGTATTTACCAGAAGAGACCCGGAAACGTTGAAGATCTTAACAGAAGGTGTAAAGGTATATTCCTATGAGGAGGCCGAGTCAAAGAAGGAGTTCATTGACGTGCTCATCCTTTGCGGCGGAAGCGCCACGGATTTGCCGGCACAGACACCGGAATTAGTAAAGCATTTTAATGTGGTAGACAGCTTTGACACCCATGCAAAAATCCCGGAACATTTTGCGGCCGTAGATGCAGCCGCAGCACAAGGGAAAAAGGTGGGAATCATTTCCGTAGGCTGGGATCCTGGTATGTTTTCTTTAAACCGCCTGTATGCCGGAGCAGTTCTGCCGGGGGGACATGACTATACATTCTGGGGACGAGGCGTCAGCCAGGGACATTCTGATGCCATCCGAAGGATCAAGGGCGTAAAGGATGCCAGACAGTATACCATCCCGGTTGATAAAGCCTTAAAAGAGGTCCGGGAGGGCAAAAACCCGGAACTGACCGTAAGAGAAAAGCATACCAGAGAGTGCTTTGTCGTAGCAGAGGAAGGCGCTGATTTAGACCGGATCAGAGAAGAAATCGTGACCATGCCTAATTATTTCTCCGATTATGATACCACGGTGCATTTTATCAGCGAAGAAGAACTGTTGAGAGATCATAAGAAAATCCCTCACGGCGGGTTTGTGATCCGCACCGGAAAGACCGGCTGGGAGGATGAAAACAGCCATGTGATCGAATACAGCTTAAAATTGGATTCCAACCCCGAATTTACCGCTTCTGTGCTTACTTCTTATGCCCGTGCTGCTTATCGCCTGAATCAGGAAGGGCAGAGCGGCTGTAAGACTGTATTTGATGTAGCCCCGGCGTATTTAAGTCCTTTGAGCGGGGAAGAATTGAGAAGACATCTGTTATAATTGGCAGCAGGAGGGATAGAACATGGCAGTCACAAAAGAAATGGTCCTTTATTATCAGCCGGAACAGGCAAAGCAGAGTGGTAATGATACCAAATCTGCAAAATTAAAAGCAGTGCTGGTTCGTATGGGAATCCGGATCAGGAATATTTCCGCAGACCAGATGAATCAGACGGTAGGCTATCTGGCCGGATATGACGGCTTTGAAGAACGCGGCTTTGAGGAATGTCCTCCGGTAAAAGAAGAGATTCTGGTGATGAAAAACTTTTCCAACCGCCGGGTGGACGAGCTGTTAATGAGTCTCAGACGGGCCGGTGTACCGAGGATCGAATTAAAGGCAGTGGTCACGGATACCAACTGCAAATGGAGGTTTTATGATCTGTATGAGGAACTGAAGAAGGAACATGAAGTGATGTCCGGCAATCAGGAACCCTCACCGGAAATGGATTCAAAAGAATAATCACGGAAATAAAAAAAGCCGCATACAACCTTTAAAAAGATGTATGCGGCTTATGAAATGTACCGGTTTATTGGTATTCAAAAACATTGGCCCATTGATTTAAAAGCTCTGCTTCCTCCGGCCGTTTCTTAGAGAGCTGTGCAGCGGCTACGATGGGGAGCCAGGACTGGACATATTTCTTTGCCGTACCTGTCTTCTTACAGAATAAATCCATGTACATATCGGCCTTTTTCTGATCCTTTAGGCAGAATAGGAGATACGTTCTTGCTACGTCGGCGCTGGCATTGCCCTGGGTTGCGTGTACCCAGTCGATCACGTAAAAGGTTCCGTCATCTTTTACAATGATATTGGTGGGATTAAAATCACCATGGCAAAGTTTCGTGTGCTTTGGCATACTGTCCAGGCGGGTCTGCATTTCATACCGGGTCGAATCTCCCAGTTCTTCAATGTCTGAGATTTGTCTTGCCATCTTATCCTTTAGCTTATTTAAAAGAGGGCACTGCTTTGCCATGACCGAAAGATGAAGATCCACCATTTTTTCCATGTAATCCGGTATCTGATCCGGATGTTCCTCCATGAGCTGTTCCAACGTTTTTCCTTCAATAAATTCAAAGGTAATGGACCATTCACCTTCAAAAACACCCACTTCCAGTACTTTCGGAACTTTAATTCCGCCGGTTTCTTCCACTCTTGCAGTGATCAATGCTTCATTAAGGACCTCAGCTTTCGGAAAATCTGCATGAAAGACCTTGATTGCCTTATCCCCATCACGGTACACCGTTTTTGTTGCAGTTGCAGCGATAATTTCTGCTCCCATAAAACACCTCTCCTTCCATTTTTGCATGTAAATTATGTAAGAATCATATCTTAATCTTACTACAAAATATATAAAAAGTATAGAAAAAATACAAAATTATTGGAAGAAATATATAAAAACACGGTCTGTTAAAAGGAGAACACCCGCACCCCATAAGCGGGAAGAGAAAATGCGATGGAGTACTCTTTCTCATCCCATTTCATAGCTTGTGCAGAATAGGAGGGTGGTTTTTTCCCCGTGTGGTAAAGTCCCTGACTTTCATCTAAAACAAGGGAATAGGTGCCTTTTTTGGGAACGCCTACCCGGTAATCGCTCCGCTCCACCGGCGTGAAATTGAGAACAAATAAAAGGCTGTTCCTGCCGTTGCTGCTGTGGCGGATAAAACTGAAAATGCTTCGTTCGCTGTCATTGGCATTGACCCAGGAGAATCCTTCCCAGTCATAGTCCTTTTCGTAAAGGGCCGGATATTTTTTATAAAGATGCAAAAGATCCCTGACGTAATTTTTTAACTCCATTCCAAGGGGTTCCTCTGCCAGATACCAGTCAAGAGAAGTGTTCTCATCCCATTCATGGAACTGTCCGAAATCCTGTCCCATAAAAAGAAGTTTTTTGCCGGGATGTCCAAGCATAAATGTATAACCCACTTTTAGATTGGCGAATTTATCCTCAAGGAGGCCTGGCATTTTTTCGATCATAGAGCATTTTAAATGCACGACTTCATCATGGGATAATACAAGTATATAATTTTCACTGGTAAAATATGTAAGTCCAAAGGTCATTTTATGATGATTGTATTTTCTGAAGTAAGGGTCCAGCTTCATGTATTCCAAAAAATCATGCATCCAGCCCATGTTCCACTTAAACGTAAAGCCCAGACCGCCGTTTTCCGGTTCCTCTGTCACTTTGGGCCAGGCGGTGGATTCTTCCGCAATGATCATGGCTCCGTTTCCCCGCTTTTTTATGACACTGTTTAAATGCCTGAAAAATTCTATGGCTTCCAGATTTTCATTGCCGCCGTTCTGGTTTGGCACCCATTCTCCGTTTCCTCTTCCGTAGTCCAGATAAAGCATGGAGGCAACTGCGTCCACACGAAGTCCGTCTACATGGAACTTTTCCACCCAGTAAAGGGCGTTGGCAATGAGAAAATTGTCTACTTCATACTTGCCGTAATCAAAGACCTTGGTCCCCCAGTCCGGATGCTCTCCTTTTCTTGGATCGGCATATTCATAGCAGGCCTGTCCGTCAAAGTCAGAAAGTCCGTGGGCATCCTTCGGGAAATGAGCTGGAACCCAGTCCAGGATCACACCAATGCCTTTCTGGTGCAGGTAATCAATAAAATACATGAATTCTTGTGGAGTTCCATACCGGGAGGTTGGGGCAAAGTAGCCGGTCACCTGATAGCCCCAGGAGCCGTCATAAGGATGCTCTGCGATTCCCAGGAGCTCTACATGGGTATAGCCCATCCCGGCAACGTAATCTCCCAGTTCGTGAGCCGCCTCCACATAGGTATAAAAGCCATCCTTTTCTTCCCTGTTTTTCCTCTTCCAGGAACCGAGATGAACCTCGTAAATGCTGATCGGGCCGTCTGTGGGGTCTTGCTTTTTGCGTTTTGCCATCCAGGGCGCATCGTTCCAGACATAACTGGAAAGATCAGCAGTAACAGAAGCGGTCTGAGGCCGGTATTCTGCCTCAAATGCGTAAGGATCTGCTTTAAAAAGAATCTTTCCGCTTTCGGAGGTGATTGCGTACTTATAAAGAGCACCAATTGAAAGACCCGGAACAAATGCTTCCCAGATTCCCGAATCCGCCAGGCTTGTCATGGGATTTTTCTCCGGATTCCATCCGTTGAAATCCCCCACTACGCCGATCTGCTTTGCGTGAGGTGCCCACACCGCAAAATACATCCCGTCTTCGCCCTTATAATTTTTTTTATGAGCACCCAGCTTTTCGTAGATTTCGTAATGCTTTCCGTTATTATAAAGATAACGGTCTACCTCTGTAATAAAACCAGTTCCGATTCCATTTTTTTCTTCTGCCATTTGCTCACTCCTCCGTGATTTTTAAGACAGCACTCTGTGCTTTCCGTTTGCAATTGGAAGCGTCTGTGCTTCCTGCAGCTTTACCTCCTGGCTTTTGAAACGGCGCAGGAGAAACTGGTAACGCAGCTGGGCTGCATTCAGTTCATAGATGTAGCAGTCAATAAGCGTTGGGTCGACCACCTGTTCAAAGTGGTTTCTGGCAGCATCAATGGCTGTTTTGGAACACTCGATCTCATGTCTGAGTCTCTGTTCCTCTTCCGATGCAGTCAGACGTTTTTTAAAGGTTCCATGCTTCATTTTACCATCTCCATTTCTTGAAATTTTACAGGATATCTGTTAATTTCATTATAACTGGAAAATGGCTTTTTATTCATATATTACCTGTATCACCTAAAAGCTCCTGCAGATGCAGACCTAGAAAACACAGCTTTTTTGTACTGTCTCCAAGAGTTAAGTAGTAGTAGTTCGCAGTTCCCTCCTGGCGGACAGCAATCAGTCCGGCTTCTTTTAGAATCTTTAAATGGTGGGAGACAGCAGGCCGGGAAAGATTGGTTCTTTCTGTAATGTCCTTTACGTTCATTCCCTTGACGAAAGACGGAGTATGTCCGCAGGCGGAAGCCGAAATCTCATTCCCGTCACTGTCATACAGGCCGGTAAGGGCAAGAGACTCAATGATGGTGAGCCGGACCTCATCTCCAAGGGCAATAAAAAGGGGCATACAATCCTTAAAAAGCAGATGAAAGTCCTGGGCCTTCATTGGTTGCTCCTCCTTTGGTTTAAAAATATAAACTAATTTTATCTTACCATGCAGCCATGAAAAAATCAATCAGAATCCGTAAAAATTTTTGTGGTTTTTACTATAAAATAAAATTTAATACGACAAAAATTGTTAAAACACGACAAAAAATAAGCTGGGTTTTAATCCGTTCTTCTGCCAAACATTGTATACAGTATTTCTGAAAAAAACAGTTGACATTTCTGCTTCTCTTGTGCATAATGGAACTATATTCCAGTATGCGTTCTGCGTACAGCCATTTCATTATTTCAGAGTTATGGAAGTTGGTTCCATAATCCTACAGCTGATATTCCAGCATGAATTCCAGAGTTGACAGTAACGAAAGAAGGGGTTTTTATCGTACAATATTTTATTTTGCTGTTTTTTTTAGGAGCGGCAGCGTATTTTGATGTCCGGGAACATCGGATTCCCAACTGGTGGGTGTTTTTAGGAATGAGTAACGGCATGGTTCTTGCCATATTTCAAGCAGGCAGCCCCTCCGCGGATTTTCTTCTTTTGAAGGCACCTTTTTGGTTCCTTTTGCGGATGCTGGCGGCGACTGCAGTGTTCTTTCTCTTTTTTCTCTGCCGTATGATCGGCGCAGGCGATATTAAGCTTGCCGCACTGATCTGCGGGTATCTTGGTTTTCGCACCGGTTCTGCGTCAATCGGAGCCGGGTTTCTTATCGGGGCATTCTGGTCCCTGATCAAAATGGCAGGCAAAGGCAGTCTCTTATACCGACTTTCCTGTTTTCTGACCTACATCAGGTATGTATTCCAAACGGGTAAAATAACTGCTTACTACCATCCGGACAGGGATGGGTATGACATGGTCATTCCATTGGGGCCTTGTCTTTTCTTAGGGACATTCATTACCATAGTGGCTTTGCAGTAAAAAAGGAGGTTTTTATTTGGCAGATCGAGTGATGGCAGTTTACGATGCAGATCCTTTCTACGCAGAGAGATTTGCGGATTTTGTAAACCAGAAGGAACAGGTTCCCTTTCAGGTGATGGCTTTTACCACTCTTGAGAAACTTACGGTTTTTGCAGGCGCTCATGAGATTGAGATTTTACTGATCCATGCATCGGTTCCGCGGGAAGAGATTGGGAAAATAAGTGCGGTACAGGTGGTCCTTTTAACCGATGGTGAGGCGGTTTCTCTTGGGGGAACGTATAAAAGCATTTACAAATATCAGGCAGCCGACTGCATGATGAGGGAGGTGATGGAATGCTACTGCACCAGTGCGGAAGAATCCGGCAGTACCATGATTTCCAGGACCGGCCGGATCATTGGAGTCTATTCTCCGGTCAACCGGTGCTTGAAGACTTCGTTTTCTCTTACCATGGGACAGCTTCTCTCCAGAGATTTAAAGGTGCTCTATATGAACTTTGAGGATTGTTCCGGGTTTGGTAAATTGATTGGAGAAGAGCACAAAGCAGGTTTATCCGATCTTTTTTATTACTACAGTCTGGAAAAGTATAACTGGGTCCGGCTGGCTTCTCTTGTCTATACCTGGGGAGAACTTGATTACGTGCCGCCGGTACGTTACCCGGAAGACTTAAATCAGATAACGGCAAAAGAGGTGGCAGATCTGGTGAGCCGTATTGCAAGGGAAAGTGGGTATGATGTTATCATTCTGGATCTGGGTCAGTTTGGCAAAAAGGCGGCTGAGGTGCTTGAGATCTGCGATGCAGTGTACATGCCGGTACAGGAGGACTGTTTGTCTGCCGCAAAAGTGGAGGAGTTTGAAGAATATCTTTCCGCCTGCGGTCATGAATCCGTTAGAAAGCGGATTCAGAAGATAAAACTCCCCTATCACAGCAGTTTCGGCCGGAGAGATTCTTACCTGGAACAGCTTCTGTGGGGAGAGCTTGGAGATTATACGCGGCAGCTTTTGAGAAAGCAGCCATAAGGAGGCATGAATATGGATGAGGAAAGACGGAAAAGAATGCGGGAAGAGATCTTCAAAGAGTTAAACGAGAAGCAGCAGGTCACGGATGAAGAACTGTACACCATTATTGACCGGAGAATCATGGAATATGGTCAGGAGGTTTTTCTTCCTCTAAAAGACAGGATGGAACTTAGGGGCAGGCTGTTTGATTCCTTCCGCCGTCTGGGTGCACTTCAGGAATTGGTGGATGATAATGAAGTGACGGAGATCATGGTCAATGGGGCCGATCAGGTGTTTGTAGAGAGAAACGGGAGCGTGGAGCTGTGCGGCAGAGCCTTTGACAGCCAGGAACAGCTGGAGGACACCATTCAGCAGATCGTCAGCCGGGTAAACCGTACGGTGAATGTATCAAGACCCATTGCAGACGCCAGACTGCCGGACGGCTCCAGAGTTCATGTAGTCCTTCCCCCCATTGCTTTAGATGGCCCGGCAGTAACCATAAGGAAATTTCCCAAACCAATTACTATGGAAAGGCTTTTAAGGCTTCAAGCCGTAACAGAGGAGGCTGCCCATTTCCTGAAAGCGATTGTGGAAGCCGGTTATAATATTTTTGTATGCGGTGGAACAAACTCAGGGAAAAGTACATTTCTTAATGCGTTGTCCGCTTACATTCCAAAGGATGAGAGAATTGTGACCATTGAAGATTCTGCAGAACTTAAAATCACTCAGATAAAAAATCTGGTAAGGCTTGAGACCAGAGGCGCCAATGGGGAGGGGGAAGGAGAGATTACCATAGGGGATTTGATCAAGGCCTCCCTTCGGATGAACCCGGACAGAATTATTGTCGGAGAGGTGAGGGGAAAGGAAGCTCTTGATATGATATCCGCCATGAACACAGGCCATGACGGCAGTCTTAGCACCGGGCATGGGAACAGTCCCAAAGATATGCTCTCAAGACTTGAGACCATGATTCTTATGGGAGCTGATATTCCTCTTGCCGCAGTCAGAAGCCAGGTGGCGGCCGCCCTTGATATTTTCATTCATCTTGGAAGACTGAGGGACAAAAGCAGGAGGGTTTTATCCATTATGGAGGTGGCTGGTTATGAAAATGGAGAAATCAGACTTCACCCGTTATACCGGTTTGAAGAAGATTATGAAAACCGGGACAGTGGGAAAGCGGTACGGGGAAGTCTTAAAAAGGTGGGGAACCTGGAAAACACCGAAAAACTCAAAGCAGCAGGCATTGAGATATGATAAATACGATCTGGCACCTGTTGAATGGTGCATCTATGGGGCCCAGGGCCTGTTTCTTTCCGGGCTTTTCGCCTATGTCTTTTACCGCAGTATACTGGTATTTTTATTCCTTATTCCGTTCGGATACATTTACCCTGTCATGAAAAGAAAAGAACAAAAAGAAAAAAGACTGCAGGAGTTAAACCTTGAGTTTAAGGAAGGGATTTTGCTGTTATCCTCTTTTTTAAGTGCCGGATATTCGGTTGAGAATGCATTTTCCTCTTCCGTGAGAGAACTGGTTTTACTCTATGGAGAAAAGGGACTGATCACAAGAGAGTTTAAACACATTGAAAACCAGATAAAGATTAACCGTTCTGTGGAACAGGCGCTATCAGAATTTGCTTCCCGAAGCGGCCTTGATGATGTGAAAAATTTTGCAGAGGTATTTACTGCGGCAAAAAGAAGCGGCGGGGAGCTGGTGACCATCATCAGCCATACGGCAGATGTGATTCGGGATAAGGTTCTTGTGAGACAGGAGATCCTGACGATGACAGCCTCCAAGCAGTTTGAACAGAAGATCATGAACATGATCCCTTTCTTTATTGTTTTCTATATTGATATCACATCACCGGGATTTTTTAACATCATGTATACAACGGGAATCGGAAGGATTTTAATGACCGTATGTCTGGCTTTTTATATTATGGCTTTTTTCATTGCAAAGCGGATCATGAACATCGAAATTTAAGGAGGTACCATGTGGAACAAAGGCGGAAAAAAATGGAACCTTCCATTTACAAAGCAACAGGCAGTCTGTATAGCAGCAGGCATGGGCCTTTATGCTGCAATGGCCATCACTTCCGGGCTAAGGGGAGGATCCATATCAGATGAAGGTGGTTTAAAGAGGGCCGGGCCAGGCCAGGGAGAAACGATTTATGACATTGAGGTGTCAGGACTTGATAAGAAGGAACAGCATAGAAAAGTGCCGGTAAGAATCCCCGTCAGTGAACGCCGCTATTCAGAGAAAGAAGCCAAGAAATTATTTGAGCAGCTTAAGCCCCGGCTGGAAAAAGAGATGCTGGGAGATAATGAGTCGTTTGCAGCGATCCGAAGCAATTTAAACTTAAAGAAAAGTCTTGGGGAATACGGAGTCAAGCTGAGATGGGAATCGGACAATCCTGAACTGGTGGATTCTCTTGGAGGCGTTCACAATGAAACAACAAAGGAGAAAGGGGAGTCAGCCGTTCTTCGTGTAAGTGCCAGTGATGGGAGGCACGAATATACCTATGAATTTCATTTGACGGTTTACCCTCCTTTCCTGACACCGGAAGAACAAGCGGCAGATAAGTTTTTGACATGGGCGGGCAAAGAAGATTTGAAACAGCAAACCGAGGATTCCCTTATCCTTCCTACCATCTATGATGGACAAAAACTGAACTATTATCTGCCCAAAGATGGAAGCTACCGGCTGTTTCCGGTGCTGGGCCTGGTGATGGCGGCTCTTCTGCATATAAAAAAGGGGGTGGATAAGCAAAATCAGGCAAAAAAGCGGGAACAGCAGCTTCTGTTTGACTATTCGGAAGTGGTTTCAAAGCTGGTGGTCTATATTGGTGCAGGACTTACGGTCAGAGGGGCATTTGAAAGAATATCCGCGGGCTATGAAGCAGGAATCAGGGAAGGAAAAAGGGAGACACGGCCGGCTTACGAGGAGATGTTAAAAACGGTATCTCAGCTTAACAGCGGAGTATCAGAAGGGAGAGCCTTTGGTGAATTTGGAAGAAGATGCGGTCTGCAGTCCTATTTAAAGCTTTCCACGCTTTTGGAACAGAGTCAGAAGAATGGAAGCCGGCAGCTGCGGCAGGCGTTGGAACTTGAGATGGTATCTGCCTTTGAACAAAGAAAAAACCTGGCAAAAAAGCTGGGAGAAGAGGCAGGAACCAAACTTCTGCTTCCCCTTTTTTTCATGCTTGCAGTGGTTATGGTCATGATTGTAGTTCCTGCATTTCTGTCATTTTATTAGGAAGGGGGTGAGACAATGGGAGAATATTTAAAGGCACAGATTATGGATTTTATGAAAGAAGAAGATGGAGTGGGAGTCATTGAGGTAGTTCTGATTCTGGTGGTTTTGATTGGTCTTGTAATTATTTTTAAGGACAGGATCAATGCACTTCTTGAACTTATTTTTAAACAGATTGATAACCAGTCGAAAGAGGTGTACTGATGCAAAGAAGCGGTCAGATAACCGTATTTTTAAGTTTGGCTCTGTTATGCATCTTCAGTCTTATGTGCGGACTCCTTGAGTCCGCGCGGACGGCTGGAGCCAGGTGTTATTTGAAGCTGGCAGCCGACTCCGCCATGGATTCTGTATTCAGTGAATATCATATGGAGGCATGGAATCAATACCGGCTGTTTCTTTTGGAGTCCGGGGATGAAGAAGCGCTTCAAACAGCATGGAAGGAATATCTGGCACCCTATATGGATACTTCCGGCTGGTATTCCATGGAACTGAATTCTGCCGATACCATACAGCGTGTTTTCATTACGGACGACGGCGGAGAGCATTTGAACCAGGAGATACTTGATTATATGAAGTTTGGGATTTTTGAGGATATGCCTGATGCCAAAGGAGCGATAGACTTGCTTAAAAACTTAAAGGAAGCCTCCTCAGTAGGAAAGCTGACGGAATCTTTTTCCGGACATACCAGAGAGGCAGTCCGGCTGGAACGGGCGTTGGAGGACATCAATGATTCTTTGAAAAAACAAAAGGACCATTGGAAGAAAGCCGTAGAACGGCTGAATGATTACGATGGAGGCGGATTCCAAAAAGAAGCGGAAACACTGGAACAAGAGATGAAACGAATCCCGTCTCTTGTTAAAACCTATGGTAAAGTGGCAGATCAATTAAAAACGAGTCTGGCTGAAACCAATAAAAAGAAAGCAGCGTTAAAAAATGAGATCAGTCAAAAGGTGTATCAGGAGCTATGTGAAGATACCAGTAGTTATGAAGCATATGTCAATCAGGATGGGGTGCGCAGAAGAGAAATAGAAGGACTTCCAGATAAACTTGAACAGTTAAAGCCGGTCATCAATCAGGCCAAAGAGCGGGCTGATGAGGTGGAAGAGATTATTGATCACTGGGATGATAGTGACAGCGAAGAAGATGATGATGACGAACCGGATTACGAACAATTATGGGGGTCTGTGAAAGATATCTGGAATCGGATTGAAATCCAGGCATTGTCCTATTCCAATGGAGTCAAAGATCCGGAAAAACAAAGAATCTTAGAAAAGGTGGAAAACTTTGACCAAAAAGGACTTTTGAGCCTGGTGCTTCCGGAAGGATGTGAGGAATCAAAAGGTATGATAAGAGGAGATTCATTCCCCTCTGCATCCATGAAAAAGGACGGCAGATCACCATCAAACCTGTTGGACCGGATCATCTTTGAAGAGTATTGCAGCCGCTTTTTAACCAGCTTTTTGTCAGAAGAAGAAAAAGACATTAAGTATGAGATGGAGTATATGGTTTCGGGAAAGAAATCCGATGAGGACAACTTAAAACAGGTGGTTACGGATCTTATAGGG
Organism: uncultured bacterium; assembly: GCA_905215155.1. GTDB lineage: Bacteria > Bacillota > Clostridia > Lachnospirales > Lachnospiraceae > Lacrimispora > Lacrimispora sinapis. The sequence continues at coordinate 24,154 of CAJMPJ010000020.1, read as the reverse complement.
ATCAGAGAAGGAATGAATCTAATTCATATCCTGTCCGACAGTCAGAAAAGAGAAGAGGCAAAAGCCTTGGCAGGTGTGATTACAGGTGTGACAGGGATTGCCCCTCTGACAGGTGTAGTGGCATTTTTTATTATGGGGGTCTGGGCACTGGGAGAATCCATTGTAGATGTTAAAATGCTTTTGGAAGGAAAAAAAGTGGTCTTGGTAAAATCAAAGGATACCTGGAATTTAACGCTTTCAAGTCTTTTGGAACTTGGAAGTAAAGGATTAGTCAGCGGAGGAAAGGAAGGAGGCGGGGGAATTGATTATACAAGCTATTTAAAGCTGTTATTGTTCCTTGGAGAACAACAGCTCCATAACTATCGCTTAATGGATGTGATTCAGTGGAACATATGCAGAAAACAAGGGGATTTTCGCATGGAAAACTGCATATATCAGGCTGAAATAAAGGGAAGTGTAAAATCAAAGCATCTGTTTTTCGGCGGCAGAGATCCTTTATATCCGGTTGATGTCCGGACGGAAAAGGCTTATTAAAGAGAGGAGGCAGATGATCATGCCCTTTTTCAAAGAATCTGAACACTCAACAAACAAAAAAATTGTTACTCTCCAGGTACAGATCCCCATGAAAATAAACAGATTGTTTGCAAAAAGGGTATTATCATCTGCCTTCTGTTTTGATCCAAAGGCTAGCCTGACCGTAGAGGCCGCCATGGTGCTTCCTCTATTCCTGTTTTTTATGGTGCTGTTAATGATGCCCATGGAGATTATGAACCAGAGCAGGAGGATTCAGACGGCTCTGGAGGCCGCCGGAGAAGAAATGAGCCAGTATGTCTATGTGCTGGATCAGTTAAAGCAAGGGGGAAAAATTGATGCAGAAAAAATGGATGGATTTTCAGATGCTTTTTTAGATGGTCTCACAGAGAAGGGAGTTCTCCTATATGCCAGAAAAAAGGTAGAAGATCATGTGGTTTTAAAAAGAGTTGAGGATATCTCCTTTGCCAGATCCTCAGTACTGCAAGACGGTGTAACCATTGATTTGATCATGAATTACCAAGTCAGGCTCCCTTTTTCCGTTTTTGGTTTAAAAAGTGTTCCCATGACGGCCAGATCCTGCCGCAGAGCCTGGGTAGGAAAGGAAGGCGGAAAAAGCATAAGGGAGGGAGAAAACGAGGAGATAGTCTATGTTGGGAAGGGAAGTGTAAGATATCACAGGTCAAGAACCTGCCATTATTTACATAATGATTTGCAGCAGACCACACTTGCCGGGGTGGAGAATCTCCGTAATCTGTCTGGTGGAAAGTACAAGCCCTGCAGCAGATGCGGGAGAACGGCAGCTTCAGGCAGTACGGTTTATGTTATGCCGTCAGGGGAACGATACCATACGGATAAAAACTGTTCGTCCATCATATCTTACGTTTCAGCCGTTTCCATATCGGAAGTCAGACATCTGGGCCCTTGTTCGTATTGTTCCCATTAGGAGGTGAAGCCATGCCGGAGGGCATAAACAAGATGATTTTTGGAATGTTTCTTTTTCTTGCAGCGTTGCAGGATGGGAAAAGCAAGACCATACATGTATGGCTGTTGGTAGTAGCTGCATTGGCAGGAGGAATTTTGTGCTTTATCAGCGGATCGTTTTCATATGACCGGATTCTAAGCTGTTTCATAGGAATTCTGATTGTGTTTTTGAGCCGGATGACCCATGGGGCCATTGGTGCAGGAGATGGCTGGTTTTTTACGGTCAGCGGACTTTTTCTGAGTTCTTTGATGAATCTGAGTCTGCTGGTTTACGGTGTGTTTTTAAGCGGATTTTTTTGCGGCGGGATTTATTTTTGCTGCCGGATAAGAGGAACGGACGTAAGAAAGGTATCTGTTCCCTTCCTGCCGTTTCTGGTTCCGGTATGGATTGGGCTGGTGATCTTATGAACAAAGGTATTTCCGGCAGTTTTACTGTGGAAGCAGCGTTTGTTATGACCATTGTATTATGGGCCCTGCTATTTTCTATCCAGGCGGCATATGGAGTCAGGGACGAGACGGTTGGAGCAATGGCACTTCAGGAAGCAGTCCAAAGACTTCGCCATAATGAATCGGAATTACCAGAACAAGCCGTTGCCTGGGCAGAAAAAAGAGCAGGAAAACCATTTTCCTGGGAGAGATACGAGTTTCAGCTGAGCACGTCCGGAAACCTCATAACCGGAAAAAAGGTAGATGCGGCAGCAGCAGGGGGGCGTTTTAAGCTGTCTCTGGAACAGAAGGTATTTGATCCGGAGAATTTTTTAAGGATGATGACTCTGACCAATCAGGAGGAATGAGATGAAGATTACATACAGACGGGAAATGAAGCATAACTATTTGATAATCAACCCGGATGAAGCTGGCTATGAGGGCTTTGAACTGCACATGATGGCTGCAAATGCCATAGAAGGGCTGATGAAATTTCATATAAAACAGGTGGATAGCCATAGATCCTATTACTATGAGATAACCTCAAAGCAGCCCTTAGACCGGCTTTTGGAGTATCAAAGCCTTGGGGAAGAAGAACTGAAAAAATTAATTGGAGGCATCGCCCGGACGCTTGGCAGAGTGGAAGTCTTTCTCTTGAACGAAAATCAGATTATTCTGGAACCGGAATATATTTATGTGGAACCGGAGCGTTTTCAGGTTTATTTATGTCTGGTCCCAGGGAGAAAAGGCTCATTTCCGGCAGAAATGACCGGGCTTTTACGCTATCTTTTGGGAAAAGTGAATCATCAGGATAAAGAATGTGTAGTCATGGCTTACGGACTGTATCAGGAGAGTCTGAAGGAAAACTACGGGATAAATGATCTTCTTAAAATCATCGGTAGAAAATCTGCGGACAAACAAGAGGAAGAGATTACGGAAAAAGACCAAATCAAAGACAGGACACAGACGGAGGACTCCAATTCTCTTTTTTTGGATTCCAGGAAAGAGGATACCAGAAGTAATGTGGATTTTTCTGATGAGCCAAATTCCAGTTTGGATACGATTCCAGTGGTCAAAACAGCAATGGTATTTTTGTTATCCACAGCCGTTGTTTCTGCTGTTATGTGGCTTGCCCTTGGCTTTAAAGGACTATACCAATACTGGTATGCCCCTTTTGCCGCCGGTATCCTTTCTGCCGCCGCTGTTTGTATTATGTCTAACAAAAAAAGTGAAGAAATCCAAAGCCAGTCAGAAGAACGGTATGACTGGAAGATGGTATTTGATGAAGAGAATGATATCGAAGAGGCAAAAGTACATCCACAATTGAAAGAAAAGAAAGAGGTGAAAGAGAAGAAAGAAACTATAGAGTATCAAATAAATAAGGATCAAAATGTCTATATAGATCAAACTACAAATATGAAGCATAATAATGATAGAGAGCAACCTGTTGCGGAACCAGACTGTATTCAGACGGTCCTTCTGACGGATATGCCGGAAAACAAAGACATCCGGTATCTGCGGTCGGTGGGATCAAAAATTCCAGATGCTTCCATCACCTATGTTCCGTTTCTCATAGGAAAGCAGGAGGGCTTAGTGGATTATGTCATTGAGAGTGAAACCATCAGCCGGATCCATGCGAGAATTGACCGGATAGAGGATGAATATCAGCTCAGTGATTTAAATTCTACCAATGGAACTTCCGTAAATGGCAGGATTCTGGAAACAAACGAGACGGTGGCTTTAAAAAAGGGAGATGAAATTTTTATTGCAAATTTCGCGTTTATATTTACATAATATGTCGGTTTGTGCTAAAATAAGCATATTATTTTAGAAGGAGTACTGTGATGGAAGACTGGAACAGGCGAAAAAAAGCATATGTCAATTACTGTTTTATTGCTATAAATGTCATCAGTTTTCTGTATTTGGAAATGACAGGCTCCACGGAAAACACGGAATTTATGGTTTCTCATGGTGCAATGTACGCGCCGTATGTAGTGGAAGGAAGGGAGTATTACCGGTTACTCACTTCTGTTTTTATGCATTTTGGTATCAATCATATTATGAATAATATGCTTATCTTGTTTATTCTGGGCGACAATCTGGAAAGAGCCCTGGGGCATGTGAAATATTTCTTCTTCTATCTGTTTTGCGGAGTGGGGGCCAATGTGGTTTCTATGTTTGTGAATCTGGTAGATTACCGGACTGTAGTTTCGGCAGGTGCTTCAGGTGCAATCTTCGGTGTGATCGGCGGTCTTTTGTATGCAGTAGCACGCAACCGGGGGAGGCTGGAAGATTTGAGTACCCGGCAGCTGGTTGTAGTAATCGTATGTTCCCTGTATTTTGGTTTTTCCAGCACAGGTGTAGATAATGCCGCTCACGTTGCGGGGCTTGTAATTGGTATTTTTATGGGAGTCATCCTGTACCGTAAGCCAAAGAAGCGTACCAATGTGGAAATATGGGAATAATGATACCGGAAGGAGGTGAGCGTGTGAGAGAAGATGATTGCATTTTCTGCAAAATTGCAAATGGCGAAATATCTTCTGAGACCATATATGAAGATGATACATTTCGCGTAATAATGGACTTGGGACCGGCAACCAAAGGGCATGCCCTGATTCTTCCGAAACAGCATTACAGAGATCTCTGTGAGCTTGATGGGGATACCGCATCCAAGGTCCTTCCCTTAGCAGCTAAAATAGGAGCCGCCATGAAAACGTCATTAGGCTGCGCCGGATTCAATGTGGTGCAGAATAATGGAAAAGAAGCAGGCCAGACAGTTTTTCATTTTCATGTACATTTGATTCCCCGTTATGAGGGAGGTCCTGTTATGGTTTCATGGGTATCGGGCAAAGAAAGTCCGGAAGACTTAGCAAAGACAGGAGCCGCTATAAGGAGCGCCCTGTAATCAGAGGGGCAAAATCAATGAGCATACATGAAGATGAAAATTTGTTGCTGCAATCCATTTACGGAGAGTACCAGGGACTGCTCCGCCGGATTGCAAAAACACTCCATGTACCAGACATGGAATTAGACGATGTAGTACAGGAAACGTTTATTGCGTATTTTGAGAATTATTCTCTGACCTGGACAGATACACGTAAAAAAGGCATGCTGATTAAGATACTAAAGAGAAAATCCATCGACTGTCTCCGTAAAAACGGTCATTATGAAAAAGTTAGTCTTAACGAGAAAGATGCTGTCAATGAGATCGGGCTGCTGGCAAATTACATCATTACGGACCCGCTTGATTTCATCCTTGAAGAGGAAGCTCTTTTAAAGATCACCGAGGAGATCTCGAACATGAGAGAGGAATGGAAGGAGATGGCTGTTCTTTATTTCTTAAAACAGCTGACGATTTCTGAGATTTGCGAATTGCTGGAGATTCCGGGAACGGTATGCCGTTCCCGGATTTACCGGACAAGAGTCTGTTTAAAAAAGATTCTGGGTCCCAATTTTGATGCATAGATTTATTTCTGAGAAATAGATTCGATCATTTCAACAATGGCATCAATGGCATTGTGCTGCTCACTTTGCTCCATATTGGAGATATAGTTTTTCCGGTTCTTATACGTTTCAGTGACAGCCTGAAGCAGGGAATCGCCGGTTAAGTTTTCTTCCTCCAAAAGACAGCTGAATCCTTGCCTTGCAAAGGATTTTGCATTTAAGATCTGGTCACCTCTGCTGGCAGCCGCAGACAGCGGGATCAAAATATTAGGTTTCCGCAGAGCCAGTATTTCACAGATAGCGTTAGCACCGGCTCTGGAAATCATCAGATCTGCAGCCGCAAACAAATGCTTTAAAGGTGCATCAACATATTCATACTGTACATATCCTTCCGTGTCGATCAGGCTTTCATCCAAATTGCCTTTTCCGCAGATATGTATTATCTGAAAGTTTTTTAGCAGTTTCGGGAGAATTTCTCTCACTGCATTGTTGACGGTGACAGATCCCAGGCTTCCGCCGATAATCAAAATGATGGGGCGGTTTTCGGATAAGTGGGTATAATTGATCCCCTTCAGCCGATCCCCCTCTAACAGCTCTTTGCGGATAGGAGAACCTGTGAGAACTGCTTTATTTTTTGGAAGATAGGAAAGTGTTTCCGGAAAATTGCAGCATACATGGACCGCCGAAGGAATACAGAGCTTGTTCGCCAGTCCGGGAGTCATATCGGATTCGTGAATGATAACAGGTACTTTGCAGTGTTTTGCAGCCAATACCACAGGAACGGCTACAAATCCGCCTTTTGAAAATACCACATCAGGTTTGTATTTTTTTATAAATTTTAAGGCTTCCCTGTATCCTTTTATGACCCGGAACGGATCGGAGAAATTTTTCAAGTCAAAATACCTGCGGAATTTACCGGATGAGATGCCGATGTAGGCAATACCTGCTCCTTCTATCAGTTTCCGCTCGATTCCCTGGTAAGAACCTATATAATGGATGTCATAATTCCGCTCTTTCAAAGAAGGAATCAGAGCCAGGTTCGGAGTAACATGACCGGCAGTCCCGCCGCCGGTTAAGATGATTTTTTTCATAAAGCGTTGCCTCCCAAATTCGATATACTATTAATAGTAAACGCTGGTGGTAAAAAGTCAACCCCAAAGAGTGTGGAAACGAAAGGATAACTTGTATTGAAGAGGTGCGGACGTGGAGCAGAAAAAAAATAATTTAAAAAAATGTTCCATATTAAAACGGAAAAAAAGAACCAGGGATTTCGAGGAAAATTTAGATTCCCATTTTGTTGAGTATATGCAGAAACACCCGGAATTAACACCGGAGCCGCCTTCACCGCCGCCCGGAGAATTCCAGATGATTATGGAAGAACTAAACCGCCGTGGGACAAAGCTCCTTGTCAGGAAGCAGCTGGAGATGATAAATAAATGCCGCAGAATGGTTTTCTATCTGCACAAGCCCTTTATGATCACCATGATGGCTCTTGTTATTATGTCAGCCATAACCATTGATATTTCTGCCGAAAGAGCCTATGCCTCACATAATAATGAATCCAGGTATTCCAGAGTGGATTATAGTACCATCCAGGATTGCCAGATCATCATCTTTTTCGAGACGGTTTACCATGATTTTCTTAATAAAGATTTTTTAAATGAAGAACATAGGCGATCCAATCAATATGCCGTCTGCCGTAAAAAGATTCCAACGGATGGCACAGATTCTGGTTTTAAACCATGATAGAGAGAATCCCGGAGTGGTAGAAGGAACAACAGGTGGAAAAGTACAGGTTTGTTTACAGTACCACTAAACTTTACACAAGAAAAACCTGGACCGCATGAAGATTTTAACGTTCATGCGGTCCAGGTTTTTCTGATATTAATCTTAAAGAATGAAAGCTTTTTTCCATTCCTCTTCTTTAAATCCAACAAGCACGAAGCTGTCTCCAATGACCAGGGGACGTTTCACAAGCATTCCGTCTGTAGCTAACAGATCGATCTGCTCTTTTTCACTCATGCCGGGCAGAAGATCCTTTAAATGCTTTTCCTTATAAAGAATACCGCTGGTATTAAAAAACTTTTTAATGGGAAGTCCGCTTTTTTTGATCCATTCCATAAGCTCCGAAGCAGTGGGATGTTCCTCTTTGATATTCCTTGACTGGTAGGAAATCTGGTTGGCGTCCAGCCATTTTTTTGCATTTTTGCAGGTGCTGCAGGGTGGGTATTGTAAAAATAATACACTCATGTGTTTCGCTCCCTTCCATTTACGATTGTGTTCCCATATATTTTACCCTGAAACCGTTTGAATGAAAAGGAGAGATTTGGAATAGAATGTAATAATCAAGAAAAACCGGGGGAAAAAATGACGTTTTTAATGTTCTTGTCGGAGGCGTTGGTACCGCTTGTGATCTTTTATATTGTAGGGTTTGGGATTCTCTCCAAAAGGCCGGTCTTTGATGATTTCATCAATGGTGCCAAGGATGGGATGAAAACGGTGGCAGGGATCTTGCCTACACTCATCGGCTTAATGACTGCGGTAGGGGTGCTTCGTGCTTCCGGGTTTCTGGATTTCCTTGCGAAGCTATTGATAAAACCAGCCTCACTTTTATTCCTTCCTGCTCCTGTGGTGCCGGTGATCCTGATCCGGCTGGTGTCCAACTCAGCAGCCATCGGCCTGGTACTTGATATTTTTAAGAAATTTGGAACGGACTCCTATATCGGTATGCTGACCTCTGTTGTGATGAGTTGTACGGAAACCTTGTTTTACTGTCTAAGCGTTTACTTTGGAACTGTAAAAATCAGGAAAACCAGGTATGCTTTAACCGGTGCAATGGCTGCTACTGCAGCAGGGATTGCTGCCAGTGTGGTTTTAAGCCGTTTTTTGGCATAAAAGGGATTATTTCGTCCTGATTTTAAGAATTTCATAAGAATTCAAGTGGTTGTCTATAAATACATAATCATGTATAATTACGAAGAAGCTTTTATTGTCATAAAGAAATGAAAGGGATAAACGTGGATACTTACGGAACTCTTAACGAAGTATTGGTAAGACTGTTTCGGGATGTTATGGATATTGAACAACAGGCTATCATTACTCAGGAATTTAAAAATATTACGAATAATGATATGCATGTAATAGAAGCAATCGGTGTCGGAGAACCTAAAAATATGTCGACCATTGCCAGAGAGCTTTCTGTTACTGTTGGCACACTCACCATAGCCATGAACAGCCTTGTAAAGAAAGGGTATGTGATCCGCCAGAGGGGAAAAGAGGACCGGCGAGTCGTATATATCTCCCTTTCAGAAAAAGGGAAACAAGCCTATGAACATCATGCTAAATTTCATCAGGAGATGATAGACGGCATTGTAAAAGCGTTAGGCGAGGATGAGATAGAAGTTTTGATCAAAGCTCTGACCAAGTTGAATCAATGGTTTCGGAGCCTTTAAGAGAATTTAAGGAGGCAATACGCAATTATGAGAAAATTCATCGTGATGTTAATGAGCGTTATAATGATGATGTCCCTGGCAGCGTGTACACCAACACAGCCTAAGATGGAGACAACTGCACCTGACCCCCAGGTAGAAACTTCTACCGGAGGTGCAAGTGACAAGGTTCCCGATCCGAATGTGGAACCGATGGAAATCATCTCTATATATAGTCAGAACGAGGATGGAAGCGGTTTGAATCAGGCTATGGATGCAGTAGACAAGCTGACGGCAGAAGCCCTGGTGGAAAAGCTGGTGGAATATGGCGTTCTGGAAAAAGGCACAAAAGTCCTTAAATTTGATTCCAAGGATGGGACAGGTACTCTGGATTTATCAAAAGCACCTGTGAAAGGCACAAAGGGAGATTTGATCATGCTGACAGCCGTTGGCAATACCTTTATCGAGAATTTTGAACTGGATAAGTTAAAGGTTCTTGTGAACGGAAAGGATATTACCAGTGATACCGTTAAGCAGGGAGATAAGGATTACCTGGAATATGTAAAAGATTATAAAAAGATGGGTTAAGATCCATATGGAAAACAGGCAGGAGCGAGGATACCATGCTCCTGCCTGTTTTATTATCCGTTTCTCAGTTCTTTAGCCAGCCAGTTACGGAATTCCGGCTGAATGACAGAGAAGGGGGCCGGCCCGATATCAAGCAAAAAGGTATGAAAGGCTTTTAAGTTGAATTGATCCTTTAAGATCTTTTCGGCGGTGTTGCGCATTTCCATGATTTCCAAATATCCCACATAATACTCCATGTAGTTTGTGGGATTTTCCACTAAGCTGCTGTAAATGGTATCCACAATATCGGTATTCTCCACCTTATAAAAGTTGCTCAGATATTTCCCGGTCTGTTCCTTATCCCAGCCCTCATAGTTAATGCAGATATCCAGATATGCATAGATGCCCAAAGTTACGGCAGTATTGTGGGCAAGCAGTTTTCCAAGCTCCGGGTCCAGTCCGTTATCCAGGCTATAAGAGTAAAATTCCACATAGGTAGCCCAGCCTTCCGAGTAGCTGGAAAATGAGAGGATGCTTCTGATATCACTGGGCTTTTTGCTTAAAAAGTATACGTTCTGATATAAGTGTCCCGGATACCCTTCATGGGCCAGGGTGGTATAAAGATCGTCATTCTGAAAACGGGGATTGCCGTTGATATAAATGGTATTTTCTTCATACCGGTCCAGAGGAGGAACCAGGTAAAAGGCCGGACTGAGAGAAGATTCCAGTGCCTCAGGAACATATTTGACCGTATAGTTACAGGGCGGCAGCTCCGGAAAATCGGCTGTGATCTGTGTTTTTAAAGATTCCAGAATCTCTTCCGGTTTGGTGTAACGGAAGGTATACGTCTCCAGCTGATCCAGGGTCTGCGGGTGCTCTTTGGTGATCTGGCCCAGGGCTTTGATATCAGAGTTCATCTGCTTTTCAATGGCTTTTTTAAGGCTTGTTATGGATTTATAGGAGGTTCCGGTATTGGAATTGACCAGATATTCAAAATATTCCTTTCCATCCGGATACCAGTACAACCCCTTGTCATTTTTCCCAGTTCCCATAAGAGCGGTGATTCCGTCGATGAGATTCTTATAAGCGGGAACAAAATGTTCTTCAAGAACTTTAAGGTTCTTCTCTTTATAAGCGGCTTTTTCGTCTGCCGTTAAGTCATTAAGTGCATCAATCCGGCTGTTAAAGGTTTCCGCCAGAAAGTTGTGGTCCGGTTGAATCAAATATGCTTCACAGGATTTTAATACGTGGTCTGCCGCCGAATCCGACATAAAAAGACCAGCCTCTGATTTCTTTTTTTCAAACTCCATGATCTGTGCATAATAATCATCAATGGTGGAAAGAAGTGACAGGTAATGGTCCACATCCTCCCGGCTGTAAAATGCATACTCAGCAAACAGGACCGGAAGCTGGGCCTGGATTCCGATGGTGCTTGTCAAAGGCTGGGAATACAGCTCAAGACCTTCGGAAGTAAGTTCTGTATCTATGTAAGAGTAAAGAATCTGATAGGTAAGTCTTTGGTCACTGGTAAGCTTTCTCGGATTGAACCGGGTAAGCTTTTTCTTTAACTCCATAAGATCCTTGAAGTTGTTCTTCATTTTGTCCAGGGAAAAGTCGCCCAGGGTCAAAGGAACGGTATCAAACCCCCGGGAAGCAGGATCTGCAATGGTGAAATGAAAGCTGATTCCCGAATTGCTTATTTCTTCCCGGAACAAATCATCTGTAAACAGATTAAATTCCTTCTGCATGGTTAAATCATCGGCCCGGTAGCGTTCGTATCCGGCACTGGAAGGAGTGGCGGGAGCATTTGGGGGCGCCGTACATGCACTTAGCAGGGCAACCGATAGAAAAATGGAAAGAATTCTACGGCTCAATGTTAAAAATTTGTTTGTCATATAAGATTCCTCCGTAATTCACTAATAATATTTATATGTTGAAATAAAAAAAGTCATGACAAAACCAGTCATAAGAAGGTTTCCCTGCTTGACAAACTTTCCTTAAACCATTACACTAGGGTTACTAACAATTGATCTATATGAGAATGCTGAGAAAAGAAGAGTAAGAAATAAACGATCATGAGCAGAGACTTCCGGCAGCTGAAAAGGAAGCATGGTCTTATTTCCCAACATGGCCTTGGAGCAGCGGAGTTGAATTGGCATAATTATTGCTTTTAAACTCCGACGGTCACACCCGTTATCGTGTCAGACTGTTTATGCAGCCGATAAGGTCCATGCTGTAAGGTATGGATGAATTAAAGTGGTAACACGGGATATTTCCCCGTCTTTAAATTTCCGAAAGGATCTTTTAAGACGGGTTTTTCTTTTTCGGGGAGAAGGAATGCTTCCAGTCACATCTCATTTTAGAAACAGGAGGAATTAACATGAGCAAAGATTCAAACAAAAAACCATATTATATTACCACCGCCATCGCCTATGCCTCAGGAAAGCCTCATATCGGCAATACCTATGAGGCAGTTCTGGCTGATGCCATTGCCCGTTACAAAAGGGCAGAGGGCTATGACGTATTTTTCCAGACCGGAACCGATGAACATGGTCAGAAAATTGAAGAAAAAGCAGAAGCAGCAGGTGTGACTCCAAAAGCGTTTGTGGATCAGGCGGCCGGTGAAATCCGTAATATCTGGGATTTGATGCATACCTCTTACGATAAATTTATGCGTACCACCGATCAGGACCATGAAAAACAGGTTCAGAAGATCTTTAAAAAGCTTTACGATCAGGGAGATATTTATAAAGGATACTATGAAGGCTTATACTGCACTCCATGTGAATCCTTTTTCACCGAATCCCAGCTGGTGGATGGGAAATGCCCGGACTGCGGCCGTGAAGTAAAACCGGCCAGGGAGGAGGCATATTTCTTCCGTATGAGCAAATATGCGGACCGTCTCATCAAGCATATCAACGAGAATCCGGAATTTATCCAGCCGGTTTCCAGGAAAAATGAGATGATGAACAATTTTCTTCTTCCGGGTCTTCAGGATCTTTGTGTATCCAGAACCACCTTTACCTGGGGAATTCCCGTGGACTTTGATCCAAAGCATGTGGTCTATGTATGGCTTGACGCTTTGACAAATTATATTACCGGAATCGGCTATGACTGCGACGGCAACAGTACGGACCAGTTTAAAAAATACTGGCCGGCAGACTTACATCTGATCGGGAAAGATATCATCCGCTTCCATACCATTTACTGGCCTATTTTCCTTATGGCATTGGATGTGCCCCTTCCAAAGCAGGTGTTCGGTCATCCCTGGCTGTTACAGGGAGACGGAAAGATGAGCAAGTCCAAGGGAAATGTTCTCTACGCAGATACCCTGGTAGATTTCTTTGGTGTAGATGCGGTCCGTTACTTTGTGCTTCATGAGATGCCCTTTGAAAATGACGGAGTGATTTCATGGGAGTTAATGGTAGAGCGCATGAATTCCGATCTCGCCAACATCCTTGGTAATCTTGTAAACCGTACCATTTCCATGTCCAATAAATACTTTGGAGGCGTGGTCACCGATGGAAAGGATACCGATTCCTTTGATGATGATTTAAAGACCGTAGTTCTGGAAGAAGTGAAAAAAGTTCAGGAGAAGATGGAGAAACTCCGGGTCGCAGATGCCATGACCGCCATCTTTAACATATTCAGAAGAAGCAACAAGTATATTGATGAGACCGCTCCCTGGACGCTTGCAAAGGATGAGACGAAAAAAGCCCGTTTGGAGACGGTTCTTTATAACTTAACGGAAGCCATTACCATCGGAGCTTCCCTGCTTGAATCCTTTATGCCGGACACTTCAAAGAAGATCCTTGCACAGCTTTGCACCACAAAGAGAGAATTGTCTGAGATGGATACTTTTGGCCTTTATCCGTCCGGATGCAAGGTAACAGACAAGCCTGAGATTTTATTTGCACGTATGGATATAAAAGAAGTGATGGAAAAAGTGGAGGCCATGAATGCGGAAGCTTCCGCCGAAACCGGAGAAGCGGAGGAAGAAGCCGCTGAAGTTATCGACATCGAACCAAAGCCGGAGATCGAGTATGAGGATTTTGCAAAGCTGCAGTTCCAGGTAGGAGAGATCATTGCCTGTGAAGCGGTGCCCAAATCCAAAAAACTTCTCTGTTCCCAGGTGCGGATCGGAAGTCAGGTAAAGCAGATCGTCAGCGGAATCAAGGCTCACTACTCACCGGAAGAAATGGTTGGCAAAAAGGTGATGGTTGTGGTAAACTTAAAACCAGCAAAACTGGCTGGTGTCATGTCTGAAGGCATGCTTTTGTGTGCAGAAGATGCGCAAGGCGGCTTATCCCTTATGATTCCGGAAAAACCAATGCCGGCAGGAGCAGAGATCTGCTGATGTAAGGGAGTATCAGAAGATAAGAGATAGATAATCATGGTAGGCCGGATTTATCAAATCCGGTCTATCATTTTGAAAAGGAGAATTCCATGGAGGAAACAATCAGCGCCCGTAGAGAAGGGATCACCGGCAATACCTTAAAGATCATCGCCATGGGAACCATGTTCATTGATCATATCGGTGTGGTTTTTATTGAAAATGGAATATTGAAACATCAGGCAATGGATCAGACCAACCTATGGATGATCATGGATCTGATCCTTCGCACCATAGGACGGATTTCATTTCCCATTTTTTGTTTTCTGCTGGTAGAAGGATTTCTTCATACGAGAGATGTAAAACGATACGGTGCCAGACTTTTTCTCTTTGCACTGATTTCTGAAATTCCATTTGATCTGGCCATGTTCGGAGAATGGTTTCATCCGGAATACCAGAATGTATTTTTCACCCTGTCCCTGGGGCTTTGGGTCTTATCTGCCTATAGAAATGCTTATGGTGACCCGCTCAAGCAGTCCTTTGCCATTGTTGCCGGGTGCGGCGCGTCTGTTTTTCTGAAATGTGATTATAATATTATTGGGATCGTAATGATCCTCATGTTTTACATTTTCCGGGAAAATAAAAAGATGCAGAGCCTTTTTGTGGGAGCCATAGCCATTTTTGAAAGTCTTACCTGTTTTGGTGCGGCAGTTCTGGCCCTGTTTCCCATACGGATGTACAATGGAAAACGAGGAGACAAGAGCTTAAAATACTTTTTCTACGCATTTTACCCCGCACACCTTATTTTGTTCTATTTGCTCTATCAACTGTTTGGAAAATGAAATGAATAGGAGATACCAATGATTTTTGATACACACGCCCATTATGATGATGAGGCATTTGAGGAAGACAGAGAGGAATTGCTTACGTCCCTGTCTACGCAGGGAATCGAGGCGGTCACCAATGTAGGTGCCAGCATAAAGACCACTGAAAATACTTTGAAACTGGTGGATCAGTATTCCAATGTTTACGGTGCCATTGGCGTCCACCCCAATGAAACCGGAGAACTGAATGAAGAAAAATTAAACTGGCTGAGAACCCAGTCAGCCCATAAAAAAATTGTTGCAATCGGAGAGATCGGACTTGATTATCACTGGGATGAGCCGGAGCGTGAGATCCAGAAGACCTGGTTTATCCGTCAGTTATCCCTGGCAAGAGAGGTAAAACTTCCGGTGATTATTCACAGCCGTGATGCGGCAAAGGATACGCTGGATATCATGAAAGCAGAAAAGTCCGAAGAGATCGGTGGAGTCATCCACTGCTTCTCCTATGGAATAGAAATGGCCAGAGAATATCTAAATATGGGGTTCTATCTGGGAATCGGCGGAGTGCTCACTTTTAAGAATGCCAAAAAGCTGAAGGAAGTAGTGGAGTATATGCCCATAGAACAGCTGGTTTTAGAAACCGACTGCCCTTACCTTGCGCCGGTACCCAACCGGGGAACGAGAAATTCCTCTTTAAATCTTCCTTATGTAATAAAGGAAATCAGTGCCATTAAGGGAATCCCCGAGGAAGAAGTCATTGAAAGAACCAATCATAATGCCAAAAAATTGTACCGGCTTAAATAACAGGAACGAGAAAATGGAGGACAAGCATGCCGACACTGGGAAATCCCCAAAAAACGATAGAGATCATTCAAAAATATGAATTCGCATTCCAAAAAAAGTTCGGTCAGAATTTTTTAATAGATCCCCATGTATTGGATAAAATCATTGCAGCAGCAGGGGTGACAAAGGACGACTGCGTCCTGGAGATCGGTCCGGGAATCGGAACCATGACCCAGTACCTGGCTGAGAGCGCCCGTCATGTGGTTGCCGTGGAAATTGATTCTAACTTGATTCCCATTCTGAATGAAACTCTTTCCGATTATAATAATGTAACGGTGATTCACGGTGATATTTTAAAGGTTGATGTCAATCAGATCATCGAACAGTACAATGAAGGACGCCCCATTAAGGTAGTCGCCAACCTTCCTTATTATATTACCACCCCCATTATCATGGGTCTCTTTGAAAATAAGGTTCCGATTGATAACATTACTGTTATGGTCCAGAAGGAAGTGGCAGACCGTATGCAGGTAGGGCCTGGTTCCAAGGATTACGGTGCCCTGTCTCTGGCGGTTCAGTATTATGCAGAGCCTTACATCGTGGCAAACGTCCCGCCCAACTGCTTTATGCCCCGTCCGGGAGTGGGGTCCGCAGTCATCCGCCTCACAAGGCATAAGACATCGCCGGTAGAAGTAAAAGAACCGGAGCTTATGTTCCGGCTGATCCGGGCTTCCTTTAACCAGAGAAGGAAAACCCTGCAAAATGGACTGAACAACTCCCAGGAAGTAAATTTTTCCAAAGAACAGATCATAGAAGCCATTGAAAGCCTTGGTCTTTCTCCCTCTGTGCGGGGAGAAACTTTGACACTGGAACAATTTGCGGCCTTAAGCAACGCTTTTACAAGCCTGAAAAATCGTTAAATAAACATCAGAGTGTCCTTTAGGGCCAGACGTTTTCCACAATGGAACCGTCTGGCTCTTTCACGCGTTATCACGCTAATACTGTACAAAACAAAGGAAAAGAGCGGAAAAACCACGTTGCAAGAACCTATTTTCTGTGGTATGCTAAATCTTGCGTTGTCTGTGAAAGACGGACGAAGAAAAAGAAAATTGGAGGAAGATAATATGAAGAAAATGGCACTCGTATTGGCGGCTGTCCTTGCTTCTGGTGTTGTTTTGACTGCATGCGGCGGTTCCGGAAAATCAGGCACAGAAAATGGCACAGCCCAGAAGACAGAGGCAGCAGGCAGCACATCAGCCGGAGGTCTTGATTTGGCGGTCCAGATCGGACCTGATCCGGAAACCATTGATCCGGCTCTCAACTCTGCAATTGATGCATCTAATATCATTCTGCATGCGTTTGAAACCCTGCTGACTGTTGATGAAAAGAACAGCATTGTTCCCGGACAAGCAGAGAGCTATGATGTCAGTGACGACGGACTTACTTATACCTTTCATTTAAGAGATGGTTTAAAGTGGAGCGATGGTTCTGACTTTACAGCAGATGATTTTGTATATTCCTGGAAGCGTCTGGCAGACCCGATGACTGCGGCTCCTTACTCTGCCGATATGCTTTCCATGATCAAGGGCTATGAAGAAGCAGCAAAAGGAAATCTTGACGCACTGGGAGTGTCAGCACCAGACCCTAAGACATTGGTGGTAGAGCTGGCCTCTCCCTGCGTTTATTTTGATAAAATCGTCACACATGCGAGTATGGCACCTGTAAAAAAAGATGTGATCGAGTCAAAAGGTGACCAGTGGACCTTAACTCCTGAGACCTACATTTCCAACGGTCCCTTAAAGCTGACCGAATGGGTACCAGGTTCTCATATTACATTTGCAAAGAATGAAAATTACTGGAATGCAGATAAAGTTACTTTAAACTCATTGAAGTTTGTTCTCATGGAAGATTCTAACGCTGCCTACAGCGCATATCAGACCGGAGAAGTCCAGATGATCCGTGACGTACCTACAGAGGAGATTCCAGGACTCAAGGATTCCCCTGATTTCCATTTAGAACCTCGTATGGCAACATCCTATACCATCTTTAACACACAGAAGGCACCATTTGATAATGTTAAGGTCCGCAAAGCATTAAGCCTTGCAGTTGACCGTGATTACATTGCCAACACACTGATGATGCAAACGGCCGTACCGGCTTCCAACTTTGTAGGACCTGGCATCTCTGATTTAGAGGAAGGCTCTTCCTTTGAAGACGTGACCCGCAAAAACAACGGCGGAGATTATTTCAACACCTCCAATTATGAGGAAGATTTAAAGAAAGCCAAAGATCTTCTGGCAGAAGCCGGATATCCCAACGGGGAAGGATTCCCGGTGATTGAATATATGACCAACGACTCAGGCTATAATAAGCCCGTAGCAGAGTATTTACAGAATGCCTGGAGTAAACTTGGCGTGAAGATGGACATTAAGATTGTTGAATGGTCCACCTTTACCCCAACCCGCCGTGCAGGCGATTTCCAGATCTGCCGGGGCGGCTGGGTATACGATTACGATGATCCTATCAATATGCTGACCTTGTTTACTTCAGACAGCGGCAACAACGACGGAAAGTATTCCAATCCGGAAGTAGATGCTTTAATCAATCAGGCCCGCGATACTGCAGATAAGGCAGATCACTATGAGAAGCTGCATCAGGCAGAAAAGCTGATTATGGAAGATGCAGCCGTGGCTCCTCTTGTATACTCCAGTGATTATTATATGCAGAATCCGGATATCAAAGGTACCTGGCATTCACCATATGGCTACTGGTTCTTCATGTATGCCACAAAATAATTCTGAACCAAAAGAATAAGTAAAAAAATAATCCTTGCAATGACAGCAACTTCATTGCAAGGATTATTTTTTACCTAAACTTTCATACTTCAATCATTCTTACCTTAGATCATGTCTTTTCAAACAATCACACAATTGAATCATCATAACAGGCACGCGTACCGCCGATGAATTTGGCTCTGGTACGTGCAGCCACTACGTGAGCTGAGCCGATATACTGGGTCTTAATGCGGACAGGAACGGCCACTGCACGCAAATGCATACCGATGAGCGTATCGCCGATATCAATTCCGGCATGTGCTTTTATCCATTCTACAGCTACCGGCTGTGACAGAGTATGATAGGCCGCTGTAGCCAGTGAGCCGCCGGCCTTTAGCTGAGGCACCACGTTGACCGGCTCATAGCCGTATCGCTCTGCCGCCTCCCGTTCCAGAATGAGGGCGCGGTTTAAATGTTCGCAGCACTGGGCAGCCACATAGATCCCTTTTTCGTGAAATACCTCATAGATGGCTGAGAAAACTTCCTGGCCGATTTCCCCGCTGGAATAAGAACCGATGCGGTGATTGGAAATCTCACTGGACGAGCAGCCGATGACCACCAGGTTTCCCTCTTTTAAATGGGCTGTCTCCAATAGCTCTCTGGCTGCTTCGTGCGCCTGCATTCTGATTTCTTCTAGCATGACTAAATCCTCCTATAATGCTTCCCGAAGGGCAGCAGCCATTTCCTCGTATTCCTGATCCGTAAAATAGACCTTATCCGGATTCATGGCAAAGGTACCGCCCCATTCATCGCCGCCGTTATATTTGGGAACGATGTGCATGTGGAGGTGGCATCCGGTGTCTCCGTAGGCACCGTAATTGACTTTGTCCGGTTGGAACACTTTATGAACTGCCTTGGAAACCTTGGAAACATCCGCAAAAAATGCATTTCTTTCTTCATCACTGATATCGACCATTTCGCTTACGTGGTCCTTATAGGCCAGTATTACTCTGCCTTTTTTGCTTTGCTCCTTGAATAAGTATAAAAATCCTGATTCCATCTCACAGACCGGATAGCCGAATTTGGCAACCAAATCTCCCTTCATGCAGTATGCACAGTTTGGATCTTTCATAATCATATACCTTCTTTCAGATCGTGTAATGTCATGTTCCACAAGACGATTCTATTATAAAACGGCGGGAATGAAAAGATAGAATCTTCTCCCATCGGGTACTTAAGCTTTGTTTTTTATATGGTTGGCAACCTTTACGTCTTCTTTTTTGATATGGTTGATCAGCCAGCCTGCAATGGTAGAATTTACCTCACCCACGAGTGCCACGGTTGGACCATCCTTATCCAGCTTACGGCAGATTTCGGCAACCACTTTTTTAAAATCTTCATGGTAGCGTCTGTGGTTTACATAATCAGGGTACTTGCTTTGAACCTGAAGCTTTTCTTCGTCGCTGAAGTGCTTCGCCGTATAATCCTGAAGAAATTTTGTTATGGTTGCCAGTTCGCTGCGTCCCTTACCGGTTGCGCAGGCAGCTAAAAGGTTGTTGACCGCATCTATGAGCTGACGATGCTCCGTGTCGATTAATTGGTTACCTGTCTCCAGGTCTTTTGTAAAAGTATAAGCCATAGTAATTCCCTCCATAATTCGATCTTCATATTCATTTTACATCAAAATTTTCAAATAGCAACCTCTATTTATCTTTCCAGCTTAAATAGAGATTTGCCACGACATCTTCAATGGGAGCTTTTTTAATTTCCACATCCAGGATTTGCGGAAATTTGGACAAATTCCCTAATACTCTATGGATAGGAAATATTTTCCGGTCAAATTCATACTCATGGCTGCCATGTTCCGAACGCAGCAGTTTCATTCCGGGAAGAGAAAGGGGAGCCTCCTTGGGGGACGTTGTGATTTCGATCCGGTAGAAGCCTCCTAAAGCATCCCGAAGCTCATCAAAATTCCCGTCAAAGGCGATGGTTCCTTTATTTAACAGCACCACCCTCTGAGCCATTTCTTCCAGGTCATCCATATCATGACTGGTGACCACTACAGTAGTTTTCTGCTCTTTGTTGATTTTTTTCAGAAAATGTATCATCTGCTGCTTTGCAAGGACATCCAAGCCTAACGTAGGCTCATCAAGAAAAATAAGGTCCGGTCCGTGTAAAAGGAGCATGGCAATGTCCGCCCGCATCCGCTGCCCCAGGCTGAGTTCCCTGGCAAATGTTTTTAAGATATCGGTAAGGTCCAGCAGTTGGGTAACCATATTAAGATTTCTCTGATATATTTCATCAGGTATGTTCCAGACCTCCTTTTTCCACTCAAAGCTGGTAATAACGGGGTGGTCCCACCATAGCTCCGTCCGCTGTCCGAATAAGATTCCCACCCGCCGCATGAGAGGGATACGGTCCCTCAAAGGGTCCATTCCAAGCACCGAGACCCTTCCTTGCGTAGGCAGGAGAATGCCTGAGAGAATTTTAATGGTAGTACTTTTCCCCGCTCCGTTTGCCCCTGCATAGGCTACAAATTCCCCGGGGTTTATGGTAAGGGATACGTGATCCAGTGCGGTTACCACCCGTTTGTCCGGGCGGAACATGTTTTTTATAATATCTTTGGCTTTTCCGCTTCTTTGCCACTGTGTGTATGTTTTTGTTACATTATCGATGGCCAAAGCCGGAGTATCTTGGAGAACCATAGGCTGCATAATGTTTCATTCCTTTCTTAAAAAATGTGAGAGCGGCCAGTAAGAAAACCGCGGTTACTGCGGGCAGAAAAAGAGCCGGCAGAAGGTTTAGGGATGACACCCCCTCCTTTCCCGCCTTTAAAAGTAAAACGGACGGAAACCAGGCACAAAGCCCGATCGGAAGTATGGTGAGGAAGATTCGTTTGACTGCAGGACTGATATTGCCCAGCGGATAAGTTTTTAAGGAAGAGAACATATCCATTCCAACCATGGAGATTTCCTCCGCAGCCGCCGGTGCATAAAAGGCCATGCAGGATAAAAGATAGAGAAACGATACGATCAGCAGGCAGGAACAGACCGCATACAAAAGAAACAGTCCCATCCATAAGGGGGTTATGGCCATGGAAGTCCCGGCAGCCCCGTACCAGGTAAGGCCTGCCCCCAGCAAAAACATGGGAGAGCCGGAAAATGGGCAGAAGCCCTGGGCCAAAAGCTCGGTCCATAAAGGAACCGGCTGGATCATCACGTGGTCAAGCTGTCCCCGCCCAATGATACGGCTGATCATCCCGGAATTGTTTCCAATAAAAAATACCATATAAATTCCGTCGGTAAACACAGAAAAGCCCATCATAAACAAAATGTCATCCCGGCCCATTCCCGCAAAGTTTCCAAAATTTGCAGATAAGAGATAAACGCCTGCAATGGTACAGCCCCCGCTTACCACGTCAGAGATAAGCTGTAAAAAGAAGTAACGGGTATCACGAAGAAACCATAAAAGATCCATTTTTCCGTACTGCCTATACAGCCGGAAAAGAGTTTTTAAATTATCCACCAAAAGAAACCATCCTTTCCTTGCTTTTACGAAAGATATGAATCGCGGCGATCCATAAAATTACATTCCAAAAAATCTGAAGCCCAATGATTGTCTGATAATTCCCGGCAGCACCGGTGTATATGGTCAATGGACCATGGGCAACAGAACCAAGCGGCAGCAGAGAAAATACCGTTCCGATTTCCTTTGGAAATAAAGAAAATGGAATCATTTCCCCCGACAGCAGTGCGTATATGGCCTCCCGCACCGCAAGAGCCGCCCAGCACCCATTTTTTAAATGCATGGCAAACGAAGCAAAAAGTAAATCAATGGCAAATCCAAGAGAAGCCGCCAAAATGAGGCTTAAAAAAGCCAGAATGCCATTTGCCGCTGAAACCGGCCAGGGGTTTATGAAAAGGAGCGGAGATAAAATGCCACAGCGGCAGCCCAAAAAACAGAAAATTGGGAATCCAATGCCGCCCGATGGTTTCTGCAAAGAAGCTCACCTCCACAGGCATAGGACGAAGAAACCGCCCGATGATAGAACCTTCCCACAGGGCAGAAGTGGCAGAAGAGATGATATTTAATTCCTGATGGAAAATGGTGGCCATCAGCGTGTAAGTCATCAGCTGGTGCAGAGAGGTTCCCTGGTTCAGGGCACCGCCTTTCTCCAGAGACTTCCAGATAAAAATCAGCATGACAAACTGAACGGCCTGAACAAAATAGCCGCCAGCAACGCATAAAAAACCGCCGTCAAATATTTGTTTTGTACACATAAACATTGTGGAACGTATGGCCCTAGGAAGAGAGCCATAACCGGATCGAATAAATTTTTTCGGATTCATGAATGAAATTCCTCCATTTTGTGCGAGTCGATGGATACAAATATCCGGTTACGTCCGCGCAGAACGCCTGTTATCGAAAAAATGGCACAAAAAATCCCGGCATTCACAGCGGCCGGGCAGAATTTCAGTCATACATCAAAAAAGTTACCGGATGTGAGACATAATCTGAGGTGAGACGCTGCTTTTTTCGTAAAAATGGGCGCACTTATACACGGACAGTCCATAATTACAGAAAATTACAGTAATAAACTTCAGATTTATCCATAATGATGTTGATTTCATTGTAATCGGTTTCATATCGTCTCACCTCCTTATAAAAGAATTTGATTCATCATAGCATCTTACTGAAAAAAAGTCAATTTTAAATCTATCAGAATTTGGATAAGGCTGGTTCATCTGCAACAAGGATCACATCCGGATGAAGCTGCAAAATGGAAGCCGGAACACGTGGAGTACCGGTCCCTTGATGGCTCATTAAACCCGATATGCCCGTTATGACCCAATCCAAGAAGCTGTAAATCAATGCCGCCCAAATTTTGCAGGGTTTCTTCGTATCGGGCCGCTTCTTTTTGCACATCAGGTTCGGTCCCGTCTGGAATATTAGTGTTTTTTTCTTTGATGTTTACGTGACAAAACAGATTTTCATGCATAAAGTGATAATAGCTTTGTTCATTGGTCTTGGGCAATCCTTTATATTCGTCCAGATTCGCCGTTTTCACCTGAGAAAAGTCTAAATCCCCCTTATTGTACCATTCGATCAGCTGCTGATAGATTCCCACCGGCGTGGACCCGGTTGCCAGACCCAAAACACAGTTTGGTTTCATGATGACCTGTGCGGAGATAATGTTGGCAGCTTTACGGCTCATGTCATAATAGTCTTTTGCACGATAAAGCTTCATTTTTTTTCATACCTCCGGCAAATAGAAAAAATTTTTATTATTTTATTTCAACAGGATAACATTTTTATGTCATAGTTGCAATGGCATTTTGCATAAAATAACTATAAAGGAGTGGTGGCATGTCTAACTATCGAAGACTAATCTCATATATTTATGCCTACGAAGGCGGAATCAAAGGAAAAAACATCGGATTTGCCAAGATAGAGACGAGAGGAATCCAGTGCAAGATTACGGTAAGTGTCAAACGGATTTATGTGGGCGGCAATGACATTGGGGTGTACTTATTAGCCGGAGAGCAGGAGATATACCTTGGAAATATTTTCATCCGGGGAGGTTCAGGTGAATTCAGAACCGTGGTATCGGCTAGTGATATTGAACATTCCGGCATTACTGTGGATCAGTGCTTCGGACTGACCATCCACGACGTAAAGAATACATGGCGTTCCTATACGACCATATGGGAAGACGCGGTTGCCCATGCAGCTGAAGTAGAATTACAGCATAAGTCCCAATCCGAGCAGGATACGGAGCGGCCTGCAATATCGGAAGAGCAGATCAAAAAAGCGGTCCGTGAAATTGAAGAGGAATTTCCTTTGCAGTCAAATGAAGCCACAGAAGATAAGGAACCATCTCCGGTCCAGACCTTAACAAAGGATCAGGAGGAGACACCGATACATACAGAACAAGTAGAGGCGGAACAAATGACAGGCGGCCCCCTGGGAGAAAATACAGGCCCGACCGGAACGCAATCGTCAGGAATGCCGGAAGCTGCAGGCCCGACCGGAACGCAGCGGTCAGCAATGCCGGAAGCT